>JADJUF010000001.1:600000-1200000 GCA_016717005.1 Myxococcales bacterium | reverse complement strand
CGAGGACCGGCACCTGCTGGCTCGCTGGTTCGCCGACCCGTCCGGCAACCTGTACGAGGAGACCGGCGCCGAGTTCGAGCCGGGCAACGAGGACGGGTTCGAGCTCGAGACCAACGAGGCCGTCGCCGACAAGGCCGACCTGACCCGGCTGTTCGCCGCCGTCGCCGGCGCGTCCGACGCGACGTTCCAGGCCGACGTCGGCGCGGTGCTCGACCTGCCGGCGTTCCTCCGCTACTGCGCCTACGAGGCGGCGGTCTGGCAGTGGGACGGCTACTGCTACACGCGGTTCGGCCCCAACAACTTCCGCACCTACCACGAGCCCACCCGCGACCAGTTCTACCTGCTGCCGTGGGGCATGGACATGTCGTGGAAGCCGCACGAGCCGACCCTCGACATCTTCGACGCCCGCGGCCTCGTGCTCGAGCGATGCCTGGCGATCCCCGGGTGCCGCGCCGCCTACCGCGTCGAGCTGGCGGCGGTCGCCGATCGGCTCGACACGCTCGACCTCCCGGCCCGGGTCGACGCCTACGCCGCGCAGGCGCGGGCGTTGGTCGCCCTCGATCCCCGCAAGGAGATCGACGACGCCCGGTTCGAGGAGACGGTCGCGACGGTGCGCGCGGTCGCAGCTGGCCGCGCCGCCGATCTGCGGGCCCAGGTCGGGCCGTGAGCCATGCGACCGTGAGGCCGCTCAGGTCATCAGCACGACGACCATGACCATGATCAGGCCGACGGTGTAGAGGGTCCACAGGCACACCTCGACGCCGATCAGGAACGTCGAGCCGGTCGGGAAGGACGGAACCAGGCGCGGGGGGGCGGCGTCGTCGGTCATGTGCGAGTCCTGGGCAAGAGGCGATGCGAGGGTCAGACCGTCACCGAGCCGCGGCGGGTGCCGGGCTGGTGGTAGCGATCGAAGCGCGCGCAGACGTTGCGGATCAGCACCTGGCCCAGCGGGGTCGCGACCACCCGGTGGGCGGCGCGGTCGACCGTCGCCAGATCGGCGTCGTCGGCGAGCGCGGTCAGCGCGTCGGCGAAGTAGCCCTCGGCGTCGATGTCCCAGCGCTTGCCGAAGGCCTCGAGGTCGAGCTCGCCGGTGCACATCAGCGTCGAGATGGCGTCGCCGCGGATGCAGTCGTCGTGGGTCAACGCCAGGCCGCGGTGGACCGGCAGCTCGCCCTTGGCCAGGGCCTCGCTCCACGGGCCGACCTCGGCGTGGTTCTGCCAGTGGGCCCGCGGCGTCGACGAGATCGCCGACGCGCCCAGGCCGATCACGGCGTCGGCGAGGCGCTCGGCGTAGCCCTGGAAGTTGCGGGTCATGCGGCCGGTCGCGGCGGCCTGGGCCAGGCGCGAGGTCGGCTTGGCGAAGTGATCGAGGCCGAGCGCGACGTAGCCGGCGGCGCGCAGGCGGGCCGACGCCGCCAGCACCAGCGCCGCGCGCTCGTAGCGGTCGGGCAGGCGGCCCTTGCGCTCGAGCAGCCGCTGGTGTGGGCGCATCTCGGGGACGTGGGCGTAGCCGAACAGCGCGATGCGATCGGGGCCGAGCTCGACGACCGCGTCGATCGAGGTCAAGAGCGACTCCTCGGTCTGGCGCGGCAGCCCGTAGATCAGGTCCATGTTGAGGTCGTCAACACCGGCGGCCCGGACGCGCTCGACCAGGGCCCGGGTCTCGGCCACGCTCTGGTGGCGCCCGATCATCTCCTGGACCTGGGCGTCGAAGTCCTGGACGCCGATCGACACCGTATTCCAGCCGGCCGCGGCCAGCGCGTCGATCTGCTCGGGGGTGGTCGCGCGCGGGTCCAGCTCGATCGAGCGGCGTGCGTCGGGCGCGATCGTGAAGTACCGCTCGAGCGCCGACGCCAGCGCGCTCATGGCGCCCGGCTTGAGGAAGTTCGGGGAGCCGCCGCCGAGCGAGATCTCGGTGACCGGGGTCGGCGCGTCGAGCGCCTGGGCCACCCGCACCATCTCGGTCGCGAGCGTGTCGACGTAGCTATCGCCCCGGTCCCGGGCCCGGGTCACCGTGACGTTGCAGCCGCAGTACCAGCACAGCGACCGGCAGAACGGCACGTGCACGTACAGGGACAGTGGGGCGCCGACCTTGCCGAGCCGGGTCAGCTCGGCGAGGGCGAGCCGGTCGTTGACCGGGCCGAAGGCCGTGGCTGGTGGATAGCTGGTGTACCGAGGCGCGACCATGGCGCGATCGGCGATGGCCTCGGCAGTTGGGAGCACGACCGCACCTGCGAACATGCCGGGGTCCCTTTCACAACCCGTGCCTGGCGCAGGGCATGCGGTGGCGGGTGGCGGCGCGCAACGGGTGCGCAGCCCCTGGGTGCAGGTGTCGATTCGCGCAGGGATTGCGGAGACGCCCCCCCTCAACCCTGGCATGATTCTGGCTGTTGAAGCGCCCCGTGGCTCCCGGTCGAATTCTAGTCGTGGACGACGAGGTAAACGCTCGGACCGCGCTGGCCGAGCTGTTGTCCGAAGAGGGGTTCGACGTCGAGACTGCGGCCGACGCCTTCAAGGCGCTGGGCAAGGTCGAGGCGTTCGCACCTGATGTCGTGGTGACCGACCTGAAGATGCCCGGCATGGACGGCATCGAGCTGGTCAAGCGCCTGCGGGCCCTCGAGGACCCGCCGGTCGTTGTGGTGATGACTGCGTTCGGCGCTGTCCAGTCCGCGGTCGACGCGATGCGCGCCGGCGCCAGCGAGTACCTGACCAAGCCGATCAACATCGACGAGCTCCTGGTTTCTCTGACCCGGGTCCTGGAGCACCAGGCCTTGCGCCGCGAGACCCGCCAGCTGCGCCAGCGGGTCCGCGACCGGGTCGCCCCCGCCAACATCATCGGCGACAGCCCGGCGATGCAGCGCATCTTCGAGGTGATCGACCAGGCCGCGCCCAGCCGCGCGACGATCCTCATCACCGGCGAGAGCGGCACCGGCAAGGAGCTGGTCGCCAACGCCATCCACGACCGGTCGCCGCGCGCCGCCGGCCCGTTCGTCAAGCTGCACTGCGCGGCGCTGGCCGAGAGCCTGCTCGAGAGCGAGCTGTTCGGCCACGAGCGCGGGGCGTTCACCGGCGCGGTCGCCCGGCGCGACGGCCGGTTCCAGCAGGCCCACGGCGGCACCCTGTTCCTCGACGAGATCGGTGAGATCTCGCCGGCGCTGCAGGTCAAGCTCTTGCGGTTCCTGCAGGAGCACGAGTTCGAGCGGGTCGGCGGCGGGCAGACCATCCGGGTCGACGTGCGCATCGTCGCGGCGACCAACCGCGACCTGACCGAGGAGGTCGCCCGCGGGCGCTTCCGCGAGGATCTGTTCTACCGGCTCAACGTCGTCAGCCTGCACATGCCGTCGCTGCGCGAGCGCAAGACCGACATCCCGACCCTGGCGAAGTTCTTCCTCGATCGCTTCGCCAAGGAGAACGGCAAGGGCGTGACCGAGCTGGCGCCCGAGACCCTGGCGCTGCTGATGTCCCACGACTGGCCCGGCAACGTCCGCGAGCTCGAGAACGCGATCGAGCGCGCGGTCGTCATGGTGCAGGGGCCGCGCATCGAGCCCCGCCACCTGCCGGCCAACGTCCGCCCGGGCACCCCGATCCAGCCGGGCCTGCCGACGATCCCGGGCTCGACGCTGGCCCAGCTCGAGCGCTACGCGATCCTCGAGACGCTCCGGGCCACCGGCGGCTCGACCTCGAAGGCCGCCGAGATGCTCGGGGTCAGCGTCCGCACCATCCAGTACCGGCTCCACGAGTACAACGCCGCGCCGCGCTCCGAGGTCGAGGTCGCGAACCGCAAGGCCGGCGCCCGGCCCGACGATCCGCCGCTCATCCCAGGCACCCCGACGAGCCGCGAGTGAACGACTTCTTCGAGGAGTGCAAGGCCTACGTCGGCTTCACCGACGCCGACAGCGACCGGCTCGCGGCGCTGCCGCCGGTGCTGGCGCAGCACTACCACGGCATCTGCGATCGGTTCTACGACGCGGTCGCCGCCAGCCCGACCGCCTCCGCGATCCTGGGCGACCCCGCCCGCGCGGCCCGGCTGCGGGTCACGCTGATCGACTGGATGGACTCGGGCCTGCGCGGGCCCCACGACGAGGCCTACTACCAGAAGCGCTCGCGCATCGGCCAGCGCCACGTCGTGATCGGCCTGCCGCAGCAGTACATGTTCAACGCGATGAGCGTGGTCCGCGGCGAGTACGCGGCGCGGGTGTGGACGGCGCTGCCGCCCGACGAGGCTCACCAGGCGATCCTCACGATCGACAAGCTGTTCGACCTCGAGCTGGCGATCATGCTGCGGCACTACCAGCTCGACTCCGAGGCGCGCCTGCTCGCGCGCGAGCGCCGGATCCAGGACGAGAAGCTGGGCGCGATGCGCACGCTGACCGCGGGCCTGGCCCACGAGGTCCGCAACCCGCTCAACGCCGCCAAGCTGCAGCTCGAGCTCCTGAGCCGCCGGCTCAAGCGCACCGCCGACGACCCCAAGCTGCTCGAGCCGACCCGGCTGGTCCACGACGAGCTCGAGCGCCTGACCCGGCTGCTCAACGAGCTGCTGTCGTTCGCGCGGCCGTCGACCCTGGCCGTGGTCGAGCACGATCTCGTCGCGCTGGTCCGGCAGGTGCTCGAGATCGAGCGGCCGCTGGCGCTGGCCCGCGACATCGAGGTCGTGCTGGCCGGCGACCCCGGCATGGTCATGGCCGAGATCGACGCCGGCAAGGTCCACCAGATCGTCCAGAACCTGGTGCGCAACGCGATCGAGGCGGCGCCGCCGGGCGGCCACGTCGCGGTCGCGCTGACGACCCGGTACGAGCAGTTCGCGCTCGAGATCACCGACGACGGCGCCGGCATGGCGCCGGAGGTGCGGGCCCGGATCTACGAGCCGTTCTTCTCGACCAAGGAGAGCGGCACCGGCATGGGCATGGCGATCGTCCACAGCCTGGTGACCCAGCACGCCGGCGTGATCGACATCGCGTCGCAGCCGGGCGCGACCCGGATCACGGTCTCGATGCCGCGTCGTCAGGTGCGCGACGAGTAAGGGCCCGCGCGTGAACAAGTCGATCGAGGATCGCGGACGAGGCGCCCGGATGGCAAGGCGACGGCGAGGACCGGAGGGGAGCGTCCTCGTTGGACGTGACCCGAGGACCGGAGCCGGCAACGCAGCCAGCCGGGATGGATCGGCCGCGAGACCGACCGAGTTGTTCACGCGTGGGCCCTAAGCGCGTCGGTGCGCCGCCGGCGCGGCGGCGTGGTCGACATCGCGTCGCGGCCGGGCGCGACCCGGATCACGGTCTCGATGCCGCGTCGTCAGGTGCGCGACGTCGGTGCGCAGCCGGCGCGGCGGCGTGATCGACGTCGCGCCGCGGCCGGGCGCGACCCGGATCACGGCTTCGATGCCGCGTCGTCAGGTGCGCGACGCGTGAGCTCGTCGGTGAGCATCCGGCGCGGCGGCGTGTCGAGATCGTCGAGCTGACCAGACCGCACCGACCACGCGAACGCGGCCACGGCCAGCGCGGCGCCGCCGAGGGCGAGGATGAGGATGAGGTAGAGGGTGGTCATGGCTCCCGGAAGGCGCGCGAGCGCAGCGAGCTGGTGAGGACGGTCAGCGACGACAGCGGCATCATCACCGCCCCGACCAGCGGGTGGATGAGGCCGGCCACCGCCAGGGTCCCACCGATCGCGTTGTAGAACAACGACACCGTCAGGTTCCGCCGGATCGTCGCCATCGTCGCCTGGGCGCCCGCGACGGTCGCGGCGATCGCGTCGATCGCCGGCGTGCGCAGGTAGACGTCGGCGGCCTCGATCGCGATCTCGGCGGCGCCGGCCACGGCGATGCCGCAGGTGGCGGCGGCCAGGGCCGCGGCGTCGTTGACGCCGTCGCCGACCATCACCACCGGCCCGGCCGCGCGCGCGGCCTCGACGTGGGCGAGCTTGGCCTCGGGCGACACGCCGCCGCGGGCGGGCAGGCCGCCGAGCTGCGCCGCGATCGCGGCGACCGCGGCCGGATCGTCGCCCGACAGGATCTCGGGCTGCCAGCCCAGCGCGCGCAGCCGCGCGATCGCCGCGGCCGCGCCCGGGCGCAGCGGATCGGTGATGCCGGCCACCGCGACGCAGGCGCCGTCGACGGCGATCGCGATCGGGGTCTCGCCGCGCTCGGCCAGCTCGGCCAGGCGCGCGGCGATCGGCGCCAGGTCGACCTCGGCGCCGACCCAGCGCGGGGCGCCGATCAGGAGCGCGTGGCCGGCGACCGTGGCGCGCAGGCCGAGGCCGCGGCGCTCGTCGACCTCGGCCACCTCGGCGGCGGCGTCGGGCGCCAGCGCGATCAGCGCGCGGGCCAGCGGGTGGGCGCTGCCGCGCTCGGCCACGGCGACCCAGGCGCGCACCTCGGCCGGCCCGTCCCAGGTGACGACGGTCGGTTGACCGAGCGTGAGCGTGCCGGTCTTGTCGAGGACGATCCGGCCGGGCGTGGCCAGGCGCTCGAGCGCGTCGGCGCCCTTGACCAGGACGCTGGCGCGGGCCGCGCGGCCCAGCGCCACCGTCACCGCCAGCGGGGTCGCCAGCGCCAGCGCGCACGGGCAGGTGACGATCAAGAGCGCCATCGCGTGCTCGATCCCGGTGGTGCCGCCCCAGGCCAGCGCGGTCGCCGCCGCCGCCGCGAGCACCACCGCGACGAAGTAGCCGGCGACGCGATCGACCAGGCGCTCGATCGGCGCCTTGCGGGTCGACAGCTCCTCGACGTGGCGCACCAGCGCCCCGACCCGGGTGGCCTCGCCGACCGCGGTCGCGGTCACGTCGATCGGCGCCGCCAGGTTGGTGGTGCCGGCGCACACGCTGGCGCCGGCCTCGATCGCGACCGGCCGGGCCTCGCCGGTGAGGATCGCGGCGTCGATCGACGAGCGGCCCGCGACGACGGTGCCATCGACCGGCACCGCCTCGCCGGCGCGGACCCGGAGGCGATCCCCGATCGCGACCGCCTCGAGCGGGACCTCGGCGGTCGCGCCGTCGGCGCCGACCCGCACCGCCCGGCGCGGCGTCAGCGTCCACAAGAGCTCGGCGGCGGTCGCGGCGCGCCGGTGCGAGCGCGACACGATCCAGCGCGACACCAGCAGCAGGAACGTCAGCATCGCCAGGCTGTCGAAGTAGACGTCGCCGTGACCGCGCACCACGTTGGCGCTGCTCCAGAGCAGGCCGACCCCGACGCCGAGCGCCAGCGGCACGTCGACGTGCGCGCGGCGCGCGCGCAGCGCGGCCAGGGCGGTGCGGAACAGCGGCACCGAGCCGTAGCCGATCGTCGGCAGCGCGATCACCATCGACGCCCACCGGAACAGCGCCCGCTCGTCGGTCGCCATCTTGGTCCACCAGCCGGCGTAGAGGCCGACCGCGAGCAGCATCAGGTTGCCGAACCCGGCCCCGGCCACGCCGATCCGCAACATCGTCGCCCGATCGTCCCGGCGCCGGGCCAGGTCGCGCTCGGCGCCGCGGAACGGGTGGACCGGGTGACCCAGCCGATCGAGGTGGCGCGCGATCTTCGACAGCGGCACGTCGTCGGGGCGGTAGACGACGTCGCAGCGGCCGCGGCCGACGTCGACCCGGACGTCGACCACGCCCGGCACGCAGCTCGGCGTCGCCTCGACCAGCCACACGCACCCGGCGCAGCGCAGATCCTCGAGGAACAGCGTCACCGCGCGGCTGCCGTCGGCGCGCTCGCGCGCGTGCAGGTGCCGGAAGGCGTCGTCGTCGAGCTCGTCGTAGCCGCGGTCGGTGGTGCGGGCCGGCGCGGCCGCGTCGCGCACCTGGTAGTAGGCCTCGAGGCCGGACGAGCGGATCGCCCGGTAGACCACCGCGCAGCCGGTGCAGCAGAACGCCGGGCCGTCGTCGGTCGGGGCCGACGGGGCGCCGCAGTGGGCGCACGCGGTGCGCGCGGCCGCGGCGACCGCGAGCGGTCGGTCAGCGACCGCCGTGGTCACGGGCGCCTCCGACGGAGTGACAGCTCGGCTGGGCCACGACCTTGGCGCCGGCGTCGTGCCAGCGGCCGTACAGGGTCACCAGGCCGAGCACCATCACGGTCGCGCCGGTGATGACCGGCAGGCGCGCGCGCAGCCGCCCGACCAGCGGGCCGACCACCGTGGCCGCGCCCAGCATCGCCGGCGACGTGCCGAGCCAGAACGCGGCCATCGTCGCCAGGCCGAGCCCGAGCGAGCCGGTGCCGGCGGCGACCACGACCATCGCCCACATCCAGCCGCACGGCACCAGGCCGGTCAGCGTGCCCAGCGCGAACGCGCGGGCGGTCGGCCGCCGTCGGCCGAGCGCGACCAGCGCGCGATCGAAGCCGGTGCCGCCGGCGGCGGCGGCGCGGCGCGGGCCGCGCATGAGCATGAGCCCCCACACGACGATGCCGGCGCCGGCGATCAGCGCGGCGACCCGCTGGATCGACGCCAGCCGGCCGGCCAGATCGAGCGCGCCGCCGAGCAGGCCGGCCAGCGCGCCGATCACGACGTAGGTGAGCAGCCGGCCGAGCCCGTGGGTCAGCGCCAGCCGCGCCGACGGGCCGACCCGCCCGCTCGACGCCAGCCCCACCAGCGGGCCGCACATGGCGACGCAGTGCAGGCTGCCGGTCAGGCCCGCGGTGAACGCCGCGACGACGACCGCGCTCACTCGACCTCGCGGGCCGCCGTGGCGACGAACCGCTCGGCGCCCGCGACCGCGGTCAGGGTCACGTCGTGATCGCCGCGCGCGAGCGTCAGCGCCACGGTCGCGCAGCCGTCGCCGCCCAGGGCCGCGCCGCCGATCGCGGGCGCGCCCGGGTGGGCGCGGTGGGCCGCGGTGACCTCGATCTGCGCCGCCAGCGGCTGGCCGGCGCGGTCGCGCACGCACACGCGGGCGCCATCGGGCGCGAGCGCGACGGTCGCGACCCAGCCCAGCGCCCGGCTGGCGTCGGCCGCGGCGATCGCGTCGTCGTAGTGGGCCGCGCGCTGGTAGTAGTCGGCGACGATCCGGCCGGCGTTGGCGCGCTGCGCGAACACCATCATCGTGACGACGGCGATGACGCCGCCGGCGAGGGTGGCGATGATGCCGGCGATCCAGCGGGCTCCTGGGCTCATGGTCCACCATCCGGTCCGACGAGGTTGATCGGGAGGGTCCGGTGCCAGCCGTGGTCGTCGCTGATGCGGAGGTGGACCTTGTGCTGGCCGTGGACGAAGATCGAGCGCGCGGCGTCGACGAACAGCGGCAGCTCGGCCGCCTTGCCGGGCTCGAGCGTCCAGCTCTTCATCGGCGTCCGCAGCGTGCCGACGTCGGCCTCGACCAGCTCGACCTGATAGACCCGGGTGACGTGGGTCTTGTTCTCGAGCTTGATCCGGACCTGGGCCGCGACCTTGCCGTCGCCGAGATCGAAGAACGTCGGGCCGGCCGGCCGCAGCACCCAGACCTCGGTCGCGGTGCGGGTGCCGAGCTGCCACACGAACAGCGCGCCGACGACCGCCAGCAGGATCGGGTAGACGAACGTGCGCACCCGCCAGATCTTGCGCGGCTTGCCCGCCAGCTCGTCCTGCGAGGTGTAGCGGATGAGGCCGCGCGGCCGCTCGAGCTTGTCCATGACGTGGTCGCACGCGTCGATGCACTGGGCGCAGCCGACGCACTCCATCTGCAGCCCGGCGCGGATGTCGATGCCGGTCGGGCAGGTGGTGACGCACGCGCCGCAGTCGACGCAGTCGCCCTTGCGCTCGGCCTCACCGACGACCGGCAGGCTCTTCTTGGCCGGCTTGCCGCGCGGCTCGCCGCGGGCGGTGTCGTAGCCGATGATCAGCGACTGCTTGTCGTACATCACCGACTGCAGGCGCCCGTACGGGCACGCGACGATGCAGGTCTGCTCGCGGAAGTAGGTGAAGTCGAAGAACATGAGCGCGGTGACGAACACGACGATGCCGAACCCGACCGGGTGGTCGGCCGGCGAGTGGGTCACCCAGTGCTCGAGCTGATCGGTGCGGACGAAGTACGCCAGGAAGACGTTGGCGACCGCGAACGCCAGGACGGCGTAGGTCACCCACTTGCCGATCCGTCGCCACGACGGGAGCGTGGCGTTGTCGAGCTTGCGCTGCTCGCTGGGGTTGCCCTCCCACAGCCGCTCGATCGGCCGGAACACGTGCTCGAGGTAGACCGTCTGCGGGCAGCCCCAGCCGCACCAGATCCGGCCCCAGAGCGCGGTCACGAAGAACACCGTCAGCACGACGGTCAGGCCGAGCAGCATGAGCAAGAAGCCGTCGCTGGGCCGGAACACCGCGCCGGCGATCGAGATCTCGCGCGTGACCAGGTCGATCAAGAACGCCGGCCGCCCGCCGATCCGGATGCGCGGCAGCAACACGAACAGCGCGATCAGCCCGTAGGCCACGACCCGCCGCCGGTTCAGGAACCGACCGGGCGACAGGCGCGGGCGGATCCAGAAGCGGGACCCGTCGGGGTTCAGCGTCGACAGGACGCGGTCGGAGGGAGGGGTGACGCTCATCGGGGTACTGCTCGGTTCGGTGCGGGGGCGATCACGGCGCCGCGAACGGGCCCACGGGCGCGCCCTCGGGCGCCTTGCCTGGCTTGGGGTGGTTGCGCAGCGTGGTCACGTAGGCCGCGACCGCGACCAGGTCGGCCGGCTTGAGCTGCGCGGCCCAGGGCACCATCGCGGTGTTGGGCACGCCGCCCTGGACGGTCATGAAGATGTCCTTGCGGGTCGTGCCGTGGAGCTGGTTGTCGTCGGTCAGGTTGGGCCCGATCAGGCCCGAGCCGTCCTCCTTGTGGCAGCTCGCGCAGGTGCTGACGAAGATCGCCTGGCCCTTCGCGAGCATCTCCGGGTTGGCCGCGGTGGTGGCCAACGACGCCTCGCTGACCGCGTTGACGTCCGCGGCCTCGCGCTCGATGCGCTGCTGCTCGTAGGCCTTGTAGTCGGCGGCGTAGACCTGATCGATCGACTTGCCGGGGCCGCCGAGGTGGTACCAGAACAGGTAGAAGCCCGAGAACACGATCGTGATGATGAAGAACGCGCTCCACCAGCCGGGCAGCGGGTTGTCGAACTCCTGGATGCCGTCGTACATGTGGTCCAGGAGCTGCCCGTCGGGACGGGGCTTCGAGCCGTCACTCATGGGAGATCTCCGGGCGCGCGGTCGGCGCGGCGTCGTCGGCCAGCGGCAGGGCCGCGGCCTCGGTGTGGGCGGGGGTGTGGCGGCGGTGCCGCCAGGCGATGGCGATGAACACGCCGACGAACAACAGCAGGGCGATCTGCGTGAAGTGCGTCGGGGTCATGCCGGACACCAGCTCGGTCAGGCGCATGGTCAGGTCCTCACGGCGAGGGTGGGCGGCCGGGCGTCGCGCGTCTTGGTGGGGGGCCCCGCGGGGGCGTGACCCCGTGGGGGGCGGCCTGGCGACAGGCTGCCCAGGATGACGGTCAGGCGCATGGTCAGGTCCTCACGGCGAGGGTGGGCGGCCGGGCGTCGCGCGTCTTGGTCAGGCGCATGGTCAGGTCCTCACTTCCCCGCCGGCGCGGTCTCGGCCGGCGCCGGGGCCGCCAGGTCGTTGCGGCCGGCGCGGATGTCGACGCCGAGCCGTTGCAGGTACGCGATCAGCGCGATGACGTCCTTGGACTCCATGCCCGGCGGGCCACCGAGCGAGACCAGCTTGGCGCCGAGCGCCTGGGCCTGGGCCCGGGCCAGGCCGCCGGCGTCCTTCTTGGCGTCATCGCCGTACGGCACGCCCAAGGTCACCATCGCGTTGACGCGCGCCTGGACGCTGCCGAACTCGATGCCGTCCTTGAGCAGGTGCGGGTAGCGCGGCATGACGCTGCCGGGCGAGATCACGCGCGGGTTGTCGAAGTGGCGCAGGTGCCAGTACTCGTCGCGGCGGCCGCCCTCGCGCGCCAGGTCGGGCCCGATGCGCCGGCTGCCCCACTGGAACGGGTGGTCGTAGACGAACTCGCCGGGCTTGGAGTACTCGGTCGGCACGCCGCCGATGCCGTAGCGGACGGTCTCGTCGAGGAACGGCCGCACCATCTGCGAGTGGCAGTTGTAGCAGCCCTCGCGGATGTAGATGTCGCGGCCGTAGAGCTCGAGCGGCGTGTACGGCTTGACGCTGGCGATCCTGGGCACGTTCGACTTGATCAAGAAGGTCGGGATGATCTCGAACAGCGACGCGACGATGACCGCGACCGCGACCAGCACGGTGAACGTCGCCGGCAGGGCCTCGAACTTGCGGTGCCAGTGGCCGTGGGAGGCCGTGGCCTTGGCGACGTCGCGGATGCGCGGCGGCACCTCGACGGCGACGTCCTCGTAGGTCGCCGGCCGCGCCTGCCAGGTCTTGAAGAGGTTGTACGCGGCCATCAGGATGCCGCTGATGTAGAGCGTGCCGCCGAGCGCGCGCACCCAGTACATCGGCATCAGCCGCGTGACGGTCTCGAGGAAGTCGGGGTACTGGAGCCGGCCGCTGTCGTCGAACGCGCGCCACATCAGGCCCTGGGTGATGCCCGCGGCCCACATCGCGACGACGTACAGCGCGATGCCGATCGTCGCGACCCAGAAGTGGATCGTCGCCAGCTTGGTCGAGAACAGCTTGGTCTGGAACAGGCGCGGCGCCAGCCAGTACATCATGCCGAAGCTCATGAAGCCGACCCAGCCCAGCGCGCCGCCGTGGACGTGGGCGATGTTCCAGTCGGTGTAGTGCGAGAGCGCGTTGACGCTCTTGATCGACATCATCGGCCCCTCGAAGGTCGACATGCCGTAGAAGGTGATGCCGACGACGAAGAACTTGAGCACCGGGTCAGCCGCGACGCGGTTCCAGGCGCCGCGCAGGGTCAGCAGGCCGTTGATCATGCCGCCCCACGACGGCATCCACAGCATCACCGAGAACACCATGCCCAGCGTCGACGCCCACTGCGGCAGGGCGGTGTAGTGCAGGTGGTGCGGCCCGGCCCAGATGTAGATGAACACCAGCGACCAGAAGTGCAGGATCGACAGCCGGTAGCTGAACACCGGCTTCTCGGCGGCCTTGGGCAGAAAGTAGTACATGAGCCCGAGGAACGGCGTGGTCAGGAAGAACGCCACCGCGTTGTGCCCGTACCACCACTGCATGAAGGCGTCCTCGACGCCGGCGTACATCGAGTAGCTCTTGAGCGGGCTCCACGGCACCGCCATGCTGTTGAAGATGTGGAGGATCGCGACCGTGACGATCGTCGCGATGTAGAACCAGACCGCGACGTACAGGTGCTGCTCGCGGCGGTTGCGGAGCATGCCGAAGAAGTTGACGGCGAAGATCACCCAGACCACGGCGATCGAGATGTCGATCGGCCACTCGAGCTCCGCGTACTCCTTGCCCTGGGTGAAGCCCAGGGGCAGGGTCAGCGCCGCCGACACGATGATCAGCTGCCAGCCCCAGAAGTGGATGAGGGACAGCGTGTCGGAGAGCGGCCGGGCCTTCACCAGGCGCTGCGTCGAGTAGTACACCGCCCCGAAGAGCGCGTTGCCGGCGAAGGCGAAGATCACCGCGTTGGTGTGCAGCGGGCGGAGTCGACCGAAAGTCAGGTAGGGCGCGAAGTTGAGGTCGGGGACCGCGAGCTGGAGGGCGAGCAGGAGCCCGACCAGCATGCCGACGATCCCCCACACCACCGTCGCGACCACGAACTTGCGGACGATGGCGTCGTCATAGCGCAAGACATCGGGTTGCTTCATCGTGCGCACGGCCTACGCAACCGGCGTGCCTGACAGGGCCTGCACTTCCGCGCACCTTCTGCGTACCCGTTCACCTCGGGCGGAACCCGGTGCAGCGGCTGCGCAGGTGCTGCATGGGCGCCCTGCGACGAGTTGTCCTCAGCGCCGGCGCGCCGCTCTGATCTGGCGACAGGTCCAGGCCGCCCGCGGCTCACAGCCCGGCGAGCACCGCGTCCTCGCGGGCGAGGTGCTCGCGCAGATCTCGCAGCACCGTGGTCAGCGCGCGCACCGATGGGTCGTCCAGGCCCAGCGCCAGCGCCTCGTGATGGCCGGCGTGGCGCGGGTCGTCGCCGAGCAGCTCGAGGTGGGCCTCCTCGTAGGTGTGGTGCTCGCTCAGCGCGCGGGCCATGGCCCGGACCGCGGTCGTCAGCGCGTCGGCGTCGGCGCGGCCGGCCTCGGCATCGGCGAGGAGCGCGTCGCAGCGATCCAGGAGCGCGCGCAGGTGGGCGTGCTGACGCTGGAGCTCGTCGACGACGGGGGACGTCATGCTCGTGGGCCTTGCAGGCGCCGTTCCTACTGCTTGACGGGCAGGTCGCGGCTCAACGTCGTGGTCTTGCCGGCCACGATCTTGATCGTGTAGGCCCAGCTCTCGCTGCCGACCTTGAACAGCACCTTGTGCAGGCCGGGCGACAGCGGGATCTTCTGGCGCGGCGTGATCGGCGTCGTGCCTCGCGCGACGCCGTCGACGGTCACCGCCGCGAACGGCGTGGTGTACGCGATCAGGTAGCCCTCTCCAGCGGTCGGCTCGCCCGCGCCGGGGTCGGGCTTGCTCGAGCCGGAGCCGCTGCCGGGCTTGCTCGAGCCCGAGCCGCTGCCAGGCTTGCTCGAGCCCGAGCCGGAGCCGCTGCCGGGCTTGCTCGAGCCGCTGCCGCTGCCGAGATCGATCCGGCCGCTGGGGCCGACCTTGGTCGAGCCCGAGCCGGAGCCCGACCCGCTGCCGGCCTTGCTCGAGCCGGAGCCGCTGCCAGCCTTGCTCGAGCCGGAGCCGCTGCCAGCCTTGCTCGAGCCGCTGCCAGCCTTGCTCGAGCCGGAGCCGCTGCCCGACCGGTTCGAGCCGGCGCTCGCGTGATCATCCTCGGGCGGATCCCGGTCGTTGACCGCTACCTTCGGCGCCGCGTCGATCAGCTGAGCGTCGACGCCCGCGTCGACCTCGATCGCGGCCGCGTCGAACTCGACCGCGCCGCCGTCGGCCGTGCCCGCGTCGATGGTCGCGGCCGTGGCCGCGGCCTCGGCCTTGAGCTCGCACGGCACCGGCGTGGTCTTGCCGGGGACGACCTCGAGCGCGCGCTCGCACGGGACCGACCCGACCCGGGCGACCTTGATCTGGTGCGAGGTCCCGGCCAGCACCGCGATGGTCAGCTTGCCGTCGGCGGTGACGCCGCGCTTGACGCCGTCGACGAAGACCTCGGCCGGGCCCTGGCCGCCGCTGCCCTCGGTGACCGCGATCTCGAGCGCGGCGGTGGTGGTGTCGGAGCCGGTGGTCGCCGCGGCGGCCGCGGGCGCCTTCTTGTCGACCAGGATCACGAACTTCACCACCGCGAACGCGCCGAGCACCACCGCGGCGATCGCGATGCCGATCATCACGTCCTTGGCGAGCGACGGCTTCTTGCGCCGGCGCGCGGTGACGTCGACGACCGGCTGCTGGCCGGTGGCGTCGTAGCCGGGCTGCGAGCCCATCGGCGTCGCCGCGTAGTTCGGTTGCGACTGCGGCCCGGCCGGGTAGCCGTAGCCGGGGCCGGCGCTGTAGCCGTAGGGCTGTTGCTGCGGGGGCGGCTGCGGTTGGTAGCCGTACGCGGGATCGCCGGCCTGCTGGTAGGGCGAGGCGCCGTAGCTCGGCTGGCCGGCGCCGACCGGCCCGCCACCGCCGTAGCCGGGATAGGCGCCGGGCGCCGCCTCGTGCTGCGCGCTGGGCGGCGCCGCCAGCGGCATCGGCGGGTGCGACGGCTGCGCGCCCGGATGACCCGGCAGCGACGGCGCCAGCATCCCGAGCATGGTGCGGGCGTTGGGGTTCTGCGCCGCCGCGGCCGGCAGCGGCGCCTGCGGCACCGGGAGCATCGGCATGCCCAGCGGCGAGATCGTGGGATCCTCCGCGTGCGAGACCGGCGGCGGCGTGGCCGGCCGCGCCGGCGGCGGGAGCGGCGGGGGCGCGTCGCTGCGCTGGTTGACGGTCGTCGGGCGCCGGGCGTTGGGCGCGAGCACCACGGCGGGCGCGGCCGGCGGGGCCGGCGGGGCGTCGCCGACCTCGCTGATCTCGCCGAAGATCTCCGTCGGGCCCTCCTCGGCGAACTCGTCGTCCTTGCCGCGGGCCGCGGGCACCGCCGCCGCCGCCGCCGCCGCCGCCGTCGCCGCCGCGGCCTCCTCGATCATGTCGTCGAAGTTGGGCCCGCCGAGCATGGTCGGGTCCTCGGCCTTGCCGGCCTCGCCGAGGTGCTCGGTGACGTCGAGCTTGGCCTCGGCCTGGGGCACGCCGGCGATCAACCCCTCGCGGCCGAGCTTCTTGAACGACTCGTGCTGTTGCCGCTCGCGATCGATCTCGGGCGCGAAGCCGTCCTTGAGCCACGACGACAAGGTCTTGGCCGTGAACACCGCGTCCTGGGACATCAGGAAGCGCTGCAGGTCCGCGACCATCTCGCCGCCCCACTGGTAGCGATCGGCGGTGTCCTTCGCCAGCGCCTTCATGATGATCGCCTCGACCGCCTCCGGGATGTTCGGGTTGACCTGGCGCGGCCGCGGGATGTCGACGTTGCGGACCTTCTCGAGCGTCGAGAAGTCGGTCTCGCCGACGAACAGGCGATCGCCGGACAGGCACTCGTAGAGGATCGTGCCGGCCGAGAACACGTCCGAGCGGCGATCGAGCGGCAGCCCGCGGACCTGCTCGGGCGACATGTACCCGAACTTGCCCTTGAGGACGCCGGCCTGGGTCTTCGAGCTCCGCGACGCCGCCTTGGCGATGCCGAAGTCGATGATCTTGACCTCGCCCTCGTACGAGATGAGGACGTTCTGCGGCGAGCAGTCGCGGTGCACGATCTCGAGCGGGCGGCCGAGCGCGTCGCGCTTCTTGTGGGCGTAGTCGAGGCCCTCGAGCACCTTGGCGACGATGAAGCACGCCATCGGCACCGGCAGCTGCTGCTTGAGCTTGCGGGCCCGGTTCTGGATCTGCAGCAGATCCTTGCCCCAGATGTACTCCATCGCGATGAAGTGGGCGCCGTCGGTGCGGCCCAGCTCGAAGATCTGGCAGATGTTCGCGTGCGCGAGCTGCCCGACGATCTTCGCCTCGTCGATGAACATCTTGATGAAGTCGCGGTCCTCGCCCATCGACGGCAAGATCCGCTTGATCGCGATGACCTTCTCGAACCCCTCGACGCCGTAGCTCTTGGCCTTGAAGACCTCAGCCATGCCACCGACGCTGATCCGATCCAGGAGGAGGTACTTGCCGAACGGGATGGCTTGACGCACCGCGAACGATAGTAGCGGTGCGATCACCAGCGCACAACGTCAAACGGGGGTCGTGGGCCCTAGTTTGTCGACGACATCAAGACAGATCGTGTACGCATGGGGGGCGACGACCGTGGGTGATCGCCCCCGACCTAGAACACGCCGGCGACACCCACACCTGCACCCTGCGAGAATGCCATGGGCGCGATGGTCCTCGACGGCGTCCGGGAGAAGTGTCGGAGTCCGTCCCACACGCCGTAGAGGTAGAGCGCGGCGGTTCCGATCCCGGCGCCGAGGTTGACGTTGCGCAGGACCCGCGCGCTGCCCGAGTGATCGCAGGTGCCGTCGTCGCTGCACCACGAGCGCAAGAGCGCGTAGCTCGTCACGTTGGCCGCGAGCAGGGTCCCGCCGACGATCGCGAGCGTCCAGGCCTTGGTGCGGTGGTGGTTCTGGAACTGGCCCGCCGGGGGCAGCAGGTTCAGGACCAGCGAGCGCTTCGGGCGCGGGCGCAGCGCGCGCAGCTCGGCGGCGTGGCGGCCGCGCACGTCCTCGAAGAACGCGATCACCTCCGGCGGGTACAGCCCGGGATCGAGGCGCCCGTCGAGGTCGAGCTTCAGGTACGCGAGGAAGCGGGCCTCGGCGGCGGCGGCGTCGCCGCGATCGAGCGCGGCCAGGCCGAGCAGGCGGTTGGCCTCGGCGCGATCGCCGCGCGGCGCGCCGCCAGCGTCGGCGATCGGCGCGACCAGCGCCTCGACCGTCGGCCAGTCGTGGCGCTCGGCGGCGGCGGTGGCGGCCGCGAGCGGATCGGCGGCGCCGCCGGGCTGGGCCGCGGCGGTCGCGGTCGCCAGGCACAGCAGCACGGCCAGCGCGCGGGGGAGCGCGCCGGTCATCGCGCGGCCTCGAGCTGCTCGCGGATCCGCGGCAGCACGACGTCGACCGCCTGGGCCGCGATCTGCCGGACGACGGTGTCGACGCGGTCGCCGCGGCTGCCGACCACGGTGTCGGTCCGGACCACGCGATCGAAGATCGTGCGGCCCGCGCGCGCGACCATGACCCGGGCGCGGCCGCGGCCGACCGGGACCTCGCCCTCGAACCCGGCGGCGACCCACACCAGCTCGGAGGTGATGACCAGCTCGGCCGCAGGATCGTCGCCGGGCCGGTACCCGAGCCGCTCGGCCAGGTGCGCCAGCGCCGGGCGCGTCAGCGCGGCGACGTCGAGGTCGGCGCCGGCGCGATCGTGCAGCGGCCGGCCGCGCACGACCAGGCGGGCGCCCGGCCGGTGATCGATCGGGGGTGGAGGAGGCGGCGGCGGCGGCGCGTCGGGATCCGCCGCGACGACGATCGGCGCGACCGGCGGGGCCAGCGCGCGGGCGCGGGCCGCGGCGGCGGTCGCGATCGCGGCGGTGAGATCGACCGCGAGGTCGCGCGTGGCGGCGTCGATCGAGGCCAGGGCCGAGGCCCGGGACGCGAGCCGCTGCACGTCGACGCCGTGCTCGGGATCGCGGATGCGCAGCTCGATCGTCACGGCCTTGCGGTCGCCGCGACCGGCGCCGGCGACCAGGCGACCGTCGACGACCAGCCACGCGCGCGACGGCACCACCGCGACGTCGGACACCAGCACGACCTCGTAGCCGGCGGTGCGCAGCGCCGTGGCCAGCTCGCTCGCCACCGGCGCGCCGTAGAGCGCCAGGCGGCGCTCGGCGACCAGCGGGATCACCGCGATCGTCGACGTCGGATCGGCGCGGGCCGGGCGCACCGGGGCGCCGACCGCGGCCAGGCCGAGCACGACGAGCAGGACGGCGACGCGCACGCGGGCGCGATGGTAGCAATGGATCACGGCGGCGCGCTTGGATCGGGGACGACCACCGCGAAGTCACCGGCGACGTCGGACACGGCCTCGCCGAGCGGCCGGGTGCGGTCGAGCCCGGCGCAGCCGCCGCACAGCGCGGTCACGCCGACGTCGGGCAGGCCGACGCTCTGCCCGACCAGCCGCACCGTGCCGCGCACGCGCACCGCCGGCGGCAGCGTCACCAGGCCGAGGTCGCCGTCGATGGCGCTCACGGCCAGGCGGCGCGCGGCGACGCGGGCGCGCGGATCGACGATCGCGAGCTGGTAGGTGGCGCCCGGCGCCAGCGCCATCGTGAAGCGTCCGTCGGCGCCGGCGACCGCGGTCGCGGTCGGCGCGTCGAGGTGGGCGAGGTCGCCGTCGACGGTCGCGGTCAGGCGCGCGCCCGCCACCGGCGCGGCGGCCGCGTCGACGGTGACGCCGACCAGGGTCGCGCTCGCGGGCGCGTCGATCGCCGACAGCGGCTGCGCGAGGTCGAGCAGCGCCACCGCCCCGGGCCCGGGGGCGCCGATCACGAACGCCCGGCCGCTGCCAGCGGTGGCGCGGTACGGCGCCAGGCGGCCGGCGGCGTCGACGGCGACGCGATCGCGGTGGTGGCCCTCGGCCATCGTCGCGGTGACCCCGTCGGTGACGGTCGCGACCACGCCGAGATCGAGCGCGAACAGCACGTGGCCCGACGCCGCCAGCGCGCCGCCGGCCCGCACCGGCACGCCGCCGAGATCGACCACCGGGTGCCCCGCCTGGTAGCGGACGTCGAGCGGCGTGGTCAGATCCAGCCCGGCCAGCGGGGCGGTCAGGCGCGCGAGCCCGGTGGCGATCGGCGGCGCGACCACGAGCGTCGCGTCGGCGCGGGCCTGCCAGTTGATCGCGAACGTGCCGTCGGCGGCGGTGGTGGCGACCGTCGACGGGGCCAGATCGCTGGCGCCGGCGATCGAGACCCGGGCGCCGACCACCGGGCCGCCGCCGGCGTCGTGGACCGTGCCGGCGACGGTCGTGCCGGCCGCGACCTGCAGCGCGCCCAGCGCCGGCTCCCAGTTGGTGCGCACCGCCGGCGCCAGGTCGTCGACCAGCGGGATCACGAGCGCGTCGTAGCGGCCGGTCGCCAGGTCGGCGCGCTCGCCGCCGCCGGCGCTGGTGATCACCTCGATCGTGGCGTCGGGCGTGGCCCGCGAGGTCAGGCGGACGTACGCCGGCACCGCGGCGCCGCCGCCGTCGCGCACGACGATCGCCCACGACTCGCCGGGATCGATCGCCAGCACGCCGGCGGCGAAGTCGGCGCCGCCGGGGACGACGACCAGGCGCTCCTGGGTGGGCGCGCCGGCGCTGGCCGGCGGCGTGAAGCGGAGCCGCAGGCTCCCGGCCATGGCGCCGGGGTCGCGCACGTTCTTGTCGCCGACCCAGGTCGGGCACGCGTCCGAGCCGCCGGTGACGTCGAGCGTCACCTCGTAGACGCCGGGCTGATCGGCGACGAAGTCGACGTCGCGCCCGTCGGTGGTGCGGCGCGTGGTCGCGACGTCGGCGCCGCGGTGGCGCACGCTCCAGCTGTACGTCAGCACGCCGGCGACGCCGGTGGCCGTCGCGCGCGCGGTGATCGTGGCCGGCGCGACCGGGTCGGCCGGCTCGAACTGGACGGCGACCGCGCACTGGCCGCCGTCGTCGCCGGTGTAGCCCCTCGGCCCCGCACGCGGCGGCGAGCATGATCACGATCGCGACGATGGTGCGCCTCATCGGGCCTCCACCAGCCAGGTGCGCCGCTGGGTGCAGCTCGCCGGCGGCTCGACGCTGCACGCGGCGGCGTCGACGGCGCACGCCGGCGCCTGCGCGGGCCAGCGGTGGGTGCGGTCGGCGACCTCGACCCGCAGCTCGATCCGGTCGCCGGGCGCGAACGTGGCCGGATCGAAGTCGACCGCGGCGCCGTCGCCGATCGCGGTGAAGCCGGGCGCGCCGACCGGGCGCATCGACCACGCCAGCTCGGCGGCGCCGAGGAACGGATCGTCGGGCGGCGGCGGCGGGTAGACGTCGAGATCGTCGGCGACGACGACGACCGCGAACCGGCGCGGCGCGAGCGCGATCACGACGGCGCCGGCGGCGGTGGCCGGCTCGACCGCGCCCAGGCACGGCGCGTGATCGGGGCGCACCGCGATCGTCACCTCGGCCTGGGCCGTGTCGGTGCCGTCGTCGCCCACGACCCGCACCAGGTAGTCGCCGGCGACGTCGGGGACGAGCCGGTACTCCTCGCCGCCGCTGGGCGGATCGGGCAGGCGGTCGAACACCAGGTCCTCGGGCCGCGACGTCGTGGCCGGGAACAGCGTCCAGGTCAGGGCCACCGCGTCGGTGTCGACGTCGGTGGCGCGCGCGCTGACGGTGATCGGCACGCCGACCGGGAACTCGCCCATGAGCTCGCGGCCGCGCCGCTGCAGGGCCAGCGTGGGTGGGTGGTTGGCGATCGGCAGCTCGAGCGTCTGGCGTGGCGAGGCCACCGCGCCGTGGACGTCGGTGACCTCGAGCGTGATGATCAGGAGCGTCGCGGGCGCGCCGTCGACCACGACCGGCACGGTGAAGTCGAACCCGAGGTCGGTGCCGGTCTCGACCGCCGAGCAGCGGTGGGCCGGATCGGCGACGGGGCGATCGCAGGCCTGCCCGCGCCACTGCAGGTCGACCGGGTCGTGGTCGGGATCGTCGATCACCGCGACGAACGACAGCTCGTCGCCGCGGTAGACCAGCCCATCGCCGATCCGCTTGATCTCGGCGCTGGGGCGCTCGTTGATGGGCTCGAGGTACAGGCAGCCGGTCGCCGCGACGGCGATCCCCAGGCATGCGCGCACGGCGATCATGCTCTGGCGGTTTGCAACCAGCTTGCCACCCACAACCCCAGGATATCGCACAGGCCGACCGGCCGGGGGCGCGCTGATCCGGACGCCGGTGTCGCGGATCACGGATAGCAGTCGAGCTCGGGGCTCGTGCGCAGCGTGCAGCGCGGTACCCGCGGCAGGGTGACCCAGCCCAGCGCCGCCGGCTGGCCGGCGCGGACGATCTCGACCCGGACCCGACCCGGGCGCAGCGTCGCCGTGGCGCCGCGCGCCAGCGTGTGGTCCTGCAGGCGCACCGACTCGGCGAGGCCGTTCTCGACCACGACCGGGGCCAAGAGCGTGCCCTCGACCGTGCGGACCTCGCCGGCGCCGACCACGAGGTCCTGGCTCCACGCGCCCTGGCCGAGGCCCTGCTTGCACGCGAGCTGGTGCCGACCCGGCGCGAGCGCGATCGGCTGGCGCGAGGCCCGGCCGCGGGGCTTGCCGTCGACGGTGAGATCGCACCAGGTGTCGAACACGAGCGTGAGCATCGCGGGCGCCGGCGCGGCGTCGATGGCGAGCGCGGGCGCGTCGCGGGGCGCGGCGTCGATGGGCGCGGCGTCGACGCGCGCGGCGTCGGTCGGGACCGAGCCGAGCTGCGCCGCGGCGTCGCGGCGGGGCGCGGCGTCGGTCGGGATCGCGCCGAGCTGCGCCGCGGCGTCGCGGCGGGGCGCAGCGTCGGTCGGCGCGTCGATGGGCGCGGCGTCGGTCGGCCCGGCCTCGATCGGCGCCGCCTCGACCGCGGCGTCGATCCGCCCGGCGTCGATGAGCCCGGCGTCGATCAGCGCCGCAGCGGGCGCCGCCGGCGCGTGGCCGCGACCGCCCAGGGCCAGCCAGCCGCCGCCCGCGCCGGCGACCACCAGCGCCGCGACGCCGCCGCCGATCACCAGCCGCCGGCGCTGATCGCGGCGGGTCAGGCGCGCGAGCAGCGCGGTCGCGGCGGCGTGCTCGGGCGCGAGCGCGAGCAGGCGATCGCAGGTGGCCAGCGCGGTCGCGGTGGCGCCGCGCGCGGCCGCGGCCTCGGCGGTGGCGGTCAGCGCGGCCAGCACCGCCGGCAGTCGCGCCGCGCGAAAGCCCGCGCGATCGGCCGCGAACGCGCGGACCTCGTCGCGCGGCTCGCCGAGCCCGCCGTCGGTGACCAGCCGCCGCAGCGCCGCCGCGGCGATCGTGGCGTCGGCCGGGCGCAAGGATGGGTCGGGATCCATCAGCTGCGCGATCAACCGCGACAGCGGCGCGCCCACCGCCGGCGCGCGGCGCAGCGCCGGCACCGCGCCCTTCTGGGCCTCGGCCAGGATCTTCACCGTCGAGCCGGCGAACGGCAGCGAGCCGGTCACGAGCTGGTAGAGCGTCACGCCGACCGAGTACAGGTCGGCCCGGGCGTCGACCGGACCGTGGGCCTGCTCGGGCGCCATGAAGCTGGGCGTGCCCAGCAGCGCGCCGGTGCGGGTGACCAGCGAGTCGTCGTCGTCGAGGCGCGCCACGCCGAAGTCGGTCAGGAGCAGGCGGCCGTCGTCGGCGATCATCACGTTGGCCGGCTTGACGTCGCGGTGGACCACGCCGGCGGCGTGGGCCACGGCCAGCGCGTCGCACAGGAGCGCGCCGATCGCCGCCACCAGCTCGGCGAGCAGCGGGCCGTCGGCCTCGGCGCGCTCGCGCAGGCTCTGGCCGCGCACCAGCTCCATGACGATGTAGGCCGTGCCGTCGGTGCCGACGTCGTAGACCCGCAGGATGTTCGCGTGCTCGAGGCCGGCCGCGGCCCGGGCCTCGCGCTGGAACCGCCGGGTCAGCTCGGGCTTGCGCGCGAGGTGCGGGAACAGGACCTTGACCGCCACGTCGCGGCGCAGCTCGACGTCGCGGGCGCGGAAGACCGTGGCCATGCCGCCGGCGCCGAGCTCGTCGCCGAGCAGGTAGCGCCCGAGCTGGGTGCCGGGGCCCGCCGCGATCGCGGCGCTGGCGCGACCGGTCGGGGTGCCGCTCGACGGCGACGGGTCGGCGTCGGAGGCGACGGTGTCGGCGCGGCCAGCGTCGGCGGCGACCTCGGCGGCGCCGCCGTCGTCGTCGCGGCGATCGGTCACGCGCGCGGCTCGCTCACCCGTGCCAGATCACGAAGCCGCCGTCCGCGGCCTGCTTCGCGGTCCGCATCGCCGCGCCCAGGCGGCGCGCGAGTTGATCGTTGGCCCCGGCCGGGAGGTCGGCGGTCGTGGCGACCGCGACCACCGGCGCCAGATCCACAGGAAGCCGCGTGCCGGTGTCGCCGCCGAACAGCTCGGTCTTGGCGGCGCGGATGCGCGCGACCAGCGCGGTCGCCAGGGCCTCGGCCTGCGCGGCCGCGACCACGGTGATGAAGTCGGAGCCGCCGAGGTGGCCGACGAACGCCGCGCCGTCGCCGTGCGCGCGGGCCTGCTCGAGCACCAGCTTGGCCAGGGCCCGGACCGCGTCCTCGGCCCGGGCGAAGCCGACCGCGTCGGCGTAGCCGTCGAAGTTCAGCACGTCGATGTGCAGCGCCGCGACGACGTTGCCGCTCTTGAGCACCTCGGTCAGGTGCTCGTCGATCGCGCGCGACCCGGGCAGATCGGTGGTCGGGTTGCGATCGCGCTCGCGCTTGGTGGCGCGGATCAGCGCCCGGGCCCGGGCGCCGAACTCGCGCAGGTCGAACGGCTTGGTCATGTAGGCGTCGGCGCCGGCCTCGAGGCCCTCGACCTGCTGCTCGACCGTGGCCAGCGCGGTCAGCATCAGGATCGGCGTGCGCGACCACATGACGTCGCTCTTGAGCCGGCGCGCGACCTCGATGCCGTCGACGCGCGGCATCATCCAATCGAGCACGAGCAGATCGGGATCGTGGGCGCGGACCAGCCGCAGCGCCTCGTCGCCGTCGTACGCGCGCAGGCACAAGAAGCCGGCGTCGCCCAGCGCCATGCTCACCATGTGGGCGATGGCGTCATCGTCCTCGGCGATGACGATCTTCTTGAACATTGCCCCGGTGATACGCCCAGGCCCCGGCGACGTCAACCCGACCGTCGGACCCGTGGCGGGCCGCACGTCGGGGCCGGGTGCGGTATACCGCCGCCGGTGCGCACTCCCGTCGATCCCTCCGTGACCACGACCACCCTCGGCAACGGCCTGCGGGTGACGACGGTGGCCTTGCCGCACCTGCACACCGTGACGGTGGCGGCGTTCATCAAGGTCGGCTCGCGGTTCGAGGTGCCCACCGACAGCGGCCTGTCGCACTTCGTCGAGCACATGCTGTTCCGTGGCACCGACCGGTACCCGACCTCGCTGGCGCTCAACACCGCGATCGAGGCGCTGGGCTCGACGCTCCACGCCGAGACCGGCCGCGACTACACGCTGTTCACGATGGGCTTCGTGCCCGAGCAGGTCGGGGCCGGCCTCGCGCTCCTGGCCGAGCTGCTGGCCCGGCCGCGGTTCGGCGACATCGAGCGCGAGCGGACGCTGATCCTCGAGGAGATGAGCGAGGACTACGACGAGGACGACGTCGAGATCAACGTCGACGACATCGCCCGTGGGCTCGCCTTCGCCGAGCACCCGCTGGGCCAGCGCATCATCGGCCCGCGCGCCAACGTCGAGCGCTTCGCCGACGCCGACGTCCGCCGCCACTTCGCGAGCTTCTACGGCGCCGCCAACACGATCCTGTGCGTGGCCGGGCCGGTCGAGCACGCGCCGATCGTGGCCGCGGCCCGGTGCCTCGAGGACCTGCCGCGCGGGGCCCTGGCCGAGCCGGCGCCGGCGCCGGCGATCCCGCCGACCGCCCGCTGGCGCCACGTCCGCGACTCGGGCTCGCAGACCACGCTGTCGATCCTGTTCCGGGGCGTGCCCGAGGTCGATCCCGCCTACCCGGCGTTCGTGGCGCTCCTGCGCGCGCTCGACGACGGCATGTCGACCCGGCTGCACTACCAGCTCGCCGATCAGCAGGGCCTGGCCTACTCGATCGGCGCGGCGATCGAGCCCCTGGCCGACGCGGCGCTGTTCGAGATCACCAGCGCCACCGCCAACGCCAAGCTGCCCAAGCTGGTGGGCGAGATCCTCGGCCTGGCCGGCGGGCTGCGCGACACCGCGATCACCGCCGAGGAGATGGTCAAGATCCGCACGCGCTACCGCTACGAGACGATCGCGTCGCTCGACGATCCGTCGGCGATGGCCGGCTGGTTCGGCGGCACCGCGCTCTACTACCCGCCGCCGGCCCTGGCCGATCGCCTGGCCGCGATCGACGCGGTGACGCCCGACGATCTGATCGCGACCGCGCGCCGGGTGATCGCGCCGGCCGGCCTCGCGCTGGCCGCGGTCGGCGCGCTGTCGAAGGCCCGGGTCGGCGAGCTGCGCGAGGTCATCACCGACTGGACCTGAGCCTCAGCGGGGCGGCCTGACGCCAGGCGGGGCAGGTGCGGGGACCCCGAGGTCAGCGGCCTCGGACCGGGCCGGCACCTCGAGGGGCGTCCAGGCCCTGCGCCGAGCGCTCCAGGATCCGTTCAGCGCTCGTCGCCGGTCAGGCCGCCGTAGCCGGCCCCGCCGAACGCGGCGTCGTCGTCGGCGTCGTAGCGGAGCGAGATCGTCGGCGGCGCCAGATCGCCGCCGTCGCCGACGGCCTGGTAGCGGTCGCCGTCGCGGGTGAAGGCCACGTCGATCGGCATGGTGCAGTCGCCCCACGGGCAGAAGTACTCGCCCGACAGGCGCGCGCCGTCGGGGGTGAAGGCGATCGCGCCGCGGAAGCGCTGCGAGCCCAGGAGCTTGCTGATGAACCAGCCATCGCCCCGGCGCGCCAGGCGGCACGGCTGCGGATCGTAGTCGTCGATCTGGCAGGTCCACAGCGCGCCGTCGCGCAGCCCCGCGGACGCGTCGACGGTGGTGAGCGGGCCCGGGCGGTTGCCGATCTGCGGCGGCGGCGCGGCCGGCGCGGGGTGGGTGCAGGCCAGCGCGAGCGCGCACGGGATGACGACGAGGCATGGGTTCATGGTGCGACTCCTGGCGGAGCGGTGGTGGCCGCGTCGGTGGCGGCCCGTCAGTGGCGGCCGTTGCCTGGTGGGCGTCGGTGGTGGCCTGGGGCGTGGGGGGCCGCGTCGGCGATCCGCGCCTCGCGCGCGATCGCCATCGCCTCCTTGGCCAGCCGCACCACCAGCGGGCCCAGCACCACGCCCGACGCGCCGACCAGCGCGAGCCCACCGAACATCGAGATCATGATCACCACCGACGGCAGATCGAGCTGACCGCGCCGCGCCAGCACCGGCCGCACGACGTTGTCGATCGAGCCGATCACCGCGACCCCGACCACCGCCATACCGATCGCGGCGTCGGGGCGGCCGGTCAGCCACAGGCCGGCGGCCACGGGCACCCACACCATCGCGGTCCCGACCGACGGCACCACCGACGCCACCAGGGTCAGCAGGCCCAGCACCAGCGGCTCGGGCACGTCGAGCACGACGTAGGCGACGGTGGCGACCGCGGCCTGGGCCAGGCCGGCGCCGCCGACCCCGATGAACAGCCCGCGCCCGGTCTCGGTGAACGCCGCCGCGAACCGCCGGGTGATGCGCGGATCGAGCGGCAGGTAGTCCTCGAACCACCGGTAGCCGCGCGGCCCGTCGGCCAGGACCGCGTAGGTCGCCGACAGGAACACGAACAGCCCGAGCAGCATCTTGGTCGCGACGGTGAACACCACCGACACCAGGTTCCAGGCCCGGTCGCCATGCTCGACCAGCAGCTTGAATGGGTCGTTGCTGTCGCCGTCGGTGGCGCCGCGGGTGACCAGCTTCTCGAACACCTGCCGGACCTCGGGTGACGCTACCAGCCGGCGCGCCAGCACGATCGCGTCGCCGATCAGCGTCCCGACGATCAGGCCGATCGGCACGACCAGCAGCGCGATCAAGGCCGCGGTCAGCACCGCCGCCGCCCGCTGACTGCGGCCGGTCAGGCGGGTCAGCGGCGGCACCATGCGCCGGCCCAGCTGCCCGACCCACACCGCCAGCACCAGCCAGGTCCAGAACGGCGCGAACATCGCCGCGCCCGCCAGCACCATGGCGATCAGGAGCCACGGCGGCACGCGCGGCGGGCCCTGGGTCACGGACGCCCCCGGCGGCGCCCGGCGTCGACCGCCGCGTCGCGCCCGGCGTCGATCGGCGCGTCGACCCCGGCGTCGATCGGCGGCGTCGCCACCGTGATCGTGACCGCGCGCGTGGCCACGATCGGCCGGCAGGTCTGCCGCGCGCACAGCCAGAACCGCGCCTCGATGGCCAGCGCGTGGGCGCCGGCGGCCTGGGCCCGGACCTTGACGTCGAACCGCGGCGCGTCGGCCGCGGGATCGGCGGCGTCGGCGCGCAGGTACCGTCGGCGCGGCAGGCCGAGGCCGGCGTCGGCGTCGAGCGCGATCCGCACCGGCCCGTCGGTCGAGACCACCCGACCGGGGCCGGGCACCAGCGCCACGGACACCGCGGCGGCGCCGCCCAGCTCGATCGTCGCCGGCGCGACCACGCGCAGCTCGAAGCCGGGATCGTCGGCCCGGGCTGGCGCGCACGCGGCCATCGCCACGAGCAGGGGCCAGGCCGCGCGGGTCACAGCACCTGGGTCGCGAGCTCGGCCAGCGGGCTGCGCTCGCCCTTGGCCAGCGTGATGTGGCCGGCGATCGCCTCGGGCTTGAACCGCTCGGCCACGGTCGTGAGGCCGTTGTTCGACGCGTCCAGGTACGGGTGATCGATCTGGTACGGGTCGCCGGTCAGGATGATCTTCGTGCCCTCGCCGGCGCGGGTGATGATCGTCTTGACCTCGTGCGGCGTCAGGTTCTGGGCCTCGTCGACGATCATGTAGACGTTGGGCAGCGACCGGCCGCGGATGTACGTCAGCGGCTCGACCTGCACGAACCCCAGATCGACCAGCTCGGCGTAGCTGCGGCCCTCCTTCTTGTCGGAGCGGTTGAGGCCGAGCAGGAGCTCGAGGTTGTCGTAGATGGGCTGCATCCACGGGTTGAGCTTCTCCTCGATGTCGCCGGGCAGGTAGCCGATGTCGCGGCCGAGCGGGAAGATCGGGCGGCTCACCAGCAGCTTCTGGTAGACGTCCTCCTCGGTGACCTTCTGCAGGCCGGCGGCGATCGCCAGGAGCGTCTTGCCGGTGCCGGCCTTGCCGACCAGCGTCACCAGCTTGATGTCGTCGTTGAGCAGCAGATCGAGCGCGTAGTGCTGCTCCTTGTTGCGCGGGCGGATGCCCCAGACGCCCTCGCGCAGCTTCTTGACCGGCACGACCTTGCCGCTGGGCTTGTCGTTGCGCGCCAGCGCGCTCTTGCCGGTGGTGTCGTCCTTGAGCAGGACGAACTCGTTGGGGTAGAGGCCGCCCTCGACCGTCACCGGCACGCCGCCGTCGGCGTAGAGCGCGTCGATCGTGCCGGGCGCGGCCGAGATCTCCCGGTGGCCGGCGTAGAGCTCGTCGATCGAGATCTGCTCGGTGTCGTAGTCGACGCACTGCAGCCCCAGCGCATCCCCGCGGATGCGCATGTTGACGTCCTTGGTGACCAGGATCGCCGGCACCTCGGGGTCGTCGTCCCGGACCTCGCGCGCGATCTCGAGGATGCGCTGGTCCATCGACCGCGAGTCGTAGCTGGGGTTCTTGGGCGGGCTCTTGGCCATCGCCACCCGCACCGTGCCGCCGTTCTCCATCTTCTGCGGCTTGGAGAGGCCACCGTCGACGCGGTGCTCGTCGAGCAGGCGCGCGACCTGGCGGGCGTTGCGGCCCAGCTCGGTCTGGTCCTTCTTGAACGTGTCGATCTCCTCCAGCACGTAGATCGGGATGACGACGTTGTTGTCCGCGAACGCGAACATCGCGCGGGCGTCGTGGAGGAGCACGTTGGTGTCGAGGACGTAGTTCTTGACCGTCACCCCTCAATGGTCGAGGCGACCGATCGCGCAGTCAAACCGTGGGGGCCGGGAACGCCAGCGGGAGTGGCCGATCCCGCCAGCTACCGGCGGCGGCGGCGGACCGCGACCAGGCCGAGGAGGGCCAGCGCGGCGCCGGCGTCGGCGCCACCACCGGCCGCGCACCCGTCGCCATCGGGCGTTGGGTCGTGGGCGCTGCCGCCGCCGTCGCACACGAGGCCGGCGTCGCCATCGGCGCCGCTGTCGACGCCGCCGTCAGCGTCGCAGGTGAACGCGCCGCCGGTGCAGGCGCCGCCGAGCGGGTCGGCGCACATCTCGTAGCTGAACGACCGCCGGGGCGGGCAGCTGTCCGGCGCGCCGATCGTGATCGTGGCCCAGGGCTGATCGCCGGGCGTGCCGAGGCCGACGACGTCGCCGGCCTGGAACGGCGTCCCGGGGGTGTACCCGACCACGCTCACCGCCCGCGCGTCGCGGATCCAGGTCCAGCAGGTCGGGTCGACGCTCGAGCACACCGACCGGTCGCGCGTGACCTCGAAGCCGTCGCCGTCAGCGAACGGGAACCCGGTGACCTCGACGCCGTTGCGGAACACCGCCAGCGGGCGGGGCACGTTCGCGCCGACGTAGAACTCGACCGGGCAGTTGACCGGGACCATGGCCGTCGGCCCGTCGGCCGCCGCCGTGGTGATGCCGTCGCTGCCGCAGGGTTGGTTGGCGCGGGCGACGCCGACGGTGCCGACGAGCCCGGCCGTGACCACGCCGATCCACCAGGTCCGCATGCGCTCCATGGTGTCGACCGGGGCGCCCTACCACAAGCGCGGCGCAGCGATCTGTCCACGCCGGCGTGACGGCCGCCACCCGCCGCGACATCGATGTCCTATGATGATCCCATGCGATCAATCCCGCGTGTGGCCACGGTCGTGGCCTTGCTGCTCGGCGTCGCCGGGTGCTCGAAGAAGGACAACAAGGACAAGCCCGAGACCCAGGCGGCCAAGCCGGCGCCGGTCGCGCCGGTCGACAAGCCGAGCGCACCGACGGAGCCGGCCGAGCCGACGTGCACCGAGACCAACGCCGTCACCGTGACGTTCGGCACCGACGTCGCCGACGCGCCGCCGGAGTTCACGCTGAAGAACACGATCTCCTTCGCGGTCATCGACCGCCCGGAGAACGACCAGCGCGGGCGCAGCGTCAGCATCGCCTACGGCAACTACGATCTGCGCGACACGCTGTCGCCCTCGAGCACGGTCCCGTACAACCGCCCCGAGCAGCCGGGCGAGGTCGCGGTCGTGGTCGAGTTCCACACCGACCAGACGACGTCGACCTTCGAGCAGGAGCTCGACGCCTACCACAAGAGCCCGCTCGTGCCCGGGACCTACGCCGGCGGCTTCGGCGCCAAGACCAAGTTCTTCGAGGTCGGCGTGCAGGCCAAGGCCGGCGGCGCCATCCTCACCGACGGCACGGCCACGATCACCGCGTCGACGCCGACCCGGGTGTGCGGCACGTTCGAGGCCCACAACGACGGCGGCACCAAGGCGTCCGGCAGCTTCAACGTCGCGGTCAAGGACCGGGACAAGTAGCGGTCAGGGGCAGGGCAGGCCGCGCCGGGCGGGCTCGCCACCGGCGCACCGCGCGCGCCGGCGTCGCGCGGGCCGCGGTCTGCGCGCCGCGATCCACGCGGCCGCGACGCTGCCGCTGCCGCCGGGGCCGCGCCGCGGCGGTGACGGCACCAACCCGTCCACGGAGTGGACCACGCTCGGTCGCGTCACGGCCGGGCGTCGTCGTCGACGCCGGCGTCACGCGCGGCCTCGGTGCGCTGCCGGCGGATCTCGGTTGGCAGCCAGAGGTCGTTCTCGACGGTTCGGCGCTCGAGCTTGAAGCCGACACAGACGAACGCTCGCGCCGTCTCGACGTATCTCAACGGGAACATGTCCTCGATGCGGGCATGCTCGATATCCACATCGGCCAGCTCGATCCGTGTCGCGCACATGAGCTTCACCAGCACGCGGATGTCACCGTCGATGTTCGCGATCCAAGCGGCGTACTTCTCCTCATCGAGCGCGACCAGTCGCGTGCGCGCCCGGAGCAGTTCGTGAATCGCCCCGGCCAGGTGCATCCGCGTGTCTTCGAGGGGGAGGGTCGCGTAGTACTCCGGATAGATCGGGTCACCTGGCACTGGCAGCGGCGGCACCGGCGCCAACTGCGCGCGAGGTCGCGGCGGCTGGCGCTCACGATCGCTGGGTCGCTGTTCGGACGCCTCTCCCTGGCAGCCTCCGAGGCTGATGAGGCTCACCAGCACGAGCATCGACGCCGCGGTCAGTCGCACAGGCCACACCGCTTCACCGCGTTCTTGATGTACGCCTCGTCTGGTTGCTGGTAGTTCTGTGGTTCCGTGTCGCCCGTGAACGACGAATTGGGATACTCGGAATCTACCGCGCCAGCTGCGCGCTCGGAGCGTGTGACCCTTCGCGAGTCGACCATTGCGGCGCCAGCGAGGAAGACCTCGGCCCACTCGGGGCGCTGCGGAGCATGCAGGTCGTGCGCGTCCAGGCTCAATAGCGCTGGATGTAGCGCTTCGTGCGCGAGGTTGCCAGCGAGGCACATCAGCGAAATATCGCTTCCAAGGAATGTCACCTTCTGACGCAGCAAACCCTGCATCCTCTTGTTTCCGGCCACGGCGCCCGCATCGGTGAACGCCGCGCCGTGGCCGGGAAGCGTGCCATTCACGAACTTGTAGCTCAGGGGGCCGTAGGTGGCGGTTTTCGTTTCTCGGTTCTCGCAGGCGTACCTCCCAACGGAGAGTGAGTACAGCCACCGCGCTCGCAGGGCTGTGCCACCAAGAGGGCCGCAAGCACCGTCGGTGCAGCTCGCGATGGCGGTGATCGCCTGACGCAGCGCAGCCCGCACCATCTGGGCCATCGCTGGATCGCAGCCCTGGTCGACGAAGAAGGTCCGCTCTGGTCCGTAGAACGGATGGTCGTCGGTGTCCCAGTAGGTCATCGCCGCGCCGCCCGACGGATCGGCGAAGTGGAGCGGGTTGTTGCGGGCGTAGGCGTAGCCCTCGGGCACGATGCGCGCGACGGGGTCGGCGGGGTCGGGTGCGAGGAAGATGCCGAGGTCGGCGTCGTAGGCGCGGGCGCCGTTGGCCGCGAGCGGGCCCCGCCCCGTGGCGGCGGTGTCGGCGAGGACGAGCTGGCCGGGCAGCGCGAACGGCATCCACAGGAAGCGCGTGGCGGTCGACCGAGGCGACGCCGGCAGCGTCGTGGTCCGCCTCATAAAGCGAGTCGCCCTTGGTGGTGACAACGTGCGTGATGAGGCCACGCCGATCGTGCAGGAAGCCGAGGCGGTCTGCCGTCGGCCCGTCGCCGAGGTCGCGACGGCGCGTCGCAGCGATCGGCAGGTCGCCGGAGGTAGTGATACTCCCAGTCGAGCTCCGTGCCATCCGTGATGACCTGCGCAGCGACGAGGCGGCCGCCGTCGTCGTACAGGAGGTCCGCCGTCTCCGCGGGCCCGGCGATCGACATCAGCTCGCCGCCGATGCCGTACGTGAGCGTGACCGTGCCTGCGGGAGGTGGTCGTCGTGTGGAGGTGGCCATCGGGCGAGTACGCGTAGTCGCGACGGGACGCCACAGGCTGGGACGCGAGGTAGTCGGCGGTGCGGCGACCGAGGCCGTCGTAGGTGATGACGAGCGTGTCGTTGCCGCGTTGCACCGACTGGGCCCGGTTGGTCCACGGCGTGTACGCGGCGCTCTCGGCGGCAGTCGCCGCATGGTACGGCGTCCGGGTGAACATCGTCGCCCGGTGAGCTGGCGGCGCGCTGGTTGATGCGCCGTCATGGTACGTGAAGCGGCCGAGTACTGCGGGATTGGACGTCGCGCACGCACCGGAGGTCTCCGGGTCGCCCGCGACCTCGCAGGTCATGCGCGCCAAGCGATCATATTCGTACCGTCGCCCGTGCGCCGGTGCGCCGGCGTCGGTGACCGTCATCAGCATGCCGGCATCATTGTACTTGAACACCTGATCCTGCCACGCCGCCACGCCGAGCGCGAGCCAGGCGTGTCGCCGGAGCATCCCCTGCTGGTCGTACTCCCGGCTCAACTGAGCGTACGGGGTCGTGGCATCGTCGACGAGCGTGTAGCCGAGCGGCGCACCTGAGACCGAGTAGGTGACATTGGTTGCGATCGGCGTCCTGTCCGTTGCGGCGACATCCGTCACGCCCCGGTGGCCGAGGTGTACCGCGTGCCCTGATCGGTCCCGATGATGGCGTACCTCAGCAGCCGACCACCCGGCGACCAAGCATAGTCGAGGCCGCTCTCACCGTCGTAGCTCGGCCTGCGTAGCGACGTCCGGGTGCCCATGAGCCGCCCGGTCGGGCCGTACTGGTACCAACGGACCTGCGCCACGGCTTCTCCACCCTGACAGTACAGGTCGCGGCGGGCAACCGCGAGGCGCCCCAGCGGCCGTTCGCAGCGGAACGAGGGGTCGGGGTGGTACTCGTAGCTACAGTCATCGTAGACGTAGGTCTCGTTGGCCAGCGGCGTGCCGTCGGGGGCGGTGCCGCAGGTGCTGCCGGCGCTGGCGTCGACGTCACGTTCGACCGCGAGCACGCGCCCGAGACTGTCATAGCTGGTGCGGGTGGTCTGCTCGTCGGGTGTGCCGACCCCGACCCGTTCGAAGATGCGGCGGCCAGCGCCGTCGTGCTCCCAACGGGTCGTGCCGGCGTCGGGAGTGGTGGCTTCGACGAGTCGATCGAAGTCGTCGTAGCGGAAGCTGCTCAGCTGCGCGATCGCGGTGTCCTGGCCGTGGGTCACCTGCGTCGGCGTACCGTCCCACGCCGAGTCGTAGAGCAGGCGGGTGACGGCAGCTGTGCCATCGCCCTTGAGACGACGCAACGCGGTCGGGCGAGCGAGTTCGTCCGCCTCCACGCTGGACCTCCAGGCGCCGTCAGAGGGCCAGCCCGGCGCGGTGATCTGCGACATCAGCGCGTCGGTGTAGGTGGTGACGAATTCGCCCGAGACGTTGGCGCCGGGTACCCCGACCAGCCTGCGGCCGTCGTCGTAGCGGAACCCGTCGAGGAGCTGCACCACCTCGCCATCGCGACGTTGCTCGATGCGCTGCGTGCGGCCGGGATCGCCGGGCGCATGCTCGATGATGATGACGTCCCCGTGGTCGAGGTCGATGGGAAGGACGCCGCACACACTCAGGTCGCTTCGCTTGGTGATCATGCGCGCGGCGCGTGCGTCGATCTGGTAGGTAAGGCAGACGCCGTCGGCGTCCACCTGGCTGCGCACGCTGCCGTCCGGGTTGAGCTCGATCGTCGACACGACCGGCGAGCCTGTGGCGTCCTCGGTCGCTGTCCAGGATAGGCCGTCGGGCGTGGCGAGGCGCGTCTCGACCCCGTCCGGCCCCACAATGCGATGAGGTATGCCGCGGAGGTCGTATTCCAGGTACTCAGTCGTGAACGTGGTGTGCACCCACTCTGTGCCGCTGAAGCGTCGAGAATACCTGACGTGTCCGAGGTCGGGGCCGGCGCCGTGGTACTCGGTCTCGACCACGTCGTAGGCCTCGTTGTTGTCGAGAGGGCCATCGATGCGCACCAAGCGGCCGATGGCATCGTAGTCGTACCGGGTGGCCTCGGCGCGGGGCCAGGTCACGCCAGCTCGGTCCTGGGTCCAGCGCGTCCGGCAGCTTCAACGTCGCGGTCAAGGACCGGGACAAGTAGCGGTCAGGGTCAGGGCAGGCGTGTCGGTCGTCGCGATCGATCTTGCCCCGCCGCCGCGCCCGGCGCGAGCCAGGCGCGCGCGCCAACCTCGCATCCCCTGCTCGTCGGACTCCCGGCCCTACGGCGCCGCGGTGCCTGGTCCGCCGTCGGGTGATCTGTGCGCGGTCGCTGTCCAGGCCCGCCCGCGCTGGATCGTACCGTCGACGATCAGCGCGTCGCACCGAAGCGCTTGCGCTGTCTCGACGTACGCCAGCGGGAACAGGTCGGCGATCGGCGTGTTGGCGAGGTCGATGTTGTTGTCGCCGAGTGTGTTGGGGCACCAGAGCGCCATAAGTGTCCGGATGTCCTGATCGTACTCGCGGGTCCATCGCGCGTACTTCTGAGAGTCGAGCCGCTCGAGTCGGGTGCGTACGCGAAGTAGCTCATGGACTATCTGTGCGTAGTGCTCAAAGACTCGTTGCGTGGGCTCGAGCGCCATGTACTCGCCGTATCGTGGGTCGCTTGGTAGCGGAGCCATCGTAGGCCCTGCGGAGAGCGGCGCTCTGGTCCCCGCGGCCATACTGGCATCCATCGTCCCGCGTCGTTGCGGCGGTGTCGGCCAGATTTCACGGTCTCGGCAGCCGATGCAGCCGACGAAAGCGGCAATGACGGCGGCGGACGGGCCGTGCTCGCGAATTAGCGACATCGATTGATGCAATTCTTGATGGCGTCAACGACATAGCCCTCATCTGCGTTGCGCTCGTATTCTAGCTTCTTGCCTGTCGCGTCGCGTGGGTTTGGGAACATGCTATTCGGGAACCTATTGCTAACAAAGGATGTGGCTCCATCCGTTCTGGTGTTTGTGGCGATGTTTGCGAGAAACGCAAGGGATGGAATTGGTGCCGCCTGGAAGAGCTCGTCGGCGCGCAGGCTTGCGAGTGCGGGATGCAGCGCCTCATGGGCGACGAGTTTCGCGAGGCAGGTTGGGCCCGCCCCGAAAAGGGTGACTTTGTTTCGTAGCAAGCCGCGCGGGTCCTTTTCTGGTTCTGGGCCACTCATCGTCAACGCCCAGCCATGGTTGCTAATTCTCCCGTCCGAGTCGATGATGAAGCGCTTGCCTCGAACGACGGCCTCGCCGCCGTTCGCTCCATTCGTCATGGCAGCGCACGCATAGCTACCGACAGAGAGCGAGAAGAGCCAGCGTGCGCGTAGTGCGCCGCTCAATGGCCCGCAAACTCCATTCGTGCACTTCTCGATTTCTTCGATGGCCACCCTGATCGCCGCTTGGACGTCGGCTCGCTGGTCTGGGGTGCAAGATGCTTGGCCGGATTCGAAGAAGAAGCTGCGGCCAGGCCCGTAGAACGGATGGTCGTCGGTGTCCCAGTAGGTCATCGCCGCGCCGCCCGACGGATCGGCGAAGTGGAGCGGGTTGTTGCGGGCGTAGGCGTAGCCCTCGGGCCCGATGCGCGCGACGGGGTCGGCGGGGTCGGGTGCGAGGAAGATGCCGAGGTCGGCGTCGTAGGCGCGGGCGCCGTTGGCCGCGAGCGGGCCCCGCCCCGTGGCGGCGGTGTCGGCGAGGACGAGCTGGCCGGGCAGCGCGAACGGCATCCACAGGAAGCGCGCGTGGCGGTCGACCGAGGCGACGCCGGCAGCGTCGTGGTCCGCCTCATAAAGCGAGTCGCCCTTGGTGGTGACAACGTGCGTGATGAGGCCACGCCGATCGTGCAGGAAGCCGAGGCGGTCTGCCGTCGGCCCGTCGCCGAGGTCGCGACGGCGCGTCGCAGCGATCGGCAGGTCGCCGAGGTAGTGATACTCCCAGTCGAGCTCCGTGCCATCCGTGATGACCTGCGCAGCGACGAGGCGGCCGCCGTCGTCGTACAGGAGGTCCGCCGTCTCCGCGGGCCCGGCGATCGACATCAGCTCGCCGCCGATGCCGTACGTGAGCGTGACCGTGCCTGCGGAGGTGGTCGTCGTGTGGAGGTGGCCATCGGGCGAGTACGCGTAGTCGCGACGGGACGCCACAGGCTGGGACGCGAGGTAGTCGGCGGTGCGGCGACCGAGGCCGTCGTAGGTGATGACGAGCGTGTCGTTGCCGCGTTGCACCGACTGGGCCCGGTTGGTCCACGGCGTGTACGCGGCGCTCTCGGCGGCAGTCGCCGCATGGTACGGCGTCCGGGTGAACATCGTCGCCCGGTGAGCTGGCGGCGCGCTGGTTGATGCGCCGTCATGGTACGTGAAGCGGCCGAGTACTGCGGGATTGGACGTCGCGCACGCACCGGAGGTCTCCGGGTCGCCCGCGACCTCGCAGGTCATGCGCGCCAAGCGATCATATTCGTACCGTCGCCCGTGCGCCGGTGCGCCGGCGTCGGTGACCGTCATCAGCATGCCGGCATCATTGTACTTGAACACCTGATCCTGCCACGCCGCCACGCCGAGCGCGCGAGCCAGGCGTGTCGCCGGAGCATCCCCTGCTGGTCGTACTCCCGGCTCAACTGAGCGTACGGGGTCGTGGCATCGTCGACGAGCGTGTAGCCGAGCGGCGCACCTGAGACCGAGTAGGTGACATTGGTTGCGATCGGCGTCCTGTCCGTTGCGGCGACATCCGTCACGCCCCCGGTGGCCGAGTAGCTGTACCGCGTGCCCTGATCGGTCCCGATGATGGCGTACCTCAGCAGCCGACCACCCGGCGACCAAGCATAGTCGAGGCCGCTCTCACCGTCGTAGCTCGTGCCTGTGCGTAGCGACGTCCGGGTGCCCATGAGCCGCCCGGTCGGGCCGTACTGGTACCAACGGACCTGCGCCACGGCTTCTCCACCCTGACAGTACAGGTCGCGGCGGGCAACCGCGAGGCGCCCCAGCGGCCGTTCGCAGCGGAACGAGGGGTCGGGGGTGGTACTCGTAGCTACAGTCATCGTAGACGTAGGTCTCGTTGGCCAGCGGCGTGCCGTCGGGGGCGGTGCCGCAGGTGCTGCCGGCGCTGGCGTCGACGTCACGTTCGACCGCGAGCACGCGCCCGAGACTGTCATAGCTGGTGCGGGTGGTCTGCTCGTCGGGTGTGCCGACCCCGACCCGTTCGAAGATGCGGCGGCCAGCGCCGTCGTGCTCCCAACGGGTCGTGCCGGCGTCGGGAGTGGTGGCTTCGACGAGTCGATCGAAGTCGTCGTAGCGGAAGCTGCTCAGCTGCGCGATCGCGGTGTCCTGGCCGTGGGTCACCTGCGTCGGCGTACCGTCCCACGCCGAGTCGTAGAGCAGGCGGGTGACGGCAGCTGTGCCATCGCCCTTGAGACGACGCAACGCGGTCGGGCGAGCGAGTTCGTCCGCCTCCACGCTGGACCTCCAGGCGCCGTCAGCGGGCCAGCCCGGCGCGGTGATCTGCGACATCAGCGCGTCGGTGTAGGTGGTGACGAATTCGCCCGAGACGTTGGCGCCGGGTACCCCGACCAGCCTGCGGCCGTCGTCGTAGCGGAACCCGTCGAGGAGCTGCACCACCTCGCCATCGCGACGTTGCTCGATGCGCTGCGTGCGGCCGGGATCGCCGGGCGCATGCTCGATGATGATGACGTCCCCGTGGTCGAGGTCGATGGGAAGGACGCCGCACACACTCAGGTCGCTTCGCTTGGTGATCTGCGCGCGGCGCGTGCGTCGATCTGGTAGGTAAGGCACACGCCGTCGGCGTCCACCTGGCTGCGCACGCTGCCGTCCGGGTTGAGCTCGATCGTCGACACGACCGGCGAGCCTGTGGCGTCCTCGGTCGCTGTCCAGGATAGGCCGTCGGGCGTGGCGAGGCGCGTCTCGACCCCGTCCGGCCCCACAATGCGATGAGGTATGCCGCGGAGGTCGTATTCCAGGTACTCAGTCGTGAACGTGGTGTGCACCCACTCTGTGCCGCTGAAGCGTCGAGAATACCTGACGTGTCCGAGGTCGGGGCCGGCGCCGTGGTACTCGGTCTCGACCACGTCGTAGGCCTCGTTGTTGTCGAGAGGGCCATCGATGCGCACCAAGCGGCCGATGGCATCGTAGTCGTACCGGGTGGCCTCGGCGCGGGGCCAGGTCACGCCAGCTCGGTCCTGGGTCCAGCCCCAGCGTTGATGCAATGACCGCAGGCCGTGCTCGTCGTACCAGTCGGTCGACGAGCGGGTGCCGCCGGCGACAAGGGCGCTCGGCAGCGTGACGTCGTGGATCTCGGCGCCGCCAGGGCCGACGCTCCAGGACGGCTCGAGTACTTGTACGAGATCTCCTGTCGCCGTGTTTCCGCACTGGCCCTGCTCGTCGAGCGCCTCGGTGTCGTCGTCATTGCGGACGAGGCATCTGATGGTGCCGTCGTCGTTGAAGCGGTACGATGTGATGATGCCGCGGGCGTAGGTCGCGATCGGCGTGTCGCCGTCGTAGATGTATGATTCGTTCTCGTCGGGCAGGCCGCCGCGATCGACGTTCCAGACGCTGCCGTCGATCAGATCTCGAATGTTGACGACATAGCAGGTCCCGTCAGGGTCGGCGGCCGTCGTCTGGCATGCCTGGCCGTCAGGGCAGGTGCCGCTGGGACACGCCTCCTTGGGCTGCAGCAGGTCGAGTTGGCGTGTCGCTGCCCCGTCTACGTACTGGTACGCCCAGTGGGTAGTTGGGCCCCAGCTCTCGACCGCGCGCGGGGTGCCGTCCCCAAGGACTTCGAAGGCGTGGCCCTCGATCACGCGCTCGTGTGGTTGTGGCGGCGTGCCGGGGAGTGGTGACGCGCCGTCGGCAGACGCCGGGGCGATGATTTCGGTGAGCAGGGCCTCACAGTGTGCGCAGGGCGTGGGGTAGTCGTCCAGGTAGTTGAAGCGAAGGTAGTCGGTCGGCGTGGCGACCTCATCGAGCCGGTGTGAGGTTCCATAGCTGAACTGTGCGATCGTCGTGGCAGTAGTGCCGAGCATCGTTTGATACGTCACGTGATCGAGCCGCCAGATCCAGCTGGCGCCCGTGGTCGCCTGGTACGTGAAGGTCAGGCGCCGGCCCAGCGAGTCGATGACCGTCGTGATTCGCGAGTCGGTCGCAGAGACCCGCGCGATGTCGAGTCTGAAACCTGTGGCAGAACGGCCCACGAGCAAGCCGCGGCGCGGCCCGCTCGGATGAGTCGAGGCGTCATTGAATTCCCACGTCTGCTTCACGGTGCCGCGCTCGCGCGACTCGATCACCCAGCGCGGCGACTGGGTGGCGCCACGATCGGTCAGGTGGTATCGGCCGCCGTCGCTGTCCCCGGCGTCGGCGGGGTCGAACGAGACCGTACGGTCGAGCGACATCCACACCGATGATTCGCCCGGCTCCGTTGGCACGATCAGCCGGTCAGAGAAGGAGTCGCTCCAGCCGTGCCCGAGGAAGTGCTGGTCCTTGAAGAAGTCGGCCGTGGCGCCCGCGGGGCGACGTCCGAGCCGCGACTGGTACTGGATCGCGTAGTTGAGCCCCAGCGCACCATTGCCAGGGACCGCCGCGAGCACGTGGACTTGGGACTCAACGCTGCCGTCCTCGTAGCGGACGGGGTTGCCGTCGCGATTTCGACCTGCACAGCCTTCCTCGTCGTCGCCGCATTGATCGTCAGCCCGAGTCGCGCCAGGCTCATCGATGCCGTCGCAGGTCTCGCCGACTTCATCGCACTCCGGGCACGGGACCTGGGTGGCGACGCATTCACCCTGCGACGGCGGCGGGCTTATGCTCCATGGGTAATGGCAACTGTTGGCGATCACGTTGTCGTAGAGCAGCCGGCCGGTGCAGCAGTAGCTGTAGACATGATAGGTGTAGAAGCTCTGGAGGTCGTTGCAGATGGGGTTCTTGCCGTGGTTGACCCACTCGCTCGAGAGGTAGCCACAGAAGTGGTCTGCGCGCGCGGCGTGCGCCGTGGCGACGAGCCAGATTGGGACCAGTGCCAGCCGTGCCAGGCGTGCCAGCCAGGTTCGGAGTGGATACGAGCGCTTGGAATTCATGGGGCCTCGGGTGTGCGAGCGGCTTGCGTTGGCCCATCCAGGGGCCTTCGCTGCGGTCTATCGGCCGGTAGGCGCTTCGGTTGCGTGTGCTGGACGATTTCGTTCGCTGGCAGGTCGACGCCGACAGGCATTGAGGGCCCGCCTGCGTGCGTCGCGGGCGGCCGGCGATCGCCTTGTGCCGCGGCCGGCGCGGCGGCGGGCGAGCCGCTATGCTGGCGGCGGTGTCGCCGCTGTCGTTTCGATCCTGGGCTCCGCGCGGGCCGCTGGTGCTGGCGGTCGTCGTCAGCGTGCTGCTCTTGGGCGCGGTGCTGCTGATCCGGCGCTCGGTCGAGCGCGGGCGCGACGCGGCGATCCGCGGCGTGGCCGCGGGCCTGGTCATCGCCGGGCGCGAGCAGCTGCGCCAGCCCGATCGCCTCGACGCCGCTGAGCTGGCGGCGTTCCTCGACGAGCAGCGCGGCGACGGCCTGCGCTACGTCGCGGTGATCGACGCGCGCGGCGCGATCGCGGCCGAGGCCGGCGTCGCCCGCGGCCGCCAGGTCGTGCCGGGGCTCCACCGCGCGGGCGAGCGCCTGCGCCTGGTCCAGCCCCAGGGCGGGCGCCGGGCGCGGCCGGCGCGGGTCACGGCGATCGTCTACGAGTTCGAGCCGCTCGTCGCCGACCAGCTCGCCGGCGACACCCGCTGGCTGGTCGCGGCCGCGGCCGGCGCGATCATCGTGGTGCTCGCGCTGGGCGTCCTGGTCGACCGCGGCCAGCGCGCGCGCGCGCGCATGGTGCTCGAGCTCGAGCGCGGCAAGCGCCTGGCGGCGCTGGGCGAGATGTCGGCGGTGCTGGCCCACGAGCTGCGCAACCCGCTGGCCTCGCTCAAGGGCCACGCCCAGCTGCTCGAGGAGGCGCTGGCCGGCGCGCCGGCCCACGCCAAGGCGGCGCGGGTCGTCGGCGAGGCCGTGCGCATCGAGGCGCTGACCAACGATCTGCTCGAGTTCGTCCGCACCGGCGCGCTGCACCGCGCCGCCGTCGCGCCCGCCGAGCTCGCGCGCGAGGTCGTCGACGAGGCCGGGGCCGGGCGCGTCGACCTCTTCGCCGAGGCCGCGCCCGCGACCTGGTCGCTCGATCCCGCGCGGCTGCGCCAGGCGCTGGTCAACGTGATCCGCAACGCGGTCCAGGCCAGCCCCGAGGGCGCGCGCGTCGACGTCACGATCGCGCGCGAGCGCGATCAGCTGATCATCGCGATCCGCGATCGCGGCGCCGGCATCCCGCCGGGCGAGGAGGCCGCGGTGTTCGAGCCGTTCCACACCCGGCGCGCGCGCGGGGTCGGCCTGGGCCTGGCCATCGCCCGCCGCGTGGTCGAGCTGCACGGCGGCACGATCACCGCGGGCTCGCACGCCGACGGCGGCGCGGTGTTCCGCCTGGTCCTGCCCCGAGGTGATCGATGAGCCGGATCCTGGTGGTCGACGACGACGACGGCGTGCGCGAGTTCGTCGCCGAGACCCTCGAGCTGGCCGGCCACGCCGTGACCCAGGCCGGCGACGCCGACGCCGCGGCCGGCGAGCTGGCGCGCCACGGCTTCGACCTGGTGATCACCGACCTGCGCATGCCCGGCCGCGACGGCCTGTCGCTGCTGACCCAGATCAAGGCCGAGCAGCCCGACGTCGAGGTGATCGTCCTGACCGCCCACGGCAGCGTCGAGACCGCGGTCGAGGCGATGCGCGCCGGCGCGTTCGAGTTCCTGCAGAAGCCGGTCGGCAGCCCGGCGCAGCTGCGGCTGGTCGCGGGCCGCGCGCTCGAGCGGCGCGCGCTCCTGGCGGCCAAGGCCCGCGCCGAGCCGGCGGCCGCGGCGGCCCCGGCGCTGACCTGGGGCGCGCCGGCGATGGCGCCGGTGGTCGAGGCCCTGCGCAAGGTCGCGCCGACCCAGGCCACGGTGCTGCTCCTGGGCGAGAGCGGCACCGGCAAGGAGGTCGCGGCGCGCGCGATCCACGACGCCAGCGATCGCGCCGCCGGGCCGTTCGTCGCGGTCAACTGCGCGGCGCTGACCGAGACCCTGCTCGAGAGCGAGCTGTTCGGGCACGAGAAGGGCGCGTTCACCGGCGCGGTCAGCCAGCGCCGCGGCCGCATCGAGCTGGCCCAGGGCGGCACGTTCTTCCTCGACGAGGTCGGCGAGCTCCGCGCCGACCTGCAGGCCAAGCTCTTGCGCGTGCTGCAGGAGCGCCGGTTCGAGCGCCTCGGCGGCGCGCGCACGATCGAGGCCGACGCCCGGTGGGTGGCCGCGACCAACCGCGACCTGCGCGCGATGATCGCCGCCGGGACGTTCCGCGAGGATCTCTACCACCGGCTGGCGGTGTTCCCGATCAAGCTGCCGGCGCTGCGCGAGCGCACCGCGGACATCGCGCCGCTGGCCGAGGTGCTCCTGCGCCGCATCGGCGACGAGCTGGGGCGGCCGGGCATGACGCTGTCGACCGCGGCCCAGGCCCGGCTGGTGGCGGCGCCGTGGCCCGGCAACGTGCGCGAGCTGCGCAACGTCCTCGAGCGCGCGGTCATCCTGGCCGACGGCCGCGTCATCGACGACGCGCACCTGTGGCTCGAGCCCGCGGCCCCGGCCGCGGCGGGCGCGTCGGTCGGATCGGGCGCGCTGCCGACCCTGGCCCTCGAGGAGCTGGAGCGCATGGCGATCGATCAGGCCCTCGCCGAGACCGGCGGCAACCGCAAGGACGCCGCCGCGCGCCTCGGCATCGGGCTGCGGACGCTGTACGAGAAGCTCAAGCGCTACGGCATGTGAGCGCGGCGCGCGCGCCATCACCCGACGACGGCGAGCCGCCAGCACCTCGGGGGCGCTGGCGGCTCGGGCGGTTCATCGATGGACCGCGGTGGCGCTACCGGCCGGGCTTGGCGCCGGGCTTGCCGTCGGGCCCGTGGCCGCCGCGGTGCCAGGCGCGCTGGCCGGCCTTGCCGTCGGGGCCGGGCTTGCCGTCGACGGTCCTGGTCATCCAGCCGCGGACGCCGCCGGCGCGGGTGCGGGCCTTGGCCGACATGCGGGCGGCGACCTCGGCCTTGGTGATGCGCCCGTCCTGGTTGACGTCGAGGCGGGCGAACCGCGCCGACGTGTCGGCCGGGAGCTCGCGGAGGGTCAGCACGCCGTCGTGGTTGGCGTCGAACCGGTCGAACATCCGGTTGCCGCGCTCGAGGCCGCGCTGGGCCCGCTGGGCCGGGGTGAGCGCCGCGCGGTCGCCGCGGTCGGCCTTGCGGTCACCGCGCTCGGCCTTGCGCTCGCCGCGGTCGGCCTTGCGGTCACCGCGCTCGGCCGTGCGGTCGCTGCGGTCGGTCTTCCGGTCACCGCGCTCGGCGGTGCGGTCGCTGCGGTCGGCCTTGCGGTCACCGCGCTCGGCGGTGCGGTCGCTGCGGTCGGCCTTGCGGTCGGTCTTGTCGGGGGGCGCGGCCGCGGCGATCGCGGGCACGAGCAGGAGGGCGAGGAGGATCGAGGAGGTCCGGAGGGTGGTCATGGCGTGTTCCTTTGGTCGATGAGGGTGGGGATGGGGATCAGCGGGCCGACAGGACGAGGCGCGCGGGCTGGGTGCCGCGGGCCGCCGGGCGCTTCGCGCCGTACTCGATCTGGACGCGGGTGACGGTGCGGGCGTCGCCGGGCAGGGTGATCAGCTTGCTGTCGCCGGCGCGGAGCAGCTGGTTGACGGGGATCCTGACGCTGCGCTTGTTGGCGAAGGTGACGATGATCTGCTTCACGCTGGCGGCGCCGCGGGTGACCTCGAGGCGCAGGTCGTCGATGGCGTGGGCGCGGGGCAGCTTGATCACGTCGTCGCGGCCGGTGGCGGTGATCGAGGCGAGCGGCGACCACGCGCGCTCGGCTCGGTAGGCCACCTTCGACGGGGTCGGGGTGGCGGGGCCGCGGTGGTCGATCTCCATCGGGCGCATGGTCATGACCGGCGGGGCGGCCGGGACCGCCGGGCCGCGGTGGTCGATCGTCATCGGGCGCGCCGGCGCGACGGGCGGGGGCTGGACCGGCTTGGCGAGCGCGGTGGTAGCGGAGAGGGTGAGGGCGGCGAGGAGGGTCAGCGAGAAGGTCTTCATGGTGGGCTCCAGGTTCCGGGGTTCGGAATGGCTCATTGCAGCGCGCGGGCCAACTCTGCTTATTCTCGTCAACCATTTGTAATTAAATCGGAATATCCTGTCGATGCGCCACGCCCACGCCGCTAGCGAGGCTGTCGCGGAGCGCGGCTTCCGCACGCGTCGATGCGGAATCCGCACGCGGCTGCGATCCGATCGCCGCGATCCGATCGGCTGACACTCGTCGCGTGAGCTGCGATCGGCTGACACCCGGTCGCCGCTCGGGGCCTCCGATCCGGAGGGGACCGGATCCTGGGGCCTATCCACTCGGGATCAATACGTAATTTTGGCAGACCGCGTCAGGCTCTGTGACGCGGCGAGTCAGGAGTTCTGGAATCCGGCGGGGACCCGTGGTCCTATCCACCCGGGATCGCTATGGAATTTCGGAAGACGACCGCGACGGCACGTCGGCGCCGGCGGCGTCCGCCTCAGGACGCCTTCTTCGAGCGCGAGGCGGCGAACTGGGCGTAGGTGACGACCTGGTTCCGGCCCGAGTGCTTGGCGTGGTAGAGCGCGTGGTCGGAGCGCTCGATCAGCACCGCGCGCTCGCGGCTGTCCTCGGGGAACGACGCGACGCCGACCGACATCGTGACCGACAGCGGGCCCTTCTCGGTGTCGACGACGATCTTGGCGACCTCGAGGCGGATGCGGTCGGCGACCGCGCGCGCTTGCTCGGCGCTGGTGCCGTCGAGCACGACCGCGAACTCCTCGCCGCCGTAGCGGGCGACGATGTCGATCTTGCGGGCGACCTCGGCCAGCACCCGCGCCACGCGCCGCAGCACCTCGTCGCCGACCGGGTGGCCGTAGCCGTCGTTGACCTTCTTGAAGAAGTCGACGTCGCACAGCAGCAGCGACGCGGCGTGGCCGTGGCGGGCGCCGCGGTCGAGCAGCTGCGCGAACCGATCCTGGAACGTGCGGTGGTTGGTCAGCCCGGTCAGGCCGTCGGTCGTGGCCATCGTCTCCATGCGCTTGTAGAGCAGGCCGTTCTGGAGCGACACCGCGACCTGGGTCGCGATCACCGACAGCATCTCGCGCACGTCGGCGCCGAACCGCTTCTCGGCCCGGCACGCCAGCATGAGCGTGCCGATCGCGACGTCGGCGGCGACCAGCGGCAGGACCAGCAGCGAGCGCGCGGCGTCGAGCTTGATCTTGCGGGTGTAGATCGGCGCGGTCACCTCGCGCGGCTCGCCGCCGGCCGGCAGGTAGTGGCGGTTCTTGACCACCATCGCCGCGAGCCCGGCGTTGTCCTTCCACTCGAGCTCGGCCAGGGCCGTGACGTCGAGGATCGGCTCGACCCCGGACCGGGTCCGCACCGCCGCGACCCGGTGGCGGGCGCGCTCGCGATCGTAGAGCGTGATCACCGCGCCGTCGTACTCGACGATCGCCGCGGCCGCGTCGAACGCGGTGTCCATGACCTGCTCGGGCGTGAGCGCGCGGCCGAGCATGGCCGCGGCCTGGAAGAACCGCTCGTGCTCGTACTTGGCGCGCTCGACCGCGCGGAACACCTGCTCGGCCGAGATCGCGCGGACGATCTGCTGGGCGGCGTCGACCATCAGCTCGGCGGCGCCGTCGTCGAACCGGCCCAGCCGGTCGGCGCACAGCACGCCGCGCAGGTGCGAGCCCTCGAGCACCGGCACCGCGACCACCGCCGCGCCGTCGGCCGCCGCGGCGTCGTCGTAGTAGGGCAGCTGGCCGCGCTTGGCGCTGACCACGACCGGGGCCCGGTCGCGCACGACCGCGCCGAGCAGGCCCGCGGCCGCGAGGTGATCGCTCGCGACCAGATCGTCGCGATCCGAGACCACGTCCTTGAGCTTGAGGCGGTCGCCGTCGCCGCACCACGCCAGCACGACCGAGCGCGCGCCGAGCGAGCGCTTGACCGTGGCCAGGATCCACGCGGTGGCGTCGTCGACCAGCGACACGCCCCCGGTCGCGAGCAGGCGCTCCTCGTCGTCGCGGGCCCGGGCGGCGCGGCTGGCCGGGCCCAGGGCCGCGGAGATCAGCCGGTAGTCGCGGGCGCGCTCGTGCATCGCGTGGACCTCGCGCGCCAGGCGCAGGGCCCGCCGGCGGCGGTGGCTGGCGACCAGGCCGCGCAGGAACAGGGCGTGGGCGCACGCGGCCGCGACCACGAACACGACGTGCAGCACCGCCGGCGCCATCAGCCGGCGCGGATCGTCGGCGCGCGCGATCCAGGTGGCCTCGATCACCACCGGCGCGAGCAGCGTGATCGTCGCGCCCGGCGCCGACAGGAGCGTCAGGCCGAACGCGACCACGCCGTAGACCAGCGGGTGGACCGGCGACGCGACGCCGCCGGTGACCGCGATGATCGCGCCGACGCCGGCGCTGATCGCCAGCGCCAGCTCGACGTCGACCAGGGTCGGCGCCGCCGACAGCCACCACGACACCCGCTGGGCCCGGGCGCTGGGCGGCTGGAACTGCAGGCGCCGGGTGATCGCCGCCGCGAGCAGCACGATCACGCCGGCCAGCACCAGCGTGTCGCGCGGGCCCGGGGTCTGCTCGTGGACGTCGAGCGGCCCGAGCACCAGCGCCACCGCGGCGCACGCGAGCGCGCCCAGGGCCGGGCCCCAGCTCACCATCGTCGCGCGCTTGAGCGTCCGCATCCTCATCGCGCGCCTCCGGTCGGGCGCTCGAGGCGGATCACGATCTCACCCGGGAACACCATGTCGAGATCGTCGCGGGCCCGGGCCTCGATCGCGTCGGGGTCGGTGCGCAGCGCCCGCACCTCGGCCGCGAGCGCGAGGTTGCCGGCGCGCAGCGTCGCGGCCTCGTCGCGCGCCACCTCGAGCTGCTGGCGCATGCGCGTGGCGCGGCCGTCGACGCCGCCGGCCGGGATGTACGCGATCGCGCCGGCCACGACCAGGGCCAGCGCGCCGCGGACGGTCCAGCGGCGCAGCGCCGCGGGCACGTGCATGTCGGCCTTGATCTTCATCGCCATCCGCAGTCACCGAGATTACGGACGCCCCGCGCTCGGGCAACTTTTCGCCGCGCCTCGTCGGGGCGGCAAGTGTGCGGATGTGTTCCTGTTCGTGCGAGGCCGGTGGTACGGTCCGCGCGATGCGCGCTGGCCTAGTCCTGGGGATCTGCACCGCCATCGGTCTCGCCGCGTGCGGCGGCGACGATGGCCCCACCACCGAGCTGGCCTGCGGCGACGGCGTCAGCGGCACGCTCACCGCCGGCGGGGTGCTCCGGGTCGAGGGCAAGGGCGCCAAGGACCTGGCGGGCGCCGCGGTCGCCGCCCAGGCCGCGACCACGGTGCCGGCCGCGGCGGTCACGATCGCCTGCGCCGACGACATCGTCCCGGCCGGCTTCGTCGCGCTCGGGCCCGCGGTCACGTTCGGCCCAGGCGGCGCCGCGTCCGATCGCCCGTTCGAGCTGACCCTGCCGTACAAGGCCGCGCGCCTGCCGACCGGCGGCCTGCGCCGGCACGTGCGCGTGGTCGCGAAGCGCCACGTCGGCGACGGCACGCCGTTCTTCGCGCCGGTGACCGGCCGCGCGATCGACGACGCCGATCCCTACGCCGCCCGCTTCACGTTCCGCGCGCCCGAGCTGGTCACCTACCAGGTGGTCGCGCCGGTCGACGCCGGCGCCAGCGAGACCCGGCGCTTCACCTACCGCGCGATCGTCGGCATCTCGATGGGCGGCAACGCGTCGATGTCGATCGGCCTGCGCCACCGCGACCGCTTCGACTTCATCGGCGACCTCGGCGGCGAGCCTGGGCCGGCGATGACCTACTCGCTGGGGATGTTCCGCGACTTCCTGTTCGGCGGGTTCTGCACCGCGGCGCCCGACGACGGCGGCGACGTCGGCGCGCTGTGCCTCGACGACCAGCGCCCGGCCGCGGCCGACCAGTTCGAGATCAAGAGCGACTTCGAGCACATGACCTACCAGGACGGCGACGGCGTCGGCCTGACCCTGCGCCGCAACCTGTACATGAAGGCGTCGCGCGACCTGTCGCGCGCGCTCGGCAACCCGGCGCTCTACAACCCCGACCCCGCGGCCCACGGCTACGCGCCGTTCGGCGTCGACGCCGCCTACCTGGCCCGGACCGCGGCCGATCGCTGCGCCAACCCGATCACGCTCACCAGCTACTACGACCGCGAGTTCAACCCCGACGGCAGCCTGCCGGTGATCACGTTCTGCGACGGCGGCGACGCGCCGACCCTGGGGCTGGGCGTGTTCGATCCGGCCCAGCCGCAGCTGAACCCCGCCGAGGTGCTGCTGGCGGTCGACGTCAACGGCAACGGCCGCCGCGATCCCGGCGAGCCGGTCATCACCGATCCGTTCGAGCCGTTCGCGGACGTCGGCGTCGACGGCGTGCCGTCGTCGGCCGAGCCCGGCTACGACCCGGTCACCAACCCCGACCCGGCCGGCGACGACTACCACGCGCTGCGCAACCCGCGCGGGACCGAGGGCGATCGCGATCGCCAGGTCGGCGAGCCGTTCGAGGACGTCGGCCTCGACGGCGTGGCCGCGACCTGCCAGTGGAGCGCGGCGACGCCGGCCTGCCACGACGTCGGCGAGGGCGACGGCCAGTGGACCCAGTCGCCCAACGTCGTGCGCTGGCTGTCCGGCGATCTCGAGCGCAACCTGGCCGCGCTCGACGACGCCGAGCGGCGCCGCGTCGGCATCTGGATGGACGCCGGCATCCGCGACTTCTTGAACGCCGGCGTCTCGGCCAACGCCGGCATGGGCGCGCTGATGGCGCGGTTCGGCCTGGCCGGCGGCGTCTACGACGGCTTCGGCGACCTGCTCGGCGGCCCCGACACCAACTACGACTTCACCCAGGTGCCGTGGGTCGACCTGCCCGACAACGTGTTCGTGCGCTACGGCGACCCCGACGCCAGCGCCGCGGCGATCCAGCAGGGCGACGGCCGCCACGTCGGCACGCCGGTCCAGGTCATCAACCGCGTGTCGTCGGTGTTCGCCTGGCTCGACAAGCGCCTGCCCGACGGCGACCGCGACGACGAGGGCATGCCCGGCGAGATCCGCATGGGCCAGTCGTTCACGCCGCCGACCACCGGCCGCGACACGCCCTACGCGATCTTCCTGCCGCCCGGCTACAACAACCCGGCCAACACCGCCCGGCGCTACCCGGTCGTGTACTTCCTGCACGGCTACGGCCAGGAGCCCGACGACCTGGTGGCGCTGTCGGCCGTGTTCGAGAGCTACATGATCGCCAACGACCTGCCGGCCGAGCAGCGGTTCCAGAAGTTCATCATCGTCTACGTCGACGGCCGCTGCCGGCCCAACGTCGACGGCGTCCCGGTGCCCGCCGGCGGCGACGGCTGCGAGGGCGGCACGTTCTACATGGACGCCCCGGCCGGCGGCCTGGCGCGCATGGAGACCAACCTGCTCGAGCTGATGGACTACGTCGACGCCAACTTCCGGACCAAGGCCGCGGCCGACGTCGCGGTCGTGAAATAGATCGGGCTCCTCACGCAACCGCGGCGGCGACCGGCCGATAGCGGGGGGGCACGCGAATGGACGCGTGCTCGTGTGAGGAGAACCCCGATGCGTCTCGCGCTGCTCGTCCCAGTCCTGTTCGCCGCCACCGCCACCACCGCGACCACCGCGTGCACCCAGCTCGCCGCCGACGATGACGACGGCGGCGGCTCGACCTGCTCGGCCGGGCGGGTGATCGCCGGCAACCCGCGGTCGCGGGCCGACAACGATCCGACGCTGTGGAACCCGAGCGGGCACCCGGCCAAGGCCGACCCGCCGATGCGCTTCGGCAACATCGCCCAGCGCGGCCGCCAGCTGGTCGTCTCGACCGCCCGCTCGATCTGGCGGCTCGACCTCGACGCCGCGGCGCCGACGTTCGTGCGGGTCGCCGGCGACGAGGCCGCGCCGGCCAGCTACCAGCCGAGCGGCCCCTGCGCCGGCGCGCGCTTCTTCGCCAACGAGGGCCTGGCCTGGCTGCCCGACGGTCGGCTGGTCACCGGCGACGACTGGGCCAACGGCGTCGTCGAGCTGTCCGATCCGCTCGCGGCCGGGTGCGCGGCCCACGCGATCGCCGGGACCTCGACCGCGCTCACGACCGAGGTGACGCCGGGCTCGGTGTACCGGCCCGCCGACGTCGACGGCCCCGGCGCCAGCGCTCGGTTCGCCGCGCCCAACGACGCGATCAGCGACGACGCCGGCAACGTCTACCTGTGGGATCGCGGCAACCGCAAGATCAAGCGCATCGCCAACGACGCGGCCCGCACCGTCTCGACCGTGTTCACGCTGGGCGACGAGCTCATGGGCGTCAACGCGCTGGCGTTCGCCCACGGCGCGCTCTACGCCGGCGGCATCAACTTCGACGGCACGCGCGTGATCAAGATCGATCCGGCGACCGGCGCCAGCATGCCGTACGTCAACGACGCCGACATCGCCGGGCCCGGCGCGTCGCTGCCGATCGCGATGGTCGGCGCCGGCGACGACCTGATCGTCTACGCCTCGGGCGGGTTCTTGTACCGGGTCGCGCCCGACGGCTCGGCGACCCACATCGCCGGCTACGGCGGCCGCAACACCAACCTCGACGAGGCGGCCTACGCCGGGGACATCCCGGCGATGGACGTGCCGCTGCACTTCCTCGACGGGTTCGTCGGCGGCGGCAACCTGATCTGGGACGACGGCCACCTGCTCGTGCCGTCGTTCGACGAGGGCTGGGGCCTGTGGGACTTCACGTGCCAGTGACCGCCGGCGCCGGCGCGGCGACCTGGCCCAGGGCGCGCCGGGGCTGACCCGCGGCGCTGCGCCGGTCGCGCGATCGCTGCGGCCGGTGCTCGCCGGCTCCGCCCGGTCCCGGCTCGGCCGCGCCTCGACCGCGCGTCCGCCGGCGTCGATCGGGATCGCCCCGGACGAGCCTGGGGCTCGCTTGGCGCCGCGGTCAGGGCGTGACCACCGCCAGCGAGCGCGGCCCGCGGGTCCAGACCCGGCCGAACTCGTCGAGCGTGACGTCGAGGATCTGGTTCTCGACCATGCCGCGGCGCACGTCGAGGCGGCGCACCTTCTTGCCGTCGAAGATCGCGAGGCCGCGCTCGGTCGCCAGCCACAGCCGGCCGTCGCCGCCCAGCACCAGGTCGTTGGTCGCGAACCGCAGCTCGGGCGGGAACCGCCAGCGCTCGCCGTCGAAGGTGCCGACCCCGTCGGCGGTGGCCACGAACACCAGGCCGCCCGAGGTCACGGCCACCGCGTTGAGCAGCTCCGACTCGAGCTGCGAGCTCTCGTTCCAGATGGTCACGCGCTCGCCCTGCATGCGGACCGCGCCCTGCTGGCTGGCCATCCACACCTCGGCCTCGCGCAGGAACGCGACGTCGACCACCGACGTCGGCACCGGCAGGATGCCGAGCTTGCGATCGGCGGGGTCGCCGGACATGTGGTGGTACGCGACCGCGCCGGTGTCGAGATCGACCGTCGCGATGCCCCACGGCCGCAGATCGCCGTCGTCGCGGTAGCGCAGCCCGACCCAGAGCAGCCCGTCGGGCGCGAACTTGGCGAAGCTGACCTCGGGGCCAGTGCCCGGGGTCTCGAGGTGGATGTTGATCGGCGTCCAGGTCTCGCCCTCGATCTGGCTCAGGTCGATGGCCTTGCCGTCGGGCGCCCGGTGGAAGCCGTAGAGCGTGCCGTCGCGGCTGCGGGCCATGCCGAGCACGACCTCGTCGACCGGCCCGGCCGGGATGAAGACGCCGCCGTGCCAGCGCCACGCCCGCGGCGCGCCGGTGGCGATCCAGCAGTCGTCCTTGGCCTGGCACAGCACCGTCAGCGAGCCGGCGCGGTCGAGCATCGCGGCGCGCCGGTACCACGCGGTCGGGCGCGCGCTGTCGAGCGGCTGGCGGGCCACGCCCAGCTCGTCGGTGCCGATCAGCACGTCGGCGCCGCTGGCGGCGAGCGTCCGCGCGCCGGCCGGCAGCGCGGCCGGCAGGCGGTCGATGTGGAAGCTGGGGTCGTCGTTGCCGGCCACCGACAGCAGGCGCACGCCGTCGCGGCGCAGCGGGCCCGTCGTCGACGGCGGCCCCGCGGCGAGGGCGTAGAGCCCGTCGGTCGCGACCACCACCAGGCGCTCACCGACGGCGGCGCCCGCGAGCCAGCGGGTCGAGGGCGACAGCTTGAACGAGCGCCACGAGGCGGCGCGCCCGATCGCGACGCGCTGGTGGCCGCTGGCGTCCTCGCCGACGACGAGCACGTTCGCGCCGGGGGCGGGCGCGATCCAGCGCACGATGGTCACGTCGCAGCCCTGGTGCGGGCCGAACGTGAACGTCCTGCCGCTCGGGTCGCGGCCGATCAGCCCGCGGTCGGTGCCGACCCACAGCCAGCCGTCGTGGCCGAGGTGGAGCGCGGTGATCGGGTCGACGATCGGGGTCGACGCCCAGCCGCCCTTGCGCGACGCGTAGAACAGCCCGCGGGGGTGGCCGATCCACACGCCGTCGTCGCTCGCGGCCGCCGCGACCACGGTCGGCGGAGGCTTCGGCTCGACCGGCGGCACGGTCGGCTCGCTCACGGGCGCGGCCTCGATCGCCAGCCCCAGGTCGGCCGCGAGCGGGCTCGGCGGCAGGGTCTCGAAGGTGTCGCTCTTGCCGTCGTAGTAGCCGAGGCCGCCGTTGGTCACGACCCAGACCCGGTCGCGGCGGACGTCGCCGGCGAGCGCCAGCACCTGCGGGCCGGGCAGGCCGTGGGTGGCCGACATCTCGAGCACGCTGCCGTCGGGCCGCCAGCGCTCGAGCGTCGCGCCCTTGACGATGAAGACGTCGCCCCCGAGCGCCACGACCTCGGACGCCGGCGCGGTCTCGGTGAAGGCGCGCAGGCGGACCTTGGCGCGCGGCGCCGTCGGCGCCTGCAGCGGGGGTGGGTCGCCGCAGCCGATGACGGCGCCGGCCACGATCATCGGTGCGACGAGCCGAGCGCGAAAACGCGGGCGCCTGCTCACGGTCCTCGACGGTAGATCATGCGAGCCCCTTGGCGCCAGCCGCGCCAGCGCGGATAATCGGGCGATGGCAAGGTCACGACGCCCGCGCCGCGCTGGTCCCGACGAGCGCGGCCCGCAAGGGACCCTCGGGACGCTCGGGACGCTGGTCCGGTCGACGCTCGCGCAGGCCGGCGTCGTGCGCGACGTGCTCGAGCGCGGCGCGCGCGAGGGCCGGGCTCGCCTCGAGGAGGTCCGCCGCGATCGCGCGCGCGGCGACGCCCTGGCCGACCTCGGCCAGGCCGTGCTCGAGCTGCTCGAGGCCGGGCAGTTCCCCGAGCTGCTCGAGCAGCCAGCCGTCGCCGACGCGGTGGCGGCCCTCGACGGCGACGAGGCGCCGCCGGCCTGGACGCCGACCCGACGCGGGCCCCGCTACGACCGCGACGACGCCCCGGCGCGCGCCCCGGCGGGGCGGCCCGCGCGCGGGGAGGACGACGGTGCCGGCACCGTCTCGTCAAGGACCTGGCGACCGCCGGCCTCGACCCGCGGCGGCGGCGACGACGACGACGGCACCGTCTCGTCGAGGACCTGGCGACCGCCGGCCCCGACCCGGGCGGCGCCGGTGTGGCGTCCGCCGGTCGAGCCGACCGCCGCGGAGCGCGAGGGTGACGCCGCGCCCGCGCCGCGCGAGCCGGCACGACCGCCGCGCCCCGGCGGCATCCAGTTCGGCGCGGTCGAGGACGACGACGACGATCTCGCCGAGTACATGCACCCAGACGACGTGCCGCCGCGCGATCGCCCCTGAGCGTCGCCCCGTTCCCCCGTTCGCCCGACCTTTGGCCAACCCTCGCCCCACGACCTCGGACGCGATGGCGCTACTCGCTCAACACACCCCGAAACGCAGCGAGGGAGCCGAAGCTCCCTCGCGAGTTGGTGGAGATAAGGGGGATCGAACCCCTGACCTCATGAATGCCATTCATGCGCTCTCCCAGCTGAGCTATATCCCCAACTTGCTTCGGTTCATCCCCGAAGACGGCGTGTTCCTTACCGCTGCCCGCGGTCGCTGTCAAGCGGTCGCGTGCGCGTCTGTTGCGGGAGGTGGTCGTGCGGCTGGGTGAGATCCTGGTGGCGGCCGGCTGGGTCGACCCGGCGGCGGTCGATGCGGCGCTGACCCACCAGCGCCAGCACGGGCGGCGGCTCGGCGCGATCCTGGTCGAGGCCGGCCTGGTCGAGGCCGACGACATCGCCCGGGGCCTGGCCCGGCAGCGGGGCGTGCCGGCGGCCCTCGAGCGCCACCTGAGCCAGCGCGATCCCGCCCTGGTGAGCGTGCTCCCGGGCGCCCTGGCGGTGGGGATCGGCGCGGTGCCCGTGGCCTGGTCGCGCGGCGCCCAGGGCATGTCGCTGGTGGTCTGCTTCCGCGATCCCACCCCCGCCAACATCGCCGAGGTGGCCCGGGTGACCGGGGTGCCGGTGATCCCGGCGGTGGCGTGCGAGGTGGTGATCAGCCGCGAGATCGCGCTCGCGTACGCCGCCGCGGCCGCCGCGGCCGTGCCCGACGGCGTCGCCGACGTCGACGCGGCGATCGACGTGAACTTCGACGAGCCCTCGGCGCCGGCCTTCAACCTGGTCGACCTCGACGACGGCCGGGTCCACCGCGACGCCTCGCAGACCCAGCTCTCCTCGGCGCGGGCCGGCGGGCTGTTGCCGACGACCCCGCCGCCGGTGGCTGCGCCCGTTGCGCCGCGGGCGACGCCGCCGCCGGTGCCGCCGCCGGTGCCGCGGCCCGCGCCGAGCAAGGCGGCGACGTGCGTGGCCCTGGCCGAGGCCGGCGAGCGCGATCAGGTGGCCGACCTGGCGATCGCGTTCGCGCGCGGCGCCTGGCGCGGCGCGGTCGTCCTGATCGTGCGCGAGGGGCTCGCGGTGGGGCACCGCGGGTTCGGCGGCAACGCCACCGAGGCGGCGCTGGCGGGGATGCTGTTGCCGCTGGCGCCGCCGTCGATGTTCGCCACGGTCCACGACGAGCAGCGCACGCTGATCGGGGCGCCGCCGCCGGGCAACCTGGCCCAGTCGCGGTTCCTCAAGCTGTTCGAGGCGATCGGCCCGGCGCCGGTGGTGCTGATCCCGGTGACCGTGCGCCAGCGCGTGGTCAGCCTGGTGTTCGCGATCGCCCCGCTCGGATCGTTGGCGCCAGCCGCGGCCGCGCTGGGCGAGGTGGCCCAGGCGATGGGCGAGGCGTACGAGCGGCTGATCCGCGAGGCCAAGGGCCTGTAGCGCGCCGCGGACCCGCGCCTCTCACGCCGCGCGCAGAGCTCGTGAGTCCGCGGTGTGAGCGAGCGGGATCCCGGCGCCGGCTCCGGCTCCGACGCCGGTTCCGGCTCCGGCGCCGGTTCCGACTCCGGCTCCGGCTCCGGCTCCGGCTCCGGTCTCCGGCTCCGACGCCGGCTCCGGCTCCGGCCTCCGGCTCCGGCTCCGGCTCCGGCCTCCGGCTCCCGGCTCCGGCGCCGGCTCCGGCTCCGGCCTCCGGCTCCGGCTCCGGCTCCGGCTCTGGCTCCGGCTCCGGTCTCCGGCTCCGACGCCGGCTCCGGCTCCGGCTCCGACTCCGGCCTCCGGCCTCCGGCTCCGGCGACCGCTCACGTCGTCGGGGTCGGCGCCAGCGTCGGGCGCACCCGCCAGAACGGCGCCAGCAGCGCCGCGCCCACGAGCGACAGGACCATGAACAGCTTGAACAGCCCGTCCCAGCCCCAGCGCTCGGTGACGAACACCAGCACGAACGTCTGGGCGATGCCGCCGAGCGAGCCGATGCCGTTGACCAGGCCGCACGCCAGCGCCGACGCGTGCGAGCCGCCGACGTCCTGCGACGCCGAGCCCGACACCAGCGCGTCGGCGCCGAACAGCGCGCCGCCGATCAACGCCAGGCCGAGGATGTTCCAGGCCACGCCGCTGTGGCCGATCTCGCGGTACAGCGCGAACGCGCCGCACAGCGCCACGCACGACAGCGCCGCGGTCAGGATCCGGCGCCGGCCCAGCACGCGGTCCGCGACGATGCCGAGCAGGATCACGAACGGGATGCCGCCGGCGTCGAACGCGATCGACACGTACCCGGCCTTCTCGCTCGAGTAGTGGTAGCCCTCCGCCAGGTAGAACGGCAGCCAGTACAGGAACGCGTAGCGCATGAGCTTCAGGCAGAAGTAGTTGGCGTTCATGAACCAGATCCGGGTTGTGCGCAGCACCTCGGCCCGGGCGGCGCGCCGCAGCACCGCCAGCTCCTCGGTGCGCGTGGTCCCCGCCATCGGCGGCAGCTCGGGATCGGCGAAGCCGACGTCGCTCGGGCGATCGCGCACCAGCAGGAACACCGCGCCGCCGACCACCGCGACCCACAGCGCCGGGCCGAAGAACGTCCAGCGCCAGCCGAACCGGACCAGGAACTGGATCGCGACCAGCTTGGCGGCCACGCCGCCGGCCTGGTAGCAGGTCGACCACACGCCCATCATCTCGCCGCGCCGGCGGGTGTCGAACCACGACGCCAGCAGCTTGCCGTTGCCGGGCCAGCCGGTGGCCTGGACGAAGCCGTTGAGGCCCCAGATCAGGATCAGCACGCCGAGCAGGCTCTGGGTGCCGAACGCGACCGACAGCGCCGCCGACGTCAGCATGCCCAGCGCGATCAGCCGGCGCGGCCCCAGCACCTCACCGACGACGCCGTGGACGAACTGCCCGAGGCAGTACATCCCCAGGCTGGCGGTGTCGATCCAGCCGAGCTCGACCTTGTCGAACCCGAACTCTCGGCTGATGTCCTTCTTGGCGACCGAGAAGTTGGTGCGCGTGAAGTAGTACGAGAAGTACGACAGCCACGAGATCGCGAAGATGCGGGAGCGCCAGGACGCGGGTGCTTCCGGGGCGGCGCCCGGCGGGGTGGCGGTCATCGCGGGCACGTTACCAGGCGCCCGTGCCGGGACGGTGTCAGGGCACCGTCGGCGTGCCGGTGGCCGCGGTCGAGGTCAGGAACGCCTCCCAGTCGGCCAGCGCCGCGGCGCTCTCGGTCGTGACGAAGTGCCCGTCGGCGGCGCCGGCGAGGTCGTACTGGAACACCGCCCCGAACCGCGTCGGCCCGTCGCCGGCGACCCGGTTCGGCGTGATCGGACGCGCGTCGGTCGCCAGGGCGATCGGCGTCACCACCGGCGCCGCGACCTGCAGCCCCGCGGCGTGGGCGGTCGCGGTCAGCGTGGCCTCGGGCGAGTAGCTGTCGCCCTTGCCCCACGACATCCACACGTGCTTCGACGCGACGCCCGGCGGCGGGCGCCGGATCAGCATCGACGCGTAGTTCACCGGGTCGATCTTGTCGAAGAACAGCTGCCAGATCGTCATCACCGGGTGACCGCCGCCGAGCGGCTCGCCCAGCAGGAACTCGAGGCCGGCGCGCGCGTCGACCGGCTGCTTCTTGCCGAGGATGCCCTCGATCAGCACCGAGCCGGCGCCCGAGAAGATCGCCGCCGGGGCGCGGTCGCTGACCGCGAGCGCCGGGATGCCGACGTTGCTGCCCTGCGAGTGGCCGAAGAAGTACGTGCGCGCCGGGTCGAGCTGGAACGGGCCCACCATCGGCGCGGTCAGCCCGGTCACGTCGCCGAGGCGCAGCGCGGTCATGACGTCGACCGCACCCTGCAGGTGGTTGTCGCGCGCCGCCCGCGGGTTGACGATGTTGAACATCAGGCTGTCGGGGGTCCGGGCCGAGGTGCCGCGGCGCTCGCCGTGGGCGACGCCGTCGAACGTGAACGTCGCCATCGGCGTCGACGCGCCGGCCAGGCGCTCGGCGATGCCGTTGCCGATGGCCGAGCGGTAGTTGCCGCCGGTGCCGTGGGCGTAGACCACGACCGGCCAGCCGCCGCTCGGCATCATGCCCTTGGGGATCGTCATCGCGAAGCACACCGGCAGCTCGCCCTGGACCATCGGCGCGCCGGCGCCGTCGACCGCGATCGCGCCGCCGTCGACCGGGCGCTCGTAGGGCAGGGTGCCGGACTGGTAGTTCGGCACCGCCAGCCGACCCTGGAGCTCCCAGAAGCCGCCGCTCGAGTCGCCGCAGGCGCGGGTGGGATCGTCGGCGGGCGCGCACGGCGACGGGGGTCGCGCCGTCGCACAGCGTGAGATCGGTGACGGCGGGCGCCGCGCGCGCGGCGACCTGCGCGGCGAGCGCGCGGGCCTGGGCGCTGGCGTCGGCCACCGTGAACATCGCGACGGTCGCGACCGTGTCGGCCGCGCGGCTGTCGGCCGCGAGGTACGCGCGGAACTTCGCGTACTGGTCCCAGGCCCGCATCAGGTCGGGATCGGTCGGCGGCGTCGCCGCGAGCATCGCGATCAGATCCGCGTCCTGGGTCGGCCCCGCGCCGGTGGCGGAGCGGGCCGCGGTCGAGATCCAGGCCGCGTAGGTGTGGCCGGGCTCGAGCGCGTCGGTGGTGCGGTTGCCGAGCGTGAAGCGGTTCTGGCACGCGAACTTGCCGCGGCCCGGGTCGTAGCCGAACTCGCGGCCGCGGTTGGCGCCGAAGCCCGGCGCGCCGGGCGTGGTGATGTCGACCAGGAACACCGCGGCGCCGTCGGCGACCGTGCTGAAGTCGAGCGGCGACGAGAACCGGAACGACGCCACCGAGATCGACGCGAACCCGGCGAAGTCGGCCTCGGCCGCGTCGGCGTAGAGATCGACCAGATCGACCCCGAGGACGGTCTGGCCCGGGCGCGGGAAGTCCGACAGGTCGAGCGTGCCGTCGGCCTTGATCCGCGCGTCGTTGGGGAACGGCAGCCGGTAGAAGTCCGCCAGGCGCCGGCTCGGGCGCGGGATCTCGAAGTAGCCGCGGAACGGGCTCTCGTCGGCGCCGCAGGTGACGCCCGGGAACGGCGGGAACGCCTCGCTGGCGCGATCGCACATCCCGCCGGCGGTGCAGGCCAGCCCAGCGAGGCAGTCGGCGCCGCTGGCGCAGCTCGCGCCGACGTCGCCGGCGCCCGCCATCTGGCAGGTGCCGCCGAGCCCGTCGAGCTCGCACCGGAGCTCGCTCCGGCAGTCGGCGCCCGAGGCGCACGCGCTGCCGACGGTGCCGCCGCCGGCCGGGGCGCAGACCCCGTTGAGGGCGCACTGCAGGCCGGTCGCGCAGTCACGGCTGGCCGAGCAGCTGCCGCCGATGCCGACGGTGCCGGGGTTGATGCAGACGTCGGCGGCGCACACGAGGCCGGCGCTGCACTCGTCGGCGGCCTGGCACGCCGAGCCGGCGCCGCCATCGGGGCCGGTCTTGCCGCTGTCGTCGCTGTTGAACAGGAAGCAGCCGCCGAGGGCGACGGTCGCGAGCGCAAGGACAGCAAGAGATCGCACGTGGGCCCCCATTGCGACCACGATACACGATGCGGCGGCGACCCGGCGCGGCGTCGCTGGTGGGGCCATGTGGGCACGCCGACCCGGTCACATGCGTCCCGCGGTTGCATCGCCTGGCGACCGAGCAATAACGCCGGCCCGTGCTCGACTCCATCGCCCACTGGATGCAGAACTTCATCGCCGACGTCGGCTACCCGGGCCTGTTCCTGCTGATCGTGCTCGAGAGCACGATGGTGCCGGTGCCGTCGCTGCTGGTGATGCCGTTCGCGGGCTACATGGCCAGCCAGGGCAAGTTCTCCCTGCCGGCGATCCTCGCGGTCAACTCGGCCGCCGCCATGACGGGGTCGCTGATCTCGTACTGGATCGGCGCGGCCGGCGGCAAGCCGCTGCTGCTCAAGTGGGGCAAGTACGTGTTCGTCCGCCCCGCGGACATCGAGAAGACCGAGCAGTTCTTCGCCCGCCACGGGGCCTGGACCGTGCTCATCGCCCGGTTCCTGCCGGTGGTCCGCCACCTGATCTCGATCCCCGCGGGCATCGCCCGGATGCGCCTGTCGCTGTTCATGTTCCAGACGTTCCTCGGCTCGACCTTGTGGGGCGGGGGCCTGATGGTGCTCGGGTACCAGATCGGCGCGAACTGGGGAGTCGGTGGCCAAGAAGGCCAAGCGGGTCGACCTGGTGATCGCGGCCCTGGTCGTGCTGATCCTCGTCGCCGCCGCGGTCCGGTTCTTGCTCAAGCGCCGGGAGGCGGCCCGGCGGGGCCGCGTCGTGACCCAGATGGCGACGGTCGCGGCCGGTGGCGGTCATGTCCTCTCGGCAGCGCCGCATATCGGTGGTAGCTTGACCCCGATGTTGCAGTCGGCCGAAGTCGTCGCGGTCCATCTCCTGGACCGCCACGAGGTCGAGGTGGTCGATCAGGCGCTGCGCGTGGTCGCGGCCCGGGCCCCCGCGGACGCCCAGATCCTGCGCGACCTCATCGATCAGCTGCGCCAGACCAACGCGCTGCTCGAGAGCTCGCGGCCGCTGCGCGCGCGCCGACCTCGATGGGCGGCGAGGCCCGCGACGAGTCGACCTGATCGAGCACCTGACCACGCTCGACGGCCTCTCGGGCGAGCTGATGATGCCGCTCAAGGCGACGCTGTCGCGCACGGCGCTCTTGACCAAGATCAACTTCCTGCGCGCCTTCATCAAGGCCACGGCGGCCGCGGCGAACAGCTCGTCCGACGGCGCCGTCGACGAGGCCCGGCTGATCCACGATCTCAACGAGGAGCTGGCGCAGTCGATCTACACGCTGCTGTGCGAGGACCTGTTCCTCGCGCTCCTGCGCAAGCCCGACCTCAGCGACATCTGCAAGCGCCGCTGCGCGGATCAGCTCATCTCGATCTGGGACGACTCGACGCTCGAGATCGACGACTTCGCGCCCATCCTCGAGTCGGCGTGGCACGCGCGCAACCGGATCACGAGCGACTTCGGCTGCCTGGTCGGCGCGACCGAGACCTTCCGGCTGGTGTGCGAGGACTGCTCACCCGAGGTCCTCGAGTTCTTCGCGCGCGACGGCATGTCGGTGCCGGAGACCGCGGCGTTCGAGGAGTTCCTGTTCAACATGACCTGGGAAGAGCTGGGCACGCTGCGGAGCCGCATGCGCGAGGAGGGCAAGACCGCCGTCAGCGCCGCGTGGGCCTCGAGGGTGCTGGGGCGACACATCGACGAGCTCGAGCACTCGCGCGAGATCGACCCGGTGGCGCTGTACCGCTCGTACAACCGGCGCCAGCTCGCCGCGGACTTCCGCCAGATGTCGGGCGCGCCCGGACCCCGCCGCACCGCCGAGGGATACCTCATGGTGCACCTGCTCGAGCAGTAGCGCCGGCTCCCGCCGCCGGTTCTGACGCTGCGTCCGGTCCCCGCTTCCGATTCCGGATGCGGCTTCCGGATCCCCTCCGCGCTACGCGGTCGGCTTGGCGTCCGCGGCGGGCTTGGCGTCCGCGGCGGGGGCTGCGGCGGCCGAGTCGGACGCGGCCACGTGCTTCTCGATCAGGCGCGCCAGCTCGGGCACGGCCTCGACGACGTTCTTCTTGGCCGAGGCGCGGTTCTTCTCGTAGAGCTTCTTGACGGTGCCGTGCTCGCTCTTCTTGGCGCGGGCGTCGGTGACCAGCAGGAGGTCCTCGGCGACGTCGTCCGAGCGGGCGATCAGGAACTGCGCGAAGCCGCCGTCGGCGCCGGCCCACTTGTCGTGGTAGGGCTGCAGCTTGCCGAGCCACTCGTCGAGCATCGCGTTGACGACCGACGGCACGAAGCCGCGCTTGAAGGTCTTGACCGTCGCGTAGACGCCCTTGATGGCGATGCCCGAGAAGCCGCTCTTGGCCTTGACCTGGGCGTCGACGAGGCCGCAGCAGTCCTCGATGACCTTCTCGCGGTGCGGCGCGACGCCGATACGTTCAACCAGGCTCTGAGTCATGCGGACGGATCCTTTCGGGCGCGGACTGTAACCGCTTTGCGCGGCCGTGCTACCGGGCGTCGACACAATCGCGCCTGCGCTTGAGGGCGATCTGGAACTTGGCGCAGCGATCGACCATCTGCACGCGATCGGGCTCGGGCAGCTGCCCGGCGTACTGGTTGGCGGTGTCGCCGTCGCCCACGATGCACGACGACGACACCACGACCCGCAGCAGCCGCACGTTGCCGGGCGCGTCGCCGAGCAGCTGACCGCGGGGTGCGGGCGCCGTCGTAGTCGCCGCGGTCGTAGAGCTTGTTGGCCTCGAGCAGGTGATCCGCGGTCTCGACCGACATCGCCTGGTCGCTGGCGACCTTGCGGCGGCAGGGTCCCCGTCGAGCTTGGCCGCATCGGGCCCGCTGCGTCGCCGCGTTGCCACGGCGTGGGCGGCCTGGTGTTCCCGCCGGCGGGGCGGTCGGGGGCGCTTGCCCCGCCGGCCGACGTCGGCTCGCGCTCGATCGTCGGGCCGGCACGCCGCGGCGCGCTTGGCCAGGGCCGCCGCGGCGGGGGCCGTCGAGGGACCGGCGCGCAGCTCGATCAGCAGGTACAGCCCGCCGAGCGCGACGACCGCGCTTCCGACGGCGAGAGCGATCGAACCCGCGCGCATCTGGACCTCAAACTAGCACGGCCGGACGAGTCGCGCCCGCCGCCGCGTCAGCCGGACCTCGAGCAGCTCGACCTCGAACAGGAGCGTCGCGCCGGGCGGGGATCACGCCACCGGCGCCGCGGCTGCCGTAGCCCAGGTCCGGCGGGATGAGCAGGGTCCGGGCCCCGCCGACCTGCATCGACGCGACGCCTCGTCCCAGCCCTTGATGACGCGGCCGCGCCCGATCGGGAACGAGAACGGCTGCGCGCGATCGTGCGAGCTGTCGAACTTGGCGCCCTTGGCGCCATCGACCCAGAGCCAGCCGGTGTAGTGCATCACGCAGGTCTGGCCGCCGGTCGGCGAGGCGCCGGTGCCGGCGCGGGTGTCTTCGTACTGGAGGCCCGTGGGGGTCGTGGTCATCGCCATAGGTCTCGGAGCTTGGCACTGGCGGGCGCCGGTGGGCCACCGCCGCGGCCCACAACTGGCCGACCGATCGCACCGAGGTTGCGGTCCCCCGGGATTCTGCGCTTGTGCCGGTTGGCGATCCGTTGGAGAGTCGCCGGATCATTCGCCTGATTCGCGAAGGAGTCCTCATGCGCTGGATCGTCCGCTTTCGCCGTCCTCCTGTTCGTCGCCTGTGGCCCCGGCTCGCCTGCTGGCAACGCCGACTGCCCCGGCGCCGACCTGGACAACGACCCGCTCAACTGCGGCGAGTGCGGCACCACCTGCGCGGGCACCGAGACCTGCCAGCGCGGCACCTGCTCGAGTGACTGCTCGCCCGGCCAGACCATGCCCTGCTACGACGGCGTCCCGGCGACCGAGGGCGTCGGGCCGTGCCCGCGGCGGCACCCGGAGCTGCCTGCCGAACCACCAGTGGAGCCTGTGCCAGGGCCAGGTGCTGCCGACCGAGGAGGTGTGCGGCAACGGCATCGACGAGGACTGCACCGGCCAGCCCGACGAGAACGTCGATCTCGACGGCGACGGCTTCACGACCTGTGACGGCGACTGCTGCGACGACGAGTCCGGCTGCACCCGCCCCGAGCTCGTCAACCCGGGCGCGTTCGACGCCGCCGGCAACGACGTCGACGACGACTGCGACGGCAACATCGACAACACCGTGAGCGTGTGTGACATGGGCCTGCCGTCGAACTCGCTCGACGCGGTCGACTACGCGCGCGCGATCGACCTGTGCACCAGCGCGACCGAGGCCTCGCGCCGCTGGGGTGTCATCAGCGCGACCCTGTCGCTGGCGAACGGCGCGGGCACGCCCAACGCCGTCGGCCACTCGATCCGCCCCAACTTCGGCCCGGGCACGCTGCCCCAGGGCGGCGGCCTGGGCATGGCGCTCCTGTCGAGCGGCGCCGCGGCCGCGGTCGGGCAGAGCAGCCCGGCCCACGTCGACTTCGAGCTGTCGTCGAACCACCTGACCTCGGCGCCGTTCCCGGCCGACTGGCTGGCCGCCAACGGCGGCATGTTGCCCAACGCGCCGGGCTGCCCGGCGGTCAACGCGCTGTCGATGGCCGAGGACTCGGTCATGTTGACGCTGCGGATCCGCGTGCCGTCGAACGCCAAGTCGTTCTCGTTCGCGTCCAACTTCTTCTCGGCGGAGTTCCCGGAGTACGTCTGCAGCCCGTACAACGACTTCTTCGTCGCGCTGCTCGACTCGACCTGGGCCGGCACGCCGGCCAACCCGACCGACAAGAACCTGGCGTTCTACCGCCAGCCGACGACCATGCAGATCTATCCGGTCGGCGTGAACCTCGGCTACGGCGACACCGGCCTGTTCACCCAGTGCGTCAACGGCAGCACCGGCTGCGCGTTCGCCTCGACGCCCGGCACGATCAACACCTGCGCCGGGACCGGCCAGCTCGCGGGCACCGGCCTCGACTCGGCGTCGCCCGGCGACTGCGACGGCAACAGCCTCCAGGGCGGCGCCACCGGCTGGCTGCAGACCAGCGGCAACGTCGTCGGCGGCGAGATCATCACGCTGCGCCTGGCGATCTGGGACACCAGCGACCACGTCCTCGACTCGCTGGTCGCGCTCGACAACTTCCAGTGGTCGGTCGACGTCACCGACCCCGGCACGATCCCGGACTGAGCGGGACGATCGGGAGGGGCCTGCGCTGAGCTCCTCCCCCGGCATGCGCCGGGGTCTCCAGCTGAGGCGGCCCGGATCGTTCGGCGCGGGTTCGAGTTGTCCTCGGATGCCTCGACGGGGGCGCCGGGCCGGGGGGGGGCTGCAGACGATCCGTGAACCGGGCGCGCATGCGTCATGCGGCTGAACGTCCGCGGTAGTCTCGCATGATGACGCCCGAGACGCGCGACCGGCTGACTCGTCACTATGGGTACGGCAAGGGCGCGCTGAAGAAGCTCGGACCGCTGACCGCGGCCGACAAGGCCGCATGCACGGCCGAGGGCTATCCGCCCCGCGCCGCGACGACGCTCACCCACGACGCGGCCGTCGCGCGCTTGCTGGCCGCCGCGGCCGAGCTGAAGCCTGAGGACGTCACCAGCGCGTTCATCGCCGGTGTCGGCGGGAGCTGGGTGCGCGGGCGCCAGCCGCTGCTCAGCTACGCGCACGCGCGCCATCTGAAGCGTCACGCGGCCGACCCGACGCCCGGCTACGCGCACTGCCGGACCTGCGGCTTCGAACGCACGGCTCGCGTCGACTTCACCGAGCAAGCGCTGCGCTCGCACCTCGGCCACGTGTGGAACGAAGGCCACGACGGCTACGTCGCGGACCTCGAGGACTTCGCGCGCGGCCCGCGACCGGCGCCCACCAGGGCCGATCGCGCCGTCCTGAAGGAAGTCCTCGCCACCGCCGCGCGCGCCGGCCGACTGCACGCCGGGCCAGCTCGAGAAGCTCCTCGCCGCGGGCAGGGTGATCCCGACGAGCGACAAGTACCAGCGGTACGGCATCCTCGCGGCCTTGGCCGACGTGGGCGTGCTCCCGAACGAGGTCATCACTCCGTCCTGGGATCGCCTGGTGACCCAGACCGAGCTGTGGGCCGCGAGCAAGCGCGTCCGGAGCGGCCCTCGATCGGACATCATCTTGCCGTTCGGTGGCTGGTCCGGCGCCCTCGGCGTCGACTGGAAGCGCGCCAAGGCGCTGTTCGGCGTCAGCCGCCCACGCGCGTGACGGCCGCGCGGTCCAGCGCGTGGTGGGTCGGACTGCGCCGCACCGAGCCGCCGGGCCGGAGGTGGGCGGCGGAGGTGTGCGCGCCGGCGGGGCTCAAGATCGTCCCGTAGGGAACGTAACCCTTTGAGGACAAATCGATCGGGGCGCGCAGCGGCCAGATCGTGGCCGATGGGGCGTACGGCCGAGGTACAATGGTCCGCAGTGGCGGGGGGGGGGCTGGGGCCGGGGCCTTATCAACGACTTCACCAGGAAGCCGGAGACATGAAGACACAACTCGTGCAGATCGCCTCGATCGTCACCCTCGTCGCGGCCTGCGGCCTCGATGCGACCGTCCCGCCCGTCGGTGCCACCGCGCAGGCCGTCATCGATGACGCGGCTCACGGGGGGCTCAACGAGCACTTCTACTTCTTGCCGTCCCTCGTGCCCGCGCCGACCGTGAGCGGCGTCTTCGACCCGGATCTCGCACCCACCGTCGAGATCTGCGAGCTCGACGCGGGGGCGCCTGCGTGGGCACGGTCGCCGCGTACGATCTGGTGGGCGGCACCGGCGGGGACACTCAGCGTCGACCTCGCCGCGGAGGCGTACCACGTCAACTGGCACACCACCGACTCTGAGCTCCGGTCCGACACGAACTACCGGATCATGGTCTTTGCGGAGGCGCAGCTGCTCGGGTTCGCTGACGTCGATGTCGTGGACAGCGGCCGGCAGCTCCGCAACGTCAACACGGCAGAGTTCATCCCGCTGCTCGACGGTCGGACGCTGCCGATCAAGTTCCGCATCGAGGAGGGGGCCATCGACGACGTGGTCGATCCATGCGCGGGGCCGGTGGCGTTCGCGGATCCGGCGCTCGAGGCGGTGGTGCGCACCGCCCTGGGGCTGCCGTCCGGTGAGCTGCGCGGCCCCGACCTCGCCGGACTCACGGTCCTGAACGCGCCGTCGCTCGGCATCACGAGCCTCGAGGGGCTCGCGTGCGCGACCAACCTCGTCAACGTCTACCTGACCAACACCGAGCTGACGGATCTGGGGCCGCTGGCGGGGGCGACGCAGCTGCGCGACGTCTACCTCGACGGCAACGCCGGCATCGCGGACCTGGGGCCGCTGGCGAGCGCGACCGGCGCCACGCGGGCGCTTCGCGGCGCGGAGCAAGGCGACCGGCTACGTCACGGATCTGTCGCCGCTGGCCGGCATGACGAACCTCCAGGTCGTCTCGGCCGAGCATCAGAGCGTCAGCGATCTGTCCGCGCTCGCGGGCAAGGCGCAGCTGGCGAACATCTACTTCACGAACAACGAGCTGACAGACCTGGGGCCGCTGGCGGGGCGACGCAGCTGCGCGACGTCTACCTCGACGGCAACGCCGGCATCGCGGACCTGGGGCCGCTGGCGAGCGCGACCGGCGCCACGCGGGTGCGCTTCGCGGCGCGGAGCAAGGCGACCGGCTACGTCACGGATCTGTCGCCGCTGGCCGGCATGACGAACCTCCAGGTCGTCTCGGCCGAGCATCAGAGCGTCAGCGATCTGTCCGCGCTCGCGGGCAAGGCGCAGCTGGCGAACATCTACTTCACGAACAACGAGCTGACAGACCTGGGGCCGCTGGCGGGGGCGACGCAGCTGCGCGACGTCTACCTCGACGGCAACGCCGGCATCGCGGACCTGGGGCCGCTGGCGAGCGCGACCGGCGCCACGCGGGTGCGGGTGAACGCCCGCAGCAAGGCGACGGGCTTCATCACCGACCTCGCGCCGCTCGCCTCGATGACCGCGCTGCAGGTCCTGTCGGTCGACCGGCAGGCCATCAGCGACATCACGCTCCTCGCCGGCCAGCCGACGTTGCGTCAGGTGTTCGTCGTGGAGAACGAGATCACCGATCTCAGCCCGCTCGCGGGCGCGTGCTACCTCACGGACCTGCGCACCCAGCTCAACCCCTACGCGTGTCCGGATCCGACGGTCCTCGCGCTGCGGGCCTGCGGGGTGAACGTCGGCTCCAGCTGTCCCTGAAGGCTGGGAGCAGCCGAGCGGCGTACCGAGCCGCCGGGCCGGAGGTGGGCGGCGGAGGTGCGCGCGCCGGGCTTCAGCTCGTCCAGCGCCGGTTCGAGTGGTCCTCTCAACCCGACGATTCCTGCCGGGGGCGGAGGACCGACCGCGGCGCGGGCGGGACACCGCCGCTGCTGAGCGTCGGTCCTCTGGAACGAGCTCGAACCGGCCTTGCGCGGAACCGGAGGGACTTCGACCCGAGCCGAGCCCGAGGGCTCGTCGGCCGGCGGGACGGCGGGGGTAGGCAGGCGGGACGGCGGTCGCGATCGTGGGCGCCGCCGCGCGGGCAGCACTCGATCAGTTGCGTGAGGACCGCGTCGAGCTCGTCTCGCTCGAGCTTGCCCTCCTGAACGCCGCGCGTGTAGATGTCGGACGCGCGCGTGAGGGGCAGGAGCGCGCCCTCGTTGTCGCCGCCCTCGGCGCGACACATGCCGACGAACCGCAGCCCGCGGCCGACCGCGAGCTCATCGACACGCGCGAAGAGGTCACCCTTCTCGACCGCATCAACGGCGCGCTCGAAGCACGGCAGGCCCGCGGCGAAGTCGCGCCGCCGCAGATGGGCGAAGCCTGCGAGCTCGTAGCTCATCGCCACGTTGGACCAGTCGATCTTGCCATCGACGTTGCCGCGCTCCTTGCTGGCGGCGGCGCGTTCGAGCTGCGCGATCGCCTCTTCGTATTTCTGCTGCGCGAAGAAGAGATCCCCCGACAGATGGAACGTCATGCCGAGGCTCGTCGAGTCGATGCGCCCCGCGGCGTCGCCCTGCTCCTTCGCGGCGGCGGCGCGCGCGCGCCACGCCTGCGCCCCGTCGAGATCGCCGAGGCGGGCCTGGGCGAAGCCGGCCATGTGGAGGCTCACGCCGACGTTCTCGAAGTCGACCGGTTCCCCGACGAGGTGGAGCTTCATGTTCGCCGCGCGCTCGAACCACTCGAACGCTTCGGCAAACTCGCGCTGCCCGAAGCGGCACACCGCCGCCATGTGCGTGCTGTTGGCCATGCCGACGGTGGGCTGGCGCCCCGTGACGAGCATCGCCAGCTCGTACCATTCGCGCGCGGCGGCGACGTTGCCGAGGCGCGAGTGCAGATCGCCCATCGCGTGCCGAAGCACGCCCAGGCACTCGCGATCCGGACCCGGCGCCGCCAGATCGAGCGCGCGCATGTACCACTGCGAAGCCTTCGCGAGCTTCCCGTCCGCTGCGCACGCGTCGCCGTGCGCCTTGGCTTCCCAGGGGTCGATGCCTTGCCACTCGTCGGAATTGGATGTCGGCTCCATGGGCGCTGCGCCGAACGTAACCCAAGTCAGCGCGCAAGACCGACGAACACAGTCTCGGCGGGCGATGTTCGCGGTGAGGCGGTGCGGCCGGCTGGGTCGGCTGCGGTTCGAGCCGGCCGCACCGGGCCGGGCGCACGCCTGACCGCGGCGACAGTCACCAGACGATCTGGATCGGATAGCGGGCGACCAGCGGATCGCAGCTGACGAGCGGGACCCCGTCTTCGAGCGCCTGGGCCACCAGCATGCGGTCGAACGGATCGCGGTGGTGCGGTGGCAGGGCGGCGACGCGGAGGGCGTCGGCGAACGTGATCATGCGCTTGCCAGCCGGCCGCGTCGATCGCCGCCTCGAGATCGTCGGGGTGTCGAGGCGGCCGAGCCCGCGCTTGATCCCGATCTCCCAGCCCGAGGCGGCGCTGGCGAGCACGGTGTTCTTGGCATCGACGATCGCGGCGCGGGCGGTCGGCGACAGCCGCGGGCTGTCCTCGAGCGCCCAGATCAGCGCGTGGGTATCGAGCAGCAGGATCACGCGCCGGTCCAGGCCGCGAGCTCGTCGTCGGGCAGCGGGGCGTCGAAGTCGTCGGCCATCCGGACCTGGCCGCGCCACCGGCCCAGCACGCGCGGGACGACGGACGCAGCGGCACCAGGCGGGCCACCGGGGTCCCGGCCCGCGCCAGCACGATCTCTTCGCCGCGCTCCACCTGCTCGACGAGCTGCGACAGCGTCGACTTGGCCTCGTGCATGTTGACGATCTTCACGAAGCGAGTCTAGCTAGCCTAGCTAAGCAGTCAAGGCTCGTCGAATAGAGCCAGGGACGGAGAGCCTGTGCGGCTCCGGACCGGGGGTGGCTCCGGACCGGGGGTAGGGTGTGGCTCCGGACCGGGGGTGGCTCCGGACCGGGGGTAGGGGTGGCTCCGGACCGTGGGCTCCGGACCGGGGTAGGTGTGGCCCGGACCGTGTGGCCCGGACCGGGGTAGGGTGTGGCTCCGGACCGGGCGGCTCGGACCGGGGTCGTGCGGTAAGAGGCGTGGCGGCCCGCCGGGGGGCGTGGCGGCGCGGCGACGGCGGGTTGCCGGGCGCCTCCGGACCGGGGGTAGGGCGGCAAGAGGTGGCCAGGCGGGCCGCCTGGGCGGGCGTGGCGGCGCGGCGGGGCGGGCTGCGGGCGGGCGGAGAGCGCGCGATCGGCGGCGGCCACGCCGCGACGGCGCGTGCGGGGTGCACGCGCTGGTGGACTGCGCGGGGCTGGGGTCAGGCGGCGGCGACGGTGATCGGCGCGAAGCGCGCGAGCCAGTAGGTGCCGGCGGGGAAGATGGTGGGGAGGCCGGGGCGCCAGCGGAGGCGAGCGTCGCGGTAGGCCGCGCGGAAGGCGCGGATGGCCTTCAACGCGGCGACGCGGTGTGCGGTGTTGCGCGCGGCGACCAGGGGGCGCAGGCGGTGGCGCGGCGCGGGCGTGTCGGGGCTGTCGCGCCACGACTGGCGGAGGACGGCGCGGCGGCCGAGGCCGCGGGCGCCGGTGCGCCGGCGCTCGGCGGCGGCCGCCTCCTCGACGGCGGCGACGCGCTCGCGCAGCTCGCGGCGGACCGCGTCGGGGTCGCCGGAGCTCGGGCGGGATCGTGAGCGTGAGGGTCACGACCTCGGGCGGGTCGCCGTCCGCGCTGAAGAAATGCCGCGGCCGGTGGACCGTGAGCGTGCGGCCGCCGAGCAGCGCGCCGAGGCCGTTGACGCCGGGCCAGTGGTGGACCCGCTCGACCAGGCCGTCCTTGACGGGGTTGGTCGCGGCGTAGACCAGCTTGTCCATGACGTCGGCGGGATCGACCAGCTCGACGGTGCACGGCGCCTCGGCCGACCAGAAGTTCTCCGCCCGGCCGAGGAGCGCGTTCATCGCTCGCGCGACCAGCATGTGGAAGTACGCGCGGAACTCGACCTCACAGCCGTGGCGGTCGTACGTGACGTCGTGGTGGTGGTTCGACATCACCGACGGCAAGATCATCTCGAGGCCGAAGCGTTCGACCGCGACCGCCAGGCAGTACAGGTACGTCTGGTTGGTCTCGGGGCCCGGCCGCAACAGGAACTGACGCTGCACGCAGCGCCGGTTCACCATCAGGAACCTTCCGGGCCGGACCGGGCGGGGCAGCGACATCGCGCCAGCCCATGAGCAGCGGCCTGCCAGCGCCATCCCCGCGATCTGACTGCGACCACTGTCCGGCCGCGTCCGGTGCTCGGCCATCTGTCCGAAAAACCGGACGAAGATCGGACGACGCCAGTGGGCCCGGCTGCGCGGAGCTCGGCGCTCGACAGCATGAGTCGCCACGTCCGTCCGGGCGACCTCGCCGGGCTCGGCATCGCGCGCGGCGCTCGGGTGCGGTGGGCATCGTCAGGACGCCGCGGGGCGTCGCGGGCGGCCGCGGCGTACACTGCCGGGATGCGGGGATGGCGCGCGGGCGAGGCTGATCCTGGCGCGGCGCGACGAGTCGTTCGCGCTGATCGAGCCGGGCGGCACGGTCGCGCGCTGGTTCCACGGGCGCACGTTCAGCGATGAGACGACCTGTGGGTGACGCGCCACCTGGTCGTCGGCGACGCGCTGGTCGAGGCGCACGACGATCGAGCACGGGGCGACCCGGCGCGCGTGTACGAGCAGCGTGGTCGTGGCCGACCTGCGCGTGGTCGCGGACGCGCAGGTCGACCGCGTGGTCGCGGCGGCGCTGGCCGCGGCCGACGTCGCCGCCGCCGCGCACGAGCGGCGCGCGCGCGTGGCCGACGCGCGGGTCACGGCGATCGCGGGCGCCGAGGACGAGCTCGGGCTCGGCCCCGACCTCGCGCGGCGCAGCGGGCGCTGTGCCATCGGATCCGGACCTGGAACGACGAGCGCGCGGCCCGGCTGCTGCGGACCTTGCTGGCGCTGGCGCGGGCCCGGCCTGGCCCGGCGGTGATCACCGCGTACGCCCGCGGCTGCTTGCTCGCGTGCTTCGAGTTCGGCGCGCCCGAGCTGAGGTCGCGGCGCCGACCGCGGGCCACGCCGCGCTGGCGGCGACGATCGCGGCCCACGCCGACGAGCTCGACCAGGCCGCGGACGTCCAGGAGCAGGCCGACGCCGGCCCGCAACGCCGCCGCGCTGTGGGGCGCCGCCCGGGCGCTGCGCGCCGCGGTCGCGCTGATGGCGGGGTGACGACCGGCCCGGCGCGCGCGTCCATCGACGGCGCGTCCGTCCGCGCGTCCGCGCCGGCGCCGTCGTCAGTGCGCGAGCAGTGCCGGACGCCGTCGGCCAGGAGCGGGCCGACCGCGATCCAGTTCGACGGGTGGGCGATCGTGTCGCAGGTGACGACGCGGGCGGCGCCGGCGGCGAGCAGATCGTCGTGGGCGCGATCGGCCGCGACCGCGTGAACGCCGACGCGCCACCGCCTCGCGCGTGCGAGCGCGCGCAGGTGGAGCAACGTCTCGATCATCGTGCGCCCGGTCGAGATGATGTCGTCGATCACGACCGGCGTGCGGTCGCGGTGGCCGTCGAGGTCGGGCGTCGACACGCGCACGTCGCGGTCGCCGGTGCGGGTCTCCCTCGAGCACCACGAACGGCGCGCCCAGCTCGCGGGCGACCGCGGCCACCCGCTGCTCGCTCTCGGCGTCGGGGCCGATCAGCACCGGCGCGTCGACGTGGGCGCTGATCCACGCGGCGATCGCGGGCGCGGCGTGGACGACGTGGGTCGGGATGCGGTGAATCGCGTCGAGCGACGACCACCAGTGCAGGTGCGGGTCGACGGTGCACAGCCAGTCGAAGGCGTTCGACAGACAGCCGGGCGAAGTAGGCCGAGGTCAGGCCCTCGCCGGCGTGGAACCGGCTGTCCTGGCGCATGAACGACAGGTACGGCGCGACCAGGCCGACCCGCGCGCGCCCAGGTCCTTCGCGGTCGCGGCCAGGAACAGCGTCGGCGGCAGCCGCTCGGCCGGGCGATCGAGGCCACCCACCACGACGACCTCGCGCCCGGCGACGTCGCCGTCGAGCCGCACGTAGCACTCGCCGTCGGGGAACTGCCGGACCAGGCTCGAGCACGCGGCCGCGTCGAGCGACAACCGCAGGGCCTCGGCGGCGTCCACTCGAACCCGGGGGCGGCGACGACGATCATGTCCGCTTCCGCCGCAAGAGCGCGCGCGAGGTCACCACGACCACGCCAGCATCACCCCGGCGATGCGCGCGGTCCACCAGCCCCAGTCGGCGCGCGCCAGCTCGCCGCGGCCCTCGAGCACCAGCGCGAACGCGGCGCCGGCGATGCCGACCGCGGCGAAGATGCCCTGGTGGCCGAGCCGGTACGGGAGCTGGCTCGAGGTGTCGAGGTTCGACACCCGCAGGCGCAGGTCGCCGGCGTGGGCCTGGCGCAGGAACCGGCGCAGCTCGCCGGGCGGCGACGCCACGCTCATCGCTGACGTCGCGGCTGGTGTCCATCAGCGCGGCCGACCAGTCGCTGTCGCCGAGCACGAACCGCTCGAGGTACGGCCCGGATCACCGCCATCAGGTTGAGCGTCGGGTCGAGCTCCGGTGCACGGGCCGGTGAGCAGCAGCAACGTACGCTCGAGGACGATCGCCTCCTTGGGCACGTGGAAGCTCTCCGGACAGCTCGCGCAACGAGATGTCCATCTTGCCGGAGTCGGCCAGGCTCTCGAGGCTCTTCTCGAGCGTCTTCTCGAGGTCGACCTTCAGATCCTTCAGGTTGAGCGTGTCAGGCGAGATGCTCTCGCTGAAGCGATCGTGGAAGTACTCGATGACCTGCTCGAACACGCGGTCGTCAGCGCCGCGAGCCACGAAGCCCATCTGCCGCATCGCTCGGACGATCCGTGGGTGTGTCGCGGGTCAGGCCGCCCTGGATCAGCTCGACGATGCCCTGCCGGAACTCCGGGCGGATCGTCGCGACCGCGCCGAAGTCCAGGAACACCAGCTCGGCGCCCTCGCCGTCGGCGCGCGGCCGGACGAGCAGGTTCCCGGGGTGCGGGTCGGCGTGGTAGGCGCCGTCGGTGAATCTGCTGGCGAGTAGACCTCGACCACCTGCCGGGCCACGCCGCGGCGGTCGAGCCCATCGCCTTGACGCCGGCGGCCTCGAGGATCTTGACGCCGGCCTCGAAGCGGGTGGTCAGCACGCGCGCCGTCGAGCGCTCGCGCACGACCCGCGGGAACGCGACGTCGCGGCGATCGGTGAAGTTGGCGGCGATCCGATCGCCGTTGTCGGCCTCGGCGCGGAAGTCGAGCTCGGCCAGCACGATCGCGCGGATCTCGCGGTAGACGTCGTCGAGGCCCTGGTACGGCACGAACCACTGCACGATCCGGAAGATCCGACGGAGCGTGCGCAGGTCGCTGCGCACGATCTCGTCGATGTCGGGGTACTGGACCTTGACCGCGACCGCGAGCCCGTCCTTCAGGGTGGCGCGGTGGACCTGGCCGATCGACGCCGACGCCACCGGCGTGCGGTCGAACGACGCGAACCGCGTCAGGCTCGCCGGCGAGCTCCTCGCGGATGCGCGCGGCGATGTCGGGTAGGGCCGCGGCGGGACGTGGTCCTGCAGCCCCTCGAGCTGGCGCCCGGAACTCCTCCGGCAGAAGTTGGTCATGATCGAGATGACCTGTCCGACCTTGATGAACAGGCCCTGGAGTTCGCAGAATGGTCGCTCGATCCGTCGGGCGTTGCGCAGGTGCGCGGCGCGCAGGCGGCGATCGACCCACTCGTCGGAGCGCCACCGGGCCCAGAACCGCAGCCACAGGTAGCTGTGGATCACCCGGAACGTGGTCAGTAGGCCTTGAGGACCGGGCGCCCGGCGCGGCGGGCGGCCCTCGCGCAGCGGCGCCCCGGGCGGACGCGCCGCCGCCACCGCCGGATAATCGCTCGAATCCTCGGCGGCGTCCGTGAGCGAGGTGCGCCGGGCCGCGTCCACGAGGGCAGCGTAACACGCGGGCGTGCTTGCGCGCGGGTCGGGGTGGCGGTACGCAGGAGGCATGGCCACCGACGAAGCCGACGATCCGACCGGCCCACACGGCGACAAGGACGGGCTGTCGGAGTCGTTGCGGCAGCGCCTCGAGACGCTCGTGCCCGACCTGGTGCGGCGGACCTTCACCGCCGGGATGGGCGCGGTGTTCTCGACCGAGGACAGCCTGCGGCGCCTGAGCAAGGAGCTCAACGTCCCGAGCGTGGCGGGCTACCTGGGCGACGCCGCCGACAGCACCAAGGAGAAGGTGCTCGAGGTCGTGGCGCGCGAGGTGCGCGAGTTCCTGACCCACGTGAACCTGTCCGACGAGATCGCCAAGATGCTGACGACCTTGTCGCTCGAGGTGAAGACCGAGATCCGGTTCATCCCCAACAGCGAGCGGTTCACCGGCGTCGACCCCGACGTCAAGGCCGCGGTCCGCATCAAGCGCGCCGAGCGGGCCCGCGAGCGCGATCGCGAGCCGGTCGCCGACGCGCCGGCCCCGAGCCCGGAGCCCCGCGCCGCGGCGGTGTCGCGGCTGCGGCGGCTGTGGCGGCGCGCGACCGAGCCGGTCCGGGACGTCATCGCCGACGTGACCGACGGTGACGAGCCAGGCGAGCCCCGCTGACTGCTGACCTCCGGCGTGGCCTTTTTGAATGGCCACTCGCGCGGGTCGGTCGTACCAGGACCATGGCTCGCCCGACGCTCCCCGGTCCGCGTCGGCTGCGCCGCCCGTGGGCCGGCCTGGTGGTCGCGGTCGCGGTCGCCGGCTGCGGCGGGCACGCGCGGATGGTGCCGAAGACCGGCCGGGCGATCGGCCAGGTCGAGCTGGTCGACGCCCGATCGGTCGATCGCGGCGACGTGCTCGGCGGCCTCGGGCTGATCTACGCGCGCGACCAGGGGCAGCCGTTCGGGCGCTTCTTGGTGGCCCAGGACGAGCGCCGGATCGCCAGCTACTACGTGCGCCGCGGGTTCTTCGCCGCCTCGGTGACGTCGACGGTCACGACCACCGCGACGCGGGCTGACGTCACCTTCACCGTCGTCGAGGGCGCGCGGGCCCGGCTGGTCCGCGTCGACGTCGTCGGCCTGCCGCCCGACGCCCGGGTGTCGGCCGCGGCGCTGCGGGCGCAGGTGCCGCTGGCCGACGGCGCGCCGTTCGACTACACGGCCTACGACGAGGCGACGCCGCGGCTGCCGGAGGTCCTGCGGGCCGCGGGCTACGCGCGCGCCAAGGTCGACGGCGTCGTGCTGGCCGATCGCGCGCGCGCCGAGGCGGTGATCCGGCTCACGGTCACGCTCGGCCCCCTGGCGCACTTCGGCCAGGTCGAGCTCCGGGACGTGCCGGCGGGGCTCGAGGAGGCGGTCGCGGCCCGGGTCGAGTTCGCGCCCGGCGAGCCCTACCGGCCGGCGGCGCTCGAGACCACCCGCACGGCGCTGTACGGCCTCGGGCGGTTCGCGCTGGTGCGGGTCGAGCCCGATCGCGACGAGGACGACGTGGTCGACGTCACGATCACCGTGGCCGAGGCCCCGCGCCACGATCTGCGCCTCGGCGGCGGCGTCGGGCTCAACCCGCTCGCGCTCGAGCTGCGCGGGCTGGCGCAGTACGGGGTGGCGGCGTGGCCGTGGCCGCTCACGACGACCCGGCTCGAGCTGCGGCCCGCGCTGGTGATCCACCGCGACGATCGGACCCGGTCACCTCGGGTCGACGCCGTGGCGACGCTCGATCGCCTCGATCTGATCCGCCCGCGCTACAGCGGCGCGATCGAGGGCGGGTTCTCGTACCTGGAGGTCGAGGCCTACGCCAGCTACGGCCCGCGCGCGCGCCTGAGCGTGCGCTCGCCCAGCTACGCCGACGTCGTCCAGGCATCGGTGGGGTGGCAGCTCGGCCTGACCGCGTACACCAACCTGGCGGCGGTGCTCGACGACGCGCTGATCGCGCGGCTCGGGCTCGACGGGGTCGATCGGATCGGGGCGTTCGACCAGAGCGTGGTCGTCGACCTGCGCGACGATCGCCTGGCGCCGAGGCGCGGGGCCTATCTCGAGGTGCGCGCGGAGGAGGGCACGGTCGCCGCGGGCGGCGCGCTGACGTACCTGCGGCTGATCCCCGACCTGCGCGGCTACGTCAGCCTCGGGTCGGTGACCGCGGCGGCGCGGGTCCGGGCCGGCGTGCTGACCGGCGACGGCCCGGTGACGCGGCGGTTCTTCGGCGGCGGCGCCAACGGCTACCGCGGCCTGCCCGAGCGGCAGCTGGCGCCGTTCGCCGGGGTCGGCTCCGCGCAGGTCCCGTACGGCGGCACCGGGCTGCTCGAGGTCTCGGGCGAGCTGCGGTTCCCGCTGCCGCGGCTGCCCTACGACCTCGCCGGCGTGGCCTTCCTCGACGGCGGTGACGTCCCCGACGACTGGGCCGCGATCGCCCTCGACCACCTGCACTGGGCGGCCGGGCTGGGGCTGCGGCTGCCGACGTTGATCGGCGCGGTGCGCCTCGACGTCGCCTACCGCCTCACGCGCACCGGCGCCGGGGAGCCGCGCCCCGGCGAGCGCTGGACGTTCCACCTCAGCGTCGGCGAGGCGTTCTGACCGTGCCGACCGTGCGCACGGTGCTGCGCTGGTGCAAGCGCGTGGTGCTCGCGGCGCTGGCCGTGGTCGCGATCGCGATCGTCGCCACCCTCGTCGTGCTGCACACCGACTGGGGCCGCGAGCGCCTGCGGCGGCAGGTCGAGGCCGCGCTGGCGAAGTCGTTCCCCGGCGGCGCCCACGTCGGCCGGCTCGAGGGCAGCGTGCTGGGCGACCTGGTGCTGCGCGACGTCGAGCTGCGCGACGCCACCGGCCAGCCGACCGTGATCGCGCGCGCGGTGCGGGTCAACCTGCGCTACGGCGCGTTGCTCCACGGCGAGCTGGCGCTCGAGACCCTGGTGCTCGACGGGATCGATCTGCGCGTGCGCGCGATCGGCGGCGAGGCGCCCAACGTCGCGACGCTCTACCAGCCGAGCCCCGAGCCCGGGACCTGGGACATCGCGGTCGAGCGGCTCGAGGTGCGGGCCGGCGCGATCACGATCGATCGCGGCGCCGCGGGCGTCGATCACCTCGACGACGTGACCGTGACCGCGGACGTGCGCCTGGCGGCGGCGGGCCCGTTGGTCGCCCACGGCCAGGTGGCGGCGATCTGGCGCGAGCGCGCCGGCGCCGCGCTGACCGCCTCGGCCGACGTGGCGGTGGACGCGGCCGGGGTCGTGACGGTCGCGCACGCGCGGATCGGGGTCGAGCGCGCGACGATCACCGCCACGGCGGTGCGCTACGGCGGCCCGGGCGCGTTCGAAGGTCAGGTGCGCATCGTCGCGCCGCCGGGCGAGCTGGCGCGGCTGGTGCCCGAGGCCGCCCTGCCGGCGCTCGCGGTCGACCTCGACGTCCACGCGGCGGCGCGCCCCGACGGCGTCGTCGAGCTGCGCCTGGGCGGCGGCGCTGGCGGCGCCACGATCGACGGCACGCTCGCGGTGCGGCCGCAGGCGCGCCGGGTCGACGGCACGCTCGAGCTGGCGGCGATCGATCTGGCGCGCCTGAGCCCGGGGCTGCCGCCGTCGGAGCTGGCGGCGACGATGACCCTGGCGCTGGCGTCCGACCCGGCCGCGCTCGGGCTGGCCGCGGTCACCGGCACGGCGACGCTGGCCGGCCACGGCACGGTCGCGCAGGTCGCGCTCGATCAGCTCGGGGTCACGCTCGAGGCGCGCGCCGGCGCCGTCACCGTCGCGGTCACCGGGCGCGGTCCGGGCCCGACCGCGGTCACGGCCACCGGGACGGTGCGCGCGACCGCCGAGGGGTACCAGCTCGACGACGGCGCGCTGACCGCGGCGATCGGCTCGATCGCCGCCGCGACCCGGGGCGCGGTGCCGGCCGACGGCGCGCTCGACGTCGCGCTCACCGGCGGCGGGATGCTCGACGGCGACCGCGCGCACGTCGACGTGCGCGGCACGATCGACGGCCGCGATCTGGTCGTCGGCGTCGGGCGGGCGCGGACGGTCGCGCTGACGGTGGCGGCGGCCGGCGCGCCCGCGGCGCTGAGCGGTGACGTCCGCCTGGTCGCGTCCGGCCTCCGCTGGGATCGACGCCCGCTGCCGTCGGTCACGGTGACCGCGCGCGGCCCGCTGGACGCGCGCGGGCCGATCGCGGTGCAGCTCGAGGCGCGCGATCGCGCGCGCGCGGTGGCCGCGTCCGTCGGCGCGACCGTCGTGCGGACCGGCGCGGGCGACGACGGCCGGACCCGCGTCGGGCTCGGGCGCTACCGGATCGCGACCGCTGGGGTCGAGCTGGTCGGCGCCGGCGGCGAGCTGGTGGTCGCGCCGGCGCGCCTGACCGTCCGGGGCGTGCGCGCGCGCGCGGCCGGCGGCGCGATCGCGATCGACGGCGAGGTCGGCCTCGGCCCGGGCCTCGCGCGCCGGGCCGGCACCGTGACGATCACCGACGTGGACCTCGCGCGGCTGCGCGGCCTGCCCGGCGTGCCGGCGATCGCGCGCGGCGTCATCGCCGGCCGAGCCACGCTGCGGCAGCGCGGGCGCGCGGTCACGGGCGAGGTCGCGGTCACCGGGCTGGGCGTGGTCGTGGCCGCGGGCGCGCAGCCGATCGAGCTGGCGGTCACCGCCGAGGTCAGCCCCAGGACCGTGACCCTGGCGCTCGACGGCCGCGGGCCCGACGTCGGCGCGCTGACGGTGGCGGCGACGGTGACGCCGCCGCGCCGGCTCGACGACCTGGCCGGGTGGCGTCGGCTCGAGCGCGCCGCGGTGCGGGCGGTCCGGATCGAGGCCGACGCCCTCGACCTCGGGGCGATCGCCCGGCTCACCGGCGGCCCCGCGACCGTGACGGGCACGATCGCGACGACCGTGACCGCGGACCCCGACCGCGCCGAGCTCGCGATCCGCGGGCGCGGGCTCGCGATGACCGGCGCGCCGGCGCCGCTCGATCTCGACGTGACGGTCATCCGCGACGGCGCGGCGCCCGCGCAGATCCAGGTCGACGCGGTCCTCCGCGGGCTCGGGACCGCGCACGTCGCCGGCGCGGTGCGCGCGCCGGCGCGGCCGTTCGACCTCACCGCGTGGCGCGCGCTCGACGTCACCGCGGTCGATGGGCTGACCGCGACCCTCGACGACGTCACGATCGACGCCGCGCTGGCCCGGGCCCTCGGCCAGGAGCGGCTGCGCGGGACCGTCGGCGGGGCGGTCACCGCCAGCGCGGGCCTGCGCACGGTCGAGGTCCGGGTCGACGCCCGCGACCTGATCGGCGGGCCGCTGACCGCGCCGGTCACGGTCACGGCGGTCGCGCACGCCGACGGGCGCGGCCTCGACGCCACCGTCGACCTCGGCCTGGCCGGCCGCCCGCTCGCGACCGTGGCCGCGACCGCGCCGACGACGTTGCCCGAGCTGCTGGCCGGGACCGCGTCGCTGCGCACGCTGCCGCTCCACGGCACGATCGCGCTGCGCGAGCGCGACGTGGCGACGATCGCGCGGGCGCTCGGCCAGCCGACCCGCATCAGCGGTCGGGTGTCCGGCGCCGGCGACCTGACCGGCACGCTCGACGCACCGGTGGCGACCGCGGCGCTGGTGGTGACCGACCTCGGCGCCCGCGCCGCCCGCGGCGGCGGCCGCGCCCGCGGCGGCCTGCGCCAGCTCGACGTCGACCTGCGCTACCAGCCCGGCGCGCTCCACGGCGAGGTCCGCGGCCGCCAGGACGACGGCGGCGCGCTCGACCTGACCGTCGACCTCGATCCGGCCGAGGTGGCGAGCGCGCGGGCGTCGATCGGCGCCCGCCGGTTCCAGGTGGCGCCGCTGGCGCGGCTGGCGCCGACGCTGCTCCTGGGCGTGCGCGGTGTCCTCGACGCAGACCTGCAGCTGCGCGGGGGCACGCGCGATCGAGCCCTCCTGGTCGGGGTCGCCCAGGTGTCCGGCGTCCAGGTGCCGCTGGCCGACACGATCGGCACGCTGCGCGACGGCACGATCGACGCCACGTTCGCGGCGGGCTCGGCCCACGTGACCGCGGCGGGCGCGGTCGAGGCGGGCCGGGTCGAGCTCGAGGTCAGCGCGGTGCTCGCCGGGCTGGTGCCGCGGACCCTCTCGATCGACGTCGGCGTGCGCGCGCTGACGATGATCACCTCGCTGGCGCCGAAGCTCGACGGCGACCTGCACGTCGAGCTCGACATGACCCAGCCGCGCTGGACCGCCACGGCCCGGGTGCGCGACGGCACGGTCGACATCTCCGAGGGCGGCGGGCGGGCGCTGCACCCAGCCGGCGCGCCGCTCGATCTGGTGTTCACGACCGACACCTCGGTCACCGCGCCGCTGCCGCTCACCCGCGCCACGGTGCTGCGCACCTGGATGGGCACGCGCCCGACCGTGCCGCTGCTCGTGCTGTCCCTCGCCATCGAGCCGGTCGCGGTGGTCTCCCCGCGCTTCCGGGGCGACGTCGGCGGCGACCTGACCGTGACCGTCGGGGCCGACGGCGCCGCGGTCGACGGCACGATCGCGGTCGCCCGCGGCACCGTGCTCGTGCTCGAGCGCCGCTACGACATCCGCCGCGCGCAGCTGGTGTTCGACGGGGCGCTCGATCCGCTGCTCGACGTCGAGATCGAGTACCAGTTCCCGCAGCTCGTGCTGCAGGTCCGGGTCGACCAGCGCTACAGCAAGCCGCGGGTGCGGTTGGCCTCGGTCCCGGACAAGTACACCGAGGGCCAGCTGCTGGCGTTCCTCATGGGCGGCTCGCCGACCTCGGCCGGCAACGAGACCGTCGACGCCGCCACCGGCGTGGCGGCCTCGGTGGCGGCGTCGGTGGTCGGGGCTTCCTGCACCAGGCGCTGCCGATCCCGCTCGACGTGCTCAACTACGAGCCCAGCACCGCGACCAGCGGCGGGGCGTTCGTGGTCGGGACCTGGCTGACCGATCAGCTGCTCGTGCTGTACCGGTCGCGGATCGATGCGCGGGTCGATCAGAACGTCAACGAGGGCGAGGCCGAGTACTGGCTCCGGCGCGATCTCTTGCTGCAAGGCACCGCCGGCGATCGCGGCGTGCTCGGCCTCGATCTGCTGTGGAACCGACGCTGGTGACGGGTCGGATGGCTCAGGTGCGACGGATCGTCGCGTCGGGCAGCTGACCGCGCGCGGCCACGCCGCGGACGAGGTTGGCCAGGCCGATCACCGTCGCGCTCCACATCGCCCACGCCACCTCGATGACGACGTCCTGCCGGGCGATCGCGACGGCCAGCGGCAGGGCGAGCGCCGCGGTGGTCAGGAGCCGCGATGGCCACACCAGCACCGTCGTCAGCGCCGCCATCTCGAGCACCGCCAGCGCCGCGCCGGTGGTCGTGCGGTCGTCGACGCGCAAGAGCTTCCATGACAGCGCGCCCACCAGCCCGACCGCGAGCACGCGCAGCACGAGCAGGAGTCGTGACCCGGGCATGGGGAGAGCGTGCCATGGATCGCGCGGTCCGGCGCGAGCCCGCGCGCTCACCGGCGGTGGGCGTGGTACCCCAAGGACGATGTCTTCCGACGCCGACCAGGCGGCGCTGGTGCGCGCGATCGAGGCCCACGGGCGCGACGCGGTGGCCTTCCAGGGCCTCGAGCCCGGGCTGAAGTGCTGGCGCGACGGCGACGCGGCGGTGGCGTACTTCGACACCGGCGGCGCCTGGGTCGCGGCCGGTGGGCCGCACGCGCCGGTGTCCGAGCGCGCGGCGGTGGCGGCGCGGTTCGTCGCGGCGGCCCGGGCCGCGGGGCGCCGCGCCTCGCTGTTCGCCGTCGACGACGTCGACCCGTGGCCGGGGTTCAACCGCACCTTGCTCGGCGAGCAGCCGGTCTGGGTCCCGGCGCAGTGGGACGCGACCGTGCGCGCTCACCGCTCGCTGCGCGAGCAGCTCCGGCGGGCCCGCGCCAAGGGCGTGCGCGTCCGCCGGGTCACCGCCGCCGAGCTCGCGCCCGGGACCGCGCTGCGGGCCGAGCTCGACGCGATCACCCACGCGTGGCTGACGGGGCGCCACATGGAGCCGATGGGCTTCCTGGTGGCGCTGGCGCCGTTCGACCACGCCGAGGCGCACCGCTACTTCGTCGCCGAGCGCCACGGCCACGCGGTCGCGTACCTGTCGCTGGTCCCGGTCCCGGGGCGCGACGGCTGGCTGCTCGAGGATCTGATCCGGGGCGGCGCCGCGCCCAACGGCACCAGCGAGAGCCTCGTCGACGCGGCGCTGCGCGAGCTCGCGGCCGACGGCGCCACCTACGCCACCACCGGGATGGCGCCGCTGACCGGCGGCGTGCCGCGCTGGATGCGCTGGCTCGGCCGGCTGGGCGGCGCGCTCTACGACTTCGAGGGCCTGCGCCGGTTCAAGCAGCGCCTGCACCCGCCCGGATGGGAGCGCGTGTGGCTGTACTATCCGGCCGGCCAGCTGACCGGGGTGCACGTGCTCGACGGCCTGCGCGCGTTCGCGGGCGGCAGCCTGATCGCGTTCGGCGCGCGCACGATCGTGCGGCACCCCGGCGCGCTGGCGTGGACGCTGGGCGTGCCGCTGGTGCCCTGGGCGATCACGCTGGCCGTGGTCGCCACGCACGGCAGCGCCGGTTGGTTCGGCTACAGCGCGGCGCGGCTCGGCGCGTGGGCCGCCTACGACGCGGTCCTCGCGCTCGGGCTGTGGCGCGCGAGCCGACACCCCCGGCGACGGCTGCTGGGCGTGCTGGCGAGCGCCGCCACCATCGACGCCGTCGCGTCGACGCTGCACCTGACCCAGATCGGGTTCGGCGGCGGCGTCGCGCCGATCGCGCGGCTGCTGGCCGCGGTCGCGCCCACCCTCGGCGCGCTCGGGCTGTGGGTCGCGTTCGGTCGGGTCCGTCGCCGCTGACCGGCGGCGGACGGGTCACGTCGACGCGACCGTCACGGCGTAGGCCACCGCGACCGCCTGGATGATCGTGAACGCGACCAGCCCGATCGGCGCGAACTGGAAGAACCCGAACTGCAGGCGCCGGCCGCCGGGATCGGACAGGCGCGCCTTCTCGGTCATGATCTGCGCCATCGGCCCCGAGGTCGCCGCGGTCAGGAACAGCGAGCTGCCGGCGCACACCGACAGCGCCAGGCCGACGTAGACCGCGGTCGGCGACATGCGCGCGGCCAGCACGTCGGCGACCTCGAGCAGCGCGGCCATGCTGGGCCCGGCCGAGAACAGCCCGGTCAGGACGCCAGCGAAGAGCAGGAACAGCGTCAGCTGGGCCAGCGGCGACACCGGCAGGTCGGTGAGCCAGCGCGCCAGCACGACGAAGGTCCCGGCCCGGCTCACGCCGCCGACCATGACGAACAGCGACAGCAGGAACAGCGCGCCGTCCATCTCGATGCGCGTGCGCAGCAGCCGCTCGCCGACCCGGGGCCACGTCGCCAGCGCGACGCCGACGCCGAGCCAGCAGATCAGCTCGGGCCCGACCCGCGTCGGCGGGACGGTCACCCAGGCGACGATCATCGCGGTGATCGCCACCACCGCCGGCACCAGCCGCCGGCGATCGAGCGTCACGCGGCGGTAGAGCGCGCCGATGACCGCGACCGCGAGGCGGCGGCGCAGCGGGCTGTCGTCGAGGTCGCGGGTCGGACGCACGACCAGGATGGTCACCGCGAGCAAGAGCACCAGCGCCAGCGCGGTCGGCGGCGCCGCCGCGACCAGGTAGTCGGTGAAGCCCATGCGCCCGCCGCCGAGCAGCAGGATCGCCGGGAAGTCGCCGATCGGCGTGGCCGCGCCGCCGAGGTTGCAGGCGACCAGCAGCACGCCGAGCGACCACGCCAGGTAGCGCTGCGTGACGCCGAGCAGCTTGAACAGCCGCAGCAGGATCGGCAGCACGAACAGGATCGCGGTCAGGTTGTTGACCAGCCCGCTGACCAGGTACATGCCGACCGAGAACAGCAGCAGCAGCCGGCGCGGATCGGCGCCGGAGCGCCGCGTCGACGCCAGCGCCAGCGCGCCGAACAGCCGCGACTCGACCAGCAGCTCCGACAGGAGCCCGAGCGCGATCAGCATGACCAGCACGTCCCAGGGCACCGCCCCGAGCAGCGCGCTGGTCGACGCCACGCCCGACAGCGACGTCACCAGGCACGTGACCCCGGCGCCGCCGGTGACGATCGCCAGCCGCGCGCTCGGCCACCGCGCCTGGGCCGCCAGCGCCACCAGCAGGATCGACGTGCACAGGTACGCGACGCCGCTCATGCGATCACGTGGGAGAAGTCGGCCAGCGGCGCCGACACCAGCCAGCGCGGGTAGACGTACATCTGGCCGCCGAGCACGTCCCAGCCGACGAGCGTCCGGAACTGGGTGCGGACGTCGCCAGCGATCACCCGCAGCCAGGCCGGGTTGACGTGGGCGAGGGCGGCGCCGCTGCCGTACAGGAACGTGAGCAGGGCGCTGCGGCTGCCAGCGCAGCGCTGGAACGTGCCCAGGTCGTACGGGACGACCCGGCCGCCGTAGTTGTCGAGCACGCGCGCCCAGTCGGTGTCGAGCTCGCCGTGGGTCAAGAGGCCGATCTCGGCGTCGATCAACGGCACCAGCTGATCGAGGAACGCCGTCTCGATGCCGACCACCAGCAGCCGGCGCGTGCCGGCGCAGGCCGCCTGGACCCGCGCGGCGTCGACCACCGGGCCGCGCTGGCCGTCCAGGTAGCGCGCGCACACCGCGTCGAGCACCGGGAAGTCGCGGCCGAGCCGATCGCGGGCCTCGGTGACGAGCGGGGCGCCGCCGCTGGCGCCGAACTCGGACACGAACAGCCAGGCCGCGCTGCACATGCCGAGCTCGGCGGCCGCGACCAGGAACGACTGGGTCATGGTCTCGTCGATCGCGGTCATGGCGGCGCGAGCTCGGCCAGGATCGCGTCGAGCAGGCACAGCATCGCGGCGTTGGCGAGGGCGTGCTGGGGCGGGCCATCGGTCACGCAGTCGACCATCGCGTCGAGCGTGGCTGAGCCGGGCGGCGCCAGGCGCTCGAGCACCCGGCGCGGGAACCGCAGCGGATAGTCGCCGTCGTCGTGATCCGCGGCGACCTGCGGCGGCAGGCGGATCGGCACCGCGACCGCGCCGTCGGCGGGCGCGGCGGCGGGGGCGCGGCTGGCGGCGACCTGGCCGAGCAGGCGCAGCAGCACGTAGTTGGTGCCACGGTGGTGCGCCGGACCCTCGGCCAGGATGCAGCGGGCGATGAACGCGCGATCGCCGGGGTCGGGCAGCCACGGCGACAGCAGCCGCTCGATCGCCTCGGCGTCGATGAACGAGGTGATCGCCGACGAGCGCACGTGGCGGCGGTCGTGCGGGGCCGGTGCCGCGGGGACAGTGGGCGCCATGCGCAGCAGTATGTCTCGAAGGTCGCGGGCGCCGCGGCGGGGGCGTCGTGGATCGACACCCGCCCGGCGCGACCCGCGGTCGCGGCTAGGACACCGACCGGTTTGAATGCGTCGCGAGACGCGGACGTGCGAGGCAGATCCGGGCGCACGCCCGAAGCGCAGCGAGGAGCGCCTACGTGACGAGCGAGCATCGGACGTACGCCCGGAGGTGCCCGCAAGGTCCCGTCGCCGCAGGCACTTCAAAGCGGTCGGTGTTCTAGAGGTCTTGATACCCGTCGCTGACGAACTGCGCGCACCGGCGCGCGTACGCCGATGCCGCCGAGGTTTGCGACGGGTAGGTCACCGTGCGCCACTTGCCGCGGCATCCGACCACGCCGACCCCGATCGCGATCGCGGACCTGGTGCGGAACACCACCGCGAACCGGGCGGTCCCGTCAGGGCCTCTTCCTCGCAGCGAGCGTGCGTCGCCGCGCGGCGCCGGCCCCCAGGGCGGCATCGGGTCATCGGCTGGGCCCGTAGGCAGCGCGTCGATCTTTGGCAGCGGCGCCAGCTTGGCGCTGCTCGACGCTGGCGCGGACGCGTTCGCCACGACCTCAGCGGGCGCCTTCGCGACGACCTCGGGCGCCTTCGCGACCTCGGGCGCCTTCGCGACCTCGGGCGCCTTCGCGACGACCTCGGGCGCCTTCGCGACCTCGGGCGCCTTCGCGACCCTCGGGCGCCTTCGCGACCTCGGCGCCTTCGCGACCTCGGGCGCCTTCGCGACCTCGGGCGCCTTCGCGACCTCGGGCGCCTTCGCGACGACCTCGGGCGCCTTCGCGACCTCGGGCGCCTTCGCGACCTCGGGCGCCTTCGCGACGACCTCGGGCGCCTTCGCGACCTCGGGCGCCTTCGCGACCTCGGGCGCCTTCGCGACCTCGGGCGCCTTCGCGACGACCTCGGGCGCCGTGGCGTTGTTGGCCGCCGCCGCGCCGCGCGCTCCGGCCCTGCCCGCCTTGGCGCGCGGACGATCACGGGCCGACGTTCGGGGCTCCGTGGCGGGGGTGCTCGACGACGTTCGATCGTTGCTCACGCCCCCATTGTCGCGATGTGGGTCGTTGTCGTCCAGTACGAAAGATTGACAGCAATTGTCGTTTCAGTCGACACAAGAGTCGCCCCACCGCCGTACGGCGTCCCACGACGGCGTCCAGCGTCGACGAGACGCACGGCCACGGAGCTCGGGATCCTCGACGAGATCGGTCAGCGACCGCTGCCGCCGCTGCCCGCCGCGCCCTGCTGCTTGGCCAGCTTGGCCTTGGTCGCGTTCACCAGCTCGATCAGCCCGCTGTCCTTCGGGTGCGCCTTGAGCAGCGCCTGGTAGTAGACCAGCGCCTGATCGTAGAAGCCCTTCTTGAAGTAGAAGTGGCCGAGCATCTTGCGCGCGGTGTCGCCCGCGCCGGCGCGCACGGCCTTGTCGGCGGTGTCGATCGCCCGATCGACGTCGGAGGTCTGGAAGTAGACCCACGCCAACCCGACCAGCGCGTCGCCGCGGTAGTGGCCGCTGGCGATCACCTGCTCGTAGGCGGTCTTCGCCTCGGCGTAGCGCAGGCGGTCCTTCATGTCGTTGGCCTGGGCCAGGAGCTTGGCCGCGTCGGCCTCGGACAGCGTCGCTGGCGGCGCCGCGCCGGTGCCGCCCGCGGGCTTGATCCGGGGCTTGCCGCTGCCGCCGTCCGACGGCGGGACGTCGACGGTCCGCGTCGGCCCGGCCGAGCCGTGGTTCGAGCCCGGGCCGGGGCCCGGCGTGACCTTGCCCGCGTCGATCGGGGGCACGCCAGCGTCGACGATGACCGCGGCTGGGCTCGGCGCCGCGGTCGCGGCGGTGGCGTTGACGTGGCCGCGGCGCTCGCCGGCGGCGACGAACAGGATCACCCCGACGCCGACCGCGAGCCCGAGGCCGAGCAGGGTCCAGGCCGCGGTGGCCCAGCCGGCCCGTTGCAACGGCAGCGCCAGGCTCTCGGCGGGGTCGGCCATCGGCGCCGCCACCACGTCGACCCGCGCCGACGACGTCGGCGTCGACGGGCTCGCCATCAGCGCGCCCGGGATCGGGGTCTGGGTCCGCGGCACCATCAGCGCCGGCGACGAGGTCGGCCGCGCGAACACGCCCGAGTCGATCGTGCGGCCCGACAGCCCCGGGTTGAGGCTCGCGACCAGGTGCTGATCGGTCGACATGCCGAGGATCTGCGCCACCGCGGTGCCGCGCCCGGCCATGCACTTGGTCAGCTCGTACTCGAACGCCTCCATCGTCGCGGGGCGATCGTCGGGGTTGCGGGCCATGGCCTCGGCCACCAGCGCCGACACCGGCGCCGGGATGGTCGAGCGCAGGTGGATCGGCGCCACCGGATCGACCGTCGCCTTCTTGGTCAGGATCTCCATGAAGTTGTCGCCCTGGTAGGGCGGCACCCCGGTCAGCATCTCGTACAGGATCGCGCCGAGCGCGTAGACGTCGCAGCGGGCGTCGGCCGGGCGGCCCGCGGCCTGCTCGGGCGCCATGTACTCGGGCGTGCCCATCGCCATGCCGGGGCTGGTGAGCTTGCGCTCGCGCGCCTCCTCGGCCTCGGTGGTCTTGGCGATGCCGAAGTCGAGCACCTTGACGAAGTCGGTGGTGCCGTCGCGGATCGTCAGGAACACGTTCTCGGGCTTCAGGTCGCGGTGGATGATCCCGGCCGTGTGCGCGGCGGCCAGCGCGCGGCAGATCTGCTGGGTGATCCGCACCGCGCGGCCGACCTCGAGCGCGCCCTCGCGCTCGATCACCGACCCCAGCTCGACGCCCTGGAGGAACTCCATGACGAAGTAGGCCGAGCCGTCGGCGGTGGTGCCCGAGTCGGTGACGTCGACGATGTGCGGGTGGCCGATCTTCGACGCCGCGCGCGCCTCGCGCCGGAACCGCTCGACCAGGTCGGGCATGCGGCTGTAGCTCGGGTGCAGGACCTTGAGCGCGACCTTCTTGCCGATGTCGATGTGCTCGGCCAGGTACACCTTGCCCATCCCGCCCTCGCCGATCAGCTCGACGACCCGGTAGCGACCGTCGACGATCATCCCCAGGATCGGCTGCGAGTCCGTCGGCGACGGGTCCGCGTCGGGCATCAGCGCGGTCACCGCCGCGGGCCCGCGGCGGTCGTTGGCCTTGCGCCGGTCGACCCCCTGGTCGCCGCGGTCGGCGGACCGGCGCCCGACCGAGCCGGGCGTCCGCACCGCGGTCGCGGCCAACGAGTCGGTGCCGACGTGGTAGTCGCCCGACTTCTCGAGGATCTGGCGCAGCTCGTCGGTCGGCGGCAGCGTCATGGCCCGGCGCCGCACGTTCGACAGCATGGCCTCGCGCTCCGTGCGCTCGTTGACGATGTCGTCGGCGAACAGGTCGCGCAGGAAGTCCGACATCCGGGTCGAGTCGGTGGTCGGGGCGTTGATCGCCAACCAGCCCTGCAGCGCCTGCCGCATCTCGTCGCAGGTCGGGTAGCGCTGGTCCTTCTCGGCCGACAGCGCGCGCACGACGATGTCGTCGAGCTCGGCCGGCACGCGCGGCGCCTTGCGGCTCGGCCGCAGCACCTCGGGGTTGCGGGCCCGGGTCAGCAGGTCCTGCGGCTGCTCCTTGCCCGGCGGGAACAGCTGCCGGCCGGTGAGCAGCTCCCACAGCACGATCGCGATCGCGTATTGATCGCTGCGGCCGTCGAGCTTCTCGCCCCGGGCCTGCTCGGGCGACATGTACGCGACCTTGCCGTAGATGATGCCGGGCGCGGTCTTCTCGAGCTTCAGCGTGGACGACGCCAGCCCGAAGTCGGTCAGCTTCACCTCGCCGGTGTAGGACACCAGGATGTTGGGCGGGGAGATGTCGCGGTGGACCAGCTGTAGGTCGGGGAACGCGTGGGCATAGGCCAGACCGCGGCACAGCTCCTTGACCACGTAGACCGCGATGTCGACCGGGAACGCCACCCGCTCGCGGGCGCAGCGGTTCCAGATCGCGCGCAGATCGCGGCCCTCGACGAAGTCCATCGCCAGGAACAGCTCGCCGTTGACCTGGCCGGCGTCGAACACCGGGATCAGGTTGCCGTGCGACAGCTTGACCACGACCTTGGCCTCGTCGCGGAACCGCGCGACGTACTCGGCGTCGGCGAGGTGGGGCAGGACGGTCTTGATGACCATCATGCGCTCGAGGCCTCGATCGCCGGTGACCGCGAGGTACAGGGCCCCCATCCCGCCCTGGGCCAGTGGTCCGAGGAGGTGGTACTTCCCGAACCGCCTCGGGTACTTGTCCAGCGTGTGCCCGGGTGAGGCCATGAGAGACGTGCAACAGGCTACCACGGCCCCCGAGACGCGACCAAACTCCCAGCCGATCGCGAATTGCGCGCAAACACCTACATGGTCGGGCGCGCGTGAACGGGTGGGCGTTCGGCCCCCCGGTCAGATCGGATCGAGTAGGATGCGCCGGTCATGGCCGCGGAGCGGGTCCTCGTCATCGATGACAGTCCGACGATCGTTCGGGTGGTGCAGCTCGTGCTCACCAAGGCCGGGTTCGTGGTCGAGGCCGCCGCCGACGGCGAGGCCGGGCTCGCGGCCGCCCGCGCGAACCGCCCTGACCTGATCTTGCTCGACTTCGTGATGCCGAAGATGAACGGCTATCAGGTGTGCCGGGAGCTGGCCGCCGACCCCGCGCTGCGCGAGATCCCGGTGGTGCTGATGAGCGCCAAGGGCGACCAGGTCGGCGAGCGGTTCGTCAAGGTCATGGGCATCGTCGACTACATCACCAAGCCGTTCTCGCCCGAGGCGATCACCGCGGTGGTGCAGCACACGGTCGGCAAGTACCGGAGCGGCGACAGCGGTCGGAGCGACGGCGTCGCGCCGGCCGAGGTCATCGACCCGACCAGCGGCCGGGCCCGGGCGCTCGCGGCGCTGCGCGCCCACCTGACCGACGTGGTCGCGGCCCGGGTCGCGGCGCTGTTCGCGCTGGCCGACGCGGCCGACGGCGGCGGCGAGGGCGACGCCCGGGTGCCGACCGACGCCGGCGCGATCGCTGACACGGTGCGGTCGGCGCTCGACGACGACGCCCTGGCGCAGGTGGTGGCCGGGCTGGATCCGGCGGTGTTCGACGGCGAGTCGCTGCGCGGCGATCTGCGCGTGATCCCGCTGGCCGAGATCGTCCAGCTGCTCGACCACCAGGAGCAGTCGGGCGTGCTGACGGTGATGCGCAACGGCGCCCGGATCGACGTGTACTTCCGGCGCGGGCGGATCGACCAGGCCCTGGGCACCGGCCTCGCCGACGATCTGCTCCTGGGCCGCTACATCGTCGACGGCGAGCTGATGCCGCGCGGCGACTTCGACGCGTTCCTGGCCAGCCGCGCCGGCGCCGCCAAGCTGATCGGCGAGCAGCTCGTGCGCCTGGGCCACCTGAGCGTCGCCGATCGCCGGACCGCGCTCGCGCGGCAGACCAGCGAGCTCCTGTACGAGGCGCTGCGCTGGCGCTACGGCACGTTCGCGTTCGTGGCCGGCAGCGACGCGCCGGCGCCGGTGGTCGAGGCCGCGCTCGAGCTCGACGTCGAGGCCCTGCTCATGGAGGGCTTCCGCCGCGTCGACGAGTGGCACCTGATCGAGCGGGCCATCGACGACTTCGAGCTGGTGTTCCTGCGCAACGAGGACGCGGTGGCCCAGATGGGCCGCGGCCGGCTCACCCGCGAGGAGCTGGCGGTGCTCGAGCAGGTCAACGGCAAGAACACCGTCAAGGACATCGTCCGCAAGTCGCGGATGGGCAGCTTCGAGGTGTCGAAGATGCTGTACCGGCTGCTGTCGATCAAGCTGGTCCGCCGCCGGGTCCTCCCGGTCGCGGTCTGAGCCGCGGACGCCGCGGGAGCCAGGCGCGCAGCGCCTGAGCCCTCTGATCGTTCGCGCGCAGGTCTGCGCGTCGGCGACCGAACCCGCCTGACGCTCAGGCGAGGGCCTCGTCGGCGAGGCGCTTGACCAGCTGGGCGTCGGCGCGATCGCCGAGCTGCTTCTTGACCATGCCGATGACCCGGCCCGCCATCTTGGGATCCTTGGCCGGCAGCGACGCGACCGCCGCGGCGACCGCGGCGCGCAGCTCGTCCTCGGACGCGCCGGCCGGGAGCATGGTCGCGCACCAGGCCAGCTCGAACTCGAGCTCGGTGACCTGGTCCTTGCCGCGGTCGCCGAGCGCCGCGTACTCGGTCCGGGCCTTCTCCATCGCCTTCTTGTAGGAGGAGATCACGTCGAGGATCAGCGCGTCGTCGACCACGCCGCTGAAGCCCTCGGCGGTGCGGCGCTCCATGATCTTGGTGTTGATCATGCGCACCAGGTTGGCGGTCCGGGAGTCCTTCGCCTTCATCGCAGCGGTGAGCTGCTGGCGGAGCTTGTCTTCGAGCGAGTCGGCCATGGCCGACGTGTAGCACGGCGGCGCCAGCGTCGGCGCCGAGAGTCTCGCGTCGTCGGTGGAGCGGCGGCTCGGCGGCTCGGGACCCTCGTTCGAGCTTGCCCGAGCTGCCGACGTGGTCCGGGCGTGACCTCGGACGTCGGAGCGCCCCTGCACCTGCCTGGGTTCGGCCACGACCCCTCTGGGGACTCAGCGCTTGTCAGCATTTCGGTCGAGCACCGGTCGGCGCGCCGGGCGTCTCGCGTCGTGGGTGGTCGTGGGTAGGGGCCCCGTCGGGGCTTGCCCCCGACGGGGGAGGGCCTGGCGACGGGCCCTCTGGGGCTCAGCGCTTGTCAGTATTTCGGTCGAGCACCGGTCCATGCGCCGGGAGTTTCGCGTCTCGGAGGGGAGGCTCGTCGGGGCTCGCCCCCGACGAGGGGAGGCCTGGCGACAGGCCTCCCTGGAAACTCAGTCCGACGTGAACAGCCGGGCCTGGCCGGGGGCGATCCGCGGGCGCTGCTTGCCGCGCCGGGTGCGGCGGTGCTCGGGGCGATCGCCGAGGACGCTCGGCACCGCGGTCAGCACCAGCGGCGGCGGCGGTGGCACGGCCGGCGCGAGCAACGGCGCGTCGGCGGCGGTGGTGACGTCGACGTCGAGCACCAGCGGCGTGGCGGAGCCGATGGCCCGGGCCAGCGCGTCGCCGAGCTCGTCGGCGGACATCGCGCCGTCGATCTCGATGCGGATCGGCGCACCCGCGCCCAGGCCGAGCGCGAGCTGGGCGGTGGCGCCGCCGCGACAGCCGAGCCGCGCGATCACCCGGTCGGCCACGGCCTGGACCGCGGCGCCGAGCCTGCCATCGACGTGGACCCGCTCGTGCAGGCGGGGCGGCGGCACGTACGGATCGAGCCGACCGCCGCTGTCGCCGCGGGCCAGCGCCTGCAGGTCGGCGTCCCAGGCCCGCGCCACCGACGGCGGCGGCAGATCGGCGAAGGCGCCGAGCGTGCGCACGCCCAGGCACTCGAGCATGTGCTGGACCTCGGCCGGCAGCGCCAGCAGGGCCAGCGGCAGCGGGGCCAGGAACGCCGCCGACCCGCCGCGCGGCACGCAGGTGACCGCGCCGTCGTGGTCGCCGCTCGACGCGGCGATGGCGGCGGTGAAGCGATCGTCGGCGATCCCGACGCGCACGTGCAGGCCGCGCTCCTGGAAGGCCTCGACCAGGCGCGCGCCGAACGTGGCGCCGCGCTTGCCCGCGGGCACCTCGACGACCATGGCGTGGTGCTGTCCGCGCGGCGGTCCGCCGAGATCGACCACCGGGGCCAGCCCGAGCAGCCGGTCGCCGAGGGCGCGCAGCAGCTCGAGCTCGCCGGCGAGGTCGCGGACCAGCGTGACCAGCTCAGGCGCGTGGCCGCGCGCGACCGACGCGACCATGCCGGGGCGGACGCCGCGGACCCAGGCCGCGCGCGAGCACGCGGTGACGACGGGAGAGGCGACATCGACCACCGCCACCGGATGCGCTGCGAGCGCGGCACGATCCGGAGCGACGGCGATGGCGGCCTGGAGCGAAAAGGATGGGAGGTGGATGCTGGCGATGCGCACGACTGACTCTCTAGCGTACTGGTCTGATGTTCAGTGATACCACGGAACGGTCGTCGTGTCCTGAGTGAAGCTGTAAGCACTCAGAACCACTCGCACAAGGATCGCTCTTGGAGAGGTTTTCGCACGCTCACACAGGCCGGCGTAGGATGCGCCCGTGCCTCACGACAGTGCTCGGATCAGCCCGACGGCCCACTACACCGGCTACACGTGGCTGGCGCACGGTCTCTCGGATCCCTCGTTCGCGACGCCGACCGGTCAGTTTCTCTACCGCGCGGTCGGCCCGGCCAACCGGCTCATGCGCGCAGCGGGGCAGCCCAACCTCGACGGCTTCCTGCTGGCGCGCCACCACATGATCGACGCGCTCTTGCGGGCGGCCATCGACCGCGGCGAGATCGGCCAGGTCGTGGAGGTCGCGTGCGGGCTGTCGCCGCGCGGCTGGCGGTTCGCGCGGGAGTTCGGCGATCGGATCACCTACGTCGAGGCCGACCTGCCGGGCATGGCGGCCAAGAAGCGTGCCGTGCTGGCGAAGGCCGGCGCCGGCGGGCCGCACCACCGCGTGGTCGAGATCGACGCCACCGCCGACGCCGGCCCGCGGTCGATCGCGGCCCTGGCCGAGACCCTCGACCCGGCGCGCGGCACCGCGATCGTCACCGAGGGGCTGCTCAACTACTTCGATCCTGCCTCGGTCGCGCGGATGTGGCGGCGGTTCGCGGCCACGCTGGCGACGTTCCCCCACGGCCTGTACCTGTCGGATCTGCACCTGGGCGAGTCGGCCGGGCCGATCGAGCGCCTGTTCGCCGGCGTCCTGGGCGTGTTCGTGCGCGGCCGCATCCACTTCCACTTCGATGACGCCCGCGCCGCCGAGCGCGAGCTCACGATCGCCGGGTTCCGCGCCGCCGAGCTGATCGATCCGTCGACCCGCGACCTGCCCGAGCTCGATCGCACCAGCGCGCGGTTCGTCCGCATCGTCGCCGCGTCGACCTGATCCTGATCCTCATCCTGGTCAGCGGTAGCCGTCCTTGCGCTTGGCGGCGGCGCGCTTCTCGGCGTCAGCCTGCGCCGCGGCCTCGGTCGCGAACGCCGTGAGCCGGGTCTGGCCGCCGGCGCCGCGGGCGCCGAACCGGATCAGGTGCTGGGCGCCGCGGACCTCGACCGTCCAGAACTTCCCCGGCGTGCCGGGCTGCTCGAGCGCGATCGTCAGCGACGGCGCGTCGGTCGACACGCGCACGACGCCAGGCGCGGCGGGGGCCTGCGCCCGATCCCGATCCCGATCCGGATTCCGATCCCGATCCGGATTCCGATCCCGATCCGATCCGGAATCCGATCCGGATTCCGATCCGGATCCGGATCCCGATCCCGATCCCGATCCCGATCCCGATCCCCCGATCCGGATTCCGATCCCGATCCGGATTCCGATCCGGATTCCGATCCCGATCCGGATCCCGATCCCGATCCGGATTCCGGTCCCGATCCGGATTCTGATCCCGATCCGGAGCCGCAGCCGGCGCGGCAGCCGGCGCGCGCCTCGTCGTCTTCGTCTTCACCGCGCCCGCCGCCGCCGGCCGGCCGCCCGCCAGCTTCGACATCGGCGTCACCTCGCCATCGATCCGCACGCCGACGTAGCTCGGGAACCGCGGCACGCCGTCGTCCGACAGCTCCTGGTAGCGGAACGTGATCACTGCGCCCAGCGGCGGCGGCGCGTCCCGCTCGGCGTCCGACAGGCCGGTGCCGACCGAGAACCGGGTGCCGTCGGCCAGCTCGACCTCGAGCGCGCCCAGCCGGCCCTTGTGCTTGCCGGCGCCGGGCGCGTGGCCGATCACCCGGGCCTCGGCGTCGTGGAAGGTCTTGACCTTGAGCAGCGTGCTCGAGCGCCCGATCTCGTAGCGCGAGCCGGGCTTGCGCAGCATCAGGCCCTCGCCGCCGAGGGCCTCGACCCGGGCCAGCTCGGCGCGCAGGTGCGCGACGCCGTCGCAGCGCACGTGCTCGTGCCAGCGCGCGTACGGCGGCGCGTGGCGATCGAGCGACGCGCGCACCTCGACCATCCGGTCCTCGAACGGCGCGGCCGACGCCGGGGCGTCGAACACCACGTACAGCAGCTGCTTCCACGCGGCGCCGGCGTCGCCCGAGCGCACCACGCTGGTCGTGCGCTGGAACAGCTTGCGCCCCATCCACAGCTCGCCGTCGAGGGGGTGCGCCGGCAACGCGGCGATGAACCACGGCGGCGCGGCGAAGCGGTTGCCGAGCCGCGACCAGAACTGCCCGCCGTCCCAGTAGGCGCGGATGCCGTCGAGCTTCTCGCTCATCCACCAGCCGTCGGGGGCGACGTCGTGGGCCCAGGCATGGGCGAGCAGCACCGGCGGCGCGGTGCCCTTGACGACCGCGGCGGTGCGGCCGCCGCGCAGGGCCGCGCCGCTCGCCACCGGCGCGGCGCCGACGCGCGCGTCCTCGACCTCGGCGCCCAGGTACGCGCGCAGGTGCTTGCAGGTGCGCGCGTCGATCGTGCGGCCCTGGTTGCGCCAGGCCGGGCACGTGCACGCGTAGACCGCGCCCTGGCGCGACAGCGTGTAGCGCGCCGAGCCCGAGCCGGGCACCTCGACCGAGGCGCCGTCGGCCAAGGTCGCGGTCACTGCTCCTCGTGGCCCTCGCCGGCGAGCGTGGCCAGGAGCCGGTAGTACGCCTTGCGCGCGCCTCCTCGGGGCTGGCGTAGGTCTCGAGCGCGTCCATGCGCACGGTCGCGCCGACCAGCGCGAGGTGGGTCGCGACCTGGCGACCGCCGGCGGCGAGGGTGAGCCGGGCCTCGGGGCCGGCCTTGGCCCCGGCGGGCGCGGGCGCAGGCGCGGCGGCCTTCTTGCCCTTCTTCTTCGGCGCCTCGTCCTCGTCCTCGTCCTCGTCCTCGTCCTCGTCCTCGTCGGGCTCGTCGGGCTCGGCCGCGTCGCCGCCGCCCGCGCCGGCGTCGGCGTAGCCCTTCTTGCGCTTCTCGCGCTCGAGCTTGTCGAGCTCCTTCTTGGCGCCCTCGGGCCCGAGGTCCTTCACCTGGGTCTGGCCGTTGGTGCCGATCTTGCCGTAGTTGACGTAGAGCGTCCCGCCGTCGACGCGCGCCCGCCAGAACTTGCTCGACGTGCCCTCCTCGAACTCCAGGTGCACCTGCCACTCGCTCATGGTCACTCGCTTCCTGCCGGCGCTCCGCCGGCGCGCTCCGCCAGTCGATCGATCCGCGCCATGAACGCGCGGCCCCGCGCCGGGTCGGTCATCATCACGAACGCGGCCATGCCGCGCAGCGCCTCGATCGACTCGCCGCGCCCGGGCCGCCCGAGCTCGCGGTTCTTGATCGCCGCGCGCAGGTTGCGCTGGGTGGCGCGCGGCACTCGCGCGGGCGGCCGCCCGTCGGCCTGGTTGACCACGAGCCCGGTGACCTGCTGCCGGCCGCCGCCGCGCATGACCCGGGTCTTGGTGCGCTTGATCGTGAAGCCCTCGGCCGCGACGATCATCTCGACCGCGCGCAGCAGCTTGCCGATCGCGTTGGTGCGATCGGCCTGGCCGGCCGCGCCGCCGTGCCACGAGAACGTCATGTCATCGGCGTAGCGGGTGTAGCGACAGCCGAGGCTCCGGGCCAGGCCGGTGAGGCGACCGTCGAGGCGCAGGCACAGCGCGTTGGTGATCGACGGGCTGGTCGGTGCGCCCTGGGGCAGCGCGCGCGGGCCGGTGGCGACGTAGCAGGTGCGGCCGCGCACGAGCAGCTCCTCGCGCGGCGCCTCGGTCGCCATCAGCGCGAGCAAGGTCGCGACCTGCTCGCCGAGGCCGGCGCCCTTGCGCAGGAGGCCCTTGACCCGGCGGTAGGTCACCGTCGGGTAGAAGCCCTCGATGTCGAGCTTGACGATGATCTTGGCGCCGGCGTGGACCACCGCGTTGGTCGCGATCGAGCGCCCGGGCAGGAAGCCGTGGGCGGCGCCGTGGACCGGCAGGTGCTCGGTGATCGAGCGCGCGATCCACCGCTGCGCCGCCTTGAGCGTGGGCTTGGGCGCGGTGATCGGGCGGACGCCGCCGTCGCGCTTGGGCACCGTCCAGCGCTGGTAGTGGGTGCCGGTGTCGACCTCGCGGTGGTAGCTGAGCCAGCGCAGCCGCGCGATCGACAGGCCGAGCGCCTTGGCCAGCGCCTCGACGTCGGGCAGCGCCGGCAGGTCGGCGTCGGCGCGCTTGCGCTCGGGCTCGGCCGCGTCGAAGCGATCGACGTCGGGCGTGTCGTGCCACCACACGCCGGCGCCGACGTGGACGATGTGGACCGCCTTGTACGCGGCCCAGGCCACGCGGAACAGCTCGCGCCGGACCCGGCGCTCCTCCTCGCGCCGCGCCTTGTACGCCTTCTTCTCGCCGTCGGACATCGACGACGGCACGCCCGGATCGGCCAGGCCCTGCCGCGCCAGCGCCGCGTCGACCCACGGCCGGATCCCGCCCGCCGCCGCGACCTCCGCCCACGGCACCGCCGCCAGCTTCGCCCCCGCCGTCATGCCCACCCCCGCTGCGCCGAACGATCAGCACGCACGCGCGTCGAGCCTGCACCCCGCGCTGCATCCGCACCCGCGCGTGTCGACGTCCAGACCCGCGCGCAACGCTCCGGGCCCCGAACCTCCGCACCGTCGCGTGTCGAGGCTACACCCTGCGCTGAACGCTCCGGGCCCCGAACCTCCGCACCGTCGCGTGTCGAGGCTACACCCTGCGCTGAACGCTCCGGGCCCAACCCGCCCCGTGTCGAGGCTACACCCTGCGCTGAACGCTCCGGGCCCCGAACCTCCGCACCGTCGCGTGTCGAGGCTACACCCTGCGCTGAACGCTCCGGGCCCCGAACCTCCGCACCGTCGCGTGTCGAGGCTACACCCTGCGCTGAACGCTCCGGGCCCCGAACCTCCGCACCGTCGCGTGTCGAGGCTACACCCTGCGCTGAACGCTCCGGGCCCCGAACATCCGCACGCTCGCGTGTCGAGGTCCCAACCCGCGCTGAACGCTCCGGGCCGTTTCGGGTGGGGGCCCCGGCGCATGCCGGGGGAGGGTTTTTTCGAAAAACCCTCTTTGTAAAAGGCTCCAGGAAGAGGAGGCGCTCGCTACAACCCTCATGGGACACGGTAGGCTCACAGGTTCGCCGCCCAGAGGGGCCCCAATTGTTGGGTGCAAACCGGGTTCGCTCGGTTGGTCCAGCTGGACCCGACAATTGGGGCCCCTCTGGGCGAGCGAACCAAGAACAGCCTACCTTGTGGAGAGTGGCTACTGCTTGTGCCGGGACGGCGCGACGCCGCCCTTGCGCCGGAGCGCAGGCTAACGAAGGCGACTCCTCTTCCTGGAAAACGACAACGTCGCGACTGTAGTCGCGGCGACGAGCGCATGTCAACGCGGCCTCACGCGGTCGCATCGATGAATCCTTTGCGGGCCAGCTCGTCGAGCCGCGCGAAGTACGCGGCGCGCGCGTCATCGGCGCTGGGGTGGAGCTGGCGGGTCATGCGCAGCGGCTCGGCGGCGCCCCAGCGCGCGACCACGGCGCGATCGTCGAGCGACAACCGGAAGGTCTCGCTGCCGGCCGGCGTGCGGCGGAACAGCGTCCGGGTCTCGGCGCGGATCAGCCGGCGGCCGTCGGCCGTGTCGCGCGCGGCCGCGAGCGCGGCCTGGGCGCGCACGTGCAGCACCCGCAGCGCGATCATGTGCTCGCACGGGCCCTCCTTGATGCCGGCGCGGCGGAACCCGGGGCAGGTGCAGGTGGCGCCGGCGGTGCGGCCCTCGCGATCGATCGTGAACGTCGCCAGGAAGCGTCGGTGCGCCCGGGCGTCGTCGACCTGGCCCTCGATGCGCTCGCCGTCGGCGCCGAGGTCGTGGACCTTGGTCAGCGCGACCTGATCGGGCTCGGCCAGGAGGCGGTGGGCCGCGGCCTCGCGCGCGTCGCGGTACCGGAGCGCGTCGGCGGGCGGCGGCGTGGCCAGGAGCGGGCGCGCGAACGCGACGCCGCGCGCGAGATCGACGCCGGCGCGGAGCCCGGCGAGCTCGGCGGCGAGCGCGGACCGGGTGGCGGGCGTCAGCTCGGCCAGCGGCAGGCCGGCGGCGAGGCGCGGCCCGAGGTCGGCGGCGCCATCGTCAGCGCCGACCGCGAGCTGATCGAACGTGGCGATGCCGGCCCAGCCGGCGTCGGTCCAGCCCGACAGCCCGAGGGTCAGCGTGACGTCGCCGGCGTCGACGACGTAGAACGCCGGGATCCCGGGGCCGAGCAGGTGGACCGCGACCCGGCGGGCGTGGGGTAGCAGGCGCGCGAGCACCTGGAGCCGGTTGCGGCCCCAGGTGCGGACCACCATCGGGCGCGTGCCGGTGTAGGGGCCGCCGGTCGCGGTCAGCACCAGGTCCCAGGGCTCGAGGACGATCCGCGGCGGCTTTCCGGGGACCAGCTCGTAGCGCAGGGCCCGCGGCGCCTGCTTGGCCTTGCGCGTGCGCAGCGCGTACAGGACGTTATAGAGATCGATCGGCGCCAGCTCGAAGCGCTCGGCCGGCAACAGCGCCGCGGCCTGGATCTGGCCGAACGCGCGCAGCCAGCGCAGGGGCACGCGGCGCGAGGTCGGCGTCGCGGTCGCGGTCGAGGCCGCGACGGGCGCGAGCGCCAGCGTGGTCGTGCGGTACGTGCGCACGCGGCCGATCGCGCGCAGCGCCGCCGGCGACAGCTCGAGGAAGGTGGTGCCGGGCGCCAGGTCGGCGGCGACCAGCGCGCCGGCACCGATCGCGAGCTGGGCGTAGGCCGACTCGTCCCGCGACAGGAGCTCGAGGCGGAGCGCGTCGGCGCCGATCGTCAGCACCGGATCGAGCGGCTCCTCGGCGCGCGCGGCCTCGGCGTAGCGCAGCTGCAAGTACTCCTTCTGCGCGTCCCAGACTTGCTTGGACACGCCCTTGCCCTTGGCCAGCAGGTACGCGAGGTAGTCGGCGCGATCGCGGCCGCGGAAGCGGAGGTCGCTGGCGAGCACGTCGCCGACCGCGAGCAGCGCGTCGCGCACGAGGGCCGGCCGGTGGACCCGGGTGGTGGCGTGGGCCGCGGCGCGGGCGCCGTCGGTCGGGAGCTCGATCCGCACGCTGTCGCCGTCGCTGACGACGCTGGCGGTGCCGAACGCGACCGGGACGTCGAGGGTCGTGAGGGGCTCACTCATCGTCGTCATCCTCGTCCTCGTCCTCGTCCTCGTCGTCGTCGTCGTCGTCGTCGTCGTCGCCGTCGTCGTCGTCGCCGTCGTCATCCTCGTCGTCGTCGTCGTCGTCGTCGTCGTCGTCCGACTCGCCGCCGCCGTCGTCCGACTCGCCGCCGCCGTCGTCCGACTCGCCGTCGCTGCCTCCGGCGAGGCGCGTGCCGCGGCGCTCGCGATCGACGCCGTCGGCCCAGACCTTCTTGGCGTTGCGCCGCAGGCGCGCCAGCGCGCGCCACGCCGCCGCGCGCACCGTCGCCGGCTCGCCGACGTCGGCGACGATCGCCTCGAGCGCCGCGCGCGCGTCGTCGCCGCCGATCCGGCCCAGCGCCGCGATCGCGACCAGGCGCGCGGCGTCGTCGCCGGTCCGCCGCGCGATCGCGATCAGCTCGGCGGGGCCGCCGGTCAGCGCGACCGCCACCGCCGCGCCGCGGGTGTCGTCGGCCACCAGCAGGGCCTCGCCGCCGCCGAACGACGTGAGGCTCGCGGCGATCAGCGGCGCGCGCGCCGACAGATCGACGGCGGCGGCCGCGGTGCGCGCCAGATCGGTCACGTCGCCGCCGCTGGCGGCGGTCGCGCGCGCGGCCGGCGTCCGGACGGCGCGGGCGTCGTCATCGACCAGCGCGCGCAGCGCGGCCCCGGCGTGGGCGGCCAGCCAGGCCGCGGCCTCGGCCCGGACCGGCGCTGGTGCCGCGCGGTCGCTGGCGGCCGCCAGCGCTCGATCCTCGATCGCCGCGCCGGTCCGGTGTGCGGCCCACAGCGCCGCGCGCCAGGCCTCGACCTCGCGCGCCACGGCGGCGGCGCCGGCGGCGCCGCGGGCCAGCTCGAGCGTCCGCGCCGCGCGCCAGCCGGCGGCGGCGCGATCGACGGCGGCGATCACCGGCGGCGCCAGCGCGCTCGCGCCGGCGGCGCCGGCCAGCCACGCGGCCTCGGTGCGGGTCGCGGCGTCGGCGTCGGCGAGGGCCCCGGCGATCGCCTCGAGCGGGAACGCCTGACGCCGGACCAGGCCCTCGCGCAGGCCCTGGCGCACGTCGTCGGCCAGGCCGCCGAGGCGCGCGACGATCGTCGCGGGATCGCCGTGGCCGCCGAGGTAGGCCGCCGCGGGGCGGCTGACTTCGGGCCAGCGGCTGGGCAGCGCCAGCATGTACGCGCGCGTGCGATCGGCGCGGAAGATCGTCAGCGCCGCGGTCAAGGCCGCCGCGCGGACCGCGCGCTCGCTGGTCGTCAACGCGACGCCGAGCGCGGCCTCGCTGGCCTCGTCGCCGAGCGTGCCCAGCTCGGTCGCGGCGGCGGCGCGCTCGTCGGCGCCCAGCTCGCGGTCGAGCATGATCTGCTCGAGCAGCGCCCGGCTGCGCGCGTCGCCGATGTGGCGCAGCGCGGTCGGCGCGTGGCGTCGGGCCGGCCCGAGCCCGGCGGTGGCAGTGCGCTCGATCCGCTCACGCAGCCCGGCCAGCTCGTCGGCGTCGGCGTCGGGGCGCGCGGCCAGCGCATGCACCATCGCGCCGAGCGTCGCGATCACCGTCGGCGCCAGCGCCTGATCCTGGGGCGCGTCGGGGCCGGCGTCGAGGATCGGCAGCAGGTGCTCGAGCGCGCGCCGATCGCCCAGCTCGCCGAGCGCCAGGGCCGCGCGCTCGCGCTCGGGCGGCTCGCCGGCCTTGAGCACCAGCAAGAGCGCGAAGAACGCCTCGGGGCGGCCGCGCCGGGCCAGGCCCTCGCCGGCGGGCAGCACCAGCTCGCGCCGGCCGCCGCGCAGCGCCGCCTCGAGCGGGCCCAGGGTCGCGGTCGGCACCGCGGCGACCCGCAGCGCCAGCGCCTCGCACGCGCGCGTGCGGACCTCGACGTCGCGATCGGCCAGCAGGCGCTCGAGCTGGTCCTCGGCGCCGCGCTCGTCGAGATCATCGAGCAGCGCCGGCGCGCCGGCCTCGTGGGCGATCGAGCCCAGCCCGGCGATCAGGGCGTCGACGTCGGCGGTGCGATCGGGATCCTCGAGCAGGCGGGTCGCGAGCGCGGTCGCGGCCGCGGCGGCCACGGTCGGTGCGCGGCCGGCCGCCTCGATCAGCGCGGTGCACGCCTCGTCGGTACGATCGCCGTCGCGCAGGAACGCCGCGAGCGCGTCGATCGCGCGCAGGTCGCCGCGGCGCGCCAGGCCGTCGGCCGCGCCGAACCGCAGCTCGGCGTCGTCGCTGCCGAGGGCGGTCGCCAGCGCCTCGATGACCGGCGCGGCGTCGGCGGCGGCGGCGCCGTCGCTGCCGCGCTCGACCAGCTGACCGACCGCGGCGGCGCGGACGTCGGCGTGGCGGCTGCGGGCGCCGGCCAGGAGCGGCGCGACCGACCCGGCGGGGTACAGGCGCGGCAGCCGCAGCAGCGCGTGGGCGCGCACCGCGGCGTCGTCGGCGTCGAGCGCCGCGTGGACCAGCGCGGCCGCGTCGGCGTCGCCGGCGGCGGCCCGGCCGACCAGCTCGTCGATCGCGGCCTTGCCGATGTCGGCGGCCGAGCGCAGCGCGGCGGCCAGCGGCGCCAGCGCGCCCTTCGGGTACTGCGCGCGCACCGCGGCCATCGCGCCGGCGCGCACGAGGTTGTGGCTGTCGGCCAGCGCGTGCTCGAGCGCGGGCAGCGCGGCGTCGCGGCCGACCGCGCCGTCGGCGGCGAGCGCGGCGATGCGCTCGACGGCGTCGCGGCGGATGCGCTGGGTCTCGTCGGCGGCGCCGGGCGCCGGGCCCTGCCGGACCAGGCCGGCGTAGACGCCGAACACCAGCCGCGCGGCCACCGCGCGATCGAGCCCGGCCGCCGCCGGGCGCGGCGGCACCGGCCGCGGCTCCGGGCCGCCGGCGTACGCCAGGATGATCGCGAGGCGCTCGAGCTCGGTCGGCGTCGGCTCGGTCTTCGCGACCGCCGCGGCGCGCCCGACGACGAGCCGGCGGATCCAGCCGCTGGCGCGGGCGGTCCGGTGCTCGGACGCGTAGTTGGTCGCGGGGACGGTGGTCTGGGCCGGGCCGACGAGGCGCGCGGCCTCGCGCCAGAACGCCAGCGGCTGCGGCCGCAGCGCCAGCACCTGGGCCGCGGCGTAGCGCCGCTCGGACACGTCGCTGGCGAGGTTGTCGACGACGACGCGCAGGAGCGCCGCGCGCCGCGCCTCGGCCGGCCAGTCGCGCAGGTCGGCGGCCTTGTCGGGGCGGCGCGGGCCGACCAGCTCGGTGGCCACGTCGAGCAGCGGCGCGCCGGCGGCGCGGGCCTCGATCAGCCGCGCGGCCGCGAACCGGAGCTCGGGCGCGGGGCTGGCCAGCGCGTCGAGCAGCAGATCGGGCCCGACGCCGGCCGCGGCCAGCGCGACGTCGCGGGCGACGATCACCGCGAACGCCAGATCGGCGACGTCGCGCTCGGGATCCTCGAGCGCCTGGCGCAGGCCGCGGGCGCCGTCGGCGCCGAGCGCGGTCAGCCCGACGATCGCGCCCAGGCGCAGCGGCCGGTGATCGTGGCGCTGGGTGCCGGCCAGGACCGGCAGCGCGCGCAGATCGCCGAGCCGGGCCAGGCCCTCGGCCGCCCACGACCGCACCGGCAGGTCGGCGTGGCCGAGCGCGTCGAGCAGCGCCGGCTGCTCGGCCGGGCCGCACGCGGTCGCCAGGCCCCGCGCCGCCATCTCGCGCACGATCGGATCGTCGTCGTCGAGCAGGCCGCTCTGGAACGGCACCGCGCCGGGATCGCCGACGTCGGCGAGCGCGCGGGCCGCGCGCCGGCGCAGCTCGTCGCTGGGGCGATCGACGTCGGTCCGCGGGATCGACAGGAGCCGCTGCATCGGCGCGACCGCGCGCCGATCGCGCCGGGTGCCGCACAGCTCGCCGGCCCGCACCTGCAGCGCGTAGAAGATCGACGCGAACGCCGCCGCGAAGCCCTCGGCGTCGGTGGGCGCGACGTGATCGAGCGCCTCGATCGCCGCGGTGTGCACGGCCGGCTGGTCGTCCCGGACCAGCTCGATCAGGCGCGCCCGCACCGCCGCCGCCGGAGCGTGGCGCGCGCCGGCGGCGCCGGCGGCCCGGACCGACGCGCGCGGCGACGCCATCGCCGCCAGGTGCACGTCGGCGCGGGCGCGGTCCTGGCCCGGCCGCGGCTGGTCGGGATCCTCGTGGGTGAGCGCGGCGTACGCGGCGTGGCCGACCTCGGCTACCGGATCGCGCACCAGCCCGAGCAGCGCGGCGTCGACGGCGGCGGCGACCGCCGGGGCGCCGGGTCGGGCCTCGCGCCGGCGCGCCAGCTCGGCCACGACCTGGCCGCGGACGTCGGCGTGGCGGCTGCGCGCGCCGCGGGTCAGCGGCACCATCGGCGTCGCCGCGTGCCAGGCCCAGACGGTCTTGTAGGCCTCGGCGCGCACCGCCGGATCCTCGTCGTCGAGGGCGTCGCCGAGGAGCGCGTCGGCCCGGGCCGCGACCGGGCCGGTGGGGCCGTGCTTGATCAGCAGCGCCAGCGCGCGGTGCGGACGTCGGCCTGGCTGGCGCGCAACGCCAGCTCGGCCAGGTCGAGCTCGGCCTCGGCGGCGCCGCCGGTGCGGTCGATCAGCGCCGCCATCGCCGCGCCGCGCACCTGCGCGTCGTCGTCGTCGAGCAGCCAGCCCAGCCGCGCCAGCGCGCGATCGTCGTCGGCCACCAGCCGCGCGGCCACGGCCAGGGCGTCGACCGCGGCCCGGCGCACGCCGGCGTCGGGGTCGCGCGACAGCCCCAGCACCGCGCCGAGCGCGCGCGCGTCGCCGAGGTAGATCAGGCCGCGGGCGCCGCGCAGCGCGGTCTCGGGCTGACGGCAGGCCATCGCCTGGAACAGCGGCCCGCGCTCGTCGTCGTCGAGCGTCACCGGCTCGGTCGTCGGCGGCGGCAGCGCGGCCTCGGCCACGCCGACCCGCGCGGCGGCGTCGACCAGGTTGGTGGCCAGCGTGCTGTCGAGCGCGCGCAGGCGGCCGGCGGTGCGCGGGCGGCCGCACAGCGCCACCGCGTACGCGGCCCAGCGGACCTCGGGGCTGTCGTCGTCGAGCGCGGCCGCGATCAGCCCGCGCGCGGCGGCGTCGGCGGCGCGATCGACCAGGCCCAGGGTGAACAGCGCGCGGGCCCGCAGATCGGCCGGGCCCCGGGCCAGCGCGGTCCGCACCGCCCAGCGCGGATCGGCCGCGCCCAGCGCGCGCGCGACCGCGAAGCCGCGCTCGCGCACCGCCGGCACCGGATCGGTGAACGCCTCGGCCGCGAGCGCCGCGGTCAACGACCCGGCCGGCTGCGCCGCGAGCGCGTCGAGCGCCAGCAGCCGGACGTCGTCGGCGCGCGCCGCCAGGCCGGCGCGGATCGGCGCCAGCGGCTCGGCGGGATCGAGCGCGCACAGCGCGGCGAACGCGGCCGCCCGCACCCGCGCGTGACCGTCCGCGAGCGCGGTGCGCAGGGCCGGGCGCGCGCGCCGGCGGCCGCCGGTGGCCAGCGCGGTGGCGGCCGCGGCCTTGATCTCGAACATCGGCTCGCGGGCGAGCGCGCGCTCGAGCAGCACCCGGGCGTCGTCCTCGGGCAGCGCCGCCAGGGTCGCCACCGCCGCCGCGCGCACGCTCTGGCTCTTGGGCTTGTGATCGTCGAGCTCGGCGGCCAGGCGATCGAGCTCGCTGGTGGTGATCGCGGGCGCGCCGACCGGCTCGCCGTCGGCGCCGAGCGTCTGCGCCACGACCTTGCGGGCCGCGGTCGCGGCCAGCACCTGCGCGGTCGAGCCGTCGACGCCCTTGACCGCGCCCGGCGCGATCGCCAGCGCGGCGCCGGCGCCGGCGCCCAGCTCGAGCGTGCGCGGCTTGCGGTTGGAGTCGAGCGGCCAGCTCTTGAGCGCGCCGTCGTCGCCGAGCGACCACAGCCGGCGCGGCTGCTCGCGCCCGGCCGGGTCGATCAGGAGCGGCCCCAGCGCGAGCGCGCGGACCGCGCCGGCGTGGGCGTGGGCGCCGGCGCGGTCGCTGGCCTCGGCGTCGCCGGCCACGTACGCGGTGCGGATCGCGCCGTCGCCGGTGCCCGCGATCACGCGCCCGTCGCCGAGGCCGACCAGCGCGCGCACGCCGCCGTCGCCGCCGACCGCGAGGGGCCGGGCCCGGGCGCCGTCGACGACCCAGGCGCCGTCGACGCCGCCGACCACGACCACGCCGCTCTCGACCGCGACCGCGTCGAGCGCGCGCTCGGCCACCGCGACCCGCGCCGTCACCGTCAGCGTCGGCCGCGCGTCGACCACCGCCAGCGCCAGCCGGTGCAGCGCGCCGTCGGCCGTGGCCGCGAGCACGCTGGCCCCGTCGACGACCAGCAGCGCCCGCACCGCGGCGCCGAGGTCGAGATCGACGCGCAGGGTCGGCTCGCCGTCGCCGACCACCCAGCCGCGCACGCGGCCGTCGCCGCACCCGGCCAGGAGCAGGTCGTCGTCGACGAACGCCAGCGCGTGGACCGCGGCGCCGACCGCCATCGTCCGGGCCTTGGCCTTGCCGCGCGGCAGCAGGTGGACGCTGGCCGCCGGCTCGGGCGCGGCGTCGCGGCGTCCGCCGATCGCGATCGCGCGCGTCGACGCGGCGATCGCCAGCAGGCGCTCCAGCTGGGGGCCGAACGTCACGCCGGCCTCCGCGCCGGGTGAGCCGGACGCAGCCGCGGCGCCGGCAGCCCGAGCGTGCCGAGGCCGGGGTGGGCCTGGCGGATCGCGGCCAGCGCGGCGACCGCCGCCTGCCACTCGCCGCGCGCGACCGACGCGGCGACCTCGCCGAGCACCGGCGCCACCAGCGCCGCGAACCCGACCTCGCGCACCGCGAGGTCGCGCACGGCCTCGATCAGCCGGCGCTTGGCCACCGACGCCGGCAGCGGCCGCTCGGGCTTCACGCCGGCCAGCGGCTCGCGCTTCTCGAGCCGCCCCGGCGGCAGCCCGAACAGCACCGTCCGCACGAACTGCCGCAGCGCCGCGATCTCGGCCTCGCCGTCGGCCAGCGGCTCCGCCACCGCGACCGCGGCGGCCGACGGCCCCCGGGCCGGGGTCCACTCGGCCGGGGTGGTCCGCGGCCGGTGGCGATCCCAGAACAGCCGCACCGCGAACAGCCGCACGTCGCGCTCGGCGCTCTCCATCAGCCAGGCCAGGCGCGCGCGCCCGCCGACGCGGTCGTACGCGCGCCGGATGATCGTCAGCGCCGCCTCGCGCGTGCCCTTGTGCGGGCACTCGGCCAGCGCGAACACGCGCCCGCCGTCGAGCCAGTCGCCCGGGAGCTGGCCGTCGCCGGCGGCGATCGCGCCCAGCAGGAGCTCGTTGCCCAGCGCGCGCGGCTCGCGGTGATCGCTGGTCGCGAGCTGGTAGGGCAGCGCGCGATCGCCCCAGCGGACGATCTCCTCGGCCGCGATCGCGCAGCCGAGCTTGCGCACGTCGGCGCGGGCGTCGCGCGTGAGCGGCACGATCCGCGCCGCGGGGTAGTCGTCGTGGGTGAGCCGCGGGGTCAGCCCGACCGCTTTGGCCTCGGCCAGCTCGCGGCCCAGCACCGGGTGGTGCGCGCGCAGGTACGTCGACGCGAACTCCCGCACCGGCTCGGCGCTGCCGGCGCCCGCGGCCAGCTCCCACAGCCGCGCCAGGCCTGCGGTCCGTCCGCCGCCGGCCGGCGCGAAGTCCTCGGGCGTGAAGTGCTCGAGCAGGAGGCGGTGCGCGAAGCCGTGCAGATCGGGCTCGGTCGACCGCGCCAGCTCGAGCAGCCAGCCCAGGCCGATCCGGCCGGGCGCGACCAGCGCGCGGTTGCCGAGCAGGCGCAGCGCGAGCGGGCGCAGCCGCGGCCGCGCCACCAGGCCCTTGACCCAGTCGACGTCGAGCGCGTCGCCGGCCAGCTTGCCGGCCTCGAGCCACCCGGCCACGGCGTCGGTGAGCGCGCGATCCTCGAGCGCCTGCTGCAGCCAGCGCGCGGTCAGCTCGGCGCCCGGGCGTCGGCCCAGCTCCTCGAGCGCGCGCTTCCGCACCGCCCGGTCGCAGGCCGGGTCGGCGAGCGTGGCGATCCAGTGGCCGGCCGGGATGGTCACGCCGGCGTCGCTGTACCAGCCGATGACGAACTGCAGCTGGTCGTACCCGCCGGTGGCGAGCGCGACGAACAGCTCGACCGCGAGATCGGCCGGGCGCGCGCCCTCGCGCAGCTTGGCGATCGCCAGCGCCCGGGCGGCCGGCACGCGGATCAGCCGCACCAGCCCCGGCAGGCCGATCGTCGTCGTCGGCAGCGCGCCCAGCCGATCGAGCGCGAACGCGACCACGTCGGCGTGGCCGTCGATCGCCAGCGCCACCAGCCGCTCGACCTCGAGGTCGGCCGCGTGGGTGCGCGCGTACGCGATCGCGAACCCGGCGACGCCGGCGTCGCGGCTGCGCAGGAAGTCGAGGACGACCTCGTGCAGCCCGAGCGCGCGGTACTGCGACGCGTGCAGGTCGGGGCGCGCGCGCAGGAGCTTGACGACGAACGCCGCCACCGGGCCGTCGGCGCCGCGTCGACCCAGCGCCGCGAGCTGGGCCGGGGTCAGCGCGTGCAGCGCCGTCGGATGATCGGCCTCGAGCGCGGCGATCGCCCAGCCCGCGACCTCGCGGTGCCCGGCCTCGAGCAGGAGCCGCACCAGCGGCGCCGGTGTCAGCTTCCACGCGTCGGGGAACGCGCGCTCGGTCAGCGCGGGCGGCCGGAAGCCGACCGGTCGCTTGGTGCCGCGCAGGCGCTTGCGGCCCCAGATGTGCGCGGCCACCCACGACGAGCGCACCGGCGCGTCGTCGCGGTAGTGGCGCAGCACCTCGATCGCGAACGCCGGGTACGCCTCGGGCACCGCCTGGCCCAGGTGGCGCAGCCAGCGCCACGCGCGCTTCTTCATGTAGAGGATCGTGCCGGGCGCCAGCTCGTCCTTGTCGTACCCGCGCGGATCCGGGCCGAGCATGTCGAAGCGGTACGCGAGCGCGCCGAACAGGAGGGCGTCGTGGCGGGCCTCGGCCCGCTTGTAGATCAGCTTGGCCGCCTGCCACACGCCCCAGCGCAGCCGGCCGCGGGTGAACACGGTCACGAGCGCGGCGCGGGCCGCGTCGTCGCCGGCGTCGTCGAGCGCGAGCAGCAGCTGGCCCAGGCGCAGCCGCGGCGGCAGCCACGGCGACGCGGCCGCGGCCTGCCAGGCCTCGCGCCGCGCCAGCCGGCGCTCGGTCGCGGTCTTGCCGCGCAGCGCCTGGTTGCTGATCTGCTGGCGCAGTCTGAAGATCGTCAGCGCGCCGTTCGGCGGCCGCGGCCGCGCGACCGCGTCATCGTCGTCATCGTCATCGCCGGCGCCGTCGTCGCAGCCCGGCGGCGGATCGACCTGCTCGAGGTAGCGGACGAGGAGCTCGCCGAGCTGGGGTCGCGATCGCGCACCGCACGCTCGAGATCCGCGAACATCACCCATGTGCGCGCGTCGGTCATCCCTCGCGGCTGACGCTAACACGATCCGCGCGGGCGTCGGTGCGACCGCGCCGAGATCAGATCGCGACGCGGAGCCGGCGGCGGCCGAAGTCGCCCGGTTGGGCCGCGAACCGCCCGGCGATCGCGGCGCCGCACGCGCCGCACGCGCCGTCGGTGAGGCGCCACGCCAGCAGCTGGTACCAGTCGCGCTCGATCACCGCGGCGCCGCACGCGGGACACATCGTCGCATCCCCGGCCGGATCGTGGACGTTGCCGGTGTAGACGTAGCGCAGGCCGGCCCGCCGCGCGATCGCCCGGGCCCGCTGCAAGGTCGCGAGCGGGGTCGCGGGCACGTCGGTGAGCTTGTAGTCGGGGTGGAACGCCGAGAAGTGCAGCGGCACGTCGGGGCCGAGCTCGGTCGCGACCCAGCCGGCAAGCTCGTCGAGCTCGCGGTCGCCGTCGTTGAGGCCCGGGATGATCAGGGTCGTGATCTCGGTCCAGACCGCGGTCTCCTTGACGAGGTAGCGCAGCGTGTCCTTGACCGGCCCGAGGCGGGCCGCGCACTGGCGGTGGTAGAACTCGTCGGTGAACGCCTTGAGATCGACGTTCGCGGCGTCGAGGTGCGCGTACAGCTCGGCGCGCGGCTCGGCGTGGATGTAGCCGGCGGTCACCGCGACCGTCTTGATCCCGCGCGCGCGGCACGCGATCGCGGTGTCGATCGCGTACTCGGCGAAGATCGTCGGATCGTTGTAGGTGAACGCGACGCTGGCGGCGCCGGCGTCGACCGCGGCCGCGGCGATCGCCTCGGGGCTGGCGCGATCGGCCAGGCGATCCATGTCGCGCGACTTCGAGATGTCCCAGTTCTGGCAGAACTTGCACGCCAGGTTGCAGCCAGCGGTGCCGAACGACAGCACGCTCGTGCCCGGATAGAAGTGGTTGAGCGGCTTCTTCTCGATCGGATCGAGCGCGAACCCGCTCGAGCGGCCGTAGGTGGTCAGCACCAGGCGATCGCCGTCGCGCTGGCGCACGAAGCAGAGGCCGCGCTGGCCGTCGCCGAGCCGGCAGTCGCGCGGGCACAGGTCGCACTGCAGGCGGCCATCGTCGGTGGCGTGCCACCAGCGCGCGGGGTACGCGAGCTCGCTCATGACGCCGCCCGCGGTGGATCGACGAAGCGCGCGGCGGTGTAGCGCCACAGCTCGACCTCGGGGCTCCAGAAGTCCGGCGCCAGCCCGGCCTTGCGCCGCAGCATCGCCAGGAACGCCGCCGGCTCGGGCAGGTCGTCCCAGACCGCCGGCAGGAGCGTGCCGCGCTGGCCGTGGTAGCCGAGCACCAGCCCATCGACGCCGGGGCGGATCGCGCGCACCGCCTCGGCCTCGGTGGTCACGGCGATCCGCTCGAGCGGCGACAGGATCGACAGCTCGAGCTCGAGCGCGTCGACGTCGGCCAGGCCCAGCCGGCGCCCGCGCGGATCGTCGATGCCGGCGGCCACGGCGTTGGCGGCGACGTCGACGACGATCGGCCGCCGCGGCGTCAGCGACCCGATGCAGCCCTGCAGATCGCCGTCGGGCCAGTGCAGGCTGACGAAGGTCGCGGCCGGCTGCTCGGCCCAGGCGCCGACCGGCGGCGACGCGTGCGGTCCGCCCAGCTCCTCGCGCAGGCGCGCGCGCGCCCACCGCGCCAGGGCCGGACCGTGGCTGGTCAGCGCGGTCACGACGCCACCTCGTACAAGGCGAACGCGCCGTAGCCGACGACCTCGTCGCGACCGCCGGCGGTGTCGCCCGAGCTGCGCAGATCGAGCAGCTCGATCCGCAGGCGCCGGCGGCGCGCCACCCACGCCAGGCCGTTGACCGCCATCGCGCCGCACGCGTCGTCGCCGTCGAGATCGGTGGCGGCGTCGAGGATGCGGTCGGCGGTGCGCTCGTCCCGGGCGCGCCCGGCGCGGTACGGCAGGTAGTGCGACAGATCCGAGCTGACCACGATCACGGTCTCGGGGCCGCCCCACAGCGCCTCGAGGACCGCGCCGACCTCGGCGGCGCTCGCGCGCGAGCCGGCCAGCGGCACGATCCGCGCGTGCGGCGCGACCCGCTGGAGGAACGGCAGCTCGACCTCGAGGGCGTGCTCGCGGGCGTGCGCGACCTCGCTGGCCGCGACCTGGGGCACCGCGGCCAGCGCGGCGGTGTCGACCTCGACCTCGCCCAGCGGTGTGCGCAGGCGCTCGGCGTCGGGCCACGCCAGGCCGGTGACGAACACGCGATGGGTCGGCCCGATCAAGATCACCCGCTCGATCCGGTCGGCGTAGGGCGCCAGGCGCGCGAACCCAGCCGCGGCGATCGGCCCCGAGTACACGTAGCCGGCGTGGGGCACGATCAGCGCCTTCGGGCACGGCTCCAGCGAGGTCGGGCGCGCGGCCGCGAGGAGGTCGTCGACCAGCGCCGCCAGGGCGTTCGGCGCCGCTGGATAGAAGGTGCCGGCGACCGCCGGCGCGCGGGTGACCACGTGCATGACGTAAATGTGGGGCCGCGTACAGCGACCGCAAGGGGGCGGGGGCGTCGCGCCCCCCTTGGCCCCCTTGGCGCGCGGCGCGCGGCGCTGGAGATCGCGATCAGACCCTGTCGTGGCCTACCGATCGCCTCCGGATGGCGGCATGCTGTGGCCGTGAAGCCCTATCACCTGAAGGTCCGCTATCTGATGTCCACGGCGCTCATCACCGTGCGCGCGAACGAGCTGGTGACCGAGGCCCACGCCGAGATGGAGTCCGGTGATATCCGGCACCTGCCGGTCGTCGACGATCGCGGGCGCCTGGTCGGCGTGCTCTCGGACCGCGATCTGCTGCGCACCGCCGCGGCCAAGCGCACGCCGCGCATCTCCGAGATCATGAGCCGCGAGGTGGTCAAGGTCGGCCCCGACGCGCCGGCCCACGAGGCGGCGGCGCTGATGCTCGAGTACAAGATCGGATCGGTGGCGGTGGTCGACGAGGACGACGCCCTGGTCGGCATCGTCACGCAGACCGACTTCCTGGACCTGGCGCGCAAGGCCCTGCTGGGCCTGCCGTTGGAGCGCTGACGGCGACCGGCGGCTAGCGGTCGTCGCTCGCGACCGCGGTGGTCGGGGGCATCGGCACCAGCACCGGCGCGCCGCCCGCGACCTGCGCGCGGTGCTCGTTCTCGACCCGGGCGGCGTCGGCGAAGCGGTAGAGGTCGCTCTTGACGTCGTCGGCCAGCGCCGGCGCCGAGCGCACGGCGAGGGTCGAGGCCAGCGCCGCCAGCTTGTCGTCCTGGTGCCACAGGTTCGAGCGGCGCCGCCCGAGCACCGAGCGCCGGGTCGTGAACAGGAGCAGGCCGGTCTTGACGTCGAACAGGCTGGCCTCGACGTAGCCGTACGCGGCGTGATCCTGGCCGGGCAAGAACGCCGCGCCGACGACGGTCGCGTAGCCCCAGGCGATCGGCCCGACCGTGCTCCGGGTCGCGATCACCTCGCGGTACAGCATCACGTAGCGCAGCCGGTAGCGCGCCGCGACCTCGCGCAGGGCCTCCATGCCCAGCGAGCCCGACGGGATCGGCATCACCTCGGTCACGAGCGTGAACGGCTCACTGCCGCGCAGGCGCTGCACGAACGGCGCGACCCCGGCCGGCACCCGCAGGTAGTCGGGGTTGGGGCCGCGCCAGTCGGTCGCGGTCACGACCGGCACGACGCCGACCCGGGCCGGCAGATCGAGCTCGATCGGCGCCGCGAGGATCTGCTGGAGCGCGTCCTCGGTGAGCGCGCCTTGTGGATCGCGCGCGAACAGCGACCGCTCGAGCGGCGGCGGCGGCGGCGCGTCGGCCATCGCCGGGGCGTCGGCCATGCGGGCCGAGGCGTACTGCGGCCGCGCGCCGCACGCCGACGCCGCGAGACAGAGCACGAGCAGGGCGGCCGCGCGGCCACCAGATCCGAGAGACATGGGGGGCTCCTGGGAGGGAAGGGGGGCGACGCGAGCGCGCCGCCGGGGAAGTGCCCTCTTAACGCCGGGCCCGGGCTCGGCTTACGCCGGTGACACGTCGGCGACGCCGGCGTAAGGTCCGCGGCGATGAAGCTCGCCACACTCCGCGATGGCACCCGCGACGGTCGTCTCCTGGTGGTCCGCGCCGACGGTGAGGTCGGCGCGCCGGCGCCCGCGCCGTGGACCTCGATGCAGCGCGCGCTCGACGACTGGGACGCGGCCGAGCCGGCGCTGCGCGCCACCGCCGCGGCGCTCGACGGCGGCCACCTCGACGGCGTGCCGATCGATCCCGCGCGCCTGGCCGCGCCGCTGCCGCGCGCCTACGAGTGGGTCGACGGCTCGGCCTACCTCAACCACGTCATCCTGGTCCGCAAGGCCCGCAAGGCCGAGCCGCCGGCGACGCTCACCACCGATCCGCTGGTCTACCAGGGCGGCTCCGGCGATCTCCTGGGCCCGCGCGATCCGGTCGAGCTGATCGATCCGGCCTGGGGCCTCGACTACGAGTCCGAGGTGGTGGTGATCCTCGGCGACACGCCGCGCGGCACCACCGCGGCCGAGGCCGCGCCGTACGTGCGCCTGGTGATGCTGGCCAACGACGTCACGCTGCGCAACCTGATCCCCGACGAGCTGGCCAAGGGCTTCGGCTTCTTCCAGAGCAAGCCGGCCACCGCGTTCTCGCCGTTCGCGGTCACGCCCGACGAGCTCGGCGCGGCCTGGGCCGACGGCCGCCTGCAGGCGCGGGTGCGCTCGACCTACAACGGCGCGGTCATCGGCGACTGCGACAGCGGCCCCGAGATGCACTTCTCGTTTCACGATCTGATCGCGCACCTGTGCAAGACCCGCCGCTACACCGCCGGCACGATCGTCGGCAGCGGCACGGTCTCGAACGCCGAGCGCGCGCGCGGCATCTCGTGCCTGGCCGAGATCCGGATGATCGAGACGATCGACACCGGCGCGCCCGTGACGCCGTTCATGAAGGTCGGCGATCGGATCGAGATCGAGGCGGTCCTGCCCGACGGCTCGAGCCCGTTCGGGCGGATCGATCAGACCGTCGTGGCCGCGGGCGGTGGCGCGTGAACCTGGTCCTGCACAACTACTGGCGCTCGTCGGCCAGCTACCGCGTGCGCATCGGCCTGGGCCTCAAGGGCCTCGCCTACGCGTACCGCGTCGTCAACATCATCAAGGACGGCGGCGCCCAGCACGGCGCCGACTACCGGGCCAAGAACCCGATGGCGCAGGTGCCGACCCTCGAGGTGGTCGACGACGACGGCGTCGCGATCTTCCTGACCCAGTCGCTGCCGATCCTCGAGTACCTCGACGAGCGCTGGCCGCACGCGCCGCTCTTGCCAGGCGGCGCGACCCACGCTGCGATGGTGACCCGGGCTCGGGCCCGGGCCCTGGCCGAGCTGGTCAACACCGGGATCCAGCCGCTCCAGAACCTGTCGACCACGCGCAAGGTCAAGGAGCTCGGCGGCGACGACCGCGCCTGGGTCGGCGGCTTCATCTCGACCGGCCTCGCCGCCTACGAGGCCGCGGCCGGCGACGGTCACCCGTTCTCGATCGGCGACGCGCCCACGATCGCCGACTGCTTCCTGGTGCCGCAGCTGTACTCGGCGCGGCGGTTCGGCGTCGACGTCGAACGCTTCCCGCGGCTCTTGGCGATCGAGGCCGCGTGCAACGCGCTGCCCGGGTTCGCGGCCGCGCACCCCGATCGCCAGCCCGACGCGGTGGTGTAGTGCGCGCCGGGGGCGTCGGCGGCATCGCGGCGGCCTCATCTGGCGTCGTCGAGGTGCGGGCGCGCTCCTGGCTGCGCGCGGTCGGCTGGCGCCGTGGCGGCAGCCTCATCGACGTCGCGGGGCGCCGTGATCCTCGGCGGTGGCGCCGCGGCGCAGGGGGCGCTGTCACCTCCAGCCATCATCTCGGGGACGCGATGGATGCGATGGCTATGGATCGATGTCGCGAAGGAGGTCTCGTGGAGCTCCAAGCAGAAGGTGGCGCGGGGCGAGTCGGTCGCGTGATCGGGCGGCGCCGCGCGGCGCCGGGCCGGCGTCAGCGCAGCCCGCTGGTCTTGAGCAGGCGGTGCAGGTGGACGCGGTCGACGCCGGCGGCGCGCGCGGCGGCGCTGACGTTGTTGCCGTGGGCGCGCAGGAGCGCCTCGAGGTAGCGCCGCTCGACGTGGCGGAGCCAGCGGTCGCGCACCGCCCGCAGCGGCTGGCTGACGTCGATCGTCGGCTCGGTCGACGGCGCGGTCGCGGCCAGCGCGCGCTCCTGGCGCACGACGCAGGCCTCGACGTAGTTGCGCAGCTCGCGGACGTTGCCGGGCCAGGCGTGGCGCAGGAGCTCGGGCAGGAGCTCGCCGCCGGCCAGGGCCCGCGCCATCGGCGACGCGCGATCGCCGAGGCCGTCGAGGATCGCCTCGACCAGCGGCGGGATGTCGTCGGTGCGCTCGCGCAGCGGCGGCAGGGTGATCACCAGCACCGCCAGCCGGAAGTACAGATCGGTGCGGAAGCGCCGGGCGTTGACCTCGGCCTTGAGGTCGCGGTTGGTCGCGGCGACCACGCGCACGTCGACCGGGATGCGCGCGACGCCGCCGACCCGCTGGATCTCGTGGCGCTCGATCACCCGCAGGAGCTTGGGTTGCAGCTCGAGCGCCAGCTCGCCGATCTCGTCGAGGAAGACGGTGCCGCCGTCGGCGGCCTCGAACGCGCCGATCCGCTGGTTGGTGGCGCCGGTGAAGGCCCCGGCCTCGTGGCCGAACAGCTCGTCCTCGAGCAGGTTGGCCGGCACGGCGCCGCAGTCGACCACGACCAGCGGGCCGTCGCGGCGCGGGCTCTCGAGGTGCAGCGACTCGGCTGCCAGATCCTTGCCGGTGCCGCTCTCGCCCTGGAGCAGCACCGTGACGGTGCTGGCCGCGGCCGCCTCGAGCTGGGCGTAGACCGCGCGCATCGGCACCGACGCGCCGCGCAGCCGGCCGAAGTGATCGCGCGCGGCCAGCGGGATCTCGACCTGGCGCGCGCCCAGATCGAAGCGCAGCTCGGTGCGGCCCAAGGTCAAGATCGCGCCGTCGCGCAGCGGCGCGTCGAGCACCGGCACGCGGTCGACGGTCGTGCCGTTGCGGCTGCCGAGGTCGCGCACGAACGCGGCGCCGTCGACGATCCGGACCTCGCAGTGCAGGCGCGACATCGACGTGTCGTCGACGACGACGTCGGCGCGGGGGTCGGCGCCGATGGTCGTGCGGGCGCGGCCGAAGGTGGTGGTGACGCCGGTGGTGAGGTTGGTCAGGCGACACTCGCGGACGTGCGCGCGCACGGCGGACGCGGCGGCCAGCGGCTCGGTGGCGCGTGGCGGCTCGGCGGCCATCAGTCGAGGCCCTCGCGCGGCGGCGGCGGCGTGCGGACGGGGCGCTTGGGGCGCGAGGGCGGGCGGTGCACCGCGGCGGTCCCGGCTCCGGCTCCGGCTCCGGTTCCGGCTCCGACTCCGGCTCCGGCTCCGGCTCCGGTTCCGGCTCCGACTCCGGTTCCGGCTCCGGTTTCGGCTCCGACTCCGGTTCCGGCTCCGGCTCCGGCTCCGGCTCCGGCTCCGGCCGGCTCCGGCTCCGGTTCCGGCTCCGGCTCCGGCTCCGGCTCCGGCTCCCGGTTCCGGTTCCGGTTCCGGCTCCGGCTCCGGCTCCGGTTCCGGCTCCGGCTCCGGCTCCGGTTCCGGCTCCGGTTTCGACTCCGGCTCCAGCTCCGCTTTCGCTGCCGATCGCCGCCGCCGACCGATCCGAGCGACCCCGCGTCGCGATCGCCGCGGCGGCGCCCGCGAGCACGATCGCCACCGCGACGGCGCCGACGATCCACGGCCACCGCCGCGCCCGCCGCGACGGCGGCGCCATCATCACGGCGGGCCCCAGCGCGACCACAGGGCCGGCGTCCTCGGTGACCCGCTCGACGTCGGCGTCGGCCCGGAGCGCCGCGGCCACCTCGGCCATCGAGCGCGGGCGCTGGCCGGGCGCGCGCGCGAGGCAGCGCTGCACCAGCTGGTCGTAGGCCGCCGACACCGCGGGGCCGCAGCGACGGGGCGCGTCGACCAGCTGCGGGCAGCGGCCGTCGTCGAAGCCGTCGAACGGCAGCGCGCCGGTCGCGACCTCGAACAGGATCACGCCCAGGGCCCAGACGTCGACGGCCGGCGCGATCAGCCCGCCGGCGAGCTGCTCGGGCGCCATGTACGCGACCGTGCCGATCCGCCGCGCCGTGGTGGTGGCCGCGCGGTCGCCCAGGTGCTTGGCGATGCCGAAGTCGACGATCCGCGGCGCGTCCCCGGCGAGCATGACGTTAGCGGGCTTGAGGTCGCGGTGGACGACGCCGCGATCGTGGGCGGCCTGCATGCCGTCGGCGATGACCGCGCCCAGTCGGCGCGCGGCGGCCTCGTCGAGGCGGCCGACCCGGCGCAGCCGCGCGGCCAGGGTCTCGCCGTCGATCTGCTCCATGACCAGGTAGCAGCGGCCGGTCGCGGGGTCGCAGCCGACGTCGAGCACGCGCACGACCGCGGGGTGATCGATCGCCCGGGGCCCGGCGGCCTCGGCCAGCGCGGCGGCGAGCGCGGCGGCGGGCGCGTCGTCGTCGTCGCGCAGGAGCTTCACCGCGACCGCGGCGCCGGTGCGCCGGTCGTGCGCGGCGTACACCGCGCTGGCGCCGCCGCGGCCGAGCAGCGCGCCCAGCGCGTAGTCTCCGACGACGAGTTGCGACATCGAGGGTCGCGACCTACTATGGCACGGATGCGCCGCGCGGTGGCCTCGATCCTCGTCGCCGCCGCGGTCGCCAGCGTCGGCGGCGCGCGCGCGGACGCGACCGAGACCACGGCGCTGTTCCACCTCGATCGCGGCGTCGCCGCGTTCCGCGCCGGCGACTACCTGGCCGCGCGCCGCGAGTTCACGATCGCGCACGAGCTGGTGCCCGACCGCGCCAACCCGTCCCGCTGGCTGGCGCTGACCGCGGTCCAGCTCGGCGACTGTCAGGCCGCGCGCGCGAGCGCCGACGACTTCCTCGCGCGGGTCCCGGCCGGCGACCCGCGGGCGGCCGAGCTCGAGCGGCTGCGCGACCTGTGCCTGCGCACCGGCGCGCTGCACGTCACGACCGCGCCGGCCGGCGCGGTGATCCACCTCGACGGCGCCGTGGTCGGGCCCGCGCCGTACCACGCGCTGGCCGTGACCGCGGGCGCGCACACCGTCGTCGCCGATCATCCGGGGCGGGCCTCGGTCACGCGCACGGTGCTGGTGCCGGCCGGCGGCGCGCTGGCGGTCGAGCTGCGCCTGGGCCGGCCGGCGCGCCCGCTGCACCGGCGCTGGTGGTTCTGGCCGACCGTGGCCGGCGCCGCGGCGCTGACCGCGACCGCGATCGTCCTGGCGAGCCAGCCCGACGACCCGGCCGTGTTGCCGCCGATCCGCTGCGACGCGCTCGGGTGCCGGCCGTGAGCCGCGCGCTGCTGGTCGCGGCCGTCGCCGGCTGCGCCGGGCCCGATCCGTGCGCGGACGTCGCCGGCGCGTGCGTGGCGGTGCGGATCGAGTCGGCGACCGTCGGCGCGATCGATCAGCTCGAGCTCGACGTGCTCCACGGCGAGCTCCACGCCTACGCCGCGACCGCGCCCGGCGGCGGCGGCGCGGTCGAGCTGCCGGTGGTCACCGCGCTGGCGATCGCGATCGACGGCGACCTGCCGATCGAGGTCGGCGTCGTCGCCGCGGGCAAGCTCGGCGCGATGGTGCTCGGCACCGGCGCCGCCAGCACGACGCTGGCGCCGGGGCAGCGCGCGGGGCTGACGATCGAGCTGTCGCCGATCGGCGCGTGCGTCGATGGCGGGCTGTACTGCGGCGGCGACAAGCTCGCCGGCGATCCGGCGACGCTGTACCAGTGCGATCGCGACGGCGTGCCCAAGGCCCGCGGGCGCTGCCGCGCCGGCTGCGTCGTGGCGCCGACCACCGACGACACCTGCCGCGCCGCCGACGACGGGCAGCCCGGGCCGTGCACCACCGGCGGCTTCTACTGCGGCGGCGACGAGGTCGACGGCGACCCCCAGGCGCTGTACCGGTGCGAGGCCGGCGTCGGCGTGCGCACCGAGGTCTGCGTCGCCGGCTGCGTGGTCGAGACCGGCCGCGACGATCACTGCCGCTGACGCACGGGCGGCTCACGGGCAGGTCGGCGCGACCTGGCCGTCGGAGCCGGTCGCGACGTACGCGTCGGCGATGTAGCCGCTGCCGATGTTGTCCCACAGGGTCGACGTGCCGTAGGTCCCGGTGATCGACTGGCCGCGCTGCTGGCACCGGATCGTGACGTGGGTGCCGTCGGCGACCGAGCCGAGGGCGGCGGTCGACGTGCTGGCGCCGGCGCGGACGGTCAGCGGCGCGCCCGCGGTGTTCACGCGCCCGGCGACGCCGGCGCTGCCGCTGCACGCGTTGACGCTCTTGTAGTTGCGGGTCCCGAAGTACAGCGCGCCGGCGCCGTCGAAGGCGGCGCGGACCGCGACGCCGTTGTGGCGCTGCTCGTAGTGCAGGTGCGGCCCGGTCGAGCCGCCGGTCGTGCCGACGTTGCCGATGACCTGGCCCTGGCGCACGGTCTGGCCGACCGAGACGCGCTGCGCCGACAGGTGGGCGTAGCGGGTGGTGTAGCCGTTGCCGTGGCTGATCTCGATCCACCGGCCGTAGCTGACCGAGCCGGCGTTGGCGACGCGCGTGACCGTGCCCGCGGCCGCCGCGGCGACCGGATCGCCGTCGTCGTTGGCGCGGTTGAAGTCGACCGAGCTCTGGGGGCTGTGGTTGGTGCGGGTCTGGCCAGCCCAGGTCTGGCCGCACGGGAACGGCACCTGGAACCGCGGCGCGACCGCGTACAGATCCGGCACGGCCTCGGCCGCGTCTGACGCCTCGTCGCCAGGCAGCGGGCCGTCGTCGTCCCAGAGCTCGTCGCCGAGATCGCCGGCGGGGTCGTCGGGGCCGGTGACGTCGTCGGCGACCAGGGTGGTGCAGGCGCCGCACGCGAGCGCGGCGGCGAGGAACACGAACGTGCGCGAGTGGGTCATGGCTGGTCCTTCAGCAAGCCCCGCGCCACCGCCAACCGCGCGGGATCCCAGGCGCCGCCGCGCGGGCTGTAGCGCCGGCTGTTACAGGTGCAACCCGTCACGGGCAGGTCGGCGCCACCTGGCCGTCGGCGCCGGTCGCGACGTAGGCGTCGGCGACGTAGCCGCCGTCGATGCGATCCCACAGGGTCGAGCGGCCGTAGGTGCCGGTCACCGCCTGGCCGACGCGCTGGCAGCGGATGGTCACGAACGCGCCGTCGGCGACCGAGCCGACCGCGGCGGTCGAGGTGCTGGCGCCGGCGCGCACGGTCAGCGGCGCGCCCGAGGTGTTGATCCGCGCGGGCACGCCGGCGCCGCCGTTGCTGGTCCCGCTGGCGCTGGCCGCGAACTTGGCGGTGACGACCCGCAGCGCCGCCGCGGTGAAGCTGTGCCAGCGGTAGCGCGTGTTGCTGACCAGGCCGTTGCGCCCGACCAGGAACGAGCGCACCTGGGCGCGGAGCTGGGTCTTCATCTTGCTGTTGGCGTAGACCGCGTGGATGTGGTCGGCGCCGCGCCAGCCGTCGACGCCGTCCTTGCGGTACCACGCGGCGAACCCGGCCCGGGCCAGGCGCTCGAGCAGGTTGTGGATCTGGGTCGCGGTCAGGCCGCGCACCGACAGATCGGTGGCGGCGCAGTAGGCGCGGCCGTTCACGGTGCCGTCGGCGGCGTGGTAGCCCGCCGAGGCCGGCGCGTTGCCGATGGTCTGGGTGATGCGCCACGCCGCCGCGACCTCGGCGGCGGTCAGCTCGGGCTGGTCGATCGGATCGTCCTCGACCTCGGGCGAGGCGCAGGCGGTCGAGACGAGCAGGGCGCAGCAAGCGAGCGACAGGTGCTTGGACATGGCGGCGGCCATCGCAAGGCCCGTGCCGCGGGCAAGGGCGCGGACTCGCGCGGCCCGCGCCCCGCGCCTGTCGCGTCGGGTGTTACACCTGACCGCACCAGCGACACCGGCTCGGCGCGGCGCCGCGGGTAGACTCGCACGATGGCTACCGTCCGCAACTTCGGCCGCAACCTGCGGTTCACGCCGGCGGCGATCGCGCGGCCCCGCGATCGCGACGAGGTGCGCGCGCTCGTCCGCGCGGCGCGGCGGCTGCGGGCGGTCGGCGCGGCCCACTCGTGGTCGCCGGCGATCGTCACCGACGGCACGCTGGTGTCGCTCGAGCGGATGCGCGCGCCGATCGCGCTCGACCGCGCGCGCATGCAGGTGACGGTGCAGGGCGGGATGCGCCTGTTCGAGCTCAACGCGCACCTGGCCGATCACGGCCTGGCGCTGGCCAGCCTGGGCTCGATCGATCAGCAGGGCGTGGCTGGGGTGATCGCCACCGGCACCCACGGCAGCGGCGCGCGGTTCCCGTGCATCAGCGCCGGGGTCGCGCGGCTCGAGCTGGTCGACGGCCGCGGCGACGTGGTCACGCTGGCCCGGGGCGACGCTGACTTCGCCGGCGCGGTGGTCGGCCTCGGCGCGCTCGGCGTCGTCACCGCGGTCACGTTCGACGTGGTGCCGGCGTTCCAGCTCCACGACGTCACCGGCCGGGCCTCGTTCGCCGACGCGGTGGCCGGGCTCGACGCCGCGGTCGCGGCCAGCGATCACTACAAGCTGTGGTGGCTGCCGCCCGGCGACGAGGTGATCGTCTACGACCGGCGCCGGACCGATCGCCCCGCCGACGACTCGCCGCTGCGCCGGTTCATCAAGGACCGGGTGGTGTCGGTCGGCGTCTACCGGACGCTGGTCGCGGTCGGGCAGCTCAGCGGCCGGCGCTGGATCCCCGGCATCAACCGGTTCCTGACCCGCGAGGCCGGGCGCCCGCTCGACCGGGTCGTGCCGAGCGCGATCGGGTTCCTGACGCCGGTGCCGCCGGTCCACCGCGAGGCCGAGTGGGCGTTCGACGCGCGCACCGCGGCGGCGCTGTTGCCGGCCTACCGCGCCGAGCTCACCGCCGTCGGGCACACCTACAACTTCATCCAGGAGATCCGCTGGAGCGCGGCCGACGACCTGTGGCTGTCGCCGGGGTACCAGCGCGACACCGTGTGGCTGTCCCTCTACAACATCGATCGGCGCAACTGGGCGGCGCAGCTCGAGCGGTTCGAGGCGTTCGCGCGCGCCCACGGCGGGCGCCCGCACTGGGGCAAGGAGGCGACGTTCGATCGCGCCTACCTGCGCCAGCAGTACCCGCGCCTCGACGCCTTCGCGGCGCTGGCGGCCCGGTTCGATCCCGAGCGCAAGTTCCGCAACCCCTGGCTCGACGCGATCCTCGACGGGTGACGGGCTACGGGCTGCCCAGGGCCAGCTCGAAGCTGCGCAGGGCGGTGACGCCGTCGAGCTCGACCCGTAGCCAAATGCCGCGGCCGCGGCCGAGGTCGACCTCGAGCGCGCCGGGCGCGTTGTCGCGGCACAGCGTGCCGGGGTTGAGCACGGTCAGCGCGCCGAACCGGCGCACCATCGGCTCGTGGGTGTGGCCGCCGACGAACCAGCGGTAGACGCCGTCGGCGACCAGCTCCTCGAGGGCGAAGTTCGAGGCCAGGGCGTAGCCCTCGTCGTCGGGGCGCAGCCGCTGCATGTCGTCGGCGCCGACGCCGTGGCACAAGAGCAGCGGCCCGGCGACGGTGTCGAGGTGGCGGGTCGCCGGCAGCGCCGCCAGCCACGCGTGCTCGGCCGCCGGCAGCGGCGGCGTGGCCAGCGCGCGATCGTCCAGGTACCAGCGCTCGTGGTTGCCGCGCACGGTCACCACGCCGTGCTCGGCCAGCTGGGCCACGCACGCGGCCGCGTCCTCGGCGCCGTCGACGATGTCGCCCACGCACAGGATCGCGTCGGGCGCGGTGGCCCGGGCCCGGGCCAGCAAGTGACCCAGCCGGGTGGTCTCGGCGTGGACGTCGCCGATCAACAGCAGGTGGCGCAGCACGCGGCCAGGGTGCCACGGCCGGCGCCGACTACCACTCGCCGCGCTCGTAGTCGCGCAGGCGCCAGGTCCGCCCGGTCAGGTGATCGACGACGGTGCCGTCCTGGGCCCGCACGGTCCGGCGCTTGTCGCCGCGCATGCCGCTGCCGACCTGGCGCCGGCGCGCGTCGCCGCGGTCGCGCGCCCGGTCCGCCGCGGCCGCCGCGGACAGCCGGCCGCGCAGGGTCGCCAGGGCCACCGCCCGGTTCTGGTGCTGCGAGCGCTGGCTCTGGCTCTTGACGATCAGGCCGGTCGGCACGTGCCGGAGCTGGACCGCGCTGTCGGTCTTCTGCAGGTGCTGACCGCCCGAGCCGGTGGCCCGGCACGTCGACCACTCGAGGTCGCCGGGCGGGATCACCAGCTCGGCCGTGGCCGGCTCCGGCAGGACCGCGACGGTGATCGTGCTCGAGTGGACGCGCCCGCGCTTCTCGTTGGGCGGGATGCGCTGCCAGCGGTGACCGCCGGCCTCGCCCGCGAACAGCGGCGCGTCGAGGCCGCTGGCGCGGAACACGATCAGCCCGGGGCGGTCGGCGCACAGCTCGAGGTCAAAGTCGCCTCCGGGCGGCGAGCCGCAGGTAGATGGCGAACTGCTCCGCGACCAGGAGCTTGGCGTCGGCGCCCCCTTCGGCGGCGCGGATCTCGACGATGACGACCGGATGGCTCATGACTTCCTCCAGCGCGGCGGCGCCGGCCCACAGGGCAGCGACGGCGACGGCGCGCGGCTCGAACGAAAGACGTGCAGAACTGGACGAGGCGGTTCGAGGGAACCGTCGTCAGGTCTTCCGGAGCGGCGAGGACGCGATGCGCACGACCCCGATCGTCTAGCACGCACCGGCGGCGTCGGCAACGACGACCCGCGCGGTCGCGTGGCCCTGCCGGCCCGTGGTATCTGCGACGGCACACTCGCCGCAGGAGCCGCCGTGACCAAGCCCGACTCGCTCGGAATCATCCGCCTCGAGGGCCTCCACTACTACGTCCACGACCTCGAGCGCAGCCGCCGGTTCTACGTCGACCGGCTCGACTTCGCCGAGACCTGGCGCTCGACGCCGGACCTCGACGCCCAGGGCCGCCAGCGCTCGATCGGGTTCACCGCTGGCGACGTCGCCGTGGTCGTCAGCGCGCCGATCGCCGGCGCGGCCGGCCCGCCGTCGCGCGCGGCCCGGTTCCTGGCCAAGCACCCCGACGGCGTCGGCACGCTGTCGTTCGAGGTCGAGGACCTCGAGCGCACGTTCGCGCTGCTCGAGGGCCGCGGCGGCACGCCGATCTCCGACATCGAGACCTTCACCAGCGACGCCGGCACCCTGCGCCAGTTCTCGATCACGACGCCGTTCGGCGACACCACGTTCCGGTTCCGGCAGCGGCGCGGCTACCAGGCGCTGTACCCGGGCGCGGAGGCGGTCGCGGCCGGGCCCCACAACCGGTACGGCTTCGGCCACGTCGATCACGTGACGTCGAACTTCCAGACCATGAAGCCGGCGCTCCTGTGGATGGAGCACGTGCTCGGGCTCGAGCAGCTCTGGCAGGTCGAGTTCCACACCAGCGACGTCGACCCGCACCGCCAGACCGGCTCGGGCCTCAAGTCGATCGTCATGTGGGACCCGGCCAGCCAGGTCAAGTTCGCCAACAACGAGCCGGCCCGGCCGTACTTCAAGGCCTCGCAGATCAACATCTTCAACGAGGAGCTGCGCGGCGACGGCGTCCAGCACGCCGCCCTCACGATCGCCGACATCGTGTCCGGTGTGCGCGGCCTGCGCGCCAGCGGCGTGACCTTCATGCCGACCCCGGGCAGCTACTACGACATGCTGCCGGCGCGCCTCGACAAGACCGGCATCGGCCAGATCGACGAGGACCACGCGATCTTGCGCGACCTCGGGATCCTGGTCGATGGCGACCACCACCACGCCTACATGCTCCAGATCTTCTTGAAGGAGTCGGCCGGGCTCTACGGCGACCCCGCGGCCGGGCCGTTCTTCTACGAGATCATCCAGCGCAAGGGCGATCGCGGCTTCGGCGCTGGCAACTTCCGGGCGCTGTTCGAGAGCATCGAGCGCGAGCAGCAGAAGGCGCCCTGACGCTCGCTACCCCACCGATGCTGCGCGCGTTCGGCACAGATCGCGTATTCTCGGAGGTGCGCAATGTCCGGTGAGAAAGAGAAGACGCTGTTCCTGCAGATGGCGCCTCCGATCCCCAAGTCGGACACGCCGACCGGGGACGCGGTGCTGCTCGTCATCTACCCGACCGGCGCCGGCATGGGCCGCCGGTTCGGCCTGACCAGGCCCGAGCACGTGGTCGGGCGCCTGCCGGACCTCGACATACCGCTGGAGGGTGAGGGCCTGTCGCGCAAGCACGCGCGGGTCTTCCGCGACGACGGCGGCTGGCAGGTCGAGGATCTGGGGTCGACCAACGGGGTCTACGTCAACGACGTCAAGGTGCAGCGGCAGGCGCTGCGCGACGGCGACCTGGTCCGCTTCGGCGTGTCGATCTGCAAGTTCCTGGCGGGCGACAACGTCGAGGCGCAGTACCACGAAGAGATCTACCGGATGACGATCATCGACGGGCTCACCGGGGTCCACAACAAGCGCCACTTCCTCGAGTTCCTCGAGCGCGAGCTGGCCGCGGCCGTGCGCCACGCCACGCCGCTGTCGCTGGTGATGATCGACATCGACCACTTCAAGAAGATCAACGACACCCACGGCCACCTCGCCGGCGACGCCGCGCTCAAGGAGCTGTGCCGCCGGCTCAAGCCGCGGGTGCGCGCGAGCGATCTGCTGGCGCGCTACGGCGGCGAGGAGTTCGCCGCGGTGCTGCCGTCGACCGACCTCGCCGGCGCCATGGCGTTCGCCGAGGTGCTGCGCGCGCTGGTGGCGAGCGCGCCGCTCATGCACGAGAGCCTGGAGATCCCCGCGACCGTCAGCCTCGGCGCGGCCACGCTCGATCACGCCAACCCAGGCCGGCCCGAGGATCTGGTGGCGCGCGCCGACGCCAACCTGTACGAGGCCAAGCGCTCGGGGCGCAACCGCGTCGTCGGCTGACCGGCGCTGGCACGCGCCGTGAATGGTGCGGCCGCATGATGATGCCGGTCGCTGGCTCGGTTTCGGTCCCCCGCGCGGTGCCGCCGCTACCGCGGCGCGCTGGGTGTGTCGTCTCGGCGATGCGTCCGCCAGGCTGGATGATGGTGCTCGCGGCGGTGGGCTGTGGTGGGGCGACGCGGGCCCCGACACCCGTCGAGGCCCCGCCCGCGCCCGCGTCCCCGACCGCGGTCGCGCCGGCCCGGTCGCCGGTCCCCGCCCTGGGCGCCGAGCTCAACCTCGGCTTCGAGGAGCTCGACGGCGATCTGCCGCGGGGCTGGACGCCTCGCGCCGCAGGGCCCGGCGGCGCGGCTGACGCCACACCGCGCGGCGGCGCCGACACGGTCGCGCACAGCGGCGATCACAGCCTGCGGGTGATCGGGACCGGTGACGGCGCCGCGATGGCGGGGGCGTCGCTCGATGCGACCGCGCTGCGCGGCAAGCGCGTGCGCCTGCACGGCTGGGTTCGCACCGACGGGGTGGGCCCGCCAGGCTGGGCCGGGCTCTGGCTTCGTGTCGACGGCGGGGCCGGTGGTCTGGACAACATGTCTGATCGCGGCCTGGTGGGGACGTCAGACTGGCGCGAGGCGATCGCCTCGCTCGAGGTGCCGGCGGGCGCCGAGCGGCTGGTGTTCGGGCCGCTGCTGGTCGGCGCCGGGACCGCGTGGTTCGACGACCTCGCGCTCGAGGTGGTCGAGGTGGTCGAGGCGGCGCCGCCCCATCCGATCGAGGTCGGCGGCGTCGTGGTCGACGGCCACGGCGCGGTCGTGCCCGGGGCCCAGGTCGCGGTGATCCAGGCCAACCAGCTGGTGGCGCTGGTCGCGGGCGATCGCGCGGGGCGGTTCCACGCCACCGTCACCTCGGGGACGCTGTCGGTGTCGGCGCTGGCGCCGGGGCGGGTCGGCGGGTTCATCGAGGAGGCCCGCTACGACGGCGATCGCCGCGACCTGCGGGTGATCCTGCCCGACGGCGGCGGCGTCGAGGTGCGCGGGCGGCTGGTCGCGTCCGCGCCGGTGCCGGCGGGCGAGCCGGTGCTGGTCTGGCCGGTGTCCGAGCACTCGGGCGACATGTTCGCGCTGCCCGCGGCCGCCGACGGCACCTTCGCCGCGGTGCTGCCGCGGGGCGATCAATACGGCGCGCTGGTCCTGGGCGAGCGCGTCCAGGGGACGGGCTCGGCGGCGCGCGTCGGCGACGCGGTCACGCTCGAGGTGCCGGTGACCGTGCTGGCGCCCGCGCCGCCCGAGGTGGCGGCGTGGCTCGGGCGCGCCGGGGCGCCGCTGACCACGGTCGAGGCCGGTCACGGCTTCGCCGACCTCGCGCCGATCGGGCGCATGGTCGGGACCGCGCGCGTGGTCGGGCTCGGCGAGGCCACGCACGGATCCCGCGAGTTCTTCCAGCTCAAGCACCGCCTGCTCGAGTACCTCGTGGCCGAGCACGGCTTCACCGTGTTCGCGATCGAGGCCAACCAGCCCGAGTGCCGCGCGATCAACGCCTACGTGCTGCACGGCACCGGCGACGCGCGCGCGGCCCTGGCCGGCATCTACTTCTGGACCTGGGACACCGAGGAGGTCCTGGCGATGATCGAGTGGATGCGGGCGTGGAACGCCGATCCGGCCCACCGGCGCAAGGTGCAGTTCGTCGGCTTCGACATGCAGGTGCCGCGGGTCGCCGAGGCCGCGGTCGCGGCGTTCGTGCGTCAGGTCGCGCCCGCCGAGGCCGACGCGCTGCTGGCGCCGCTGGGCGATCCGGCACGCGGGCGGCCGGGCTCGCGGCGCTGACGGCGCGCTTCACCGCGCGGGCCAAGGCCTGGCGGCGGGCCGGCGGCGCCGCGGCGTTCGCCGACGCCCAGCACGACCTGCGGATCCTCGCTCAGGCCGACGCGATGCGCACGGCCCGCGACGGGCGCGCGAGCGCGGACGTCCGCGACCAGGCGATGGCGGAGAACATCGGCTGGCTGCTGGCCCAGGCGCCGCGCGGCGCGCGGATGGTCGTCTGGGCCCACAACGGCCACGTCGAGACCTCCGGCACGTTCGGCATGGTGCCGATGGGCGCCCACCTGCGCCGCGCGCTCGGGGCCGACTACCTGGCGCTGGGCCTCGTGTTCGATCGAGGCGAGTTCCAGGCGATCGATCGCACCGACGGCGCCACCGGGATGGACCTCAGGGCGTTCACCGTCGGGCCCGCGCCCGACACCGACGTGGCCGCGCCGTTCGCCGCGACCGGCCACCCGCTGCTCGCCGTCGATCTGCGGACCGCGCCGTCGGGCGTCGTCGCCGACTGGCTGGCCGCGCCGCACCGGATGCGCGAGGTCGGCTCGATGTACTTCGGCGCCGCCGCGGTCGGCCCGCCGCCGGCGCTGGCCGGTCGCTTCGACGCGCTGATCTTCGTCGCGCGCACGACCCGGGCCCGGTCGCTGCCGCGGTGAGCGGCGCGCGCGGCCGACGCTGCTGACGACCCCGCGTTCGCCGCCGAGGGTGGGCGGGTGTTCACCGGCTGGACGCCTGGGCGTCACAGGCTGTCAGCGAGCTGACCGCCGCCACGGTGTCGGCGGCACAACGGCCGGGGCGCCGTGGACGCTGCGGCATCTGACCACCTGGGGGCGCGACGCCGCGTGGCTAGGTTCTCGGGGCGATGCGCATCACCCCTGCTGGTGTCTTTCCCTGCGTGCTCGTGGTCGCCGCGCTCGGTTGCGGCAAGAAGGATGAGGCTAAGCCTGCGGCCGGCCCCGCGGGCCCGACCGCGCCCGCGCCCGCGCCGACGACTCCGACGGCTCCGACGGCCACCGCCGCAGTCGACGCCGGCTCGTGCCAGATCACGATCGATCGGCCGGCGCCGCGTTCGTGGACGGCGCCGGGCGGCGAGGCCGCGCTGATGTCCGACTACTTCATGAACGACGCCGAGCTGCGGCAGGCCCTGAGCTACATGGTCAAGTCGCCGGCCGACGTCGACGGGGCGATGCGCAAGGACCCGCGGCTGTACCCGCTCATGGTCAACTGTGTCGCCGACGGGGTCCGGCTGAACTTCACCGCCGCGCCCGGCACCACCTACGCCGACCTGCCGTTCGGCCCGAAGGCCTACGCGATCGGCGGCGACAAGGGCCAGATCGCCGTGATGGGCACGGCCGACCAGGCGCTGCTCACCCCGGCGCCCGGCGGCACGTTCGAGGTCACGCGGTTCGACGCCCACGGCCTGGTCGCGACGTTCTCGTTCACGACCCGCGGCGACGGCGCGACCGTGTCGGGCACGCTCGACCTGCGCTGCGCGCTCCGCACCGAGATGTGCCGGGCCGCGCGCTGAGCGCCGCTGGCTGGATCGACCCGTACTCGAGCGCGGCACGCCACAGGGCCCGCCCGAGACCACCTGACCCGCCAACGCCCGGGCCCCGGATGGGTGCGCGCCGGACGCACGTCACGCGCGCCGCCAGGCGCCGCGCCGTCACGAGTACAGGCGATCGGGCCACAGCCGGCTGGCGACCGCGCGGTGCGGGGCCTCGCGCCGCCACGCCGCCGAGGTCGGATCGATCGTGTGGGCCTGGGCCAGCAGCTCGTCGAGCTGCGCCGTCAGCGCCGCCGCGATCGTCGGTGACTCGATCACCAGGTTGACCTCGCGCTCCCAGTGGCTGGCGGTGGCGTCGAGGTTGGCGGTGCCGACGCTGGCGACGCAGCCGTCGACGACGACCACCTTGGCGTGGACGTAGGGGCGGATCCGGCCGCCGGTGGCGGTGATCGTGGGCCAGGCCGGGGCCGCGTACTCGGCGACCCGCACGCCCGCGGCCAGCAGCGGCTCGTAGCGGTGCTTGACCATGTACTCGAACAGCTCGCGGTGGCGCGGGCCCGCGAAGAACGTGCCGTCGCCGCGCCGGGCCAGGCCGTTGCCGGTCAGCACGTCGACCTGGACGCCGCGCTGGGCCGCGGCGATGAGCCGCATCGCCAGGTCGGCGATGACCGGGAAGTCGTTGACGACGACGATGCGCGCGCGCGCGCCGGCGAACAGCGCGTCGTAGCTGGCCAGCGCGCGGGCGTCGTCGATGCCGTCGTGGGTGATGACCCGGGCGAGGACGTCGCCGGCGACCGGCGCCGGCGCGCCGAGGTCGGCGCGGGCCAGCGTCGGGCCGCCGTTGCGCCGCCAGTTGGCGACGAACACGCGCTGCAGCTCGGCGACCAGCGGGCCGCGCACCCGGGCGTGGGCGTCGAGCCACGGGATCGCGTCGTGGGGCGTGGCGTCGTCGATCTCGACCTCGTCGAACCCCAGGTAGTACTCGTCGGCGCCGTTGCGGCCGGTGACGTAGGCGACCTCGCCGTCGATGATCGCCAGCTTGCGGTGGTCGCGCTGCTTGAGCGCGACGCGATCGAGGCCGCCCAGCGTGATCGGATCGCTGGCGACGATCTCGATCCCGGGCTGATCGAGCAGCTCGGCGACGACCGGGTTGGTGCGGCCGAGCAGGTCGTGACCGGCGTAGAGCGCGTCGACGACCAGCCGCACCGCGACCCCGGCGCGGCCGCGCGCCCGCAGCCGCTCGACCAGCTCGGTCGCGAACCGGCCGGGCTTGAGGATGTAGAACTGCAGGTGGATCGAGCGCGTGGCCCGCTCGAGGTCGGCGAACAGCGCCGCCCGGGCCGCGCGGTTGTCGAGCTCGATCTCGATCGCGTGGCCCGCGACCGCGCGGGTCGCGGTCATGAGATCGAGGCGCCGGGTCAGCGCCGCCGGGCCGGTCACGTCGTCGCGGGCGTCGACGAACGCCACCGCCGCCGCCCACAGCTCGGGCAGGCCGGCGCCGGTCGCGAGCCGCGCGACCAGGTCGGGCACGGTCAACGCCAGGAGCCCGACCGCGGCCGGCGCGTCGACGGTCGTGGTCGTGGTCAGGGCCGCGACCAGCGGCACGCCGGCGGCGCGGAGCCGGCGCACCAGCAGCTGCGCGTTGACCAGGCCGAAGTCGACGCCGAGGGTCGCGAAGTCGCGCTCGCGCGCGCCCAGCGCCAGCACCGCCGCGGCCGGCAGGCCGGCGTCGGCCAGCTGGGCATGGCGCGCGGCCACGCCGGCGACGTCGGCCAGCTCGGCCCAGCACACGGTCACGCCGTAGGTCGCGAGCGCGCGCACCACCGCCGCGACCGTCGCGACGTCGTCGTCGAGCAGCCGGGCGTCGGCCACGACCACCGGGCCGTCGCCGACCACTTGCAGGTGCGCGATCGGCTGGGCCGGGACCAGCACCGTGCCGTCGTCGGCCCGCAGCTCCGACGCGATCACGTGCAGGCCGATCGCCGGCGCGGTGACCGCGCACACCGCCGCGCCCAGCTCGCTGGTGCGGCCCGAGCCGACGTGGGCGCCGTCGATGAAGAACGCGACCTCGAGCCCCACCGGCGTGCCGGGATCGATCTGGGCCGACAGCTCGAGCGGCCGGCCCGCCGCCGCGAGCCGGTCGAGGCCGCGCTCGAGCCCGGCCCGGCCGCGCAGCCGCTCGGCCGCCCAGCCCAGGAGCGCCCGCTCGGCCCGGCTGGTGAGCTCGGACAGGGCGCTGTCCTCGTCGCCGTCGTCGGGCGCGCCGCCGGCGCGGGTCGGCAGCAGCTCCGCGACCACGTCGAGGATGCGGTCGGTGAGCGAGCGCTCCGGCGGATCGGTCGGGGCCATCGCGGGAGGCCATGGTCGGCGCGATGACAGGGCGCGCGCAACCTGCTGGCGCGGGTTCAGCGGGCTGGGCGCGCGCGTCCGCCGCCGGGGCGCGTCCCGGCGCCGCGCCGGTCGTGGCCGGCCCCCGGATTCGGTAGGATGGCCCGATGCACGATCTGATCATCCGCGGCGGCACCGTGATCGATGGCTCGGGCGCGCCCGGCCGCACCGCCGACGTCGCCATCTCAGGAGGCCTGGTGGTGGCGATCGGCGCCGACCTGGGCGCGGCCCGCGCCACGCTCGACGCCGACGGCGCGCTGGTCACGCCCGGGTTCGTCGACGTCCACTCGCACTACGACGGCCAGGCCAGCTGGGACGAGGAGATGACGCCGTCGTCGATCCACGGCGCCACGACCGTGGCGATGGGCAGCTGCGGCGTCGGCTTCGCGCCGTGCCGCACCGCCGATCGCGATCGGCTGATCGCGCTGATGGAGGGCGTCGAGGACATCCCCGGCACCGCGCTGGCCGAGGGCCTGACCTGGGGCTGGGAGACCTTCCCCGAGTACATGGACGTGCTCGATCGTCGGCGCCACACGATCGACCTGGCGTTCCACGTCCCGCACGACGCGGTGCGGGTGTTCGCGATGGGCGAGCGCGGCCTGGCCGGTGAGATCGCGACCGACGAGGAGATGGCGCGGATGGCGACGATCGTGCGCGAGGCCATCGGCGCCGGCGCGATCGGCTTCTCGACCGGCCGCACCGACAACCACCGCGGCAAGGACGGCCGCCCGACCCCGGGCGCCGACGCCAGCGCCCGCGAGCTCGAGGTCATCGCCCGCGGCCTGGTCGGGCTCGATCGGGGCGTGCTCCAGGCGGTCAGCGACTTCGACATGTTCGTCTCGCCGGAGCGCTTCGATCCCGAGTTCGATCTGCTCGAGGACATGGCCAAGGTGTCGGGCCGGCCGCTGTCGATCTCGCTGCTCCAGCGGGTCGGCGGGACCGAGCAGTGGCGCCAGATCCTCAAGCGCATCGAGCGCGCCAACGCCGCCGGCACGTCGATCCGCGCCCAGGTCGCGACCCGCGGCATCGGCGTGATCCTCGGGCTCGAGGCCACGTTCCACCCGTTCATCGGGTTCCCGTCGTACAAGGCCGTCGCGCACCTGCCGCTGGCCGAGCGCGTCGCCGAGCTGCGCAAGCCCGAGGTGCGGGCCCGCATCCTCGCCGAGAAGTCCGACAAGGTCGCGGGCGACGGCAGCGCGGTGCCGCCGCTGGTCGACAAGCTGCTCGAGGCCTTCGACATGGTGGCGATGAGCCTGTTCCGGCTCGAGGCCGCGCCCGACTACGAGCCGGCCCGGGCGTCGTCGCTGTTCGGCGAGGCCATGCGCGCCAAGAAGACCTCGCTCGAGGTCGCCTACGACGCGCTGCTCGAGGACGACGGCCACCAGCTCCTGTACTTCCCGATCTACAACTACGCCTCGGGCACGTTGGCGGAGGTCGGCGAGATGCTGCGCCACCCGCACGCGATCCTCGGGCTCGGCGACGGCGGCGCCCACGTCGGCACGATCTGCGACGTCAGCTTCTCGACGTTCCTGCTGACCCACTGGGTCCGGACCAAGGGCGCGCTGACGATCGAGCACGCGATCCACAAGCTCAGCGGCGAGCCGGCGGCGTGGCTCGGGCTCGGCGACCGCGGCGTGCTCGCGCCCGGCCGCCGCGCCGACGTCAACGTCATCGACCTCGCGGCGCTGACCCTGCACCGGCCCGAGTTGCTCCACGATCTGCCGGCCGGTGGGCGCCGCTTCCTGCAGCGCGCGACCGGCTTCCGCACGACCTTGGTGCGCGGCGAGGTCATCGCCAGCGACGGCGTCGTGACCGCGGCCCGGCCCGGGCGCGTGGCCCGGCCGACCGCGGCGATCGGCTGACGCGCGGGCGTGCCGGCCCGCGCGACCGGGGGCGCGGTCGTTTCACGATAACCCCGCGGGGGCGCCGGGCGTCTCAGGCTCCGATGCGTCCATCTTCGACCTCGTGGGCCTGGCTCGGTGCGATCATGGTGTGCCTGGGCGGCTGCGCCGCCGGCCCCGCCACCGAGGCCGCGTCCGCGCGCCCGGCGCCGGCGTCCGAGGACGTCGCCGCGGCGGCGCCGCCGGTGGCCCCGGTCCCGACGGCCGCGCGCGTGACGTTCCCGGAGCTGGTCACGCGCGATCTGAACGGCGCGACCCAGCGCTTGCCCCACGGCCTGCCGGGCGAGCTCAAGCTGTTCTTGATCGCCTACCAGCGCGAGCAGCAGGCGGATCTCGATCCGTGGCTGACCCTGGCGCTGCCGCTCGAGCGCGCGCACCCGGGCTTCCGGGTCTACGAGCTGCCGACCCTGTCGGCCGCGTGGGGCGCCGCGGCCAGCTTCATCGACGGCGGCATGCGCCGCGGCATCCCCGATCCCCAGGCCCGGGCGCGGACCTTGACGCTCTACCTCGACAAGGACAGCTTCAACCAGGCGCTGGCGCTGCCCAGCGAGGATCAGGTGTACGCGCTCCTGGTCGACGGCACCGGCCTCGTGGTCTGGCGCGGGGCCGGAGCGCTCGATGACGCCGCGGGGGCCGCCCTGACAGCGGCGGTGCGCAGCCGGCTCGGCGGCTGAGCTCTGCGGCGCGGCGCCCGCTCACCGCGCCATCAGCAGCTCCTCGCGGCCCTCGGGGTGGTGCTCGTTGTCCATGAAGTACATGCGCGTGGGCGTCAGGGCGAAGAAGCCGTGGGTGCCGGGGTCGGCGGCGATGCGCGCGGGGTCGGTCTCGCCGTGCCACAGCGCCGCGGCGAACGGGAACCGCTTCAGGTACGCGGCGGCGACCCGGGCGCGCTCGTCGACGTCTTCGACCGGCTCGACCGTGCCCTCGAGCTGGATGCCCTTCATCGCCAGCCACGACGTGCAGTCGTCGTTGATCGTCCCGGCGGCGGCGCCGGTGGCGACCAGGTTCTGGCCGTGGCGCGTGGCCGCGACCGACGTGAAGTACAGGCGCGGGCCGTCGTGGACGTACAGCACCGCGGCCGCCCACAGGCCGGCGGGGCCGGCGGTGGCGAGGTTGAGCGTGGTGTGGCCGTCGAGGTAGACGGCGACGCGATCGGTCAGGGTGGCAGACATGGGTACCTCCAGCGTCACAGGAGCGTGGCGACGACGAAGCCGGCCCCGAGGCCGACCGCCATGAGCACGAACGAGCCGAGCGTCGCGGCCTGCGCCGGGATCTGCTCGGCGGGGGTCTCGGGAAAGCGCGCGAGCCGGCGCGCCGCGCGCACCGCCAGCGGCAGCCCGATGAGCCCGCCGAGCACCGGCCACGGCAGGCCGACCAGCGGCAAGAGCGCGACCGCGACGTACGCGCCCGCGATCAGCGCGGCGAACGCGCGCGCGGCCCGCGGCCGCCCGAGCCGCACCACCAGCGTGCGCTTGCCGGCCGCGGCGTCGGCGCGCGCGTCGGGGAACTCGTTGATCCACAGGAACGCCCCGACCGCGAGGCCCAGCGGCACCGACGCCCACAGCACCTCGGCGCCGATCGCGTGGCGCTGAACAAGGTACGTGCCCGCGGCGATCACCGGCCCGTAGCTGATGGCGACCGCCAGCTCGCCGAGGCCGCGGTACGCCAGCCGCAGCGGCGGCGCGTGATAGAAGAACGCCAGCGCGACGCCGAGCATGCCGAGCCACAGCACCGCGGGCTCGCGCCACAGGGCGATCGCCAGGCCGGCGACGACCGCGACCGCGTAGAACCCGCCGGCGACGACCGCGGTCTGGGCCCGGGTCATGAGCCCGTCGACCAGGACCCGCTTGCCGCCCGAGAACGGCGAGCGCTCGTCGTCGGCGACGCCGGCGTCGGCGCCCGAGTCCCAGTCGAAGATCTCGCCCGAGGCGTTCTTGGCCGCCTCGACCGCGAAGACGCCGAGCACGGTCAGCGCGAGCCAGCCCCAGGCCAGGGGCCCGGCGTGCGCGGCCGCGGTCGCGCCGACGATCATCGCCGCCACCGACGCCAGCGTGATCTTGGGATCGGCGACGCGCCACACGCCGGCGGCGATCGAGCGCGACGCCGGCGCGGCCCGGGGCGCGTCGGGCAGCGTGCGAGGAGCGGGCAGGGTGGTGGTGGTCATGGTGCCTCCGTCAGGTGCAGAGCTCCGCCGCGAGCCAGGCCGCGGCCGGGACCAGCAGGTTGTCGGTGCCGCGCGGCGCGGCGGCCTCGACCGCCGCGGCGATCGCGCCGACCGCGAGCGGCAGCGCGAGCGGCACCGGATGATCGAACCACGCGCCGGCGGCGACGGTCGCGACCGCGGCGCCCAGCGCGACCACGGCCGCGCCCTCGAGCGACTTGCGCTTGCCCCAGGGCAGCTGGAAGCGGTGCCGGCCAAAGCGTCGGCCGATCGCGCCGCCAGGGCCGTCGCCGAGCGCGAGCGCCCACAGCCCGACCGCGGCCGCGAAGCCGTGGCCGGCGCAGGCGACCACGGTCAGCACCGTCGCCGCGAGCGCGTAGTGCACCAGGCCGGTCCAGCGCTCGTCGCCGCCGGTGACCGTGCGCTCGAGCCGCGCCGCGGGCGTCCAGGCCCGCGCCACGGTCGGCACCAGCGCCAGCGCCAGCGTCACGGTCAGCGCCAGCGCGATCGGCGTCGCCGCGCCGTGCCACGCCGGCCAGCCCAGCGCCCACGCGCCGGCGCCGACGTGCAGCAGATCGCGCGCGTGGGTCGCGGCCAGGCCGAGCGCGCGCGCGGCCACGAGCGCGCCCACGCCGATCGCCAGCACGGCGAGCCACACGCCGAGGCCGGTGAGGTCGCTCACGCGGCCCCCCGCGCGCGGCCGATCGCCGCCACCGTCTCCATCGCGGACGCCGCCGCCAGCTCGGTGCCGACGCCGCGCCCGCCGGCGCCGTCGCCGCACAGGTACAGCCCCGGCACCGGCGTGGTCACCGGCAGGCGATCGCGCCCGACCTGACCCGGCACCTGGCCGGTGCAGATCGCGCCGCGGTTGGCCTTGCCCATCCACGCCGCCACCGCAGGGATCGGCGTCCACTCGGCGAACACCAGCTCGTCCTCGAGGCCCGGGATGATCTGCGCCATCGCCGCCATCGCCCGCGCCCGCCAGCGCTCGGGCGGATCGGCCGGGTCGGCGCGCACCGGGCCGTAGATGCTCGCGACGATCAGCTGGCCGCCGTCGGGCGCCAGCGACGGATCGTAGTTGGTCGGCACCGGCGCGTAGATCGCCAGCGGATCCGACACCCGGCCGGCGTCGATGCAGTCGACGGTGCGGCGCATCAGGTCGATCGTGAGGTCGCCCAGCGTCAGGCCGTCGAGCGAGACGCCGCCGATCAGGCAACCCTCGGTGACCAGCGGCCGCCGCAGGCCGAGCTTGAGCTGGTGGGCGTTGCCCGACGGCACCAGCGCGTCGACGCGGGCGCGGTACGCCGGCGGCACCTCGGCGTCCTCGACCAGCGCCAGCGCGTCGGCCGGGGCCAGGTTGCACGCCACCGCCGGCGCGGTGTACTCGGCGCCGTCGGCGGTCGCGACCGTCAGGCGAGCGCCCGCGCGTCGGATCGCCGTGACCTCGGCGTCGACGACGACGTCGCCGCCGGCCGGCTCGACCCGACCGAGCAGCGCGTGGCTGAGGCTGTCCATGCCGCCCTCGACGTAGGACAGCCGGTACGCGGCCAGCACCCAGCGCAGGCACCGGATGGCCTCGCCCGCGGACACCTGCCACGGCGGCAGCACGAAGAAGATGCTGGCGAGGAAGCTGAACAGGAAGTATGCCGCCGGGTGCTCGGTGTGCGAGCGCACGAACTCATCGAGCGTGCGGCGATCCCAGCGCCGCAGCTCGAACTCGGTGAGCGTGAACACCTGGCCGAGCATCCGCGCCAGGCGCGCGCGATCGCGCCACGGCAGCCGCAGCGCGCGCGCGGCCTCGAGCGCGACGCCGAGCAGGCCGCGGCGGTGCGCTGGGGCGGTGATCTCGAACATGCCGCGCGACCGCACCGGGATCGGGTGGGTCAGGAAGCGCGGCCGATCGAGCCCGGCCTGCCGCAGCGCCCGCGCCAGCGCGCCGCGGTCGCCGCGCGAGATCAGGTGGCTGCCGGTGTCGATCTTCCAGCCGGCGCGCCGGTACGACGCCAGGATGCCGCCCAGCACCGGGTTCTTCTCGAGCACCAGCACGCGGGCGCCGCCGTGGGCCAGGAGCCCGGCGGTGACCGAGCCGCCGACGCCGCTGCCGACCACGATGGCGTCGTAGTCCCCGCGACGACCGCGCGCCCGCAGGGTCGGGACCGGCACCGGGGCGCTCACGTGCGCGCCTCCGCACACGAACCGCTTGCGCGCGTGCGCACCGCTGCCGCGGGCGCTGCGCATCGCCACGCTCGGATCGCGCGCTGTGACATGACGCCACGTCGATTTGCACCGCCCGTGCCAGTGACTACGGTGCCGACGCGATGATCACCCGCAGCCTCCACTTCGTCACCGGCAAGGGCGGGGTGGGCAAGTCGACCATCGCGGCGGCGCTGGCGATGGGCCTGGCCGCGCGCGGGCGGCGCGTGCTGGCGATCGAGCTGGGCGAGGCCGGCGGGCTGTGCCGCGTGCTCGCGACCCGGCCGATGGCGCCCGGCGCGATCGCGCCGGTGCTGGCCACGCCGGGCCTGGCGGTGACGTACATCGACGGCGCCGCGGCGCTGGCCGAGTATCTGACCCGGCGCATGCACCTGGGCCGGCTCGGGCGCGCGGTGCTGGCGCACCCGCTGTACCGCGCGTTCGTCGCGGCCGCGCCGGGCGTGCGCGAGCTGCTCGCGATGGGCAAGATCCGCGACGAGCTGGTGCTGCAGCGGCTCGGCGACGGGCCGCGCTGGGACGCCGTCGTCGTCGACGCCGGCGCGTCGGGCCACGCGCTCGAGCACCTGCGCATGCCGGCCGCGGCCGAGCGCGCGTTCGCCGGCGGCCGGGTCCACCGCGAGGCCGAGGTCAACGCGGCGCTGCTGCGGGACCCGCGCACCGCGGTCCACGTCGTCGCGACGCCCGAGGCGCTGCCGCTGGCCGAGGCCGCCCAGGTGATCGCGCGGCTGCGCGCGCTGGGGCTGCCGCTCGGCGCCGTGCTCGTGAACCAGTGTCGCCCGCCGCCGCCGCCCGACGTCGACGCGGCGCTCGCGGCGCTCGCGGCGCGCCCCGACGACGGCGCCCAGGCGCTGGCGCGGGTCGGTCGGCGCGCGCGGTCGTGGGCGGCGGTGCAGGAGCGCGGCGTCGCCGCGCTGGTCACGACCGCGGGCGTCGACGTGACCCGGCTGCCGCAGCGGTGGTTCGCCGAGGGCGCGGCGCTGGCCCAGGCGCTGGCGCCGCTGGTGGCGGAGGCGGCGTCGTGATCGCCGAGGTGATCGAGCGACGGCGGCTGATCGCGCCGGCGGCGGAGGCGGCGCCATGATCGCCGGGGTGATCGATCGGCGGCTGATCGCGCCGGCGGCGGAGGCGGCGTCGTGATCGCCGAGGTGATCGATCGACGGCGGCTGATCGTCACGGTCGGGACCGGCGGCGTCGGCAAGACCACGATCGCCGCGGCGGTCGGTCTGGCCGCGGCCCGCCGCGGTCGCCGCGTCATGGTGCTGACGATCGATCCCGCGCAGGCCCTGGCCCGCGCGCTCGGGCTGGCCACGCTCGCCGCCGGCGGCGAGCCGGTCCCGACCGCCGCGCTCGACGAGGCCGGCCTGACCCTCAGCGGGACGCTCGACGCCGGCATGCTCGATCAGCGGCAGGCCTGGGACGCGTTCGTGCGCCGGCACGCGCCGACCGCGGCGGTGGCGACGGCGCTCCTGGCCAACCCGCTGTACCAGGCGCTGTCGACCTCGTTCGCCGGCTCGACCGAGTACATGGCGATCGAGGAGATGTGTCGGCTGACCGAGTCGGGGCGCTACGATCTGGTCGTGCTCGACACGCCGCCCGCGGCGCACGCGCTCGACTTCCTCGGCGCGCCCGATCGGCTGGCGCCGCTGTTCGAGCGCGGGGTGGTCGCCGCGCTGGCGCGGCCGGTCAGCGCCGCGGGCGCGCTGGCGCGGTTCGTGGCCCGGCGGCTCGAGGGCGCGACCGGCGCGCGCACGCTGCACGACGCGACCGCGTTCTTCGTGGCCCTCGACGCGCTCGTCGACGCCGCGGCCGCGCGCGCGGCCCAGGCGCAAGCGCTGCTGCACGATCCCGGCGCCGCGTTCGTGCTGGTCGCCGGCCCGCGCGATCAGGTCCTGGCCGAGACCAACCTGCTGGCCGCGCGGATGAGCGCGCTGGGCGCGCCGCTGGCGGCGGTCGTCCTCAACCGGGTCCAGCCGCGGCCGCCGGCCGTCGACATCGGCGACGCGCTGGCCTCGACCCCCGCCTCGGCGCGGGCCTGGTTGGGCGAGGCCTGGCGTGACGCGCTGGCCGCGGTCGCCGCCGAGGACGCGGCCGCAGCGCGCCTGGCCGCCGCGATGCCGGCGGGCGTCCCGACCGTGGTGATCCCGGAGGGCGACCACGACGTGCACGCGCTGATCGATCTCGCGGCGATCGCCGATCGGCTCGTCGATGGCGCCGCGTGATTCCGCCGATGACAGACGCGATGCGCGCGCGATCATTGATGCGCGCGGCGCGGCGCACCGCGTCGTCGTCGGGAGATGACCGACCGCGTCGACGGTCACCGCGCGCATGCGACAAAGTTTCCAGTTGCCAGCGACGATCGACGGGCTTATCCTCTGATCCAGAGACGAGGCACGGAGCATCAGCAGAGACGCCACCCTTACCCGGAGGTTCTGCGACGAAGCCAACTCGTTACACACGCGCCAGGCTCGGTTTCCAGGCGTGAAGCCCAAGCGTCCCAAGACCTCGGTCGGGACCACGTAACTGGGTCGTGTCCCAGCACGCGTCGATCGGTGGCAACACCGAGAGTCGGAAGTGCCCCCTGGCAAGTCACGCACGCACTCGGTCGAACGGTAACTGCGAAGTCACTACGGTAACTGCGAAGTCACTACGGTAACTGCGAAGTCACTGCGAACGAAAATGCGAAGCGTCGGAGAGATGGCGGGCTGATACCCCGCCTTCTCGCTTTTCGGCGTGCCCGCGGACGTGCCATCGTGCGCGCCATGCTCGACCGCATCGTCGCCGGCGAGGTCCCGGCCAAGCACCACATCGCGCTGCGCGGCGCCGACGGCGCGCTCCGCTACGAGGAGTGCTTCACCCGCGACGGCTTCGACGGGCCGTTCACCATCCTCTACCACCTGCGGCGGCCGCACCTGCAGCAGCCGGCGGTGGTCAGCCACGGCTGGACCGCGCCGACCCTCGACGACGGCCGGGCCCTGGCCAAGCACCACTACCGCAGCGGTGGCGTCGCCCGGGTCGGCGGCGCGCCGATCGACGCGTTCGTGCCGGTGCTGCACAACCCCGACCTGGTGTGCGGGGTCGCGTTCCCCGACGCGCCCGACCCGGTCTACGTCGCCAACGCCGACGGCGACACGCTGATCTACGTCCACGCCGGCGGCGGGACCCTGGTCACCGCGCTCGGCGATCTCACGTTCACCGCGGGCGACTACGTCTGCGTCCCGCGCGCGCTCCAGCACCGGCTGGTGCCGACGGCCGCGCCCCAGCACTGGCTGTGGTTCGAGCTCGACGATCTGCACCTGCTCAAGCAGTGGCGCAACGGCGTCGGCCAGCTGCGCATGGACGCGCCCTACTGTCACCGCGACTTCCAGCGGCCGGTGTTCGCGGGCCCGCGCGACGAGGGCATCCGGCAGCTCGTGGTCAAGCGCGGCGGGCGCTGGCACGGCTTCGAGGTCGACGCGTCGCCGCTCGACGTCGTCGGCTGGGACGGCTCGGTCTACCCGTGGGTGTTCCCGATCCGCGCGTTCCAGCCGCGGGTGTCGTCGGTGCACCTGCCGCCGACCTGGCACGGCACCTTCGGCGCCAAGGGCGCGCTCGTGTGCTCGTTCGTGCCGCGGCTGGTCGACTTCCACCCCGACGCGATCCCGTGCCCGTACCCGCACAGCTCGCCGTCGTGCGATGAGCTGATCTTCTACTGCGACGGCAACTTCACCTCGCGCCGCGGGGTCGGCCCCGGCAGCATCTCGCACCACCCGGCCGGGATCCCCCACGGGCCCCACCCGGGCAGCTACGAGAGGTCGATCGGCGCCACCCGCACCGATGAGCTCGCGGTCATGGTCGACACGTTCAAGCCCCTGGCCGCGACCGCCGCCGCCCGGGCGGTCGAGGACCCCGACTACATGAAGTCGTTCCTGTGAGCCGACCGATCCCGTGACGCGGCGCGTGGCCAGCAGGGTTGCCGTCGACCAGACCCCCAGGGACCACCCGAGTCACCACCTCTGACGCGCCGCGGTAGACGGAATCCTGGGCGGTTGCGAGGGCGGGGAGCATGTAGGCAGGTGGCGCCCTTCTTGCTGTGAAGGGGACCCATGCGCAGCCGCCTGGTCGTCCTCGCGTCGCTCGTCCCCGCCATGGCCTGCACGGGCACCGAGGTCGGATCCCGCCCCGAGCCTCCGGCCTTGACGGTGACGTCGCCGGCCCGCGGCACGATGCGCGACGGCCTCACCTCGGTCGTGGTGCTCGGCACCGTCGGGCCCAGCGTCACCGGCGCCGACGTCACCGAGGTGACCGTCAACGGCACGCCGGCCGAGATCAGCGCCGACGGCTCGTTCACCGCCACGGTCGCGGTCCACCCCGGCGCCAACCTGATCGCGACGTCCGCGACCTCGGCCGACGGCGGCCACGCCGACGACGTCCGCGGCGTCCTGACCGGCGCGTTCCGCCCCGCCGGCGCGCAGGTCGACAACGCCATCGCGATGCAGCTGTCGCGCGAGGCCTTCACCGTGCTCGGCGACACCGCCGAGGCGCTGGTCGCGACGACCGACCTCGGCGCGCTCGTGATGCCGTACAACCCGGTCGTCGCCAAGGGCCTGACCAACGGCCAGGAGGACTGCCTGTACGGCAAGGTCTCGGTCCGCCCCGGCCTCGACCTCGACCACGCCGACATCGCGCTGGTCCCCAGCGACGCCGGCCTGGCGCTCGACGTGACCCTGCACCAGCTCTACATCCCGCTGCACGCCCGCTACGCCGCCGCCTGCATCGACGCCGACACCGACATCACGATCCGGGCGACCACCGCCCGCATCCGCGGCACGATCGCGGTCGACGTCGCCGCCGGCCGGTTCGCGGTCACGCTGCCGTCGTCGACGGTCACCTTCACCGGCTTCGACCTGTCGGCCTCGGGCGTCCCCGGCGCGGTGCTGTCCTTGCTCGACCTCAACAACGAGATCGGCAAGGTCCTGGCCAGCTCGATGGAGAAGTTCATCGGCCCGATGGTCGAGCAGACCGTGGCCGGCATCGAGGTCGGGCCGCAGACCCTGCCGGTGCTCGGCGAGCGCGTGACCGTCGAGGTCGCCGCCGCTGGCATCGCCTTCGACAGCGCCGGCGCCGAGATGGTGCTCGACAGCACGTTCACCGTCGCCGGCGCCAGCCACGGGTTCCTGTACACCGACGACCAGGCGCCGCCCCAGCGCGGCGCCGCCGGGTTCCAGCTCGCGGTCGCCGACGACGCGCTCAACGAGCTGCTCGCGGCGTTCTGGAGCGCGGGCGGCCTCGACCTGACCCTGGCTCAGGACCTCGGCAACTACGACGCGGTCCGGCTCGAGGCGCTCTTGCCGCCGACGTTGACCGCCGGCGCCGAGGGCGCGCTGCGGATCACGATGCCCGACCTGATCGTCCACCTGACCGACCAGGGCAACGAGATCACGACCCTGGCGATGAACGTCGACATGGAGGTCAAGGTCGCGCCGCACGCCAGCGGCGCCACCAACGTCGCGACCTTGACGATCGCGCCGCCGACGATCCACGCCGACGTCCTCGCCGACGTCTCGGGCATCCCGGGCCAGGCCCTCGAGCGCCTGATGCCGGCGATGATCGAGCACATGATGGGCACGTTCACCCCGCTGCTGGCGGCGGTGCCGCTGCCGGCGCTGCCGGGCGGTCTGCGCGTGTCGAGCCTCAACGTCGGCACCGCCACCAGCTACGTCGTCGTCAACGGCGACCTCGAGTAGCCCCGCGCTCGGCCCGGTCGTCGTCACCGGACCTCGAGCAGCCCCGCGCTCGGCCCGGTCGTCGTCACCGGACCTCGAGCAGCCCCGCTCGGCCCGGTCGTCGTCAACGGCGACCTCGCGGAGCCGCGTCGTCGTCACCGGCGACCTCGCGGAGCCGCGTCGTCGTCGACGGCGACCTCGCGGAGCCCCGCCTCGGCCCGGGCCCCCGCGGACACGACCGCGGTCTTCCGGTCTTGCGCGTGCGTGGGGTTCTGATATGAGTCCCGGTCCCCATGTCGAATGCCGTCACCCCCGGCAGCCCGGCCGCTGCCATCGTCGCCGAGGAGGAACACCTCCTCGGTCAGGTCCAGGCCCGCGCTGCGCTCGGGGACGATGACGAAGGTCCTCGCGCCACGACCGACGACGTCGACGCCGACCTCGTGTCCCTCCGCGACCAGATCTCCGAGGCCCGGTCCGAGGATCTGCCGCCGCTGATCGAGCAGATGACCCGGCTCGCGGCCCTGCGCGGGCGCCTGGGCGGGTCGCGGACCCTGCCGATCGACCTGCAGTCGCCGTACTTCGCGCACATCCGCCTGCGCGAGCACGGCAAGCACCGCGACGTCATGATCGGCAAGCGCGGCTTCATCGACCGCACCTCGAACGTGCAGATCGTCGACTGGCGCAACGCGCCGGTCAGCCGCATCTACTACCGGTACGAGGAGGGCGACGACTACGAGGAGGAGTTCGCGGGCAGGTCCCTCGACGGCGTGGTCGAGGCCCGGCGCAACGTGTCGATCAACAAGGGCGCGCTGCGCCGGATCGGCGCGCCCCAGGGCACGTACATCAAGGACGCCCGGGGCACCTGGCAGCAGGCGGTCGGCACGATGCAGCCGGTGCTGCACGGCGGCATGGGCAAGGCCGCGCGGCCGGTGGTCGCCACCGGCGGCCAGAAGGGCAAGCTCGGCGTCCACCACGGCCAGCAGATCCGCGCCGACAAGGGCCTGCCCGAGATCGCGGCGCTCATCGACAAGGAGCAGTTCGAGCTGATCTCGCACCCCGAGAGCGGCATCGTCGTCATCCAGGGCGGCGCCGGGTCGGGCAAGACCACCGTGGCGCTCCACCGGGTCGCGTACCTGAACTTCGCCGACAGCCGGCGGTTCCGCGCCAACGCGATGCTGTTCGTGGTGCCGTCATCGGCGCTGGTCCGCTACGTCGCCGGCGTCCTGCCGGCGCTCGGCGTCGGCAACGTGCCGGTCGTGACCTACACCGGCTGGGCGCGCACGACGCGCATGAAGCTCTTGCCCGACACGCCCATCAAGTACAACGACGATCCGCCCGAGACCGTGTCGCGGGTCAAGAAGCACCCGCGGTTCCTGAGCGTGCTGGCCGACCTGGTGGCGCAGCAGACCGCGACGATCACCGTCGACATCGCCGCGGTCGCGGGCGTCACCGACGTCGTGCTGTCGGAGTGGGCGCGCCTGGGCAAGCGGGCGCTGGTGCCGCGGCTGTGGGGGATGCTGACCTGGGTCCGCAAGTCCGATCACCTCGACCCGTCGGTGCGGATCGCGCTCGAGGGCATGCTCAAGCGCTGGCGCAAGCGCGCCGACGACGTCGTCACCGACTGGGCCGAGCTCCTGACCGATCCGGTCGCGCTCGCCGCCGGGTTCGCCGGCGTCCCCGACGTCAGCCAGCGCGATCTCGACCGGGTCGTGGCCTGGGTCAAGCGCCAGATCGCGGCCCCGGCCAAGCCGGTGGTCGACGACGACGGCGTCGCGGTGGTCGCGGCCGACGGCTCGACCCTGGGCGTCGACGACGACGATCCGGCCGGCCGGGTCGACGACGAGGACGATCCGCTGTTCCTGCGCCTGATCCAGCTCAAGCGCGGCGGCCTGTTCACGCCCGACGGCGACGAGCTGTCGTACAGCCACGTCGCGGTCGACGAGGCCCAGGACCGCAGCGCGATCGAGATCAAGGTGCTGGTCGAGGCGGTCCACGCGCCCGACGGCCGCGCCGACCACCGCTCGGTCACGATCGCCGGCGACACCGCCCAGCGGCTGGTGTTCGACAACAACTTCAGCGGCTGGGCCGACCTGCTGCTCCAGACCGGGCAGCCGGCGATCGTGCGGCCGCTCAAGCTGTCGTACCGGTCGACCGCCGAGGTCATGCTGCTGGCGCGCGAGGTGCTCGGGCCCGAGCTGGCGCCCGACGAGCCGCTCGCGGCCCGCCCGGGCGAGCCGGTCGAGCTGCACGAGTTCGGCGACATCGGCGAGGCGGTCGCGTTCCTGTCGGACGCGCTGCGCAACCTGATGGCGCGCGAGCCGACCGCGAGCTGCTGCGTGATCTCGCGTCACCCCGAGCAGGCCGACGCCTACCACGCCGGCCTGGCCCGCGCCGAGATCCCGGCGCTGCGCCGGGTCAAGCGCGACGAGTTCAGCTTCCAGCCCGGCGTCGACATCACCGACGTCACCCAGGTCAAGGGCCTCGAGTTCGACTACGTCATCATGGTCGAGGTCAACGCGCAGAGCTACCCCGACGTCCACTGGGCGCGGCACCTGCTGCACATCGGCGTGACCCGCGCCGCCCACCAGCTGTGGCTGGTGTCGACCACCGAGCCGTCGTCGCTGGTGCCCCAGGCCCTGCGCGACGGCGGCCGCATGACCGTCGGCTGAGCGGGACCGAGCTCGACCCGCTGACGTCCTGGCGGCGTCGCCGAGGCCCGCGCGCGCTCACGCCACGACGTCGGCGGCCCGGACCACCTCGAGCAGGGCCTCGGGCGACGGCGCCTCGTCGAGCCGCGCGAACAGGAGCTCGTCGCGCACCAGCTGCGCGACGCGCATCAGCGCGCGGTTCTGCTCGAGCGGCGTCTCGGCCGGTGTCAGGATCAGGAACACGAACCGGATCAGATCGTCGGCGCGGCTCCACGGGATCGGCTCGGGCAGGCGCGCGATCGCGACGTAGGTGCGCGCGAGCCCAGGCAGCCGGGCGTGCGGCACCGCCACGGCCTGGCCGACCGAGGTCGCGGCCTGGGCCTCGCGGCGCTGCACGGCCTGGACCGCCGCGTCGACGCGGACCGTCGGATCGGCGCGGCTGATCGTCTCGACCAGCGCCCGGATCGCGCCGTCGCGGCTGTCGACCGCGAGCGCGACGTCGACCGCGCGGGGCGCGACGTGGTCGGCCAGGTTCCAGACCCGGATCTCCTCGAACTCGTCGTGGATCTCGCCGACCAGCTCCTCGAGCACGTCCTCGAGCGTGATCAGCCCGATCGGCCGGTCGTCGTCGCCGGTGACCAGCGCGATGTGGGTGCGGTCGCGCTGCATGTGGCGCAGCACCGCGTCGAGCGGCGTGGTCGCGCGCAGGCGCAAGAGCCGGCGCTGGACCTGCGTCAGGGCGACCTCGTTCGACGCGTACAGGTCCTTGACGTGGACGTAGCCGATGATGTTGTCGGGGCCGCCGTCGGTGACCAGGTAGCGCGACAGGCGCCGGCTCGCGATCACCCGCGTCCGCTCCGGGATCGGCTGCTGGAGGTCGAGCGTGGCGGCCCGCGCGAGCGGGATCATGGCCTCGCCCGCGACCAGGCCGCTGAAGTCGAGGCCGTTCTCGAGCAAGAGGCTGCGATCGAGCGACACCGCGCCGTGACGGTAGGCGTCGTTGACGACGATCCGGATCTCCTCGACCGACATCGACGGCTCCGTGTGCGGTCGCACCGACAGGCCGATCAGCCGCAGGGTCAGGTTGACGATCGCGTTGAGCGCCTTGAGCGGCAAGAAGAACACGACGAAGAACACGCGCATCGGCGTCACCGACCACAAGAGCGCGCGCTCGGGCACCTGGATCGCGGCGGCCTTCGGGACCTGCTCGCCGACGACGATGTGGATGGTGGTGATGAGGAAGAACGCGATCGCCACCGCGACGCCGTGGGCGCTCGCGCCGAGCGCGGGCTCGAGCAGCGCCGACACCGCCGGCTCGGCCAGCCAGCCGATCGCCAGCGACGCGGTGGTGATGCCGACCTGGCACGCGCCCAGGTAGTCGTTCATCCGGTCGTGCATGCGCCGCGCGTGGGTCGCGTTGCGGACGCCCTGCTCGGCGAGCTCCTCGAGCCGCGTGGCCCGCATGCGCACGAGCGCGAACTCGAACAGGACGAACCAGGCGTTCGCCACCAGCAGGACCAGGGAGACGCCGAGCGCCGCCGAGTGGGACATGCCTCGACTATGCAGGCTGGGCGGCGGTTCGGCGCCGCCGAAGCGCCGGGGCGCGCGATCGGGTGATGGCGGCCCGATGAGCCTCGCGTGTTCCGGGATCCTGTGGATCGCGGCGGTCGGCGCGCTCGGGCACGCGCTGAGCGAGGTCCGGTCGGCCGGGATCACACGCCGCTTCGGCGCGAGGTCGACCGCCGCACGGACTCCTCGGGCAGGTCGGCCCCGAGCCGGTCGAGCGGTCGCCGCCGCGGTAGCGGGGAGTCGGTCGCCTGGCCGCAGCCCGCCCCTCGTCGAGGCCGGTCAGGGCGCGATCCAGGCGCGCGCGCCCGGTGGCCACAGCGGCGCCAGCGCGCGGACGTCGGCGAGCGACACGCCCGGCGCGGTCGCCGCGCACGGGGCCAGATCCGCGCGGATCGCGCCCCAGACCGCGACCGCGGCGACGTCGACGGCGGCGGCGCCCGGCGGCGCCCGGGTCAGGCCGGCGTGGGCGAGCAGGGCCGGGATCGACGCGGCGTACTTGGCGACGTCGATGACCGCCTTGGCCAGGGCCGGCCCGTCGGGCAGGGCGGTCGCCTCGAGGGCGCAGCGCACGGTCAGGGTCGCGTAGTTCATGCACCGTCCCAGGGCCTCGGCGTCGGTGCCGTCCCGGCGATTGGACGCGAGCGCGCCGCGGTCGCCGAGCGCGCGCGCGACCGTCGCGACCTCGATCGCCCCCGGCGCGGCGGCGGCGGCCTCGACCAGCAGCCGCAGGCCGTCGTCCCACAGCGCGTCGACGCCGGGCGGCCGCCACTCCTCGGTGCGCATCGCGCAGCGCGCGGCCCAGACCAGCCGGCTCGTCCGCGCCAGCGCCCGCAGCTCGCCGGGCTTCACGGCCCACCGCTTCATCGTCATGCCCGTCGAGCTTACCCGCGACCGGCCCGGCGGGCGCACGCGCGCGACCATCCGCGCGCCCACCGGGCCCTGGCGCACGGGCCGATGTCACCGGAACGCCACCGAGATCGCCTGCACATCGCCATTGCGCAGGGGGGCGGAAGGCCGTAACAGATGGACCCATGGCCCGCGTCAAGGCGATGCTCGCTCAGGATCCTCTCCGCCGCTGGAACCGCGCGGAGGCGCTGGAGACCTACGGCATCCAGCGCTGGGGCTGCGGCTACTTCGACATCAGCGAGCAGGGCAACCTGATCGTGACGCCGCGCGGGCCCACCGGCGGCACGATGGACATGCGCGAGCTCATCGACGAGCTCACCGGGCGCGGCATCCAGCTGCCGATCCTGCTGCGCTTCTCCGACATCTTGCGGGCGCGGATCGAGCTGATCTGTGGCGCCTTCAACGGCGCGATCAAGGAGTACGGCTACCAGGGCCAGTACCGCGGGGTCTACCCGATCAAGGTCAACCAGAACCGGACCGTGGTCGAGGAGATCATCGAGTACGGCCGGCCGTTCCACTACGGCCTCGAGGCCGGCAGCAAGCCCGAGCTCCTGACCGTCATGGCGATCCACCAGGACGACGAGGCGCTGATCATCTGCAACGGCTACAAGGACGAGGAGTACATCGAGACCGCGCTCCTGGCGTCGAAGCTGGGCCGGACGGTCGTGCTGGTGATCGAGAAGCCGTCGGAGATCGATCAGATCCACCGGGTGTCCGAGCGGGTCGGCATCCGGCCGACCCTGGGCATGCGCGCGCGCCTGTCGTCGCGCGGGGCCGGCCGCTGGGAGCAGTCGGGCGGCGACTTCTCGAAGTTCGGCCTGACCGCGTCCGAGATGGTGACCGCGGTCGCCAAGCTCAAGGCCTGGGGCCAGATCGACACGCTCAAGCTGATGCACTTCCACCTGGGGTCGCAGATCTCGGCGATCAAGAGCATCAAGAACGCGCTGCGCGAGGCCGGCCGGCTGTTCGTCGAGCTGTACAAGCTCGGCGCCACCGGCCTGTCGTACTGCGACGTCGGCGGCGGCCTCGGCGTCGACTACGACGGCTCGCAGACCAACTTCGCGTCGTCGATGAACTACTCCCTGCAGGAGTACGCCAACGACATCGTCTACACGCTCAAGGAGATCTGCGACGCCGACAACGTGCCGCACCCGCACGTCGTCTCGGAGTCGGGCCGCGCGGTCACCGCCCACCACTCGGTGCTGGTGGTCAACGTCCTCGGCGTCACCGAGTTCGACACCGACGTGCCCAAGGACATCAAGCAGCCGACGGCGCCGCTGGTCAAGAACCTGTGGGACACCTACCAGCTGGTGTCGCAGAAGAACCTGCTCGAGAGCTACCACGACGCGCTCGAGTACAAGGACCAGGTGCTGCAGCTGTTCAACCTCGGCCACCTGTCGCTCGAGCACCGGGTGACGTGCGAGAACTTGTTCTGGGCGATCTGCGAGAAGGTGCTCAGCCTGGTCCGCGGCCAGCCCCACATCCCCGAGGAGCTCGAGGGGCTCGAGAAGGCGCTGTCGGACACGTACTTCTGCAACTTCTCGATGTTCCAGTCGCTGCCCGACGCGTGGGCGGTCGATCAGCTGTTCCCGATCTGCCCGATCCACCGGCTGGCCGAGGAGCCGACCCGGCGCGCGACCCTGGCCGACATCACGTGTGACTCCGACGGCAAGATCGACTCGTTCATCGACCTGCGCGACGTCAAGCACGTGCTCGAGCTGCACCCCAAGGACGACGGCCAGGACTACTACCTGGGCATGTTCCTGGTCGGCGCCTACCAGGAGATCCTCGGCGACCTGCACAACCTGTTCGGCGACACCAACACCGTCCACGTCCAGCTGCTGCCCGACGGCGACTACGACGTCAAGGACGTCGTCGCCGGCGACACGGTCAGCGAGGTGCTGGGCTTCGTCGACTACTCGGCCAGCGACCTGCTGGGCCGGCTGCGCGCCAACGTCGAGGTCGCGCTGCGCAAGAAGCTCCTGACGATCGAGGAGTCGCGCCTGCTGATCAACCGGTTCCGCCAGGGGATGATCGGCTACACCTACCTCGACAAGGAGTAGCGGCGGCCGACGCCGGCGCGGCTGTGGTAAGCCCACGGCATGCACGACGGCACGGTCACGGTCCCGCACCCCGGCAACGAACCCGTGCTCGGCTACGCGCCGGGCAGCCCCGAGCGGACGCGCCTGACCGCGGCGCTCGACCAGCTCGCCGGCGAGTGCCCGGAGGTGCCAGCGGTGATCGGCGGCGAGCGCGTCACCACCGGTCGCCTGGTCGACGTGGTCATGCCCCACGCCCACCGCCACGTGGTCGCGCGCTTCCACGCGTGCGACGGCGACCACGTCGAGCGCGCGATCGCGGCGGCGGCCGACGCCCGGCGCGAGTGGGCGACGATGCGGTGGGAGGCCCGGGCCGCGGTGTTCCTGCGCGCGGCCGAGCTCCTGGCCGGGCCGTGGCGCATGCGCATCAACGCCGCGACCATGCTCGGCCAGAGCAAGACCTGCCACCAGGCCGAGATCGACGCGGCGTGCGAGCTGATCGACTTCCTGCGCTGGAACGTCCACTTCGCGAGCAAGCTCTACGCCGAGCAGCCGGTGTCGTCGCCCGGGGTCTGGAACCAGACCGAGCTGCGCCCGCTCGAGGGCTTCACCTTCGCGCTGACGCCGTTCAACTTCACCGCGATCGCCGGCAACCTGCCGTGCGCGCCGGCGCTGATGGGCAACACCGTGGTGTGGAAGCCGTCCGAGAGCCAGATGCTCGCGGCCTGGCACACGCTGCTCCTGCTCGAGGAGGCCGGCCTGCCTCCGGGCGTGATCAACCTGGTGCCGGGGTTCGGCCACGAGCTGGCCCCGGCCGCGGTCGGGCACCGGGACCTCGGCGCGATCCACTTCACCGGCTCGACCGAGATCTTCCGGTCGCTGTGGAAGCAGGTCGCCGGCAACCTCGACCGCTACAAGAGCTACCCGCGCCTGGTCGGCGAGACCGGCGGCAAGGACTTCATCCTCGCGCACCCGTCGGCCGACCCGGCCGCGGTCGCGACCGCGATCATCCGCGGCGGCTTCGAGTACCAGGGCCAGAAGTGCTCGGCGGCGTCGCGCGCGTACGTGCCCGCCAGCGTCTGGGCGGCGCTGGTCGACCAGCTCGTGGCCGACACCGAGGGCGTGACCCAGGGCGACGTGCGCGACTTCGGCAACTTCATGGGCGCGGTGATCAAGCGGGCCGCGTTCGACCGCCACCGCGCGGCGATCGAGGAGGCGCGCGGCACGCCCGGCATGCGCGTCGTCGCCGGCGGCCAGTGCGACGATCGCGACGGCTGGTTCGTGCGGCCGACGATCCTCACCACCGACGACCCGATGGTGCGGCACATGCAGGACGAGTTCTTCGGGCCGATCGTGACCGTGCACGTCTACCCGGATCACGCCTGGGACGAGGTCCTGACCCTGGTCGATCGGACGTCGCCGTACGCGCTGACCGGCGCGGTGTTCGCGCGCGAGCGCACGGCGCTGGTCGAGGCCACCGCGCGGCTGCGCAACGCCGCCGGCAACTTCTACCTCAACGACAAGCCGACCGGCGCGGTGGTCGGGCAGCAGCCGTTCGGCGGCGCCCGCGCCTCGGGCACCGACGACAAGGCCGGCTCGGCGATGAACCTGCAGCGGTTCGTGGCCGCGCGGACGATCAAGGAGACGTTCGCGCCGCCGACCGACTACCGCTACCCGTTCCTGGGCTGAGCGCCGCGGGCGCGCGCCGGCGGGTCAGCGGCCGCCGGCGACGTAGCAGACCACGCGCTGGCCGACGACGAGGCCGGCGGGGGCGTCGACGGTGATCACGACCTCGAGGATCTTGGTGTCGTTGCGCTCGGCCGGATCGTCGGTGCGCACGTTCTTGCGGCCCATCCGATGCCCGAGCTTGACGACGGTGCCGGTGAAGTCGCGGCCGGGCAGGGCGATGACCCGGAACGTGGCCTGGTCGCCGACGGCGACCTTGGCCAGATCGCGCTCGTCGACGTCCATGCGGACGCGCAGGGACCGGGTGTCGCCCAGGACCAGCAGCGGCTCGGCGCCGGGCTGGTAGTACTCGCCGGCGCGGTACTTGACCTGCAACACCTCGCCGGCGATCGGCGCGCGCACGGTCAGGCGCGCGAGCGTCGCCTCGGCCTGGGCGCGACGGGCCTCGGCCGCGGCCAGCTGCGCGCGCGCGACCTGCACGTCCTCGCGTCGCGAGCCGGCGACGACCGCCAGGCGGCGGGCCTCGGCGGCGCGGGCCGACGCGGCGTCGATCTCGGCCTGGCGGCGGGCGCGGTCGACCTCGTCGCCGGTCGCGGCGCCGCCGGCGCCGGCCTGGGCCAGGCGCTCGGCCACGCCGCGCGACAGCTCGGCCCGGGCCCGGGCGCTGTCGGCGTCGGCCAGCGCGGCCTTGACGTCCTCGCCGCGGCTGCCGCGGACGGTGCGCGCGAGCTGGGCGCTGGCGCCGTCGACCTCGGCCTGAGCCGCGGCCAGCGCCGCCTGCTCGACCGCCTGATCGAACTCGACCAGCGCCGCGCCGGCCTCGACCTGGGCGCCCTCGGCGACGGCGATCCGCGTGACCCGGCCGGGCATCGGCGCGCCGACCCGGGTCTCGGGCTGGGCCGGCTCGACCACGCCGTTGCCGGCGACGGTGCCCGACGGGCCCGGGGCCTCGCGCTCGTCGACCTGGCCGGGCGGCGGCGCCGCGACCCGCGCGGCGTTGGCGCGATCGGCGGCGTTGGGCTGGGTCGGCGGCGGCTGGCCGAGCAGCTTGCCGACGTTCCACGTCATCAGGCCGAAGAACGCCGCGACCAGCGGCAGGTACCAGCGTCGGCGCAGGCGGCTCATGAGGCGGCTCCCGGGAGGCGACCGTCGACGATCCGGCCGTCCTCGATGTGGACGATGCGATCGGCGAGGTGGAAGATGCGGTTGTCGTGGGTGACGACGACGACGGTGGCGCCGCGCTCGCGGCACAGCGTCAGCAGCAGCTCGGTGACCTCGAGCCCGGCGTGCGCGTCGAGCGCCGCGGTCGGCTCGTCGGCCAGGACCAGCGGCGGACCGCCGGCCAGGGCCCGGGCGATCGCGACCCGCTGGCGCTGGCCGCCCGACAGCTCGGCCGGCCGGCGCGCGAGCTTGTCGGCGAGGCCGACCGCGGTCAGCAGGTGCACGGCCTCGTCGCGGGCGGCGCGGGCCGCGGCGCCGCGGGTCTCGAGCACCAGCCGGACGTTGTCGAGCGCCGACAGCGCGGCGATCAGGTTGTGGCCCTGGAAGACGAAGCCGATCAGCGCCCGCCGCAGCACCGGCAGCTCGCGCTCCTTGCGTCCGCTGATGCGCTCGCCGAACAGCGCCAGCTCGCCCTCGCTGGCCGACAGCACGCACCCGAGGATCGACAGGAGCGTGGTCTTGCCCGAGCCCGACGGGCCGACCAGCATGACCAGCTCGCCGGTCGAGACCTGGAAGTCGACCTGATCGAGCGCGCGGAACGCCAGCGCGCCCTCGCCGAAGACCTTGCCGATCGCGCGGGCGTCGACGGCGAGGCTCACCGGAACACCATCCCGGGCTCGAGCTTGCGGACCCGGCGCAGCGCCAGCACCGACGCCAGCATGCACAGCACGGTCATGATGATCGGCGTGGCCAGCACCAGCGTGCGCGGGATGATGACCACGAGGTTGGCCGAGCGGATGCCGGCCGACATCGCCGCCACCAGGCCCAGGCCGATCAGCGAGCCGACCAGCGCGTAGACGATCGACTGGACGATCAGCATGCGGGTCAGATCCCACGACGTCAGGCCGATGGCCTTGAGCGTGCCGTACTCGCGCAGGTTGTCGATCACCGCCGAGAACATCGACAGCGCGACGATGATGAAGCCGATCACCAGGCCGAACGCGGTCGACGTGCCGAACGTGATGCCGAGCTGCTGGCGCAGCAGCGTCGAGACGATCCGCTGGTGGAACGCGTCGGCGGCGATCACCTCGGCGCCGGGGCAGCGCGCGGCCAGGTCGGCGGCGACCGCGGCCGGGTCGGCGCCGGGCGCGACCGTCACCAGCACGAACGACAGGCGATCGCTGGGCACGTCGCCGAGATCGCGGACCAGGTCGATGTCGGCGAACGAGAACGGCGGCCCGAACGGCTGCAGCCCCCAGGTGAAGCCGACCGCGCGGACCTTGTGGCCGCCGACCTCGCGCACGCTGCCGAGGTTGAGGCCGCCGAACTTCTCGCGCTGGGCGTCCTCGAAGAACAGCGCGTCGGGGCCGCGCAGCGCCGCGACGTCGCCGGCGACGATGTTCCAGGGGCCGCCGAGGCCGGCGTCGAGGTCGTACCCGACCAGGGTCGTGGCCTCGCTGCCGCCGCCGGGCTTGGTGATCGAGGTGCCGACCATCACCAGCGGCGCGGCGATCGCGACCCCGGGCGTGGCGCGGGCCTGGTCGAGCAGCGCGGTCGAGAGCCGCTGCCCCGGCGCGGCCTGGGTGGTGTTGGGCGGCACGATCCAGAGGTCGGCCCCGGCGTTGTCGACGAACATCGTGTTCTTCTGCAGCAGGCCGAACAGCACGCCCAGCTGCTGGGCGGCGAGCACCACCGCGAACACCACGCCCAGGGTCGTGCCGATGAGCTTGGCCTTGTCGTGCAGCATCATGCGCAGCGCGACGACGATCGTGGCCTGGGCCCGGCGCAGGCGCCCGCCCCGGGCGACGCGCACGCGCGCGGCGACGTCGACGGTCACGGCCCGACCTCGCGGCCGGCGGCCAGGCGCAGGAGCGCGCGATCGGCCGCGAGCTCGGCCCGCGCCGACACCACCGCCAGCTCCGCGGCCAGGGCGTCGCGCTGGGCCAGCGTCACGTCGAGCTGGGTCGAGGTGCCGGCGGCGAAGCGCTCGCGCGCGGTCGCGGCGCCGAGGCGCGCGGCCGCCACGCCGGCCTCGGCGGCGACCACGGTCGCGCGCCGCGCCGCCACCTGGTGCCAGGCGTCGGTGATGCGATCGCGCGCCGCCTGATCGGCCCGGGCCGCGCGCACGGCCTCGACCCGCACCGCCGCGCGGTCGACCGCGACCTGGCGCGGGGTGGCCAGGCCGTAGCGCCAGGTCAGGCTGACGCCGACGGCGCCGGACAGCGCCTCGCCGAAGCCGGCGGCGTTGGTCCAGCGCTCGCTGGCGGTCGCCGCGACGGTCGGCAGGGTCGCGGCGCGGCTCACGTCGACGCGGGCCTGCGCGGCCCGGTGGCGCGCGACCGCCGCGTGGACCTCGGGCTGGGTGGGCGCGTCGCCGAGCCAGGTCGCTAGCGGCCGCTCGGGCGCGTCCGCGGCCGGCAGCGGCGGGGCGGCCGCGTCGACGGTGACGCCGGTGGCGGTGGCGAGCTCGCGCTGCGCCAGCGCGACCACCAGCTCGGCCGCGGCGATCGTCGCGTCGGCGTCGGCGATCGCGGCCCGGGCCCGGGCCACGTCGAGCGGCGACGCCAGCTGGGCCTCGGCGCGGCGCTCGACCAGGGCGAGGTTGTCGACCGCGGCGGCGCGCGCCGACACCGCGGCGGCGGCCGACGCCGCGCCGCCGACCCACGCGAAGTACGCGCGGACGATCGCGCGATCGCCGTCGCGCGCGGTCACCGCGATCGCGGCCACCGCCGCGGCGTGGTCGGCCGCCGCCGCGGTCGCGCGGCGGCGCGCGGCCAGATCGAACAGCGGCACGGTCAAGGTCGCGGTGGCGTCGAGCTGGTCGAGCGGCACGATCGTCAGCGGCTCGGCGCCCAGCGGCACGATCGAGGCGTGCTGGTTGCGGGTGTACCCGAGGCCGACCGTCAGCGTCGGCCACAGCGGTGCCCGCGCCAGCTCGGTCGCGGCGTCGGCCACCGCGGCCGTCGCCTCGGCCTCGGCCAGCTCGCGCCCGTGGCGCCGCCCCGCGGCCAGCAGCTCGGCCAGGCGCTCGGCCCGCGCCGGCCCGGCGGTCGCGGCCACGAGGGCCAGCGCGGCGAGGGCCCTCACGCGCCCACCGCGTCGACGCGCAGCGCCGCGGTCGATCGCGCGACGACGTCGAGCAGCTCGGCCCGCAGCGCCCGGGGCAGCCGCGCCAGCCCGCGGGTCATCGACTCGGCCCGGGCCGCCGCGATGCGCCCGATCACCGCCAGGCCGCGGGCGCTGAGCGTCACCTGCTTGGCGCGGCGGTCGCTGGGGTCCTCGCGGCGGTGGGCCAGCTCGGCGGTGACCAGCCGCTGGACCAGCGCGCTGGTCGCGGACATCGACAGGCCCAGGAGCGCCGCCAGCTCGCCGATCGAGCAGGCGTCGCCGTGGCGCAGCCGGCTGAGCGCGACCACCTCGGGCAGGCTGAGGCCGGCCTCGTGCATCAGGGCCAGCGGGTTGCCGTCGGGGCCGTGGTCGCCCGCGCTGACCAGGACCATCAGGTCGTGGAGCGCGGCGCCGGGGCTGTGGGGCGCGCGTGGGGCCATGGTCGTAGGTTCGACACTAAGCATAGTTCGACATGCAGCAATATATTGAATGAGAAATTTATTCGTGCAGGCTTGGACGCCGCGGCCGCGGCCGGGGTTACGCCGGTCGCATGCGACCGCGGGTGCGACCGTCCCAGGGCGGTCGCAGGCCGGCGGCGATGTGGGCGAGCCTGCTCTTTCGGCTGGTTCGCCGTGGTCCTGATCGTGCTTAGCTCGGGGCGCGATGACCAAGAAGACGCTCGCGCTCATCGGCCTGGCGCTCGCGGGGGTGGCGGTGGTGGTGTGGTTCGCCTTCGGACGCCGCGGCCATGCGCCGCCCCCGCCGCCGGCCCCGACCGCCGCGCCGACCGCGGCGCCGCGGACGCCGTCCCAGGCCCAGCCCGAGGCGCCGTCGGGCCCGGCGCCGATCCTGGCGCGCGACGCCGATCCCGCGGGGCCGCTCTTGCTCGAGGGCCAGGTGCTCGACGATCTCGATCACCCGGTGGCTGGCGCTGAGGTGTGGGTCTCGTCCGCGCCGCTGCGCAAGGTCACGACCGAGGCCGACGGCTCGTTCGCGTTCGACAAGCTGCTCGGTCGCACCTACGCGGTCGGCGCGCGTCGCGGCGACCTCGTCGGCGGGCCGGTCTCGACCCGGGTCGCGGCCGACGCCGAGCCGGTGATCATCCGGCTGCGCCTCGGCGCCACCGTCAAGGTCACGGTCCACGGCGACGGCGCCGACGCCCGGCCGGTCGCCGGCGCGGTGGTCACGCTGGCGTCGATCACCGAGCCGACCGCCACCACCGACGCCGCCGGCGTGGCCACGTTCACCGGCGTCGACGACGGCTGGACGGTGGCGTCGGCGACCGCGCCCGGCTACGCGCCGGCGACCGGGACCGCGGTCATCGGCAAGACCCAGCGCCAGGTCGAGATCGTCCTGGCGCTCCGGCGCGGCGTCGCGGTCAGCGGCACGGTCGTCGACCAGGGCGGGGCGCCGGTCGCCGGGGCCAAGGTCTGGCCGCGCGACGCGTCGAGCTGGGAGTTCACCTCGGGCGAGCGGACCGCGGTGACGACCGACGCCAAGGGCGAGTTCGCGATCGCGACCGTAGCGCCGGGCTCGTACCGGCTCGCCGCCAAGGACGAGGCCCACGCGCCCGGCACCAGCCCGCTGGTCACCGTCGCCGACGATCGCCCGACGACCGGCGTGCGGATCGTGCTGGCCGCGGCCGGGCGCCTCGCCGGCACCGTGGTCGACGGCGACGGCGCGCCGGCGCCGTACGCGACCGTGCGGGTCAGCGGCACCGAGTGGTCCAACGACATGGTCAACCGCCAGGCCGCGGCCGACGACCGCGGCCAGTTCGTCGTCGAGGGGCTGCCGCGGGCGCCGGTGCGGATCCGCGCCGAGTCCGAGGTCGCCGCCTCGAAGATCTCCGACGTCGACCTCGCGGCCACGCCCGACCGCAAGGACCTCCGGCTGGTGCTCGATCAGGCCGGTCGCATCGCCGGGATCGTCGTCGACCGCGCCGGCGCGCCGGTGCCCGAGGCCTCGGTGTCGGCGGTGCCGGACTTCCTGGCCGACGACCGCAGCCGCAGCGACCTGATCCTCGCGTCGTCGACCGCGACCACCACCGACGGCGGCGGCCGGTTCGTGCTGCGCGGGCTCGAGGACGGCAGCTACCGGCTGGCGGCGTCGCGCGAGGGCCACGGCGAGCGCGCGGCCTGGGGCTCCGGCTCGACCTCGGTCCGCGCCGGCGCCACCGACGTGCGCCTGGTGCTGCCGACCCCGGGCGGCCTGCGCGGCACGATCGTCCTCGACACCGGCAAGGCGCCGAGCCTGGCGATCGTCGCCGCGGGCTGGGAGCACCGCGTGACCACCCGCGACGGGCGCTTCGAGCTCGGCGGCATGAACCCGGGCCGGTTCGATCTGCGCGTCACCGGCCCCGACTTCGCCGAGCTCGTGAAGGGCGACCTGGTGGTGACCGACGGCGAGATCACCGACGTCGGCGCGATCACCGTCACCGCCGGGCGCAAGGTCACCGGCCGCGTGGTCGACGGCAAGGGCGCCCCGGTCGAGGGCGCGCGGGTGCTGGTCGGCAAGATGCTCTTCGGCGACGGCAAGACCATCGCCGCCGATCCCGACGCCTCGGGCCAGGCCGGCATCCGCAGCGCGACCACCGACGCCGACGGCGCCTTCGCCGTGCGCGGCATCTCCAAGGACGGCGGTCTGATCATCGCCGAGCACGCCAGCCGCGGCCGCAGCCTGTCGATGGAGGTCCCGCGCGGCGCCGTCGACGTCACCGACCTGAAGCTGACCGTGCGCGGCTACGGCTCGCTGGTCGGCACCGTCACCCGCAAGGGCCAGCCGGTCAGCGGCGCCACGGTCAACGCCGCGCCGATCGGCTCGAGCGGTCAGGCGGTGTTCGTGCAGAGCGGCGCCGACGGCAAGTTCGTGCTCGACAAGGTGCCCGAGGGCCCGACCTCGGTCCAGGCGATGCAGACGTCGATGATGTCGGCGGTCAGCGCGTCGCGCACCGTGACGGTGATCGAGGGCCGGCCGACCGACGCGTCGATCGACATCCCGGCCGGCGACGTCGCGCTGACCGTCAAGGTCGAGGCCGAGCCCGGCGCCACCGTCAACGCCGCGTGGCTGCTGCTGATGCGCGGCGCGTTCGCGGCCACCAACGGCAAGCAGTTGATGGACGCGTTCCTGGCCTCCAACGGCGCCGCGACCGGCGGCGCCGCCGGCATGGAGATCTGGCTGGGCACGGCGACGTTCCCGACCTTCGACGAGCTCATGCCCGGCAGCTACAGCGTGTGCGCGATCCCGATCACCGGCAGCCTGATGGACCGCCAGCTCATGGATCGCGTCCAGGCCAACCTCGACAAGCTCGCCGCGGTCTGCAAGGGCGTCACGTTGCCGGCCAACCCCAAGGCCCAGCGCTACACCCTGAGCCTGCCGTCGATGACGCCGCTGCCCGCGCCCGACGCCGAGCCCGACGCCGGCGTGCCGGCGCCGTAGGGCCCCAGAGTCCACACCGGCTCCGGCTCCGGCTCGGGCTCCGGCACCGGCTCGGGTTCCGACACCGGCTCCGGTTCCGGCTCCGGTTCCGGCTCCGGTTCCGGCTCCGGCTCGGGCTCGGGTTCCGGTTCCGACACCGGCTCCGGTTCCGGTTCCGACACCGGCTCCGGTTCCGGTTCCGCTCCGGCTCGGGCTCGGGTTCCGGTTCCGACACCGGCTCCGGCTCCGGTCCGGCTCCGACACCGGCTCCGGCACCGGCTCCGGCACCGGTTCCGGTTCCGACGCCGGCTCCGGTTCCGGTTCCGGTTCCGGCTCCGGCGTCACCGCGCCAGGCGGCGGTGCAGATCCATCCCGACCTTGACGGTCCCGGCGACGCTGGGGAAGCCCGCGGTGGCGTTGGCGAGCCACAGGTTGGCCAGCGGGGTCTCGGTCGGCACGCGAGCCTGCACGACCTGGCGCGGGGTCAGCGCGGCGCCGTAGGCGTTGCCCTCGGGCGCGCCGCAGAACCGGGCGTTGGTGGCGGGCGTGCCCATGACCCGCATGACCAGGTGCTCGCGCAGGCCGGGGACGTAGCGCTCCTCGACCAGCGCCAGCAGGTGATCGCGGATGCGCTTCTTCTCGGCGTTGTAGCGCCGGCGGTCGCGCGCGCGCAGCTCGGCCCAGCGCGCATAGGGCGCGCTGGTCGCCACCTCGAGGATCTGGTCGCCGGGCGGGCACAGGCCGGGCGCGTCGGTGTGGAGCGTCGGCGTCGACATGAACAGCCACGGATCGTCGCAGTTGCCGTCGACCAGCTGCCGGCGGTACTGGGCGTTGAGATCGTCGTCGGGGTAGTGCCACACGTTCCACGAGCCGAAACCGTGGTCGCGCAGGTCGAGGCCGCGTACGCCCAGGTACAGCGTGAACGTGCCCGACGAGTAGGCGTAGGTCAGGCGGCGCACGTAGTCGGTCGGCAGGTGGTGGGGGCCGATCATCGCGACGGTCCGCTGCGGATCGACGTTGGAGACGTAGCGGTCGGCGGTGAAGCGGCGGCCGTCGGCGGCGATCACGCCGGTGACCTTGCCGCCCGCGACCTCGATGCGGGTGATCGGCGTCTCGAGCTCGACGTGACAGCCGGGCCGCGCGCTGATCGAGTCGGCGATGCTGCCGATCAGGTGCTGGAAGTGATGCTCGGGGTAGTACGCGCCGCGGTCGTAGCTGCGCACCAGCGCGACGTGCAGCACGAGCGACACCTCGGCCGGCGGCAACAGGTAGTCGCCGGCCTGGCCGGCCAGCACCGCCTGCAGCCGCGGCGGCATCGCCAGGTGATCGTAGAGGCGCTGCAGCGTCCACCGCTGGTGCCGCAGCAGGTACGGGAACCGCACCGGCGCGGTGACCAGCTCGCGCCAGCCGATCTTGGGCGGCAGCCGATCGAGCTCGCGGCCGAGGCCCATGATGATCTCGAAGTAGCGGCGCAGCGGCGTGACCGCCTCGGGGTGCCGCCGCAGCAGGCGGTCGCGGTACTTCTCGAGGCCGTTGGGGATGCGGTAGCGATCGCCGGCGACGACGACGTGGTCGAAGCCCTCGGGGTCGAGGCGGTGGAACCGGACCGTCTCGGCCAGGCCGAGCCGGCGCAGCAGCTCGTGCACCGGCTCGCCCTCGCCGCAGTTCCAGATGTAGTGGACCTGGGCGCAGAACCGGTACGCGCCCATCGCGAAGGTGTGCGCGTAGCCGCCGGGCGTGTCGTGGGCCTCGACCACCAGCACCTTGCGACCGTCGGCGGCCAGCAGGCTCGCGACCGTCAGCCCGGCCATGCCCGCGCCGATGATCAGCTCGTCGAAGTGGGTCGTGGCGGGATCGGCGACGGTCATGGCGACGTCATCGCACGGCCGCGGCGCCGCCGTGGCCGGCCGCGGCCACGATCGCGGCGGCGACCCGGGCGCGGCGCCCGCGCGGATGCACTATCATGCAGGCGCGATGTCCGCGTTCGTCCAGGGCTGGGGGCTCACGGCCCTGATGCTGGTGATCATCACGATCGTCTTCGTGGGATCGGCCCTGCACCTGCGCGGCGAGCTCCGGTGGGTGCGCGCGGTCACCGAGCAGCTCGGGCTCGAGCTGGTCGACTCACCGTCGGCCGGGCGCGGCACCGGCCTCGAGCTCGAGGCGCTGCGCGACGAGATCCACGCGGTCGTGGTCGCGACCGAGCCGGCGTGGGCGGCGCGGCAGGTGCGCGCGTGGCAGCTCCGGGCGTTCCGGGTCGAGCCGGCGCTGGCGTTCTGGGTCGATCTGCTGCGGCAGCTCGGCCTGCTCGGCACGGTCCTGGGCCTGGGCCTGTCGCTGGCGGTGACCGGCGACGACGTGACCGCGCTGCTCGGCCCGCTGGCGCTGGCGGTGTGGACCACGGTCGCCGGCCTGGCCTACTCGATCGTGCTGTCGTCGATCTTCGGCGTGAAGCTGCACGCCTGGGTCGACGCGTGCGATCGCAACGTCGAGGCCTGGGACGCGCGGCGCCGCGCCGGTGGAGCGCCCGCGTGAGGCGGCGCGCGCCTGCGCCGGGAGCGCTGACGTCGCTGCTCGACGTGCTGTTCATCCTGGTGTTCGCGTCGCTGGTGTCCGCGAGCGCCCGCGGCGCGGCCAAGCCGGCGCCGCCGCCTGCGCCCGAGGTGGTCGCGCCGCCGGCGACCTCACCGACCCTGGCGGCGCTGCGCCGCGCCGCCGTGGCGACGGTCGCGCGCCAGCTCGAGGGTGCGCCGCTGGTCGCGGTGCGGATCGCCGCCGACGGCACGCTGATCGAGCTCGAGGCGGCCGACGGCGTGCGCCCGGTCGGCGCGCCGCTGCTCGAGGCTGTCGCCGACCGCGACGTCGGCCTGGCCTACCTGGGCGATCGCGCGCCGGCGGCGCAGGTGTGCGCCGTGGTCGCGCGCGCGCTGGGCGCGACGGCGCTGCCCGAGCACGTCATCGTGATCGCCCCTGCGGCGGCGCTGGCCGAGCTGCCGGTGGCCCTGGTCGCCGGGCTGCAGCGCGACATCGCGCGGTGCCAGCGCGGGCAGCAGGCCCTGGCGGTGATCGTCGAGCCCACGACCCCGGAGGTGATCCCATGACGTCGACGGCCCAGGCGCGCCTGACCCGGCGCGGCCGCATCCGGCGCGCGCTGTTCTGGATCGGCGTCGCCGCGGCGCTGGTGATCGCGGTGCTGCTGATCCGCTGCCGGGGCGGCTTCGGCGTGGGCGGGGGCGGCGGCCGCGGGCTCGGCGGTGGCGCGGGCCGCGGCACCGTGGCGAAGCCAGCGCCCACCCCCGCGCCGAGGTGCGCGCTCCGGGTCGACGCGGCCGGGATCACGGTCGACGGTCAGCCCGCCACGATCGCGACGGCGGTCACCGCCTGCCGCGCCGCCGGCGGCGCCGAGGTCACCGTCGCCGGCGATGCGCGGCAGGGCACCTGGACCGAGCTCGAGGCCGCGCTGGCCGCGGCCGCGATCGCGACCCACGTCCGGGGCGCCGGAGCGCCGATCGGCGACGACGCCGGCGCGGCGGTCAGCCCGTAGCGTCGGTCGGCCGCACGAAGCTCACGAACGCCATCGCCGGGCGCTTCGACGCCTCGGTCATGACGAAGCGGACGCCGTCGAGGACCCAGCCCTCGGCGACCGTGGTGTTGACGGCGTGCTCGAGGGTCTCGGCGGTGACCGGGGCCACCTCGACGAACTTGTAGGTGAGCGGGGGCGTCATGGGGCCGAGAGCGTAACCGGAGCCGGAGCCGGAACCGGAGCCGGAACCGGAGCCGGAGCCGGAGCCGGAGCCGGAGCCGGAGCCGGAGTCGGAGCCGGAGCCGGAGCCGGAGCCGGAGTCGGAGTCGGAGTCGGAGTCGGAGTCGGAGTCGGAGCGGGAACCGGAGTCGGAGCGGGAACCGGAACCGGAACCGGAACCGGAACCGGAACCGGAGTCGGAGCCGGTACCGGATCCGGAGCGGGAGCCGGAGCCGGAGCCGGAGCCGTGACCAGCGCCGCAGCTCAGCGCCTCACGGCCGCCAGCCGGCGAGCTCCAGCAGCGGGTAGACGACGTGGCGCTCGACGTTGGGGCCGAGCGAGTAGGTCTCCTCGTAGTGATCGCCGTCGGCCTCGTCGATGTACGGCGAGTTGCTGTTGAGCACGTAGTTGTAGGCCGGGACGATGTAGCCGCAGTAGTCCATCGCCAGGCCGGCCAGCACCGGGTAGCGCACGCCCGGGTTCGCGAGCACGACGTCGCGCAGGTACGGCGGCATCGGCGCGGTCGACAGATCGGGCGCGTTGGGCTTGGTCGTGTCGAGGATCGGCCAGCCCCACGACCACGAGCCGTCGTAGCCGCCGACCCACAGCTCGGGGTGCAGCTCGCCGGGCGCGGTGATGATCGCCAGCGGGCCCACCTGCAGGTAGGTCGCGCGCATCGGGATCCACGGCTCGTTGCCGGGGCCGATCGGCTGCTCGGGGTCGTAGCCGGCCAGCGGGTGCGGGGCCAGCAGGCCGATGATGAACGCCACCTGGAAGCCGGTGTTGTTGATCTGCGCGTGGAACCTGGCGGTGCGGTACGACAGCGGCAGGTCGGAGACCGTCTCGCCCTCGTCGCGCAGGATCTCGAGGCTGCGGCGCGCGAGGTTGGTGCCCAGCGCCTCCTCCTTGGGGTGGCCCGACTCGGTGATCGGCGTGCCGTCGGGGCCCGGCACCGGCGCGTCGCGGATCGAGCCGATCTGCCCGCCGAGCGCGCCTTGCACGAACACGGTCACGCCGCCGATGCCGGCGATCGGGTCGCGCCACGGCGGCGCGACGCCCTGCTCGATCCCGTCGCGCAGGTAGTGGACGTAGTGGGACGAGATCAGCAGGTTGTCGAGGCCGAACGCCGACATCTCCGGGTGGTCGGCCCAGTTGACGACCGTGGCGATCGTGGCGTCGGGGTCGTCGGCGCGCACGAACCGCGCGACCGTGATCGTCGGATCGAAGATGATCGGATCGCGGATGTCCTTGTTCCACTGATCGGTGCGGCTGGTCGGGTCGCCGGGGACGTTGAGCAAGAGCGTCTTGGCGATGACCAGGTGCGCGGGCGCGGTGGCGCCGGCCGCGGCCACGACCGCGGCGACCGTGGCGTCGACCAGCGCGGCGTTGTAGGTCGGGTTGTAGCCGCTCACCAGCGCCTGCGGGCCCCACAGGCCGATCGTGTCGACCGCGTCGTGGGCGTGGATCGAGCCGACGATGACGTGATCGACGCCGGCGGCGGCGATGCGCGGATCGGTGCGGATCGACTCGATGTCGCCGAGCAACAGGCCGATCGCGTCGCAGTAGACCAGCGCGACCTTGGTGTCGCCCTGGGCGAACACCACCGCGCGGGCCTCGAGGTCGCTCTTGACGCCGTTGGCGGCGCGGCCGCCGCCGAACAGCCAGTAGGCGTCGAACACGCCGTTGCCGTTGGCGTCGACGTAGGGCTCGCCGTTGTCGTACTCGCCGTCGCCGTCCTCGTCGGTCCAGGTCTCGACGATCGTCGGCGTGAAGATCCGCTTGGCGGCGCCGACCGCGAGCGTGCCGTCGCCGGCGGTCGCGCAGTGCGCCGCGCCGGGGCAGCTGTCGTCGGGCGAGTCGAAGCCCTCGAGCCGGGCGTCGATCGCGGCGTCGACGCCCGCGTCGAGGTCGCCCGTGCCCCCGTCGTCGCCACAGGCGCCCAGGCCCACCACCGTCACCAGCAAGATCGCGAGCGTTGCCTTCATCGCGTCCGGGCGTACCGCAGCCGCGACGGCGAGTAAATCGGATTCGGGCTCAGGCCACGCCGGTGCCGATCGGACACGCGACGCCGGTGCCGCCGAGCCCGCAGTAGCCGCGCGGGTTCTTGTGCAGGTACTGCTGGTGGTAGTCCTCGGCGAAGTAGAACGGCGGCGCGTCGATGATCTCGGTCGTGATCGCGTCCCAGCCCGCGGCCGCCAGCCGGGGCCCGAACGCGGCCCGGGCGGCCTCGGCCGCGGCCCGCTGCGCGGCGTCGAAGGCGTAGATGCCCGAGCGGTACTGGGTGCCGACGTCGTTGCCCTGGCGCATGCCCTGGGTCGGGTCGTGGCTGTCGAAGAACAGCTGCACGAGCCGCGCGTAGTCGACGCGCGCCGGCTCGTAGCCGACCAGCACGACCTCGTTGTGGCCGGTCCGGCCCGAGCACACCTCTTCGTAGGTCGGGTTGGGCGTGGGGCCACCGGCGTAGCCGACCGCGGTCGTCCACACGCCGGGGGTCTGCCAGAACACGCGCTCGGCGCCCCAGAAGCAGCCGAGGCCGAACATCGCGGTCGCGACGCCGGCGGGGAAGGGCGGCGTCATCGGGTTGCCGAGGACGGCGTGGCTGGGCGCGACCGCGATGGCGTGGGCGCGACCGGGGAGGGCCTCGCCCGGACCGGGCAAGCGCAGCTTGGCTGGGTTGGTGAACCGCATGTCGCAAGCCTACGGCCAGATCGCCCGGTCGGTTACCGCGGCGTCACCGGCGCCGGCTTGTCAGGTAAGGTCCGGCGGTGACCAAGCTCCTCGGCATCGCTGGCAGTATCCGTCGCGGATCCCACAACCGCGCCCTCCTCGCCGCGGTCGGCGCCCACCTGCCCGAGGGCGCCACGCTGACCATCTTCGGGCGCCTGGCCGAGCTCCCGACCTTCGACCCCGACGGCCCCGACCCCGAGGCCGTGACGGCGTGGAAGGCGGCGATCGCGGCGGCCGACGGCCTGGTGATCGCGACGCCCGAGTACAACTACAGCGTGCCCGGCGTGCTCAAGAACGCGATCGACTGGGCCTCGCGCCCGTCGCCGACCTCGCCCTTGCGCGGCAAGCCCGTCGGTCTGGTCAGCGCCGCCGCCGGCATGAGCGGCGGCATGCGCGCGCAGTACCACCTGCGCCAGATCCTGGTGTACACGGACTCACCGGCGATGCTCCAGCCCGAGGTGTTCGTGGCCCGGCCCCAGGACCGCTTCACCGACGGCGTGCTCACCGACGCGCCCACCCAGGCCCACCTGCGCAGCTACGGCGCCGCGCTGGTGGCGTGGGTCGAGCGGTTCCGCCGCACCGCGTGAGCGGACGCCGGCGTCGGTGACCCGCGGCGAGGCGCCGTCGAGCGCGCGCGGACATCTCGTTTGAGCACCAAGTAGTTCGCGCCGCGTCGGCCGCGGTCGGCGGCGCGCGACCCCGCGGGCGATAACCGGCCGGCGGCTTGGCGCGGCCGCCGATCCGGGCTATGACGGCCCCAGACAACGAGGAGGAAGCCACATGGAGGCGAACGGATCTAGGCACCGAGGTTGGCAGGCGGGGCTCTGGCGCCCCCAGAACCTCGGCGGTGTCGTCGTGGCTGGCCTCGCGATCGCGCTGGCGGTCGTCTACGCGGGCTGTCGCAACCACCACACGCCCGCGGGCCACGTCGGCTACGTCCGGTCGCGGCCGTTCCTGGGCGCCGGCGCCTTCGTCGGCACGATCACCGGGCCGACCTCGACCGGGTTCGTGTGGCGGCGCGAGGTCGTCAACATCGACGTCCGGCCGAACACGTACAGCGAGGTGATGAAGATCCCGACCCGCAACCGGCTCGAGGTCGAGCTGCGCGCCCACGCCCGCATCCGCCTCGATCCGAACAAGGTCCGCGACGTGGTCGAGACCTACGGCGGCGCCAAGTGGTACGAGAACAACGTCCGCGATCAGTACCGGTCGGCGGTGCGCGACAAGGTCCAGCGCCTCGACGTGTTCGACGTCAAGAACGAGATGCGCGCGATCGGCGACGAGGTCCTGACCGACATGCAGCTGCGCTACCGCGACAGCGGCATCGAGTTCCTGAGCGTCGACGTCGGCGACATCGTCTACCCCCAGGGCGTCGTCGAGTCGGTCATCGCCAAGTTCGTGACCAACGAGGAGAACGAGCGCAAGGACGTCGAGCTCGAGATCGCGCAGCGCCAGATCGAGATCGGCATCGCCGAGGCCAAGGGCATCGCCGACGCGCAGCGGATCATCCGCACGACGCTCGACCCGATGTTCCTCCAGTTCGAGGCGCTGCGCGCGATCGAGGAGCTGGCCTCGTCCCCGAACACGACGTTCGTGATCATGCCGATGAACCCGCACGGCAGCTCGGCGCCGATGATCCTGCAGATCCCGGAGGGCAAGTGATCACCTCGACCCGTCCCTGGTGCCGCGCCTGGTGCGTGGCCGTCGTCGGGGCCGCGCTCGCGGCCAGCGCCTGCACCAACCCCGACGTGCCGCAGGGCCACGAGGGCTACGTCTACCGGCGGCCGCTGCTGATCGGCAAGATGGAGTACCAGCGGGCCCTGCGCGGCCCGGCCTCGACCGGCGTGTCGTGGCGCCTGTACACCGAGAACGTCGACATGCGGGCCAAGAGCTACAAGGAGGACTTCCAGCTCCTGACCAGCGACAACCTGAGCGTGTCGTTCGAGGTCAACACCCGCATCAAGCTGCGCGACAACTCGGTCAAGGAGATCGTCGAGCAGTGGGGCGGCGCCGAGTGGTACGTGGGCAACGTCAAGGAGCCGCTGCGGACGATCGTGCGCGAGCAGGTGACGCGGTTCTCGGCCACCGACATCCAGCTCGAGACGCCCAAGGTCAAGCAGCTGATCGCCGAGAAGCTCGCGGCCAAGTTCGGCACGACGCCGATCATGATCGAGAGCGTCGACGTCGGCCAGATCCAGTTCCCCGAGGAGGTCGCCGTCGCGATCTCGCTGAAGATCGCCAAGAAGCAGGAGCTCGAGCGCCAGCAGTACGTGCTGGCGAAGGCCTCGAAGGAGGCCGCCATCCGCGTGCTCGAGGCGCTGCGCGTCGCCAAGCAGCAGATGATCATCAGCTCGACGCTCGATCCGCTGTACGTGCAGCAGAAGGCGGTGCAGGTCTACCGCACGCTCGGCGCCTCGCCGAACAAGACGGTCCTGGTCCTGCCGAACATGCCCGAGGGCACCGGCCTGCCGCAGGTGCTCACCGAGGGCAAGCGCAAGATCCTCAGCGACGACGATCGCAAGCTGCTCGACGAGATGGAGGCGCGCTACATGCAGGAGGCGCGCAAGGCCGGCGCGCCCGAGAACCTGGGCGCGCCGGGTGTGACAGCGCCTGGCTCGGTGGCCCCCGGCGCGGCGGCGCCTGGCGCGGTGGCCCCCGGCGCGGCGACGCCCGGCGCGGCGACTCCGGCGCCGGCCACGGCGGTCCCACCGCCGACCGCGCCGTCGCCGACCCCGACGCCCTGAGCGTCTGAGCGCCGCCGGCTCCGGTTTCGGCTCCGGTTTCGGCTCCGGTTTCGGCTCCGGCGGCTCCGGTTTCGGCTCCGGTTTCGGCTCCGGCTCCGGTTCCGGCTCCGGTCCTCCGGCTCCGGTCGTCCGGTTCCGGCTCCGGCTCCGGCTCCGGCTCCGGCTCCGGCTCCGGCTCCGGGTCCGGCTCCGGTTCCGGCTCCGGTTTCGGCTCCGGTTCCGGCTCCGGCTCCGGCTTCGGCTCCGGCTCCGGCTCCGGCTCCGGTTTCGTTCCGGTTCCGGAGCCCGGTTCCCGGCTCAGCGGGGCGCGGTCGGGGCGGCGGCGGGCGCGACGCTGGTCGCGGTGCGGCCGGCGCCGAGGAGCACCACCGCGGTCGCGACCGCGGCGACCACGACCACGGCGATCAGCGCCAGGGTCAAGCCGCGGCGCTGCCGCCGGCGGATGTGGGTCGGCTCGGCCGGCGGCGTGATGGTCTCGAGGGGCAGCGCCACGGGCTCGGGCAGGACCGGCCGCGGCCGTCGGCCCGAGTCGGTCAGCGCGGGCTGGGCCGCGCTGCGGTTGACGCTCGTCGGGCCGGTGCCGAGGATCGTCTTCATCGGCGCGTTCCACTCGTCGACCGGGATGCGCGGCGTCGGGCCGGTCACGTGGGCACGGGCGACCTGGGGCTGCGGGCCGGTGGCGTGGACCGGCGCCGGGCGCGGCGTCGAGCCGGTGCTCAGGATCGGATCGAGCGCCGGCACGTCGACCGACCCCGACGGGCGCACCGGCGGCATCACCGGCATCGGCCCGGTCATGGACGGGGCCAGCTGCGCGCTCGAAGCCGACGCCGCCAGCTCCGCCGCGGTCAGGCGTGGCAGCGTGCTGGCGGCGTCGTCGTGATCGGTCGCGTCGAGATCGCGGTCGTCCGCGCCCGCGCCGCCGACCCGGATCTCGACGTCGATGTCCGACGCCGTGCTCTCGACCTCGTGCGGCGGGCTGGCGGCGCCGTGGAACACCTGGGCCATGCAGGCCGCGACCTCGGCCAGGGTCGCCACCGCGCCGGTGCGCTGGGCGTAGGCCACGAGCGCGGCGCGCAGCGCCTCGGCGGTGGGGTAGCGGTCCGCGATCTCGGTCGCCAGCGCGGTCATCAGGATGTCCTCGAGCTCGCGCGGATACGTCGGGTCGAACGAGGTCGGACGGTCGATCCGGCCGTTGACGATGCGATCCATCGTGGCGAAGTCGCTGTCGGTGCGGAACGCGCGCCGCTGCGTGGTCAGCTCGTACAGGACGATGCCGAGCGCGAACACGTCGGTGCGGCGATCGATGCCCTTGCCCCGGCACTGCTCCGGAGACATGTAGGCGAACTTGCCCTTGATCGTTCCGGACTGGGTCTCGGCCGCGCGGTTGTTGGCCTGGGCGATGCCGAAGTCGAGCAGCTTCACCTCGCCGTTCCACGCGACCATGATGTTGGAGGGGGTCACGTCGCGGTGGACGATCTGCAGCGCGTCGCCGGTCGCGGTCTTGCGCTCGTGGGCGTGGTGCAGCCCGGCCGCGACCGCCGTCACGATGTGCAGGCACACCGGCAGGGGGATCCGGAACCGCGCCGCGACCGCGCGCTCGAGCAGCGCCCGAGCGGTGTCGCCGTCGACGAACTCCATCGCCAGGAAGTAGGTGTCGTCCTGGCGTCCGACCTCGAGCATCCCGGCGATGTTGGGGTGGTGGAGCGTGGCCGCGACCCGGGCCTCGTCCAGGAACATCTGGATGAACTTCTTGTCGTGCCCGCGATCGCGCGAGATCACCTTCACGACCACGGTGTCGGCGCCGTCGCGCGCCAGGTAGATCTCGGCCATGCCGCCGCTGGCGAGGTGGCGGATCACCTCGTAACGGCCGAGACGATGGCCGGCGGGTGCCATGGCAGGCCCCAACATCACCGGGAGCGTTTCACCCCGCGCCCCCGGGTGTCAAGATCGGCGCTCGGGCCAGGGCTCACCCATGGGCGGTGGGGGCATCGCCCGGCGGCTCGATCTCGGCTCGGCCGCGGTCGGCCGGGGGCGGGAACCGCAGCACGCTGTGGGTCACCCAGCGGCGGGCGCGCCCGCCGTAGACCGCGAGGCTGTCGAACAGCGCGTAGAACACCGGGATCGCGATCAGCGTCAGCACCAGCGAGAAGGTCTGGCCGCCGACCACGATGCCGGCGATGGCCTTCGAGAAGCCGGCGCCGATGCCCTTGGACACGACCAGCGGCATCATGCCGGCGACGAACGCGAACGTGGTCATCAGGATCGGGCGCAACCGATCGCGGGCCGCGGCGATGATCGCCGCGTCGCGGCCCAGGCCCTTGGCGCGGAGCTGGATCGCGTGGTCGATCTGCAAGATCGAGTTCTTCTTGACCACGCCGAACAGGACCAGGAGGCCCAGCATCGAGAAGATGTTGAGCTGGCCCTTGAACAGCACGACCGACAGGAACGCGAACGGCATCGTCAGCGGCAGCGCCAGCATGATCGTCAGCGGGTGCAGCCACGACTCGAACTGGGCCGCGAGCACCAGGTACATGAAGACGAACGACAGGAGGAAGGCGAACATGAACGCCTTGCCGGTCTTGGCCATCTCCTTCGAGCGCCCGAACGGGCCGGCCGAGTAGCCGGGCGGCAGGTTCAGGTCCTTGATGGCCTCGTCGAGGGCGGCGACGACCGCGCCCTCGGAGTAGCCGGGCGCGACGTTGGAGATGATCGTGATGCTCTTGGCGCGGGCGGTCCGGGTGATCTGCGACGGGCCGGTGCCGTCGGACTGGGTGACGACGTCGGTCAGCGGCACCAGCCCGAGCGTGCCCGACGGCACCGTGATCAGCCCGAGCAGCGACGGGTCGGTCCGGAAGCGCTCGTTGGCGCGCACCATGACGACGTAGCGGCTGCCCAGCTCCTCGTCGCCGGGCGCCTCGACGCCGCCCATCAGGATCCCGAGGGTCGACGTCAGGTCACCGGGATCGACGCCGAGCGCGGCGGCGTGGTCGAGGTGGGGCTGGAGCGTGGTCTCGGGCAGCGGCGCCGGCATGCTCGAGTCCAGGTCGACCACGCCCGGCACCTTGTGCATCTTGGTCAGGATGCGCTCGGCGTAGACCTGCAGCCGATCGAGGTCCGGCCCGGTGATCAGGTACTGGATCATCGAGTTGCGCTGGCCGCCGAGCGAGAAGTCGTTGACCAGCTCGACCGAGACCTTGGCGTCGGCCGGGGCCAGCGGCAGCACCTCCTTGCGCACCTGCTCCATGATCAGGCTCTGGCTGCGGGACCGCGCGACCGGGTCGGTCAGGCGCACGTAGACGCTGGCGACGTTCGAGATCTTCTGGTCGTTGTCGGCCACGGTCGTGAGCGTGTGCGTGACCTCGGGGATCGCGCGCGCGGCCCGGGCCAGGCGCTCGGCGACCACGGTCGTGGCGTCGACGCCCGAGCCCTCGCGGGTCTTGACGTAGATCTCGAAGTGGGCCTCGTCGTTCTCGGGCAGGAACCCGAACCCGGCCTTCTTGCCGAGCGGGCCGGAGGCCATGATCGCGCCGACCGACAGGAGCACGATCGCCAGCTTCATCCACCAGTGGCCCAGGACGAACGTCAGGATGCGGGTGTAGCCGCGCTCGATCGGCTTGTAGCCGCCGTCGATGACCCGCTCGAGGACCGAGCGCGTGCGCTGCGCGCCGGGCGGCGGCGGCAACGGCAGCATGCGCGCGGCCATCATCGGCGTGATCGTGAAGGACACCAGCATCGACACCGCGATCGCGAACGCCATCGTCAGGCCGAAACTCTTGAGGAACCGGCCGACGATGCCGTCCATGAACGCCACCGGCAGGAACACCGCCATCAGCGACAGCGTCGTCGCGAGCACGGCCAGGCTGATCTCCTTGGTGGCCTTGACCGCCGCCGGGAACGGCTTCTCGCCGTGCTCGTCGATGTGGCGGTAGATGTTCTCGAGCACGACGATCGCGTCGTCGATGACGATGCCGACCGCCAGCGCCAGCGCCAGGAGCGTCATCAGGTTGAGCGTGAACCCGGCCAGGTTCATCAGCGCGAACGTGCCGATGATCGAGATCGGGATCGAGACCGCGGCGATGATCGTCGACCGCAGGCTGCCCAGGAACACCAGCACGACCACCGCGGCCAGGATCGCGCCGAGGATCAGGTGCTCGGTGACCTGGTCGGCCGAGGTCCGGATGACCTCGGAGTTGTCGCGCACGACCTCGAGCGTGACCCCGGCCGGCAGCGCGTCGGCGATCTCGGCCACCGCGGCCTTGGCGGCGTCGACCACCGCGACCGTGTTCGAGCCCGACTGCTTGCGGACCGCCAGCAGGATGGCGGGGGCGCCGTCGCGGACCGCGGCGCTCTCGAGCTCGGCGATCGTGTCGTTGACGTCGGCGACGTCGCGCACCCGGATCGGGTTGGCGCCCACCTGGCGGACGACCAGGTCGCCGATCGCGCTGGCGCCGGCGCCGCGGCACTCGATGCGCATCGTCGCGTTGTCGGGGCCGCGCTCGAACCGGCCGGCCGGCAGGCTCGGGAGGCACACCGACAGCGCCCGGACCACCTCGAGCGCGGTGACCTTGGTCCCGGCCAGCCGGATCGGGTCGAGCGCGACCTCGATGCGGCGCTTCTGGCCGCCGACGACGCGGACCATGCCGACGCCGCCGACCCGCTCGAGCCGGGCCTTGACCTTGTCCTCGGCGATGCGGGTCAGCGCGGCGACCGGCAGGTCGCCCTTGATCGACAGCATCAGCACCGGCGACGCGTCGGGGTCGGCCTTCTGGATCTGGGGCGCCCGGATCGACGTCGGCAGGTCGCGGATGGTCGCGATCCGATCGCGGATCTCCTGAGCCGCGACGTCGGGATCCTTCTCGAGGGCGAACTGCGTGATCACCACCGACGCGCCCTCGGACGAGATCGACGACAGGGTCTCGACGCCGGACACGGTGTTGACCGCGGCCTCGATCTTGTCGGTGACGTCGGTCTCGACCGAGGCCGGCGACGCGCCCGGGTAGACGGTGGTGATCACCACCATCGGGAAGTCGATGCGCGGGAACTTGTCGACGCCGAGGCTGCGATAGCCGACGGCGCCGACCACGACGATGGTCAGCATCAGCACGGTGGCGAACACCGGGCGGCGGACCGAGATGCGGGAGAGGAAGTCCATGGCGGGGGTCCTCGGCGGCCGCTACTGCGTGACCGCGACGCCGTCGACGACGCGGTCGAGGATGGCGCCCTGGGCGTCGACGATGGGGCTGGCGACCTGCTCGCCGGCGACGGCGCCGCGGATCAACGCGACCTTGTCGCCGGGCAGCTCGGGGCCGCGCTGGACGACGCGCTCCTCGAGGCGTCCGTTGACGACCGCGAACAGGCGCCAGGTGGTGCCGCGCTTGACCAGCGCCGCGGCCGGCACGATCGCCATCGGCGCGTGGTCGACCGTGATCGTCACCTCCGCGAACATGCCGGGCGTGAGCGACGAGCCTGGCGCCAGCACCGCCTCGACCGTCAACGATCGGGTCATGCGGCCGATCTCGGCGCCGATGCGGGTCACGGTGCCCGGGAAGCTGGCGTCGGGGAACGCCAGCGCCCGCACCTCGATCGCCTGCTTGAGCTCGACCTTCGGCACGTAGGCCTCGGGCACGGACATCTCGACCTTCAGCGGATCGTCGTCGACCAGGGTCACCAGGCGCATGCCGGGCGCGACGAACTCGCCCGGGGACACCCAGCGGCCGTCGACCCGCCCGGCGAACGGCGCGCGGACCACGCCGTCGGAGATCGACTTCGACACCAGCCCGAGCTGGGCCTTGGTCGCCGCGACGGTCTGGGCCGCGGCGGTGCAGTTGGTGATCTCGCGGTCGTACTGGGATCGGGTGATGGCGCCCTTGTCGAGCAGCGCCTGGGCCCGCTTGCACTCGTCGGCGGCCAGCCGCTCCTGGGCCTGGGCCGCGGCCAGCTGGGCCCGGACCGACTGCGCCGACAGCGACGCGCTCGAGGCGTCGAGCCGCACCAGCGGATCGCCGAACTTGACCTCGGCGCCGCGCTCGACCAGCACCGCGACCACGCGGCCGGGCACGCTCGACGCGACGTCCGACGACTCCTCGGCCGCGACCATGCCGGTCAGGGTCAGGCGCACGGGCGCGGGCCCCTCCTCGACCGTGACCAGCGCGAGCTTGACCGGGGCCTCCACGGCCTTGGCCTTGGCCTCGGCCGACGACTTCTGCGAGCACCCGCCAGCGACGGCGGCGAGCGCGAGGATGAGCGAGAAACGGGACATCGGAGCTCCTGTCATGGCACGTCCAGCCCGGCGGCGTGGCGCAGCTTGGCCCACGCGATCCGTCGGTCGATCAAGGCGTTGATGGCGGCCAGCCGCGCCTGGGTGAGCGCGCCCTCGGCGACGATCAGCTCGGTGGCGGTGGCGCGCTCGTTGGCGAGCAGATCCTGGCGCACGCGGTAGCTCTCGGCCGCGGCGGCCAGGCCGCGCTGGCTGGCGGTGTAGGCCGCGTCGGCCAGGGTCAGCGACGACCGGGCCGACGCGATCTGGCCCTCGATCGACATCTCCAGCCCGCGGCGATCGGCCGCGATGGCCCGCGCCTGCGCGTCGATCGCGGCCAGGTCGGGATCGGTGTAGAGGAAGTCGTTGGGCGACCAGGTCAGCGACACGCCGGCGGCCCAGCTCAGGTGGAACTCGTCGGGCGACGTGAAGTAGCGCTGGTTGGGCTGGTCGTAGTTGAGCTGGCCGAACACGTTGAGCTTGGGCAGCCGCTGCACCTTGGTGTCGCGGCGGTGGTGGGCGAGCACGTCGGTCGCGGCCGACAGCGCCCGGGCCTCGTAGCGCCGGGTCATCGCGGCCTGGACCATCGTCGCGTCATCGGCCAGCGCCGGCAGCTCGTCGATCGGCCGGATGTCGTCGCCGATCGTCAGGCGCTCGTCGGGGCCGGCGCCGATCATGATGCGCAGCTGGTCGGCGAGCACCGCCGACGCCTGCTTGAGCTGCACCAGCGCCAGCTCGGCCTGGGCCTTGCCGGCCTCGAGCTGCAGCAGATCGGCGCGCGACGCTCGCTGCACCTCGACCAGCACCGCGAGCTGGGCGCGGGTCGCCTCGACCTGGGTCACCTGCCGCTCGGCCACGACGGTCGCCAGCGACACCCGCACCCACTCGTAGTAGAGCTGCTCGGCCTGGGCGCCGGCGTCGAGCGCGGCCGCCTGGCTGCTCAGCTCGGTGGCGCGCACTTGATCCTCGGCGGCCTTCTTCGCGGGCGGCAGCCGCATGATCAGGTCGGTCAGCGGGATCGCCAGGTCGTAGCCGAGGTGGAAGGCGTTGAGCTGCGCCTCGATGGCCGGCGCCGGCGGCGCCGCGAACCGCAGATCGGGGACGTCGGACAGGCGCGTGTACGACGCCGACACCTTGGAGATCGGGAGCAGCGCGATCTTGATCGTGCCGACCGTCGTGCGTGCGGCGTCGGTCTCGGCGCGCTTCCGGGCGGCCGCGGGGCTGGTGCGGGCGGCGCGGGCGGCGGCGTCGGCCGCGGTCAGGCCCCCGGGTTGCCCCAGGAGCGCGCCCAGCTCGGCGTCGAACGCGGCCATCGGGTCATCGGGGACAGGGGGCGCGCCGGCGGGCGCCGGCTGGGCGAGGGCGGGAGAGATCGCCGCCGCCAGGATCGCGGCGGCGAGGCAGGCTCGGAACATGGGGCTGTGATGAAGCATCGGCCATGCCACGTTGCGCATGATCTGCAGGGGCCCGCTGGCGCCCTGGGTCAGCCACACAGGCCGGTATTTGCGTGGCTGTCGGCGCTGGCCCTGTCGGGATCCTTTACAGATCGACGGTTCACCGACGCGACAGGTCGGCAGGCCGCCAGGGTCGCAGGCGGACTGCTAGGCTCGGCCGCATGATCGAGGTGTCGCCTGCCCGCGGTGGATCACCCCGCCTTGGCCCGGCCCTCGCAAGGACTGGGGCCGTGTGGCGCGGCACGCGCAATCAGCTGATCCTCGCGACGGGACCAGGCCACGTGGCGTTCACCGCCGCGGTCGGCTCGATCGCGTCGGCGCTGATCGCGTTCTTTCTGTGGCGCGCGCACTACCCAGCCTGGCGGATCGTCGTGCCGGTGGTGTTGTTCGCGGGCATGGTCACCTCGCACACGTTCGTCCTCCGGTGGGCGCGCCACCGCGACGACGATCGCGCGTTCGTGATCCTGCACGCGGTCTCGCAGGCGTACCTGTTCGGGGTCACGACCGTGACCGGCGGGCTCTACAGCCCGATCATGCCGGTGCTGGGCGTGTCGACCGCGCTGCCGGCGATCGTGTTCGGCCTGGGCGCGACCTCGCGCTGGCTGTCGGTGTCGAGCGTGCTGCTGTTCGTCGGGATGGCGGCGGTGCCGCGGCGCTACCTGGGGCCGGGCCTGCCGCACGAGCAATACGCGACGGTCGCCGTGGTCGGGTTCGTCTGGACCTCGCTGATCGTGACGTCGTTCGTGCGCCGGATCCACAACGCGTCGCTGCTGGCGGCGTCGACGGTCGACGCGCTGTCGGAAGAGCGGGTCGCGGTCGCGGCCGAGCAGATGTGCCGGCTGCAGTCGGTCGGCGCCAAGGTCGCGCACGAGCTGAAGAACCCGCTGGCCTCGGTGAAGGGCCTCGTCCAGCTGCTGGCGCGGGCGCCGGCCGAGGGCAAGGCCCGCGAGCGGCTCGACGTCATGCAGAGCGAGATCGCGCGCATGGAGGCGATCCTGGTCGAGTACCTGTCGTTCGCGCGGCCGCTCGAGGACCTGCGGCCGCAGGCGATCGCGCTCGACGCGATCGTCACCGACGCGGCCGCGGTGGTGTCGGGCCGGGCCGAGCACGCGCGCCTGGCGCTGACGGTCGACGCCGCGCCGGTGGCGCTGACCGCCGATCCGCGCCGGCTCAAGGAGGCGCTGCTCAACCTGCTCGCCAACGCCATCGAGGCGACCCCGGCCGGCGGCACGATCACCGTGCGCACGCGCCCGGCCGCCGACGGCGGCGGCGTGATCGAGGTGGTCGACAGCGGCCGCGGCATCAAGCCGGATGACCTGGCGCGGCTCGGCACGTCGTTCTTCACCACCCGCGAGGGCGGCACCGGCCTCGGCGTCGTGCTGGCGTCGTCGGTCGTGGCCCAGCACGGCGGCACGATCCACTACGACAGCACGGTCGGGCAGGGGACCTCCGTGATCGTGCGGCTGCCCGCGACGCCGGGCGCGGCGCCGGCCGCGCAGACCGGCGGCCGCGCGGCATGATCGCGCCGGCGGTGCTCCTGGTCGACGACGAGCCCGGCGTGCTCTACACGCTGCGCGAGGTCCTGACCGAGCGCGGCCACCGGGTGCTGACCGCGAGCTCGGGCGCGGCGGCGCTGCCGCAGCTCGACGACGCCGCGGTGGTCGTGACCGATCTGCAGATGCCGGGCATGACCGGCCTCGATCTGATCGCCGCGATCACCGCCCGCGATCCGACCCTGCCGGTGATCCTCTTGACCGCGCACGGGTCCGAGAAGGTGGCGGTCGCGGCGGTCAAGGCCGGCGCCTACGACTACCTGACCAAGCCGTTCGACATCGACGAGGTCGCGGTCGTGATCGAGCGCGCGCTCGAGGCCCGGGCGCTGCGCGTCGCCAACAAGACGCTGGCGGCCGAGCGGGCGCTGGGGCGCCGGATCGTCGGCGACTCGCGGCCGATGCGGCGCCTGCTCGACGCGACCGCCCGGGTCGCCAGCCGCGACGTGACCGTGCTGGTGCGCGGCGAGACCGGCACCGGCAAGGAGTTCGTCGCGCAGCTCCTGCACGCGCAGTCGCCGCGCGCCGCCGGGCCGCTGGTGCGCTTCAACTGCGCCGCGATCCCGGCCGAGCTGGCCGAGGCCGAGCTGTTCGGGCACGTGCGCGGCGCGTTCACCGGCGCGACCGCGACCCGGCGCGGCTTCTTCGCCGAGGCCCACCACGGCACGCTGGTGCTCGACGAGGTCGGCGAGCTGCCGCTGGCGGTGCAGGCCAAGCTGCTGCGGGCGCTGCAGGAGGGCGAGATCCAGCCGGTCGGCTCGGGCCGGGTCGAGCGGGTCGACGTCCGGGTCGTGGCCGCGACCAACCGCGATCTCGTGGCCGAGGCCAAGGCCGGCAACTTCCGCGAGGACCTCTACTACCGGCTGGCCGTGGTCGAGCTGGTGGTGCCGCCGCTGCGCGATCGCCTCGACGACGTCCCGGCGCTGGCCGCCGAGTTCGCGCGCCGCTACGGCGACAAGTTCGGGACCGGCCCGCTGGCCGTCGAGCCGGCGCTGGTCGACGCGCTGGTGGCGGCGCCGTGGCCCGGCAACGTGCGGCAGCTCGAGAACACGATCGCGCGGCTGGCGGCCTTGGCCCACGACGCGACCCTCACCGCCGCCGACTTCCACGAGCACCACGCGCACCCGACGCCCCCGGCGCCGCACGACGACGCCTCGTCGGCCGCGGCGGTCCGCGCGCCGGTGGACGGCGAGGTGGCGGCCGACGGGCCGTCGCTGCGCGAGCAGGTCGAGGCGTTCGAGCGCGGCGTGATCGCGCGGGCCCTGGCGGCGACCGGCGGCAACCAGAGCGAGGCCGCGCGCCGGCTCGGCACCAGCCGCGTGACGCTGATCGACAAGATCAAGAAGTACGGCCTGGCCGGGCGCTGATCGCGGCGGGCGGCGCGCCGGCGGTGGACCGCGCGCCCCAAGCCTGCGATCCTCGCCACGATGATGCCGCGACGGTCGCGCTGGGCTGGAGCGCTGGTGATCGCCGCGGCGCTCGCCCTCGCGCCGACGGCCACGGCCGAGCCGCGGCTGCGGGTCAAGCGCGCGCGCGAGGTCCCGATCGTGCTGGTCGGCGGCCTGACCTACGGGCTGGTCAGCGGCCTCGCCACCGACGCGCTGACGCCGGCGCGCTGCCGCTGGTGCGCGGCCAACCCGCTCGACGTCGGGGTGCGCGACGGCCTGCGGTGGTCGTCGCCGGCGACCGCCGACACCGCGTCCGACGTCACCGCCTACGTGGCGGCGCCGGCGGTGGCGCTCGGCCTGACGTACCTGGCGCTCGCCGACGGCGGCGCCGGCCAGGCGCTCGACGACGGCCTCGTCGTCGCCGAGGCGGCGCTCCTGGCCATGGCGACCAGCTACACGGTCAAGTCGCTGGTCGGGCGCGAGCGCCCCGACGTCCACGCGCTGGCGCCAGCCGACAAGCCCGACGCGAGCGCGAACAACCGCTCGTTCTACTCGGGCCACTCGACCCTGGCGACGTCGCTGGTGGTGGCCGCCGGCACGGTCGCGACGATGCGCGGCTACCGCCACGCCCGCCTGGTGTGGGCGGTCGGCGTGCCGGTGGCGGTGGCCACGGGCTACCTGCGCATCGCCGCCGACAAGCACTGGGCGTCCGACGTCGTCATCGGCTGGGCGACGGGCGCGGCCATCGGTGCCGGCGTGCCGTGGCTCTTGCACCGCGTCGACGTGCCGACGCCGGTGATCGGCCGCGCCCGCGGCGCCACCACCGTCGGCGTGGCGCTGGCCTGGTAGGTCGTGCGCCCGCGGCGCCAGCACCGTCGGCGTGGCGCTGGCCGGTAGATCGCCCGCGCCCGCGGCGTGGCGCTGGCCTGGTAGGTCGGGCGCGAAACCCGCGGCCGCGCGGGTGGACGCCGGCCGCGTCGACGCCGATAGTCGCGGGATGGGTCGGACTCCGCTCGCGTTCGTCGTCGCCGCGGCGCTGGTCTGGGGCCTGGCGGCCGCGCCGGCCGCGGCCGAGCGCCGGCTCAAGGCCCACCACCGCCGCGACGTGCCGATCATCGCGATCGGCGCGATCCTCTACACGGTCGGCGAGGTCGCGGCCAAGGACTCGCTGTCGCCGAGCGCGTGCCGCTGGTGCGCGAGCAACGGCTTCGACACCGCCGTCCGCGACAAGCTGCGCTGGAGCTCGACCGGCACCGCGCACACGCTGTCGAACATCGTCGGGTTCGGGGTGACGCCGATCGTCGCCGCGGCCATGACCGATCTGGTCGGCGGGCTCGACGGCCGCGGCGGCGACTGGTTCCACAACGGCGTGATCCTGGCCGAGACCGGCGTGCTCGCGGCCACCGTCAACTACGTCGTCAAGGCGCTGGTCGGGCGCGAGCGCCCGTTCGTGCACGCGCTGGCGCCGGGCGACAAGGCCGGCACCGCGGATCCGGCCGACAACAACCTGTCGTTCTACTCGGGCCACTCGACCCTGGCGATGAGCCTGGCGGTCGGGGCCGGCACGACCGCGACGCTGCGCGGCTACCGCCGGGCCTGGCTGGTCTGGGCGACGACCGTGCCGATGGCGCTGGCGACCGGCTACCTGCGCATCGGCGCCGACAAGCACTGGGCCTCGGACGTGCTCACCGGCTGGGCCCTGGGCGCCGGCTTCGGGGTCGCGGTGCCGTACCTGCTCCACACCGAGTGCGGCCCGTCGACGCCGATGCCGGTGGTCGCGCGCGGCGGCGGCGCGACCACGGTCGGCGTGGCCCTGGCCTGGTAGCCGGGGCGCCCGGCTACGCCTTCGCGAGCAGCTGGGCGGCCAGCATCGCGTGGTAGGTGATCAAGATGTCGGCGCCGGCGCGGCGCATGCCGGTCAGGGTCTCGAGCACCGTGCGATCGCGATCGATCCAGCCGTTGGCGGCCGCGGCCTCGATCATCGCGTACTCGCCGCTGACGTTGTAGCAGGCGATCGGCAGGTTGACCTCGTCGGCGACGACGCGGATCACGTCGAGGTAGGCCAGCGCCGGCTTGACCATGACGATGTCGGCGCCCTCGCTGACGTCCATCGTCACCTCGCGCACGGCCTCGGCCGCGTTGGCCGGATCCATCTGGTAGCCGCGGCGGTCGCCGTACTGCGGCGTGCTGTCGACCGCGTCGCGGAACGGGCCGTAGTAGGCCGACGCGTACTTGGCCGAGTACGCCATGATCGAGGTGTTCGTGAAGCCGTCCTCGTCGAGCGACTCGCGGCAGGCGCCGACGAAGCCGTCGAGCATCCCCGACGGCGCGACGATGTCGACGCCGGCGCGGGCGTAGGACACGACCGTCCGGGCCAGGTTCTCGAGCGACGCGTCGTTGTCGAGCGCGCGCTCGTGGACCACGCCGCAGTGGCCGTGATCGGTGTACTCGCAGAAGCACGCGTCGGCGGCCACGACCAGCTCGGGCACGCGCTTCTTGATGGCCTTGATCGCGCGCTGGACCACGCCGTTGGCCGACCACGCCTCGGATCCGACCGCGTCCTTCTTCTCGGGGATGCCGAACAGGATCACCGACGGGATGCCGGCGTCGTACGCGGCGGCGGCGGCGTCGACGGCCTTGTCGACCGACCACACGTGCTGGCCCGGCATCGAGGTGATCGGCTTGGCCACGCCCTGGCCCGGCGCGCAGAACAGCGGGTAGCACAGGTTGTCGACCGACAGCCGGGTCTCGCGGACCATGCGACGGAGGCCCTCGGTCCGGCGGACGCGGCGCGCGCGGTAGTCAGGGAAGTTCATGGCCGTCTGGATACACCGAGGCCAGCGCCGCCGCCATGCCGGCCGGGTCCGGGGTGGCGGCGACCGCAGCGGTCGCGACCCCGCGCTCGATCAGCGCCGCGGCGGTCGTCGGGCCGATCGCCACCAGCGGGGGCAAGCGCCGCAGGTCGACCAGCGCGGCGAGCGCCTGCACCTGCGACGGGGCGAACACCAGGCACGCGGCGGCGCCGGCCAGCGCGGCCAGCCCCGGCGCCAGGGCCGGATCGTCGGCCGGGCGCGGCTCGAGCCGGTAGGCCACGACCGGCAGCACGGTCGCGCCGGCCGCGGTCAGGATGGCCAGGGCGTCATCGCGGCCGCCGGCGGCGCGCGGGGCCAGGAGCGTTGCGCCCCCCAGGCCCCGGGCCGCGAGCGCGTGGGCGGCGGAGGCGCCGTCGTCCCCGAGTGACTCGGCGGTCAGGCCGGCGGCGCGGGCCGCGGCCGCGGTGCGGGCGCCGACGGTGAAGGCGCGCGGCGGCGCGATGCCCGCGGTCAGCAAGGCGGCGACCGCGGGCGCCACCGCGCGGGCGCTGGCCAGCCACAGGCCGGTGAGCCCAGGGGTCGCGATCGCCTCCAGCAGCGCCACCACCTCGTCCGGCGTGGGCGGGCGCTCGTGCACCAGCGGCAGCGCGATCAGCTCGACCCGCGGTCCCAGCGCGGCGGCGTAGGCGTCGAGCTCGTCGGGGTTCCGGGTCGCCACTACCCGCACGGGGACGACCGTACCAGGACGGCTGACCCCACGGGGAGCCATGGCCGCTCGACTAGCCACGCCAGGAGCGGTCAACGCCGGTGATCAGCGCGCCGGGCGCTGGCGCGGCGCTTGCTTTGGTCGAACGCGTGCTGCCGCTGTTCGTCCTGCCCTGGATCGCCCTCGCGACTCCGACCGCGCCGCCGATGGCCGCGGGGACCGACTGCGCCGACGCCGCGCGGGCCGAGCTGCAGGTCGCTGGCGGCTACGACGCGGTCCGGGTCGTGACCGCGCCGGGCGCGCCGGGCGCGTCGGTCGTCGTGTCGGTGGCTGGGGCCGATCGCTGGACGTCGCTGACGGCGCGGGCCGGCGGCCCGACGTCCCTGTCGCTCGCGCCCGGCGCTGACGGGCCGGTGCTGGTCGCGGTCGAGCCCGATCTCGACGCGGTCGTCGGCGCGTGCGTGCAGCGGGTCGAGCTCCTGCGCGGCGGCGAGGTGATCGCGCGCCTCGACCTCGTGCCCGCGGCCGCCGCGGTCGACCTCGCGCCTGCAGCCGCGGCCGGTTCCTGGTAGCTTCCGGCGCGATGCGTCGACCGATCTTGCTCGCCTCGCTCGCCGCGGCCGCGTGCTCGCGCGCGCCGGCCCGGACCCACGGTCAGGATGGCCCGTCGACCGCGCCGCCCACGGGACCGGCGCAGCCGCCGCCGACCGTGCCGACCGCGGCGATCACGCTGGCCGGCACCGCCGGGACCACGGTGGTCCACGCCGAGGTCGTGAAGTCGCCGGGCCGGGTCCAGAAGGGCCTGATGTACCGCAAGTTCCTCGCCGACGACGCCGGGATGCTGTTCCTGATGGGCGACGTCGACGATCACCACTTCTGGATGCACAACACGCTGATCGCGCTCGACATCATGTTCATCGGCGAGGACCTGAAGGTGGTCGGCATCCTCGAGAACATGCAGCCCCTCGACGAGCGCTCGCGCGGCGTCGGCGCGCCGTCGCTGTACGTGCTCGAGGTCAACGGCGGCTGGGCCAAGGCCCACGGCGTCGCCGCCGGCACGCAGGTCACCTTCGACGGCGTCGACGCCGCCGCGCTGTAGCGCCCGTCCTGGCCGCGCGCCGGGCGCGGCGGCGCGACCTGGCCGATGCCCGAGCGCACGCGGGGCGAGCTCGCCGCGCGCCGGGCGCGGCGGCGCGACGTGGCCGATGGCCGAGCGCAAGCGGCGCGAGCTCGACGATGGCCGAGCGCAAGCGGCGCGAGCTCGACGATGGCCGAGCGCAAGCGGCGCGACCTGGCCGATGGCCGAGCGCACGCGGCGCGCGCGCAGGGCGCGCAGGGCCATGTCGTGGAGCCGCTTCTCGACGTGCCGCCGCAGCCCGGCGCCGACCTCGGACCTCGGAGCGCCCCTGCACCTGCCTGGGGCCCCAGCGCATGCTGGGGGGAGGAGCTTTGCGAAAGCTCCTCCGAGGTCGGGCGGGCCACGCGCTCGGGGACGATCGCGCGCGCACGCAGAACGATCCGGGCCGTTTCAGGAGGGGGGCCCCAGCGCATGCTGGGGGGAGGAGCTTTGCGAAAGCTCCTCCCAGTAACTCAGAACCGGCCGACGGCGACGGCGGCGGCGCCGCCCGAGGTCGGCACGATCGCGAGCGTCGGGCGCGCGCGCTGGCGATCGCGCCAGTACAGGTACCCGGCGGTGCCGAGCGACGCGACGCCGGCGCCGACCAGCAGCCAGCCGCCGGTGCCGGTGTCGCGCACCTCGGGGCAGGTCGGGACCGGGCAGGTCGGGTCGCCGTCGACCGACACCAGGTACGCGCCCGCGATCAGCGCCACGACGCCGACGCTGGCGACGCCGTAGGGCACGAACCGCAGGTTGCTGCGCGGCCGGCGGGCGACCGGCGCCTCGAGCGTGAGCGTGACGGTCTCGGCCGCGGCCTCGACGAAGATCTCGCGGGTCGCGGTGCCGATCACGACGGTGTGCGGCCCCGCGGTGAGCGAGCCCGACCACGGCGACGTGCCGCGCGTGGTGCCGTCGATCGTGAAGGCGGCGTCGATCGGCGTCGTGACCAGCGCGACCGCGACCGGATCGTCGTCGGCGGCGTCGACCAGCTCGGTCACCAGGGCCCGGGCCCGGCCGACCGCCTCGCCCATCGTACAGGTCTCGCAGTCCTCGCGCCGGCGGCGCAGCGCGCGGCCGCGATCGTCGACGATCGCGGCGGTCATCGCGAAGCGGTCGTGGAAGTCGCCGGTGATCGCGACGGTGACCACGACGCCGCGGGGCGCGCCCGAGGCGGTGAGCACGGTCGACGCGCACGCGGGCGTCGCGCACGTGCCCGGCGCCGGGCCGTCGTGACCGAGCGCGGCGGCGATCCCATCGGTGATCGCGCCGGCGGCCTCGGGCGACGGCGCCCCGTCGACCGCGACCCCGGCCAGCGGCGGCGCCGCGACGGCGGTGCCCGCGCTGGCCGCGATGGCGCCTCCGATCGCGAAGACGAGCGCGCATCCGCGGGGCCGCATCGCGGGCACACTAACACGGCGTCGCTGGGCGCGCGCGCTCGCGGCGTCGCTGGGCGCGCGCGGTCACCTCGTCATTGGGCGCGGGCGATCGCGGCGTCGAGCTCGGCGGGCGACAGCTGATGGTCGAGCCGATCCGTGACCCGCCCGGCGCGGTCGAGCACGATCGTCATGGGGACCTGCGTGATGCGCCCGAGCGGTCCGCCGCCGGCGCGGGTGGCGTCGTCGCCCAGGGCGATCAGGTACGGCACCGCGGTCGCGGCGCGCCACGGCGCCACCAGCGGGTAGCCCTCGGGATCGAGCGCCAGGCCGATCACGGTGACGTCGGGCCGGGCGTCGGCGGCGGCCAGCGCGTCGCGCTCGAGATCGGCGGCGAGGGACCAGGTCGTGAACACGTGGATGACCACGATCTGGCCGCGCAGCTCGGCCAGGCCGAGCTCGCCGCCGTCGAGGGCGGCCAGGCGCGCGTCGAGCGGCGGGCCGAGCGGGCGGGCCGGCGCCGGTGCGCCGCCGCAGCCAGCCAGCGCCAGCGCGAGCGCCGCGACGGCCGCGGGCCTCACGGCGTCGACGCCCGCGCGGGCGCGGCCTTGAGCGACCACGCCAGCAGCGGCGGGGTCACGATCGTGGTGATCATCACGACCAGGACCACGGCGGCGTAGGTCGTCGGGCCGATCACCGGCTGCCCGCCCAGGGTCAGGTTGGCGCCGGTGGCCGCGAAGATCAGCCCGACCTCGCCGCGCGGGATCATGCCGAGGCCGACCGAGCGCTTGTGGACGCCGTCGCCGAACGCGACCAGCGCGCACGCCTGCTTGCCGACGATCGCGGCCACGGTCAGCGCGCCGGCCAGCGCCAGCGCCTCGGTGTTGGCGAACGCCTTCAGATCGACCCGGGCGCCGGTCAGGACGAAGAACAGCGGCGTCAGGACCTGGCCGACCGGCTCGAGCTGGGTCTCGAGCGGGCGGTCGCCCTTGACCAGGTGGTCGTGGAAGACGACCTCGTCGAGGACCAGCCCGGCCGCGAACGCGCCGACGATCGGCGCCAGCCCGACCTCGTGGGCGGCGTACGCGACCGCGAGGCAGAACGCGAACGAGGTCGCGATCAGCACGCCGTGGACCTTGAGCACGCTGGCCGCGCGGTACAGGCGCTTCGACACCGGGTGGCCCAGCACGATCGCCACCGCCAGGAACCCGACCGCCTTGCCGACGATCGTCAGGATCGCCGCCGCGTCGAGCGCGCGGCCGCCGTCGGCGCTGGTGACGACGCCCGACACCACCGCCAGCACGATCAGCCCGAGCACGTCGTCGATCACCGCGGCGCCGAGCACGACCCGCCCGGTCGGCGAGTCGATCTGGCCGAGGTCCTTGAACACCCGCGCGGTGATGCCGACCGAGGTCGCGGTGAGGATCGCGCCGATGAACAGGTGCGTGTGCCAGGTGCGGTCGGGCGCGAGCGCCGCGTGCAGGCCGTAGCCCATCGCCATCGGCAGGATCACGCCGACGCACGCGACCGCGAACGCGGCGGCGCCGACCTTGGCCATCTGGCTCATGTTCGACTCGAGCCCGACCTGGAACAGCAACAGGATGACCCCGAGCTCGGCCAGGAACGCCAGGTTGCCGTCGGCCAGCGCGAACTCGAGATCGTGCCAGCCGACGAGGCCGAGGTTGCCGATGATGATGCCGGCCGCGAGCTCGCCGAGCACCGCCGGCATGCCGATCCGGGTCAGCAGGTCGCCGCCGAGCTTGGCGAACACCAGGAACCCGGCGATGACGAGGAGCAGCTTGGGCTCGAAGCCCCCGGTCGAGCCGCCGAGCAGGACCACCGCCGTGAGCGCGACCGCCGCGCGCTTCATCGCCCGGGCCCGGTCGGCTTGGTCGCGATCACGACGTACTGGTGCGGCAGCGACTCCTCGGCGACGTGCGCGACCAGCCCGGCCGCGGTCAGCTCGGCCACGACGATCCCCGGCGCCAGCCGCGCCGCCACCGGCGGGCCCATCGGCGCGGCCAGATCGAAGTCGACCACCGCCAGCGTGCTGCCGGGGCGCAGCGCGGCGGCCAGCTTGGCGGCGTACGCGGCGCGATCCGGCAGGTGGTGCCAGGTGTCGACGATCAGGATCCGATCGACGGCGGCCAGCGGCAGGGCCGGGTCGTCGGGCGTCACCACGCGCGCGACGACGTTGCTCCACAGCTCGCGCTGGGCGCGCTCGGTGATGTACGCGACCATCGTCGGCTCGGTGTCGAGCGCGAGGATCTGGCCGGCGCCGCCGACCGCGCGGGTCAGATAGCGCTCGAAGTAGCCGGTGCCGGCGCCGATGTCGGCGACGGTGTGGCCGGGCCCGGGATCGAGCAGCGCGACCACCTCGGCGGGCTTCTGCCACGCGTCGCGCGCGGGATCGTCGAACACCTTGGCCCAGGCCGTGGCGTCGGCGAAGTCGTGGTCGACGTGGCCGGCGTGGTGGTCGTGGCCGGCGTGGTGCGCGGCCGCGTGATCGGGCGGCGGCGGTGGTGGCGCCGGGTGCGCGGCGCCCCCGCACGCGGCGGCGGCCGCCGTGCCCAGGGCGAACAACAGGAGGCGAGCGGTCACGGCCCGAAGCTACCGCGAGACCGCGCCGGCGCCGTCACCCGGGGAAGCGAATCCGTCCGCGCGGGCTCACACCAGCGAGCCGGCGAGCCAGTCGGCCAGCTCGCCGACCGACGACACCATCCGGTTGGCCTCGCGCAGCCGCTCGGACAAGGTCTTGACGACCTCGACCAGGAGCGCGCTGCCGGCCCGGGGATCGTGGCGGAGCAGCTGCTGCAGCTCGAGGTAGGGCAGGCGGAACAGGAACGTCGACGCGGCCGCGGTGACCGTGGCCGAGCGCGGCGCCGGCTCGACCAGCGCCATCTCGCCGAAGAAGCTGCCGGCCGCCAGGCGCGCGAGCGGGTGGCCGGCCTTGGACACCTCGACCTCGCCGGTCAGCACCAGGTACAGCGCGTCGCCGAGGCTGCCCTCGGTGACCACGACCTCGCCCGGGTTGAACGTCTCGAGCTCGCCGGCCCGGCTGATCCGGTTGAGGTGATCGGGCCCGACCCGCGCCAGCAAGGGATGGTGCTCAAGCAGCCGCGCCGTCGTCGACACGATCGCGACTATACGCGGATGGTAGGCTCGCGCGCGATGAAACGCCGCGCCGTCGTGACGATCACCTGGGCCGTGATGGTGGGCGCCGCGCCCGCGTGGGCCCAGGTCGCCCCGGGCCGCTACGCCGATGACTCGACCCGCGGCGTCGAGCTACCGGCCACGCCGCTGGCCGGCGATCAGGACGCGCGCGCCACCGTCGTCAACCCGGGCGGGCTGTACTTCCTCGACGGTCAGAGCGTGGTCGGCGTGATCAGCGGCGCCGGCGCCGAAAATGCCGTCGCGCTCGGCCCGGGCCTCGGCGCGTTCGCGGCCACGCCGCTGGGCGGTCGGTTCCTGCCGCGGTTCGCGGTCGCGGCCGGGCTCGAGGTCGGGCTGCCGGCGCGCGCGGCGGTGGCGCCGGACCCTGGCACGCCGGTGCGCGCGACCGTGGCCGCGGCCTACGCGCCCTGGGCCGGCTGGGGCGTCGGGCTGGCGTGGCACCGCTTCTTCGGCGACAGCGTCGCCGCGGGCACATCGACGGTCGACGTCGGCGTCGCCAACCGCTGGGGCAACCACCTGGCGTTCGGCGCGGTGGCGCGCGATCTCAACGCGCCGCGGGTCGCCGGCGCCGCGATCCACCGACGGTTCGAGGCCGAGCTGGGCGTGCGGCCGCTCGGCAGCGATCGGCTCGAGATCGGGCTCGGCGGCGTCGTGGCCGAGCCGGCCGGCCGGCGCGACGTCGACGCCGGGGGCTGGCTGCGGCTGTCGGCCAAGGTCGTGCCGGGCGTGTTCGTCGAGGCCACCGGCGAGAGCCGGGCGCTGACCCGGCTCGTCACGACCGGCACCGGCGAGGTCCGGGCCGAGGCCGAGCGCGACGTGCGCCTGACCGCCGGGCTGTCGGTGACGTTCGGCCAGGTCGGCGTGGCCGCCTACGGCAGCGCCCGGGTCGGCGACGGCGTGGTCGCGCCCGGCGGGGCGCTGGTCGCGCGCTGGTCGGAGCGGCCGGGCCCGAGCGTGCTCGGCGCCGGCGCGCGGCTCGAGCGGATCGAGCTGTCGGGCGCGCAGTCGGCGCGCGCGATCGTCGCGACCGCGCTGCGGCTCCGGGCGATCGCCCGCGACCCCGACGTGCGCGGCGTGATCCTGGCGATCGACGGCGTCGGCGCCGGCTGGGCCTCGCTCGAGGAGCTGCGCCGCGAGGTGGCGCGGGTCCGCGCCCGCGGCAAGAAGGTGTTCGCGTACCTGGTCGGCGCGACCGCGCGCGACTACTGGCTGGCGTGCGCCGCCGACAAGATCTACCTCGACCCCGGCGGCGGCGTGCGCCTGATCGGGTTCGCCGGCACGACGCTGTACCTGAAGGGCCTGTTCGATCACCTCGGCGTGCGCGCGCAGTTCGAGAAGATCGCCGAGTACAAGAGCGCGCCCGAGCAGTACACCGAGGTCGGGGCCACCGAGGCGGCGGCGCGCATGCGCGACGCGCTCTACGACGGCATGTGGGCGACGTTCGTCGACGGCATCGCCGCCAGCCGGGGGCTGTCGCCCGACGTCGTGCGCGAGCTGGTCGACGGCGGCCCCTACAGCGCCGGCCAGCTGGCCGACGATCACCGCCTGATCGACGCGGTCGGCGACCCCGAGCGCGTGGTCGAGCTGATCGCCCACGAGCTGGGCGGCCTGGCGCCGCTGGGGGTGGCGCCGCGGGTCCGGGACGATCGCTGGCAGCGCCCCGGCGTCGCGATCATCTACGCCGACGGCGACATCATCGACGGCCCGTCGCGCACGATCCCGGTGCTCGGGCGCAAGCTGGTCGGGGGCGAGACCCTGGCCGGCCTGATCGCGGCGGCCCGGGCCAGCCCGGCGGTGGCGGCGATCGTGCTGCGGATCGACTCGCCCGGCGGCAGCGCGCTGGCGTCGGAGCTGATGGCGCGCGAGGTCTTCGCGACCCGCAAGGTCAAGCCGATCATCTGCTCGATGGGCGACGTCGCGGCCTCGGGCGGCTACTTCCTGGCCGCCGGCTGCGATCAGATCCTGGCGTCGGAGACCACGATCACCGGCTCGATCGGCATCTTCTACGGCAAGTTCGATCTGTCGGGCCTGATGGCCAAGCTCGGCGTCACGACCGAGACCTTCCGCCGCGGCGCCCGCGCCGACATGGAGAGCTACTTCCGGCCGTACACCGAGGAGGAGCGCGCGGTGCTCCTCGATCGGCTGCGCTACTTCTACGGGCGCTTCACCGACGCGGTCAGCCGCGGGCGCGGGCTGACCGTGGCCCGGGTCGACGAGCTCGGCCGCGGCCACGTCTGGACCGGGCGCCAGGCCCGGGCGATCGGCCTGGTCGATCAGATCGGCGGCATCACCGACGCGATCGAGCTGGCCAAGGTCCGGGCCGGGCTCGGCGCCGACGCCCGGGTCCGGATCATCGAGCTGCCGCGGTCGTCGCCGGGGCTGCTCGGCGCGGTGGCCGGCCTGCTGGGCGTGTCGGCGGCGACCGAGCCGTCGGTGCTCGACCTGCCGATCGTCCGGGCCGCGCTGACCGCGGTCCCGCCGGCGGTGCTGATCACGCCGGGCGGGGCCCAGGCGCGGCTACCGTTCGACGTCGTCTGGGAGTGACGGCGCGGCGCCGGCGTCGCGGGCGTCGGCCGGATCGCGCGTCGGGCCGGCGGCGTCGGTGACCCCGGCGTCGCGGGCGTCGGCCGGATCGCGCGCGGGGGCGTCGTCGTCGTCGTCGCCGGCGTCGGCGCTGCCATCGACCGCGGCGTCGGGCGGATCGATCATCGGCGGGATCGGCCAGTAGTCGGCGGGCGGCGGTGGATCGGTCTTGCACCGCATCACGCCGAACCCGAGGCCGAGGTTGATCGACATGATCAAGACCATGCCGCCGGCGGTCGTCAGCCAGTAGCGACGGTGCTTGCGATCGAACGGCTTGGCGCGGTCCTTCAGAGCCCGATCTGGTAGCACGGTCGCGCGACCCCGAGCGAGGGTGCGACCGTGCGCCGCGGCCGCGTCAGCGCTGGGCCGCGAGGAACGCGGCCAGGTCCCACGCCAGCGGCGCGACCGCCTCGAGCGGCGCGCCGGTGCGCGGGTGCGGGACGCGCAGCCGGTGGGCGTGCAGGGCGTGGCGCGGCAGCTGGAACTGCGTGGCGAGGGCTCGGGTCATGCCGTGGTCGCAGAACGCGATGAACGCGGCGTCGCCGTGGGCGTACAGCTTGTCGCCGACGATCGGGAACCCGGCGTGGGCCAGGTGGGCGCGGATCTGGTGCTGGCGGCCGGTCACCAGGTCGCAGCGCACCAGCGCGTACGCGCCCGCGCGCTCGAGCACGCTGACCTTGGTGATCGCGGGCAGGCCGTCGGCCCGGACCACCATCCGCACGCCCGGCAGGCGGGTGCCGTCAGCGCGGGTCGACAGCGCCAGCGGCGCGTCGAGCACGACCGGCGCGACGGCGCCGTCGGCGTCGGGCCAGCTCGGCTGGCCGTGGCAGATCGCCAGGTAGGTCTTGGCGGCGCGCTTGTGCTCGAACGCGCCCTTGAGCGCGGCCGCCGCCTCCTTGTGCGCCGCCAGCGCCAGCGCGCCCGAGGTCTCGCGATCGAGCCGGTGGCCGAGCTGCCAGGGCGTGTCGGGGAAGCGTTCGGCCACGACCCGGTGCAGCGTGTTCCAGTAGAACTTCGCCGACGCGTGCACCGGCAGGCCGGCGGGCTTGTCGACGATCATCACGTCGCCGTCCTGGTAGAGCACGTCGAAGGTGCGCGGGCACGGCGGCTCGGCCTTGGCCGCGCGCCGCAGCACCAGCTCGTCGCCGGCGGCCACGGTCATGCTCGAGCGCGGCCGGCGGCCGTCGGCCCGGGTGAGCTGGGTGGCGATGACCGCCTGGATGCGCGTGCGCGACAGCCGCGGGATGATCCGCACCAGGTAGTGATCGAGCCGCAGCCCGGCCAGCTCCTCGGTCACGACCAGCCGGCGCTCGATGACCTGGGGCGCGCCGCTGGCGTCGAGGTGGGCGCGGGCGCCGAGGTCGACGCCCGGGCGCGGCGCCCACCACGGCCCGAGGTCGGCGAACGCGTCGGGCGCGGCGTCGGCCGGCGCGCCGTCGTCCCCGGCGCCGTCGTCGTCGGGCCCGGCCAGGTCGGCCGCGGCGAGCTCGTCGTCGTCCTCGTCGATCACGGCGGCCCGCGGAAGGAGGCCAGGTCGAGGCCGAGGCGGCGCATGCGGTTGTAGATCGTCGCCCGCGACAGACCGAGCGCGCGCGCCACCGCCGGGATCCGCCCGTGGTAGCGATCGAGCGCCGCGATCAGCAGGTCGCGCTCGGCCGAGGCCGCGGTCGGCAGCGGCGTCGCGGGCGGGCCCGGCGCGGGCGCCGGCGCCCCGAGCGGGGGCGGCGTCGACGCCGGCGTGGTCCGCTGGCCTAGCGGCACCGGCAGCGCGCCGACGATCGTCGCGTCGGGCGGCGCCAGCGCCACCGCGCTCTCGATGACGTGCTCGAGCTCGCGCACGTTGCCGGGCCACGAGTGCGCCACGAGCGCGGCGGCCACGTCGGGCGCGATCCGGGCCAGGCGCTTGCCCGACGCGGTCGCGTGGCGACGCAGGAAGTGCTCGGTCAGCGCGGTGACGTCGCCCGGGCGCTCCCGCAGCGGCGGCACGACGATGTGGATGACCCGCAGCCGGTAGAACAGGTCGCGGCGGAACAGGCCGCGCGCGACGTCGTCGTCGAGCTCGCGGTTGGTCGTCGCGATGATCCGGCAGGTGACCGGGAGCTCGCGGGCGCCGGCGAGGCGCGACACGGTCTTCTCCTGCAGCACGCGCAGGAGCTTGACCTGCATCTCGAGCGGCATGTCGCCGATCTCGTCGAGCAGGAGCGTGCCGCCCTCGGCGATCTCGAACTTGCCGGGCCGGCCGCCCTTGCGCGCGCCGGTGAACGCGCCGGCCTCGTAGCCGAACAGCTCGCTCTCGAGCAGATCGCGCGGGATCGCGGCGCAGTTGACGGCGACGAAGGGGCCGGCCGCGCGCGGCGACGCGTTGTGGACCGCCTGGGCCAGCACCTCCTTGCCGGTGCCGCTCTCGCCGGTCAGCAGCAGGCTGGCCTCGCTGCTGGCCGCGGCCTCGGCCAGCGCCCGCACGTGCCGCACCGCCGGGCTGTCGCCGATCAGATCGTCGAGCGTGTAGCGGGCGGTGGTGCCGACGATCCGGTACGCGAGGCTCGAGGCCCGGCGCAGCTCGGTCAGGGTCGCCACCAGCCCGGCGACCGCGCCGCGATCGTCGGTGACCAGGCGGGTCGAGATCAGGTGCTCGGTGGCGCCGATCGTCAGCGGGCGGCCGTCGAGCTCGTCGCCGCGGGCGATCGCGTCCTTCAGGACCGCGGCCAGCGCCCGGGTCTCAGCGCGCGCGGCCAGCGCGACCGCGGCGGGCGCGTCGACGGCGCCGGGCGGCAGGCCGAGCTGCCGCACCGCCGCCGGGTTGATCGCGGTCAGGCGCCCGGCCCGATCGACCGCGATCACGCCGTCGCCGATCGCCGCGAGCGTCGTCGCGGTCGTGCGCGCCGCCAGCCGCAGCTCGTCGGCGGCGCGGGCCCGATCGACGATGGCCGCGGCCTGGACCGCGAACACCGCCAGCAGATCGAGATCGCGCTCGGTGAACACGCCGCCCGACGGGGTCTTGTCGACCCAGATCGCGCCCACGACGGTGGCGCCGGCGCGGAGCGGCGCCACCATCGCCTGCCCGAGCGGCTGGCTGGGCGCGCCGCCGTCGGTGCGCCCGACCGCGGCCGCCGCGGCGGCCGCCGCCAGCGTCGGGCGAGCCGTCGGGCCCCGGGCGCTGACGAGCGCGGCGCGCCAGGGGCCGTCGTCGGTGGCGACCACGCCGACCGCGCCGCGGTGATCGTCGCCCAGCTCGACCACCGCGCGATCGCCGCCGACCAGCTGGCTGGCCAGCCGCGCGACCGCGTCGGGCAGCGCGGCGAAGTCGGTGATCTGGGCCAGCGCGCGGATCAGCTCGAGCAGGCCGCGGATGTTCTCGCGATCGACCACGACCGCGTTCGCGGCGGTCGCCAGGCGCTCGCCGGCGCTGGCCAGCGCGTGGAGCCGGGCGTCGAGCGCGGCCCGCAGCTCCGGCGCGGCGGCGTGGCCGACCGCGAGCGCGGCCTCGGCCACGGCCTGGCGCTGACCGCGCAGGTCGTCGAGCAGCGGCGCCAGCTCGATCGAGGCCACGCGATCGGTGGCGCGGCGGCCGAACCGGCGGAACGCGTCGCGGACCCGCTCGAGATCGCGCAGGCCGCCGCCGTCCCGGTACAGCTCGTGTGCGCGCGCCAGGTAGGCGGCCGCCGACTCGGTGGTGGCGCCGCGGGCCGCGGCCGCGCCCACGAGCAGGCCCAGCGCCAGCGACGCGTCGGCCTCGAGGCGGCGCAGGTCGGCGTCGGCGGCGATCGCGATGGCCTCGCGCCAGCTGGCCACCGCCGCCGGCAGGTCGTCGTCCCGATCGTGCAGCTCGGCCGCGGCCATCGCCACCACGACCAGCGTGCTCGGGCGGCCGGCGGCGCGGGCGTCGGCGCGGGCGGCCTCGATCAGCGCGCGCGCGGCCGGGCGCTGATCGCCGCGCGCGAGCAGGCGCGCCAGCGCGGCGGCGGCGCGGGCGTGGCCGTCGCGATCGCGCAGCGCCACGGTCGCGGCCTCGGCCGCGGTCACCAGATCGGTCGCGGTGGCGTCGTCGCCGCGCGCCGCCGCCGCCTCGCCCAGCGCCAGCTGGACCTGGGCCCGGAGCGCGTCGTCGCCCTCGGCCTCGGCGTGATCGAGCGCGCGGTCGAGGAACGCCAGCGCGCGATCCCCGTCGCCCCGCGCCGCGCACACCTCGGCCAGCGCCACCTCGACCCGGGCGGCGTCGCCGTGGCGCTCGAGCCCGGCCAGGCGCCGGCGCGCCTCCGACAGGAACCGCAGCGCCGCCTCGGGCTCGCCGCGCTCGCGGTGGCGCTCGCCCAGGGCCCACTCGGCGACGGCGCGGGCGTCGTCGTCGGCCGCGGCCGCCAGGCGTGCGGTGAGGGCGGTCAGGTCGGGCGGCGCGTCCACGGTCGGCGATACGGTAGCGCACCGGCACGGTCGCGGGCGCGCTTGGGCTACCATCGTGGACGGGCCCGATGAAGAAGTTCCCGGACTTCGTGCCGCCGACCAAGGTCGCGTTCCTCGAGCGCGGGCCGACGCTGCACCTGCGCCAGTGCATCCTGAGCGCGGTCGACACCGACGAGACCTGGACCTTCGAGAAGGACGAGATCCGGATCGGCTCGATGGACGACAACGACGTGGTCCTGCGCGACGACACGGTCTCGCGCTACCACTGCAAGATCGTCCAGGAGGACACCGGCTACGTGCTGGTCGATCTGCGCTCGACCAACGGCACCTTCGTCAACAAGGTCCGGATCCGCGAGGCGTTCCTCAAGCCCGGCTGCGCCGTCGGGGTCGGCCAGACCCCGCTGCGCTTCCACGCGCGCGAGGAGGAGGTGTCGATCGTGCCGTCGCGGGCCGATCGGCTGGGCGGGCTGATCGGCGGCAACGCCAAGATGCGCGAGATGTACTCGATCCTCGAGCGCATCGCCCCGACCAGCACGACCGTGGTCATCGAGGGCGAGACCGGCACGGGCAAGGAGGTCGTGGCCCAGACGATCCACAACCTGTCGCCGCGCGCCGGCCGCGAGCTGGTGGTCTTCGACTGCGGCGCGGTGCCGCCCAACCTGATCGAGAGCGAGCTGTTCGGTCACGAGAAGGGCAGCTTCACCGGCGCGGTCATGACCCGCGTGGGCCTGTTCGAGCTGGCCGACGGCGGCACGCTGTTCCTCGACGAGCTCGGCGAGCTGCCGCTCGATCTCCAGCCCAAGCTGCTGCGCGCGCTCGAGCAGCGCGAGGTGCGGCGGGTCGGCGGCGCCAAGACCGCCAAGGTCGACGTGCGGATCATCGCCGCCACCAACCGCAACCTCGAGGACGAGGTCCGGGCCGGGCGGTTCCGGCAGGACCTGTTCTACCGGCTCTCCGTCGTGCGCCTGCGGCTGCCGTCGCTGCGCGATCGCCCCGACGACATCGCGCCGCTGGTGCAGCACTTCCTCGACACCGCCGCCTACAACCTCGGCGCCGACGGCCGGCCCCGGGCGCGCGCGGTGTCGCGCGAGGCGCTGGCGGTGCTCGCGGCCTACGCCTGGCCCGGCAACGTGCGCGAGCTGGTCAACGTGGTCGAGCGGGCGGTGTCGTTCGCCGACGGCGAGGTGATCGACGTCGACGACCTGCCCGACAACCTGCGCGAGCAGGCGCGGCCGAGCCCGGGCGCCCGCGCGCTGACCGCCGAGCCCCGGACCGCCGCGGCGCCGCGGCCGCCCGACGAGCTGCTCGACGGCGTGACCTTCAAGGACGCCAAGGAGCGGTGGGTGTCGAGCTTCGAGCGCGACTACATCGTGTCGCTGCTCAAGCGCCACGGCGGCAACATCTCCCACGCCGCCCGCGACGCCGACATCGATCGCAAGTACTTCCGCAAGCTGATGAAGAAGTACGAGATCGAGGCGATGGGCGCGGTCAGCCCCGACGACGTCGACGACGAGTGACGCGGGGGCCGCGCGCTCACACCGTCAGGTCGTGCTGGGTCGACTCGTCGAGGCGGCGGGCGCCCTCGAGCAGCAGGTTCATGGTCGACGTCTGGACCCGGTCGACGCCCTCGACGTCGCACGTCGCCAGCTCGAACGCGCCGGTCGACCAGGCCAGCAGGTAGTAGACGCACTCGGCGTCGACCGGGCTCGGGCGATCGTCGAGGCGCGCGTGGACGACCCGGCCGGTGCGCACCAGGATCTGGGCCGAGCTGCCGGCGCCGTTGCGCAGCGTCAGCACGCCGGTCTTGCGCTCCATCTCGACCATCGTCAGCAGCGCGGCCAGGCCGATCTGCGCCAGGTCGCCGCGCAGCGACGGTCCCAGGAGGGTCTCGCGCGCCTCCTGGGCCATCGCCTGGGTGCGGCGCATGGTCTTGGCCACGCGCAGATCGAGCTCCTCGAACCGGAACGGCTTGGGCACGTAGTCGTCGGCGCCGAGCCGGAAGCCGCGGATGCGATCCTCGTCGGACGACAGCGCCGTCAGGAAGATCACCGGCAGCGTCGCCAGCTCGGGCCGCGCGCGCAGCGCCTTGACCAGGGCCCAGCCGTCCATCTTCGGCATCATCACGTCGGTGATCAGCAGGTCGGGCGGCGTCGCCAGCGCGCGCGACAGCGCCTCCTCACCGTCGGTCGCCGTCATGACCTCGTAGCCGCGCTTCTCGAGCACGGTCGCGACCATCCGCAAGATCCATGCATCGTCGTCGGCGACGAGGACAACCGGGGGCACGGTAGGAGGATAGTTGGGGGAGGCCGCGCGGGTCAAATCGTCGGACGGGTAGTGTCAGGGCATCCGCGCCGGGCCCGGGCCCGGGCCGCGCGGCGTCCGGGCGTCGGTCAGCGGGGCCGCGGTCCAGGCGCCGCCGGCGGGCTGCACCCACACGGCGCCGCTCGCCAGGGCCAGCAGGGCCGCGCCGTCGGCGCCGATCGCCAGCGCGACCGGCCGATCGTCAGCGGCGACCGCCGGCGCCGCGACCTCCTGCCACGCCCCGCGCACCCGGCGCGCCAGGACGAACCCGCCCGCCCGCTGGCCGGCGACCCAGGCGGTGCCGTCGGGGGCGGTGGTCGCGAGGGTCGGCGTGACCGCGTCGGCGCCGATCGCGATCGGCGTGGCGGTGCGGCTGGTGAGGTCGTAGAGCTTGCCGTCGGCGGTGAGCGCCAGCGGCGTCGGCCCGCTCGCGAACGCGACCACGCTCGCGGTGGCGTGCTCGACCAGGCGCTTGCCGGCGAGCCGCCAGATCCGGCCGGCGCCGGCGATGTACACCTTGGCGTCGCTCGCGGCCCACACCGCCACGACCGCCGCCGGGGCCGTGCCGATCCGGACCCACGCGCTGGTCTTCCAGACGAACACCTGGCGGCCGATGGTCATGGCCGGGCGCGGGCCGGTGCCGGCGAGGGTCTTGCCGCGCTCGCCCAGGCGCACCGCCTGCCAGTGGTCGCCGGCGAGGCGGTACGGGGGCGTCGCCCGGCCGATGACGACCAGGGTCGACGTGAGCATCGCGCCGCCCACGTCGGCGGCGACGCCGCCCTCACGCGTGCGGCTCCACCCGCCGTGGCCGTCGGGGTCCCACACCTGGCCCGACGGGCCGACCAGCACCGACGCGAGCGGGTCGGGCGCGACCGCGACCGCCGCCAGGGGCTCGGCCGCCGCCGCGCGGGCGAGCGCGAGCGCGCACCCGATCGCCGCGATCGACCGGACGATCACGGCGTGGTCGGCGCCTTGGGTGCGGCCGAGCCAGCGGCCGGGGCCGGGGCGGCGGGGCCCGCGGGCGGGGGCGCCGCCGCGCCAGCGGCCGGGGCGGGCGCCGCGGCGCCCGTGGTCGGAGCGGGTGCGCCCGAGCCGGCGGCCGGCGCAGGGGCGGCCGCGCCGGGGGGCGGCGCGGAGCCAGCGGCCGGGGCGGCCGAGCCCGCAGCCGCGGCCGCGCCGGCGTCACCGTCGGCTGCCGCGCCGGCGTCGCCGTCGTCGATCGCGGCCGCGTCGACCGCGACCCCGGCGTCGACCGGCGCCGGGCCGCGCATGCCATCCAGCTCCTTCTCGAGCGCCTCCATCTCGTCGATCTCTTTGGCCTTGAGCAGCCCGCACGCCTTGAGCTCCTCGAGCGAGCGCGCGTTGATCGCGCACTGCACCGACTTCTTCTTGGCGGTGCCGCGGCACGAGCGCACCCAGGCGGCGTCGGTCGCCCCCTCGGCGCTCATCTTCGCCGTCCCCATCTGCTGACGGATGTTGGCGATCGCCTTCTTGCAATCGGTCTCCGACGGCTTCTCACAGCCGGCGACCAGCGTGAGCGCGAGGCCCACCGACACGAACACGAGCGCACGGAGCTTCATGACCATTCCTCGGATGCCGACTCTACCAGCGCCACCGCCCGCGCGAGATCCTGACCGGTGTCGATCTCGCGCCACTGGCCGTGGATGGTCACCGGGTGGATCGGCGTCCCACCGTCGATGAGCTCCTGCAGCAGGTCGGTCAGGTAGGCGGTGCGCATCCGCGCCGCCCGCTGGTACGGCTCGTGGTCGCGCCCGCGGTAGCGCGCCGTCAGATCGTCGAGCGCGCCGGCGACGACCGCGGCGCCGGCCGCGTCGAGCCGGGCCAGGCCGATGAACTCGCCGTGGGCCTCGGCCGGGGGCAGCGCCCGCTTGCCGACCCGGCGGACGCGGCCGGCGCCGTCGAGATCGGCGACCTCGCCCTCGTCGAGCGGGTGCTCGGTGCGGCCGTCGTAGATCGACCGGAAGTCCGCGTCGATGACCAGATCGATCGGTCCCGTCCCCGCGACCAGCGCCCGCACCACGGCCGGCGTGAAGATGATGTCGCTGTAGGTGATCAGGGTCGGCCCGTCGAGCTCGGCCCGGGCGCACGCCAGCGACAGCAGGATGTTGTTGGTCTCCCACTCGGGGTTGTCGACGAAGCGCAGCCGCATCCCGGCCGGCGCCGCGGCCCGGGCCCCGGCCTCGAGCACGTCGCCGCGGTACCCGCGGATCAGCACCAGCTCGTCGACGCCGGCGGCGGCGAACGCGCGCATCTGCCAGCCGAGGATCGAGCGGGCGCCGACCGGCACGAGGGTCTTGGGCAGCTCGTCGGTGTGCGCGCCCAGGCGCTTGCCGCGCCCGGCCGCGATGACGATGGCCTTCACGGGGTGGCCTCGGCCGCGGGCACGGCGCGCGGCGCGAACCGACCGAGGCGGAACGCGATCTTCAGCATCGACAGCCCCAGGTAGAGCAGGTTGACCGCGCCGTACGCCCAGAAGTAGACGTCGATCCGATCGGCCAGCGCGCAGATCCAGATGTACTGCGGGTAGTGGACCACGACCCGCGCGGCCCACTCGACGCCCGAGATCGCGCGGCCGACCAGGCCGCGGCGACCGCCGACCTCGGCCGGCTGGCCGTCCTCGGTCGGGGGCTTGGCGCCGTACTCGGGCCGGCGCATGAACGAGGTCAGCGCGATCCCCGACGCCAGGCAGAACAGCCCGGCCAGGCCGACGATCAGCAGGCGCTCATCGCCGGTCTGGCGCCACAGCCGCACGGTCACGCACCCGTACAGCAGCATCGCCTTGAGCTCGTCCATCAGGAAGTCGAGCAGGTGCCCGAGCGGCGACGCGACCTTGCGCACCCGCGCCAGCATGCCGTCGACGCAGTCGAGGACGAACGACAGCTCGAACACCAGCGCGCCGAGCACCAGGCCCAGCCACGACAGCCAGCTCACCCACAGCGCGCCGGCCCCGGCGCACACGATCACCGCGAACATCGTCACCTGGTTCGGGGTGATCCGGGTGCCGCGCAGCGCCAGCACGAACGGGGCCCCGGCGCGCCGGGCGATGTGCTCGGTGAACCAGTTGATGTCCTGCTTCTTCTTGGACGAGCGATAGATGGCGACGAGATCGGTCCACATGCCAGGGCGTCGGGTCATAGCAGAATCCTCGCCGCGGCGCGAAAGCCCGGCGTCGGAGTCGGAACCGGAGCCGGAGCCGGAGCCGGCGTCGGAACCGGAACCGGAGTCGGAACCGGAACCGGAACCGGAGCCGTCGTCGGAACCGGAGCCGTCGTCGGAGCCGGCGTCGGAACCGGAACCGGCGTCGGAACCGGAACCGGAGTCGGAACCGGAACCGGAACCGGAACCGGAGCCGGAGTCGGAGTCGGACCGGAACCGGAACCGGCGGCCGGAACCGGAACCGGCGTCGGAACCGGAACCGGAGCCGGAGCCGTCGTCGGAGTCGGAGCCGTCGTCGGAGTCGGAACCGGCGTCGGAGGTCGGAACCGGATCCGGAGCCGTCGTCGGAGTCGGAACCGGCGTCGGAGGTCGGAACCGGAACCGGCGTCGGAACCGGAGCCGGAGCCGTCGTCGGAGTCGGAACCGTCGTCGGCGTCGGAACCGTCGTCGGCGTCGGAACCGGAACCGGAACCGGAACCGGCGTCGGCGGTGCCCTCGGGGCTACCCGGCCAGCTCAGTGCGCCTCGTCGTCGCCGATCTCCTCGACCGTCGCCAGCACGTCCTTGACGTCGAGCACGCGCAGCGCGTCCTCCCACGGCACCCGCACCCCGGCGCTCTTCCGAAACAGCACGCGCGCGCCGTTGGGCACGCCCGACACGTTCTCCGCCAGATCGTCGGAGGTCGGCCGATCGCGCGCGACCTCGACGACCTCGCCGTAGAGCGCCTCGTCCTGGGCCTCCTTGGCGCCGGCCGGCAGGTACAGGCCGCTGTCGGTCCGATCCTGGTCCTTGAGGATGCGCACCAGCACGCGCATGCCGAGCGGCATGATCAGGCGGTGGGGACGACGGGGCGCGGAGTCGCTGGGATCGGACACGGCGCGCGACTGTGCCACGTCGATCGCCGCGATCACAACGTCCGGCGGAACCCCACCGCGTCGTGGGTCACGACGTCCGGCGGAGACCCACCGCGCCGTCAGTCACAACGTCCGACGGAACACCACCGCGCCGTGGGGCGCGACGCAGGCGACCGTCGCCGCGCCGACCGCGCGCAGGTCGGCGAGCGCGCCGTCGACCAGCGCCTGGACGCGGGCCTCCTCGCAGAAGCTCGAGCGCACCTCGACCGCGCCGCCGCGGATCGTGACCTTGCCGTACAGGCGCTCGGCCGCCAGCGCGCGCTCGAGCCGGTCGAGCACCGGCCACGGCTCCGGCGGCGCCGGGGGTGGCGGCGGCGCCTCGATCGCGGTGTCATCGATCCGGCGCGCCGAGGACGTCATCGGCGTCACGGCGGTGACCCGCGGATCCGTGGCGACCTTGCGGTGGGCCGAGCCGCTGGTCATCACCAGCGCGACCACGGCGGCGAGCACGGCCGCGCCCGCGACCACCAGCGCCACGCCGGTCGCGCGCGACGACCGCGCGGTGACCGTGGTGCCGCCGCCCTGGTTGGTGTCGCGTCGGGTCCGTCCGCCCGCCACGCCCGGCATCGGCGCGTGGCACTTGGGGCAGCGCGGGTAGCCGGCCGCGACGGCGACGCCGCACCCAGGACACGGTGAAGTGGGCACGCCGTACGTTAGATCGCCGGGGCCCGAGGGGTCCAGTCGAACGACCGGCGGCGACGGCGGGCGATCACACGCGCGACGCGCCGGGGTCGCTCGGCACGCGCAGCTCGGTGTTGACGACCGCGCCGATCAGCACCGCCAGCGAGCAGGCGTAGAACCACAGCACGACCACCATCGCGCTGCCGAACGTCCCGTACAGCGCCTGGTAGCTCGCGAGATCGGTGACGTAGTACGACACGCCGAGCGACGCCAGCAGGCCGAGCGCGGTGGCGACCAGCGCGCCCGGCACGATGTGGCGCCAGCCTCGGCGCGGCCCGCCCAGCGCGTAGAGCACGCTCAGCCCCGAGACGCCGGTCAGCACCAGCGTCGGCCAGCGCAGCGCGACCAGCCAGCCGCGCACCGACGGGGCCAGGGTCGCGCTCGTCGCCGGCATCGCCACGACCAGCGCCAGCAGGGTCACCGCCGACACCAGCGCGCCCAGCGCCAGCACGAACGTCAGCGCCAGCCGCCGCCAGCCGCGCCACCGGCTGCGGGTGCCGTCGACGTGCTCGATCCCGACCAGGAGCGCGTTGGCCGAGGCCCGGCTCGACCACAGCGCCAGGAGCACGCCGCCGAGCACCGTCAGGCGCAGCTCGTCCGGCGAGCGCTGGCCGGCGCGCTGGAGCTGGTCGACCAGCAGGCGATAGACCTCGGCCGGCACCACGCGGTCGAGGCCGGCCAGGTGCGCCTCGATCTGGCTCGGGTCGGCGATCAGCGCGTAGATCGACACCACCGCGGCCAGCGTCGGCAGGAGCCCGAGCAGCAGGTACATGGCCACGCCCGCGGCCAGCACGGTGGCGTCGTCGCGGCGGGTGTGCCGGATCACCCGCACCGGGAGCCACGCCGCCACGTCGAGCCAGGTCAGGCGCCACGACACCGTCGGGAGCGTAGCCGTCGGGCGCGCGCCAGCGCAATCGCCGCCGCGCCCTCGATCGCCGACGCGGATGCGGATGCGGTACGGTCGCGGACCATGGCCGCCTACGCCGACCTCGAGGCTCGCTTCCACCGGTGGCACGCGCTGCATAGCGCGCTCGAGGTGCTCAGGTGGGACTGGGCGGCGATGATGCCGAGCGGCGGCGCCGCCGCCCGGGCCGAGCAGCTCGCCGCGGTCAAGCTGGCCGGCCACGAGGTCCTCGCCGATCCCGCGGTCGCCGACCTGCTCGATCGCGCCGACCAGGACCGGGCGGCGCTCGACGCGTGGCAGCGGGCCAACCTGGTCGAGATGCGCCGCGCGTGGATCCACGCGACCGCGCTCGACGCCCGCCTGGTCGAGGCCCTGTCGCGGGCATGCTCGACCTGCGAGCTGCGCTGGCGCGAGGCCCGGCCCGCCGGGGACTTCGCGCGGGTGCGGCCGGCGCTGGCCGAGGTGCTGGCGCTGGTGCGCGAGGCCGGCGCGGCCAAGGCGGCGCGGCTCGGGTGCACGCCGTACGACGCGCTGCTCGACGAGTACGAGCCCGGCGGCCGCGCCGACGAGATCGCGCCGGTGTTCGATCACCTGGCGCGGGTGCTGCCGCCGCTGTGCGCGCGCGTGGTCGCGCGCCAGGCCGCGCAGCCGCCGCCGGAGCGACCGAGCGGGCCGTTCCCGATCGAGCGCCAGCGCGCGCTGGGCCTGGCGGTCATGACCGCGCTGGGCTTCGACTTCGCGCACGGCCGCCTCGACACCAGCCTGCACCCGTTCTGCGGTGGCGTGCCCGACGACGTCCGCATCACGACCCGGTACGACGAGGCTGACTTCGTCAAGGCGCTGATGGGCGTCGTCCACGAGACCGGCCACGCCCAGTACGCGCGCGGCCTGCCGGCGCGGTGGCACTACCAGCCGGTCGGCCAGTCGCGCAGCATGGGCGTCGACGAGAGCCAGTCGCTGCTGTTCGAGATGCAGGCCGGGCGCTCGCGCGCGTTCATCGATCACCTCGCGCCGCTGGCGCGCGCGCACCTCGGCGGCAGCGGGCCGGCCTGGGACAGCGCCAACCTCTACCGCCTGTACACCGAGGTCCGGCCCGGGCTGATCCGGGTCGACGCCGACGAGGTGACCTACCCGCTGCACGTCATCCTGCGGTTCCGCCTCGAGCGCGCGCTGATCGGCGGTGACCTCGCGCTGGCCGATCTCCCGGGCGCCTGGAACGACGGGATGCGCGCGCTCGTGGGCGTGGTGCCGCCGTCGGATCGCGACGGCTGCCTGCAGGACATCCACTGGTTCGACGGCGCGTGGGGGTACTTCCCGACCTACACGCTCGGCGCGCTCACCGCGGCCCAGCTGTTCGAGGCGGCCGGTCGGGCGCTGCCGGACCTGGCCGGCGCGATCGGACGCGGCGACTTCGCCCCGCTCCTGGGCTGGCTGCGCGCGAACGTCCACGGCCACGCCTCGAGCCTGAGCGCGCGCGAGCTGCTCATCCGCGCGACCGGCGCGCCGCTCGATCCCGCGATCTTCGAGCGCCACCTGGCGGCGCGGTACCTGTCCTGATCGGGCGGGCGGCGTCGGGGCGGCTCAGCGCTTGTCAGGCTCTTGGTCGCGCACCGGTTCGCGCGCCGGGCGTCTCGCGTCGTGGGTCGTCTTGGAGGGGAGGCTCGTCGGGGCTCGCCCCCGACGAGGGGAGGCCTGGCGACCTGGCGACAGGCCTCCCTGGAAACTCAGCGCCGCGCCTCGGCCCGCCGGTGGCGCGCCTTGACCGCGTACATGCGCGCGTCGGCGTCGGTCATGAGCCCGTCGAGCGAGCGCGGCTGCTCGGGGTTGAACGTGGCGGTGCCGAGGCTCCAGGCCAGCGGCGGGCCGGCGCCGCGCGCGGCGTTGGCCGCGGCCAGCGCGACGTCCAGGCGGGCGGTCAGCGCGTCGGCGTCGGCCTCGTTCGAGAACACCACGAACTCGTCGCCGCCGATCCGCGCGATCACCTCGCTCTCGAACGCGGCGCGCAGGACGGCCGCCACCTGGCGGAGCAGCTCGTCGCCCGCGGCGTGGCCGTCGCGGTCGTTGATGCGCTTGAGCCCGTCGACGTCGAGGAACAAGACGGTCGCGGGCTCGCGCCGCCGCCGGGCGATGGCCAGCGCGCTCTCGGCCAGCGCGTAGTAGCCGCGCCGGTTCAGCAGGCCGGTCAGATCGTCGTGCATCGCGATCGTCTCGAGCTCGGCGGTGCGTCGATCGTGGGCCCGCGCCGCCAGCCGCCGGTCCATGAGCTGGCCGATCAGGAGCGCGGCCCGGGGCAGCAGATCGAGCAGGTCGGTCATGACCGGCCGCGGCTCGGGCGTGAACAGCTCGAGCACGCCGATCGGCGCGTGCTGGAGCAGGACCGGCGTCGCGAACGCCGTGCGCAGCCCGAGCTCGGCCGCGCGCCGACCGTGCGCGGTGTTGCCCAGCCGATCGAGGTCGTGGTCGGTGACCGGCAGGCGCGATCGCAGCGCCGCGATCGCGAGCCCGTCGTCGCCGAGGCGGCGGCGCGGCGCCTGCCGCAGCGGGTGGTAGCGGTCGTCGGCGGCGTACCAGCCGACCGACCGCAGCTCCTCGTCCTCGAGCGTGAGCAGCTCGACGCACGGCCAGCCGACGTGGCGGCCCAGGGTCGCCGGCGTGTCCTCGAGCGCGTCCGCGCTGGGCTGGGTCGTGGCCGCGGCCGCGATCCCGAGCAGGAGGTCGGTCGCGAGCTTGCGGCGCGCCAGCTCGGCGCGCAGGGCGTCGCACTGGCGGGTCAAGCGGCGCTGCTCGGCCACCGCGGCGGCGGCGTGCGCGAGCCCGCGCAGGACCCGGACGTCGCGATCGTGCCACGCGCGCGGGCGGTGATCGATCGCGGCCAGGACCGCGACGCACTCGCCCTCGGCCGTGACCACGGGGACGCCGGCGTAGGCCACGATCGCCAGCTCGGCGTGATCGACGCGATGGCGCCGGCGCGCGTCCTGCAGCAGCATCGGCTTGCCGGTCGTCAGCACCTCGCGCGTCGTCGAGCTGATCGCCGCGGCCACGCGCCGGTCGGCGAGGGCGGGCGGCAGGCCGTGGGCGCCCTTCCAGATCTCGTGGTCATCGTCGAGGACGCTGACCAGCGCGATCGGGACCGCGAGCGCGTCGGCCGTCGCCTGCGCGATCTGGTCGAGCTCGGCGCACCCCCCGGGCCCGCGAAGCTCGGCTTCGTCCAGCCCGCTTGTTCGGTCCTGTGGGTTCGCCATCGCCCCGACTCCTGGGCCGATCGTACGCCTCCCGCGGGGCAGCGACCAGCGGACCTCGAGGTGCGCAGGTGTGCGACCCAGCGAACCTGGCGCGCGCGGTGACGCCGCATTGCGACGCGGCGGCGGCGGCGCCCTGCGACCTGGATCACGAACCGCCGCGCGGCGTGCGGGTGCGCTCGTGGGGGACTCTCTTAGCCGTTTGCGGGGGATGGTCTTGGCGCGCGGATGACCGTACGCTGGTCTCGATGTCTGATGGTCCTCGCTACCGTTTCCGCCGCGGCGAACGTGAACGGATCGTCGATGTCGTCGGCGGCGGTCCGGCCCCGTCGACGCCGCCCCCGCGCATGGCCCAGGGCAGCGCGCCGGCGCTGCACCCGCCGTTCCTCGACGCGCGGGCCGAGCCCGATGACCTCGATGATCTGGCGCCGCCGGCGGCGGCGGTGATCCCGACGGTGGTCCAGTTCGGCGGCCTGTCGATCGTCATCGAGCGGCGCGGCGGCGCGGTCACGCTGGTGCTGCCGGGCGCGATCCGCCTGGCGGGCACCGACGACGAGGCCCGCCGGTTGGCGGCCGAGCTCGCGTCGAAGCGTTGATCGGCGGAGCGGCGCCGCGCCGGTCGGCGGCCGAGCTAGCGTCGCAGCGCTGATCGGCGGCGGCGGAGGAGCGCCGCGACCGCGACGCCCAGGGCCAGGCTCGGGCCGGTCGGCGCCCCGGTCGAGCAGCACCCGGTGGCCAGCGGATCCGGCGCCGCGCACACGCCGGGATCCTCGGCGGTCGGGTAGATCGTGCACACGGCGGTGAGCTCGTCGGGCGACAGCGTCGCCTTCGACGTCTCGCCGCAGTCCTGGAACGGGTACATCGTCGCGTCGACGATCGCTGGCGTCAGGGTCCCGGTGCACAGCGGCACGGGCTGGCCGGCGCCGTCGACGTGGGGCGCGTCGGCCGCGGTCAGGCAGGTGTGCTCGAGGCCGAGCAGGTGGCCGAGCTCGTGGGTCAGGGTGTTGGCGAGGTCGGCCTGGCAGTCGGCGGCGCCGAGGCTCTGGCCGTCGACCGCGAGCGCGAAGTCGACGCCGTTGAGCTCGATGTCGGCGTCGACCAGCTCGCCGTCGCGGGCGTCGCCGGGATCGTCGACGAACACCGCGGTGGTGATCCCGGCGGCGCGGTTGCTGTGGCACTTGCGCGGCTTGCCGTCGACGGCGGGGCGGCACCACTCGGTGTCGCGGAACTTCACGACCGAGACGAAGTCGCGGCCCGAGACCTCGCGCTCGACCGGCCCCAGGCTGACCAGGTGCTGGTACGAGCAGCCCGCGACGCCCTGGTTCCAGGTGGCCAGCGTCGCCTCGATGACCGCGCGCTCACCGTCGCCGGGGATCGCGGTCGTGCCCTCGACGCCGTAGGCGACCTCGACGCAGCCCTTGGCCCAGCGCAGCGGCTTGCCGCTCTTGTTGGTCGTGGTCCGCACGAACGGCGCGCGCCCGCGGGCGTCGCGGTCGACGACGCGATCGGCGACGTAGCGCGGCGCGGTCGTGGTCGCGATCGCGCGGGCGGTGATCTCCGCGCGCATGCCGACCGCCAGCGCCGGCTCGCCGTCGAACACCACCATCGTGTAGCCGTCGGCGTGGCCGCCGAGCTGCTCGACCTCGACGTCGCCCGCGGCGGTGCGGACGGTCGCGGTCGTGACGATCGCGCGATCGTCGGCGGACCAGGCCGCGCGCGTGGCGACGACGTCCCCGACCAGCACGTCGGCGACCGCCGCCGGCGCGGTCAGCGCGAGGATCAAGGCCAGGCCGGACAACCGCAGCATCCGACGAAGATACCACCGGGCGCCGGCCGGTCGGCCCGGGCGCTGACCGCGTGCGCGCGATCACTCAGGCCCGCCCTGGAGGTATGGTCGCGCCGTGGCCCGTCGCACGAACTCGATCCCCGAGGCCAGCGCGGTCAACGCGACCTGGCTCATCTCGCTGCGGTGGGCCCAGATCGTCGGGCAGGCGGCGACGGTGGGCTTCGCCGACGTCGCGCTCGGCGTCGATCTGCCCTTGACGCTCCTGTGGGGCCTGGTCGCGATCGGCCTGGTCTCGAACCTGGCGCTGTCGGCGTCGGTCCGGCGCCTCGGCCGCGCCGACGATCGGGTGCTGGCGGCGGTGATGGCGCTCGACGTCGCCGTGCTCACCGGCCTGCTACACCTGACCGGCGGCGCCGACAACCCGTTCGGCTTCCTCTACCTGGTGCAGATCGCGCTGGCGACGGTGATCCTCGAGGCCGCCTGGACCTGGGCGCTGGTGGCGCTGTCGTTCGTCGGCTTCGGGCTGTTGCTGGTCGATCACCGGCCGCTGGCGGCGACCGATCGCACCCGCGCGATCGGCGTCTGGGTCGCGCTGGGCGTGGCCTCGGCGTTCATCGTCCACTTCCTCTTGCGGGTGACCGACGCGCTGGCCGCGCGCGATCGCGAGCTGGCCGAGGCCCGCAACCTGACCGCGCGCCAGGAGCGGCTGGCGGCGCTCGCGACCATGGCCGCCGGCGCCGCCCACGAGCTGGCGACGCCGCTCGGGACGGTCGCGCTCGTGGCCAAGGAGCTCGAGCGCCACCTGGCCGGCCACGAGAACACCGCCCTGGCCGACGACGCGCGCCTCATCCGCGAGCAGGTCGGGCGGTGCCGCGCCATCCTCGATCAGATGGCCGGCGGCGCCGGGGCCGCCGGCGAGGGCCTGACCTCGATCCGGGTCGACGCGGTGCTCGCGGAGGCCCTGACCGGCGCCCGCGCCGAGCCGTCGGTCCGCCACGCGATGCCGGCCGAGGTCGCCGCGACGCTCGTCAACCTGCCGGCGCGGGCGGTCACCCAGGCCCTGCGATCGCTGGTGACCAACGCCCAGGACGCGTCGCCCCCCGACGGTGAGGTCGTCGTGACCACGACCTGCCGCGCCGGCGTCCTCGCGTTCGACGTCATCGATCGCGGCCGCGGGATGAGCGCCGAGGTCCTGGCCCGGATCGGCGAGCCGTTCTTCACCACCAAGCAGCCCGGGCGGGGCATGGGCCTGGGGCTGTTCCTGGCCCGGGCGGTGTTCGAGAGCATCGGCGGCGCCCTGGTCATCGACTCGCACGTGGGCGCCGGCACCCGGATCACCGTGACCATGCCGGTCGACGCGGCGGCCCGGGCCCGCAGCCGCCGGCCCAGCTCGGTAGCCACGACCCCCCCGGCAGGTGGTATCTAACGATCCCTGATGTCGGACACCAAGCCCTCCATGCTCCTGTGCGACGACGACGAGGTCTTTCGCACCCGCACCGCCCGCGCGTTCATCGAGCGTGGCTTCGAGGTCACCACCGCCCACGACTTCGACAGCGCGGTCGCGGTCGCGCGCGGTGAGTCGCCCGAGCTCGCCGTGGTCGATCTCAAGATGCCTGGTCACAGCGGCCTCGAGCTCGTCAAGGCGCTGCTCGAGATCGACCCGCAGACCAAGATCGTGGTCCTGACCGGCTACGGCAGCATCGCGACGGCGATCGACGCGGTCCGGCTGGGCGCCACCTACTACCTGGCCAAGCCGGCCGACGCCGACGAGATCCTGGCCGCGTTCGCCCGCGGCCAGGCGCCGCCGCTCGAGCCGCCCGACTCGACTACCGCGCGCCCAGCCTGGCCCGCGCCGAGTGGGAGCACATCAACCGGGTGCTGTCGGACTGCGGCGGCAACATCTCCGAGGCGGCGCGCCGGCTCGGCATCCACCGCCGGTCGCTCCAGCGCAAGCTCCAGAAGTACCCGCCGAACCGCTGAGGTCCAGCGGGTTGGACGTCGGCGCGCCGGCGGTCACAGCCGCCAGGCGACCGCGGCGGTCGCCATGAGCGCGTCGATCGCGCGATCGGCCGCGTCGACCGGCACCACCACCGCCAGGTCGACCTCGATCCGGCAGTCGCGGTAGCGCGCGCCGAGCGCCAGCGTGTGCACGAAGTCCTCGACGCGGTCGTCGACGAGGCCGTAGCCGGTCGTGCGGAACGCCGCGGTCAGGCCGATCCGCTCGGCCAGCGCGACCGCGCCGGCGGCGTCGACGTGGATCAGCGGCAGGTCGGGGTCGTCGCCGCGGGTGGTCCACGCCAGGTGCGCGTCGAGGCTGACCTCGCCCAGCGGGCGGCGCCAGCGCCGGTGCAGCCCGGCCGCGAGGGTGGTCGCGCCGGCCAGCCACGGCGTCGGATCGATCCGGTGGGCCTCGGCCATCGCCTGCGCCACCGCGCCGCCGGCGCCGCGTCGGCTGGCGGCGGGCAGGGTCAGCTCGAGATCGAGCGCGGTCGTCGTGCTGAGCTGGTAGCTGGCGCGCGCGCGCGGGTTGGCGAGCGAGGCCGCGGTGCCGTCGGCGGTGGTCGCGATCACCACCCCGAGCGCGCCGTCGATCGCCAGCGCCGCGCCCAGCGGCTCGCGCCACCACGCCAGCGCGGCGCCGCCGTCGAGGGTGGTGGTGTGCGTGTACTCGCCGCGCCCGCCGGCGGCGCGGACCACGTCGTCCGCGGCCGCGCCGTCGATCCGGGCGAGGCCAACCCCGGCGCACAAGGCGAGCACGCGGCGCACGCCGCAGGGTGCAATGACCCCCGCCACCGGCGCAAGCCGTCGGCGCCGGTGGCATGATTCGGCCGATGTCGCGCGCGCGCTCGTGGTTGGCTGACCCGATCGCGGCCGGCATGGTCGCAGGCGCCGCGCTGGCCGTGCTCGAGGTCGTGGGCCTGGGCGCGGTGACCCGGCCGGCGCTGGCGGCGGCCGCGCTGGTGCTGGCGATCGTGGCCGGCGCGATCACCGGCGCCGCCAGCGCGGCGGCGGCGAGCGTGGCCGAGCGGACCCGCGCGGTCGGGCTGGCCCGCGCCGCGGTCGAGGCGGCGCCGAGCCTGGCGATCACGATCCCGGTCGGCGACTCGCTGTTCCAGGGCGCGTTCGCGGCGACGCTGCCGGGCGCGCGGTGGGCGCCGATCGCGCTGCCGATCCTCGGCTGGGCCGCGCTGACGGTCGCGATCGTCGTGGCCCGCCGGCTGCTCGCCCGGGGCCGCGGCGGGCGCGCGCTGGTGGTCGGGGCCCTCGCGCTCGGCGCGGTCGTCATCGAGGGCGGCAACCGCGCGCTGTTCCGATCGGGCTATCCGACGCTGCACCTCGCGCTGGTGTTCGCGGCGATCGCGTGCCTGGCGACCGCGGTGCGCCTGGCCGGCGGTCAGCCGCCGTGGCGCCTGCGCGCGCGGCTGGTGACCCTGGCCGCGGTCGCGATCGCCGCGGTCGCGGTCGGGTGGGGCGGCCTGCGCAGCGCCACGGATCGGGCCCGGGTCGCGACCCGGGGCGATCAGCTCCGGCACCTGGCGCGCGGCGCCCGGGCGCTGATCGATCTCGACGGCGACGGCTCGTCGGCGATCCTCGGCGGCGGCGACTGCGACGACCGCGATCCGACCCGCCACGTCGGCGCCGCCGACCTCCCCGGCAACGGCCGCGACGAGGACTGCGACGGCGTCGACGCGGTGCCGCCGCCGGCGCCGGTGGTCGACGTCGCCCGCGACGCGTCGCTCGACGCCTGGCGCGCGCGGCCCGAGGTGGTGGCCGCGCGGGCGCGGCTGCGCGACGCCAACCTGCTGATCGTGTCGATCGACGCGCTGCGCGCCGATCACCTGACGCCCGGCGATCCGACCGTGCCCCGGCTCGATCGCCTGCGGGCCGAGTCGGTGGCGTTCGCCAACGCGCTGGCGCCCGCCGCCGGCACCGACGTGTCGATGGCCACGGTCGCGACCGGCCGCTGGAACCCGTTCCAGGCCATCGCGACCACGCTGGGCGAGGCGCTGATCGCGAGCGGCCGCACCACCCACGCGATCCTGCCGCGCGAGGTGCTGCGCTACGCCGGCGAGACCCTGCTGACCCGGGGCTGGGCCTCGGTCGACCGGGTCGTGACCGACGGCAGCCACCGCGACGTCGGCGACCGCATCACCGCCGGCGCCACCACCGATCGCGCGCTGGCGTTCCTCGACGGGGTCGGCCCGCACCGGTTCGCGCTGTGGGCGCACTACTTCGACATCCACGAGCACGCGCAGATCACGATCCCCGAGGCGCTGCTGGCGCAGGTCCAGGGCGCCACGACGCCGACCGACCGTCGCTACCGGGCGCTGCTCGGCAACATCGACGCCGAGGTCGGCCGGCTGCTCGACGAGCTGGCCCGGCGCGGCCACGCCGACGACACGATCGTCGTGGTCTTCGCCGATCACGGCGAGAGCCTGGGCGACGATCCGCGCCTGCCCGATCGCCACGGCCTGGTCGTCTACCACGCGCTCACGCACGTGCCGGTGCTGGTGCGCGCGCCCGGCGTCGCGCCGGCGACGCTGGCGGCGCCGGTGTCGCTGGTCGATCTGCCGGCCACGGTGCTGGGGCTGCTCGGCGCCGGGGGCCTGCCCGCGCCCGACGGCGTCGACCTCACCGACGACATCCTCGGCGCGCCGGCGGCGCTGGTCGCGCGCACCCGCACGCTGGTGATGAACGAGCAGGATCAGTGGGCCGTGGTCGCGTGGCCGTGGAAGCTGCTGGTGCGCCCGCGCGACAACCTGACCGAGCTGTACGACCTGGCCGCCGATCCCGGCGAGCGCACCGACCTCGCGGCGCGCGAGCCCGATCGGGTCACGGACCTGCGCGGTCGCTACGGCTGGTTCCCGACCGTGCCGATGGACCGGACCCAGGCAGGACGGCGCTGGCGAGAACGACAAGCCCGGCCACCGCCAGCCCCGTCGCCGCGATGAGCGTCACCGGCGGCAGCCACCCGGTCCAGCGCGGCACCACCGGGCAGACCGGCTCGCCGAACCACAGCCCGGTCGCGCCGGTGACGATCCACAGGGCCAGCGCCGCGGCGACCGGCAGCGCCAGCTGCGCGACCAGCGCGCGCCGCCAGTCGCGGTGGACCTCGACCGCCATCAACAGGACCAGCACGATCAGCGCGGGCGCGAAGGCGTCGCGCATGATCAGGCCCTCGCGCTTGTAGATCATCGGCGTCGACAGCGACGGCGTCGTCGCCAGGACCATCAGCGCGATCAGCGCGGCCGGCCACCACCACGGCGCGGCCAGGAGTCGCCCGCGGGCGCCCCAGGCGGTGGCGGCGATCCCGAGCAGCACGACCACGAGCGCGAGCGCCACGCGTCCCCGCGGCAGCGGCGGCAGGACGTCGGCGTCGGAGACCGGCGCCGCCAGCGCCGCGTGCAGCGGGCGCGCCGCGGAGTCCGCGGGCAGCGCCACGCCGACCGAGTCGGCGATCGCCCGGGCCACGTCGACGACGCTGATCGGTCCGCCGCGGCCGACCGCGATGTCGGGCCCGGCCAGGCACCCGCGCACGATCCGGATCGCCCGGTCCTCGCCGCCGTGGCCGCCGGTCGCGATGTGATCGTGATCGGCCAGGACCAGCCAGCGCGCCGCGGGGGCCGCGGCGATCAGCTCGCCCAGGATCGCGTCGGCGCCGGCCGCGGCCTCGCGCCACGCCGCCGAGACCTTGCCGCGCTTGTGGCCGGTGGTGTCGACCCGCAGCACGTGCACGAACACCAGCCGGGCCGGGCCCGCGACCGCGGCCCGGGCCTCGGTCACCCACTGCGTGGCCCACCCCGGCGGCAGCTCCTTGCTCGGCGTCGGCGGCAGCGTGCGCGCGAACCCGAGCGAGTGGACGATGTACGGGTGGCTCTCGGCGATCGCGATCGAGCCAGGCACCGCGGCCGGGATGCCGTCGGCCGGCGGTGGCACCGGCGTGCCGGTCGCGTGGTACAGGACGCCGGTCTGCTGCTGGGTGCGGCCGGTCCATAGCGCCAGCTCGACCGGCAGCGACACCGTCGGGAACCCGACGTCGATCTGGAGATCGAGGCCGCGGGCGCACAGCGCGTCCCAGGCCGGCATCGTGCGCGCGGTGCTGGCCCCGGCGCCGTCGATCAGGACCACGCGCAGCTGCGGCGTCGGCGTCACCCCGACGCCCGCGGCCCGCGGCAGGCGCGGCGCCGCGCCCGGGGCGGCGTCGTGCGTGGTGATCGCCTTGACCGCGTCGAACCGCAAGGTCGCCAGCGGCGTCAGCGCCAGCACGCACGCCAGGCCGACGATCGCGCGCAGCCCACGATCGCGCCAGTCGAGCCGGCGCAGGCGATCGCGCCAGGTCGCCCCCGGCGCGGTCACGGCGCGGCCCCGCCGTCGGGCGCGAGCGGCGGCAGGCCCAGCGGCGCGCGCCACGGCCCGTCGGCCAGGAGCTCGACCGGCGCCAGGCGGACCAGCGTCGGGATCGCCACGCCCGCGGTCACCAGCGGCATGTGCCCGGCTCGCGAGCGCAGGTAGATCGCCCGGGCGGCGCGCCACGGCGGCGCCGGCTCGTCAGCGAGATCGTCCTCGCGGTCGAGCGTGACGACCTCGCCGGGCAGGTCCGCCGCCAGCGCGGCCGCGAGGCCCTCGGTCCAGCGCACGGTGTCGTCGCCGACGAACAGCAGGTGGTGGCGCGGCGACGCGGCCATCCAGGCGCGCCAGGCGTCGACCTCGCCGTAGGTGGCGTCGAGCGAGACGATCCAGTCGAGCGGCGGGTACTCGGTCCAGGCCAGCAGCGTCCGGTAGGCGCCGCTGTGGCCGATCGCGATGACCTCGCCGGTCGGCCGCGGCAGCTCGATCGCCGCGAACACCTCGACCAGCAGCTCGTCGAGCGCGGGCCAGCGCACCGCCTGCCTCGCGCCGGCCGGCGCCTCGGGCGCGATGAACACCGCGTTCGCGGCCGACAGCGCGAACTGCTCGGGCAGCCGGTGGTCGCGCCACGCGCCGTCGACGTCGGTGCCGTAGCCGTGGACGTACAGGATCACCGCGGCGCCGTCGGCGTGGTAGCCGGCCGGCGCCCACACGTGCACCGGCCCGGCCGGGGTGGTCAGCGTCCAGGCCTGGCCGGCCGCGGCCGCAGCGGCCAGGGGCGGCGCCGCGACCGTCACGCCGGCGTCATCGTCGCCCGAGACCGCCAGCGCCACGCCCAGGCCGAACGCGGCGACCACGGTCACGGCGACGGCGGCGCGTCGGGTCACAGCTTGGGCAGGCCCTTCTTCACGATCTCCTGCTCGTAGAACTTGGCGGGCTTGACGCCGCGCTTGACCGCCGCCTGGGCCTTGACCAGCTCCTCGTCGATCAGCGCCGCGAACGCCGGGAACGGCTGCGCGCCCGACAGGAACCGACCGTTGATGAAGAACGCGGGGGTCGCGCCGACGCCGAACTTCGTCAGCTCGGTCTGGTCGCGGGTCACGTCGGTCAGGCACGGACCCACGTCGGCCGCGTACCGCCTCATGTCGAGGCCGATCCGGACCGCCAGCGCGTCGACCTGGGCCGGCTCGAACTCGCGCTTGGCGAAGGTCTCGTCCCACAGCAGCTTGTCCATGTCCCAGAACTTGCCCTGGCGGTGCGCGGCGCACGCGGCCTGCGCCGGGTAGGTCGCGACCTGGGGGTGCACCACGTACTGGCGGTAGACGATCCGGACCTTGTCGCCGTAGGTGGTCGCGATCTGGTCGAGGGTCGGGCGGACCTTCTCGCAGAACGGGCACGCGTACTCGCCGGCCCGCACGATCGTCACCAGCGCCGTGGCCTTGCCGCGCACCGGGTAGCCGGTCACCGGCACGCCGTAGGTCTGGTCGGGGTCGGGTCCGCGGCGCGCCGGCGGCGCTGGCGGCGCCACGGGCCGCGCCGCCAGCTGCTTGCTGAGCTCGTCGAGCTGGTCCTCGAGCGCGGCCGAGCGCTCGGCGACCTCGGTGGCGTCGCGGACCGTGCCGGCCATGGCCTCGAGCATCGCCTCGACCCGGGCCAGCGCGGCGCGCAGCTCGAACTCGCCCTTGGCCTGCGCGGCCTCGGCCGCGGCCATGCGGGTCTCGAGCTGGTGCACCCGTCCGCTCGAGACACAGGCAGAGAGCGTGAGGACGCAGACGAGCCAGGGCGCGCGCATGCCGGGACGCTACCACGGCGATCGCCGGGTTGCCGTCAGCGCCGGACCTTGGGCACGTCGCGATCGAGCACGGTCTTGCGCCCGTCGGTGGCGGCGGTGCGGATCGCGTCGTCGCAGATCGCCCGGACGTGCTCGGACAGCACGTCGACGACCGAGTCGGACGTGTTCATGCCCGAGCGATCGCGGATGTACTTCTTCAGCTTCGACACGACGATCAGGATCTCGGCCTCGGCGGTCGCCAGGGTCGGCGCGGCCGGCGCGGTGGCCACGGGCGCCGGCGGCGCGACCATCCGGCGGGCCGGCTCGGCGCCGCTCGGGCGCACGGTCGGCGCGGTCGGCGCGGTCGAGCTCGGCGCGGGCGGGTTCGACGTCGGGGGCGTCGGGGTCGGCCGCGGCGGCGCCGGCGCGCGATCGGCGGCGCCCGGCTGCGGGGCCCGGGCCTCGACCGCCCACGAGTCGCGGTGGCGCAGGGTCGCCACGTGGCTGTCCCAGCACGCGACCGAGCAGAACTTGTAGTTGGTGTTGTGGCGATTGCAGGTCGACACGTTGCACACCCAGTGCAGCGCGCCGTGGTTGATGTCGCGCTTGCACGCGCTGCACCGCAGCCAGGTCATGGACAGCTCCTCCGTCGACGGGTGATCACCGCGACGAGCAGCGTCGCGAGCGCGGTCGGTCCGCCGCCACCGCCCGACCCGGTCGAGCAGCAGCCGCCGTCGTCGGTCTCGGTGGCGCGGTAGGCCAGGGCGATCCGGACCCGCGCGGCCCGGGTCGGATCGGCGACGTCGGTCGCGCGGATGAGCACGCTGTCGTCGGCGTCCTCCTCGGCCGGCGGCGCGGTGATGGTCAGCGTGCCGTCGTCGGCGAGCGTCGCGGTGCCGCGCGCCGGCGGCGTGACGATCGTCCAGGCGTGGGCGGTCGCGTACGGATCGTTGGGGTCGAGGCGCTGCGCGCGCGTGGCCCCGTACGTGAGCCGCATCGGCTCACCCAGCGGGTGCAGGCCGTCCTCGAGCTCGGTCCCGATCGCCTGCTCGACCCAGGCCACCAGCTCGGCCTTGTCGGGCCGGGTGTAGATGCCACCCTCGGAGCAGTCGAACTGGTTCGAGGCGTAGCCGCGCGAGGTGATGCCGGCCAGGAACGCGCCGTGGGGCGAGCGCAGGTACATCGGCCCGCCCGAGTCGCCGGGGCAGGTGTCGACGCCGCCGCCGCCGGCGCCGAGCTCGCCGGCGGGCCGCGTGGCCGCGTCGCAGCCGGCGCTGCGGCTGCAGTCGGCGTCGGTCACGGTGCTCTCGGCCGCGCGCAGCTCGTCGACGAACCGCATCGCGTCGCGATCGATCGCGCCGTAGCCGACCAGCGCGACCGGGGCGCCGTCGACGATCTCGCGCTGGACCCAGCCGGTCGCGAGCAGGCGCACCGGCATCTTCGACGGCCGCGCCAGGATCAAGAGGGCCACGTCGTAGGCGCCGGGGCCGGGGATCTGCTCGACCACGTCGATCAGCTCGCCGGCGCTGGGCCGGGCCAGCGAGTTGGTGCCGATCAGCACCGCGTTGAGGTCGGGGTCGCGGCAGTGATCGGCGGTCATCACCACGGACGGCGCGATCAGCACGCCGGTGCAGCCCTGCTGGTTGCCGAACAGCACCGCGGCGACGTCGCGCCACTGACCGGCCGGCACGTCGGCGCCGCCGATGACCGAGGTCGCGACGCCGGTGGTCCGGGGCGAGGTCGGCTCGTCACCCGGCGCCGCGCTGGCCGCGGGGACGGCCAGCACCATGGCGGCGAGGAGCGCGACGCGCATGCCCCGACGTTCGCACGAGCGCGGCGCGAACGGGAGCGGCGCGGACGGGAGCGGCGCGGCCAGCCCCGGCCGCCCGGTCCCGGGTCGCCCGTCGGGACCGATCCGGGCCGAGGTGTTCAATAACGCGGGATCGACGGGTCGACCTGCACCGACCAGGCGTCGATGCCGCCGCCGAGGTTGTAGACGGTCTTCCAGCCCTGCTGCAGGAAGTGCTCGGCGGCGTTCTGGCTGCGGCCGCCGCTGTGGCAGAAGAACGCCAGCGGCGTGGCCTTGTCGAGCGTCTCGATGTGCGCCAGCGCGGCGTCGTCGAGCAGCATCGAGTTGGCCAGCGTGGCGGTCGCGCGCTCGGCCGGCGTGCGCACGTCGAACAGCTCCTTGACCTGGCCGCTGTCGAGCAGCGCCTTGAGCTCCTTGGGACCGATCACCTTGACCGCCGCCGGGCGGCTGGGGTTGTCGATCTTGAAGCCCGCGCCGCCGGGGCCGTCGACGTAGTCGATCACCACGCCGGCCGCGCGCCGGGCGCTGGCGGCGTCGACCTGCACGGTGATCCCGCCGGCGTCGATCGTGGCCGAGGCCGGCTCGCGCGGGCCGATGTCGAGCCCGTGCTCGTAGCGGCCGTCGATCGACAGGTGGATGACGTCGCCGGCGCTCGCGTCGGCCAGGGCGCCGCGCAGCACCTCGGCGGCGCGCGGGGTCACGGTCACGGCGGGCGGCGCCGCCGGCGCCACCAGCTCGCCCAGCTTGGCCTGCAGCTCGCCGGAGGCGTGGAGCTGCCGGACGATGTCTGCGCCGCCGACGAACTCGCCCTTCACGTAGAGCTGCGGGATCGTCGGCCACGACGAGAAGGCCTTGATGCCCTCGCGGATGGCGGCGTCGGCGAGCACGTTGACGGTGGTGTAGTTGGGCACCATGCTGTCGAGGATCTGGACCACCGCCGCGGAGAATCCGCACTGCGGGAACGACCGGTTCCCCTTCATGAACAGGACCACCGCGTCGGACGCGATGATGGATTCGATCTTCTGGCGGAGCTCAGGCGCGAGGCTCATACAACGTCTCCCGGGCGCAAGGATTGCGTGAACTGCGTGATGGTGTCACATGGCTAGCATGGACCTGGCAGTACGGGTGGTCCCCAAGATCACCTCGGTCGACGCGGCCGCCTGGGACCGGCTGGACCACGGCCCGTCCCCGTTCCTGCGCCACGGCTTCCTGGCGGCCCTGGAGGCGTCGGGCTCGATCGGCAAGCGCTCGGGCTGGCAGCCGGCCTACATCCTGGTCGAGGCCGACGGGGTGCTGCTGGGCGCGGTGGCCGCGTTCGTGAAGCTGCACTCGTACGGCGAGTACATCTTCGACTGGGCCTGGGCCGGCGCGGCCGAGCGCGGCGGCATCGCCTATTACCCGAAGCTGGTCGTGGCGGCGCCGATCACCCCGGCCACCGGCCGCCGGATCTTGCTCGCGCCCGAGGCCGATCGCGCGCGCACCACCGAGCTCCTGGCCGCCGCGGTGCGGGCGGTCGCCGACGAGACCGGCTGCTCGTCCATCCACTGGCTGTTCTGCGACGCCGACGAGCAGGCCGCCCTGGCGGAGCTCGGCTTCTTGCCGCGCGCCAGCTTCCAGTTCCACTGGCACAACCGCGGCTACCCGTCGTGGGACGGGTTCCTCGGCGCGCTGGCGTCGCGCAAGCGCAAGCAGCTGCGCAAGGAGCGGGCCCGGGTCCACGCGGCGATCGACGGCGTGCGCTGGGTGCCGGGCGCGGCGCTGACCACCGCGCAGCTCGACAACGTCGATCGCTGGTACCGATCGACGACCGAGGAGCACGGCGGCCACGACTACCTGCGCCCGGGGTTCTTCCACCGGGTCGCCGCGGCGCTGCCCGACGAGACCTGGGTGGCCGAGGTCGAGGTCGGCGGCAAGGCCGTCGCCGGCGCGCTGTTCTTCGAGACGCCCGGTGGCCTGTACGGCCGCTACTGGGGCAGCGACGTCGAGCTCGACTGCCTGCACTTCGAGACCGCGTACTACAGCGGCATCGAGCGCTGCATCGCGCGGGGCATCCCGCTGTTCGAGGCCGGCGCCCAGGGCGAGCACAAGCTGGTGCGCGGCTTCGAGGCCAGCCCGACCTACTCGGCCCACTGGCTGCGCCACCCTGGCCTCCACGCCGCGATCGACGACTTCGTCGCGCGCGAGCGCGGCGCGGTGGCGCAGCAGATGACCGAGCTCAACGCCTACGGGCCGTACCGCCAGGGCGACGACCCGGCCTGATCGTGCGCGTCGTGCCGTCGGCGCGGCCGCGGCGATCGCGCGCTCGGTCCGCGCCGCCCCGGCCCTCCCGGCGCTACTTGCTCTTCTTGCCGGCGGGGGCGGCGGCGATCGCGCACTCGGTCAGCGCCGCCTCGAGCGTGGTGTCGCCCGAGCCCATCGAGGTCCACTCGTTGATCTTCACCGCGCCGGTGGCGATCACCTCGTCGCCCAGCGTCGCGGTCGAGGCCGGCCCGTTCTTCGGGCCCATGCAGCTCACGGTCTTGTCGGCGTCGTCGGCGCTGGCCTTGAGCGACACCGTCGTCCAGCTGTCGCCGTTGCTGGTCGAGGTCGACGAGCCGGCGACGAGCCCGCGCACGGCGACGACCTGGTCCTTCCACTTCGAGCGGCCGGCGACCGCGGTCGAGCGGAACACGTCGACCGTGACCGCGGTGCCGTCGGTCGGCGGGCCGGCGGCGGCCGGATCCTCGGGCGGGACCACGTCGACCCCGGCCATGATCAGGCACTCCTTGCGGTTGCCGGGCAGCTCGCCCTTGGCGACCTTCTGGGCCTTGGTCACGCCCCCGACCTGGTCGGCGCCGGACTTCGTGATGTACGCGTAGGCGCAGTCATCGCCCTCGACCACCGCCCAGCCGATGCGATCGCCGTCGATCTTGGTCGGCTCGCCGGCCTGGCCCTTGGCGCGGGCCAGCGCGTCGGCGAGCGCCAGCGGCGGCGGCGAGCCGAGCGCGGCGTCGAGCCCCATGACCCGCTCGATCGTGAGCGCGCCGGTGAACGGCGGGGGCGGGGGCGGCGGCGCCGTCGGCTTGGTGGCCTCGGTCGGCTTGGCGGCGGCGTCGCCGTCCTTCTTCTTGCCGCAGCCAGCGGCGACGGCCACGATCATCGCGAACACGAGCGCGTGCTTCATGGGTCGGACGCTACCGCAGATCGCGTCGCGGAGCGGCGGCGCTCGCGGAACAGCGCGAACGCGCCGGTGGAGCCGTGGACGACGGTCGCGCCCGACGACGGCGGTCAGGCCAGCGCGCCGCGCTTGCGGAACAGCGCGAACGCGCTGGTGTAGCCGTGGACGAAGGTCTTGCCGGCGACCGGGCCGACCTCGCCGTTGCAGAAGAACCCGCCCAGCGGCACCGCGCCCTTGGCCCGGGCGAACGCGGCGCTGTCGTGGTTGGGCGCGCCGTACAGCGCCGCGCCGCGGCCGACGCACGAGAACAGCAGCGCGCCCGCCGCCGGCGCGCCGGGCTCGGCCAGGAGCTCAGCGAGATCCTCGGCCGACGTGGCGGCGTCGCGCAGGTGGAACTGCACGACCTGGCCGGGTTCGACCGTGGCCGCGACGGTCAGCGCGCCGCTGGCGCGATCGCAGCCGACCAGGTTGCGCACGAGCACGTCGCGCCGGCCCAGGCGGGCGCCGTCGGGCGCCAGGCCGATGAACAGCGAGTGCCGGCACAGCGCGCGCTGGTCCGGGGGCAACGCCGCGTGGACCGCGGTCAGCGCCGCCAGCGCCGGCTGGCCGTCGAGCTCGAGGATGACGTTGCCCAGGCCCTTGCTGACGATCATCGGCGGGCCGACCGGGCGGCAGCCCTGGGCCACGATCGTGTCGACCGCGACGTCGCCGTCGAGCGTGATCAGCACGGCGCCCTCGTTGGGGCGGGCGTCGCCGACGAACAGCGTGTTGTCGCCGCGGCCGCGGCCGGTCATGCCGCCCGACGCCAGCCCGCCGACGACGACCGCGCTCGGCCAGACCTTGTCGGTCCAGGCCATCAGGCGGTCGACCGGGCTGGTCATCGGGCACGGCAGCGCGATCACCGCGCGGGCGTCGTGGTCCGGCGCCAGCCAGCCGTCGGGATCGCCGCCGACGTGGTAGGCGGCGGCGGTGACGCCGGGCAGGTGGGCCGCGGTGACCGCGACCGCCGGGCGGTGCTCGATCTCGAGGCCGCCGCCGATCGCGCCACCGACGGTGCACCCGGCGATCACCGCGCCCGGGAAGCTGTCGGCCAGCTCGCGCGACAGGGTCGGGAACCCGGCCGCGTGGTGATCGGTCACGAACACCAGCACCAGATCCGCGCGGGCCCCGCCCAGCTCCCGGGTCACGGCGGTGGTGACCTCGGCGCAGGCGTCGTCGGTCGTGGGGGTGGTGGCGATGGCCGAGGCCCAGCGCATCACGACGATCGTACCCGATCGGCCGGCGAGGACAACCGCTTGACCGGCGGCGTCTGCGGCGCGATCGTTGTCCATGATCGTGGCGCGCGCCGAGCTGGAGGCGGGGCTAGCGGCGCTCACGGCCGAGGTGCGCGATCCGCGCGCGGGGCTGCACGGCCCCGGCAGCCCGGCCTGGGCCATCGAGCGCGACGTGGCGATCTTCCTGGGCGGCGGCCGCGCGGCGCTGCTGCAGCTCGCGCACCCGTTCGTCGCCTACGGCGTCCACGAGCACTCGCGCACCCGCGACGACGTCGTCGGTCGGTTCCGGCGCACGTTCGACAACGTGTTCGCGATGGCGTTCGGCACGCTCGACGACGCCCTGTTTTCGGCCCGCCGGGTCCACGCGATCCACACCCGCATCACCGGCGTGATCGGCGAGGACGCCGGCGCGTTCCCGCGCGGCACGCCCTACCACGCCAACGACGACGCCGCGCTGACGTGGGTGTGGGCGACCCTGGTCGACTCGGTGGTCGCGGTCTACGCCGCGCTCGGCGAGCCGCTGGCGCCGGCGGTGCGCGCCGACTACTACCGCGGCGCCCAGCGGTTCGCGCGGCTGTTCGGCATCCCGGCCGCGTCCTTGCCGCCGACCTGGGACGCCTTCGCGGCCTACGTCGCCGCGACCGTCGCGTCGCCGACCCTGACCGTCACCGCGCCGGCGCGGCAGATGGCGGGCTTCCTGTTCGGTGGCTGGCTCGGCGGCGGCGCCCGGCTGGTGACCGCGGCGCTCTTGCCGCCGCCGGTGCGCGCGCAGTACGCGCTCCGCTTCGGTCGCCGCGAGCGGGTCGCGTACGCCGCCACGATCGCCGGGCTCCGGGCCGCGCGCGCGGTCACGCCCCGCGCGGCCTGGGACCTGCCGGCCTACCGCGACGCCGTCCACCGCGTGCGCGGCCTGCCGCCGAGCCGCTACGCGCGGTTCGTCGAGACCCGGCTGTTCGCGCTGGCCGGGCGCACCGCGCAGCGGCCGCGCTGACGGCGTCGGTTCGCCACCCGCGCTCGCCCCGCGGGGCTCAGGCGCTGGTCATCGCGCGCGTCACCACCAGCACGACCTCGAGCGCGCGCGCGACGGCCATCGCGGGGGTCGCGCCGGTCAGCTCGCGATCGAGGGCGACGAAGACGTACTCGCCCGGCGGCAGCGCGAACTGGAACTGGCCGTCGCGGTCGCTGCGGACGCGGCGCGGCGCGGGGCCGTGACGATCGGCGTGGGTCGCGACCACGGTGACGCCGGCCAGGGCCTTGCCGGCCGGGTCGACGACGCGTCCGGTGATCTGCGCGGTGACCCGCGGCGCCAGCTCGGGCGCGGGCGCCGGTCGGCGCACGCCCCCGGCCAGGGCCTGGGCAGGGCCGACCACGAGGGCGAGGGCGAGCGCGAGGGCGGCGGGGCGCATGGGTGGTTTGGTCCAGCACACGGCGTGCCGGCCTCCGGTGATCGGTAGACCCGCGAACCTGCTGCGCGGTTGCACCCGATCGTCACCGACTGCGACCGGTCGTGGGACCGTCGCACCGGTCGCAGGGGTCGCACCGGCCGCACCGCCAGCGCAGGTCCGTGAGCTACTTGAACTTCTCGGGATCGATCGCGAACCGCTTCACCCAGCGCTGGATCTGCTTGCGGTCCTTGTTGAGCGCCCGGGCGATCGCGCTGATGTTGCCGCGGTGGTCGCGCATCGCGGCGCACAGGCTGTCGCGCAGGGCCTCGTCGGCGGGGGTCAGCGGGGCCGTGCGGGTGGCGCCGGGCGGGCGGCCCGAGCGCACGGCGTCGGGCAGGTGGCTGGCGAGCACCGGCGTCGCGCCGGCCAGGACCGAGGCCGTCGTCAGCGCCTGCTCGAGCTCGCGGATGTTGAGCGGCCACGGGTAGCGGAACAACAGCCGCGCGGCGTCGAGGTCGAGCCCCACCGCGTCGGCCGGGAAGTGCCGCTCGTACAGCGAGCCGATCAGGATGCCGAGATCGGGGCGGCGCTCGGCCAGCGCCGGCACCGAGATCCGGAACCCGGCCAGGCGCGCGAACAGATCGTGACGGAACAGCCCCTCGGCGATCATCTCGTCGAGGTCGCGGTGGGTCGCGGCGATGATGCGCACGTCGACGGCGACCGGGCGGGTGCCGCCGACCGGCGTGACCTCGCGCTCCTGCAGCACGCGCAGGAGCGTCGCCTGCGCCGCGGCCGGCAGGTCGCCGATCTCGTCGAGGAACAGCGTGCCGTGATCGGCCGCGCGCACGAGGCCGGCGTGATCGGCGTGGGCGCCGGAGAACGAGCCCTTCTTGTGGCCGAACAGCTCGCTCTCGATCAGGTTGGGCGGGCAGCGCGCCGCAGTTGACCGCGACGAACTCGCCGGGGCGCGCCGACAGCGCGTGGGCCGCGCGGGCCAGCACCTCCTTGCCGGTGCCGCTGTCGCCCTCGACCAGGATCGACACCGCCGAGCCGGCGACCTGGCGCAGGCGCGCGAGGTCGCGGCCGTACTCGGGGATCAGCGTGTGCAGCCCCGGCACCGGCTCGCGGCTGTGCTCGAGATCGATGATCGCGGGCTCGTGCTCGCCCAGCGGCAGCCGCTCGCAGAACACGAACAGCGTGTGGCCGAACTCGATCAGGTCGCCGTCGGCCAGCACCGCCCGCTTGGTGGGCTGGCCGTTGACGAAGGTGCCGTTCTTGGAGTCGGTGTCGGTCAGCACCCAGCGGCCGAACGACGGCTCGAGCCGGGCGTGCTTCGACGACATCCACCGGTCCGGCACGCGCACGAGCAGCTCGGCGCCGGTGCGGTCGGCCTTGCGCTCGCTGCCGCGGCCGAGGACGACCGCCGCGACCTCGCCGAGATCGTAGCGCGCCGAGAGCGCGCGCGGGCGCTGACACTCGAGCGCGAGCACCAGGGCCGGTCGCAGCCGGGTCGCATCCGCGCGCGGACCGGCGTCTTCGGCCAGAGACAGGGTTGCGCCCAGCGTGTCCACCATCGATCGCATCTTAGCCAAACTCAACCGCAGATGGAGCCCTGGCCATTCCCTCTGATCACTTCCGCGCCGATCGGCGCGGCGCGCCGACCGCAGCCGGCGTCGCGGGCGCGGCTCACCAGCGGCGGGTGACCGAGGCTGAGACCGCCCGTCCGCTCGACGGGACGCCGGCGCGCACCTCGTAGCGCTCGTCGAGGAGATCGCTCAGCTGGGCCGATCCCACCCAGGCGCCGCGGCTGCCGCTGACCGAGGCGTCGACCGCCTGGTACTCGGGCAGCCACTGCTGGCGGTCGAGGCGCCGGCCCATCAACCGCAGTCGCACCTCGGCCCAGACCGTCGCGGTCGGTCGCACCGCGACGTGGAGCTGGCCGCGGTGGCGGGCGAGGAAGTCGAGCGGCTCGCCCAGCCCCGGGGCGCTGGCCTCGACGAAGCTGTAGGCGGCGCCGGCCTCGATCCGGCGGTCGCGGCCGACGGTCGCGGCGACGTCGAGGCCCTGCAGATCGAGCGCGCCGCTGTTGCTGAAGCGCCGGGTCGCGAAGTCGGTCTTGATCAACCCGTCGCTCAGGCGCGCCCACGCCGCCGAGCTGACCAGCAGGCGCGCGTCGCCCAGCTCGATCCGGACCTCGCCGAAGTCGTTGGTCTCGCCGTCGAGGGCGGCGTTGCCGGTGTCGCTGCGGAAGCGCTCGCGCAGGGTCGGCAGCCGGCCCTTGCGCGCGACGGTCGCGATCATCGCCACGAGCGGCGTCGGTCGCAGCGCCGCCACCAGCTTGGCCTCGGGCCGGGCCGGCGCGCCCAGGCCCAGCGGCACCGCCACGCCGACGGCGCCGTCGAGCCGGAGCCACGCGTTCTCGAACTGCCCGCCCGCGGCCAGCTCGGCCACCGTCGAGCGGCCGCGCGACAGCGTCAGGCCGTCGTCGACCCGCGCCGCCTCGGTGTCGAGGTGGACCGCGGCCACCGCGCGGGTGCGCGGGCCCAGGCCCCGGGTCGCCAGCGCGCCGACGCCGGCGCGGTTGGCGCGCACGTCCTCGCGCGCCTCGGGCGTGGTCAGCGTGGGATCGAGGAAGAACTGGGTCAGGCGGGTCGTGCCGTGGCCGTAGGCGTGGGCCAGCACCTGCCAGCGCCCGAACCGGCCGTCGTACTGGGCGCTGACCCGGCCCAGCAGCTCGCGATCGATCTGCGTGATCTCGGCGGTGTCGTCCTCGATCGGCGGCACGACGTAGCCGCGCGCCAGCCCGAACGCGTCGACCACGAGCCGATGGCGGCCGCGCCGGTGCTCGACCCGGACCGCGGCGCTGGCGCTGCGGCGGCCCTCGTCGACGTCGACCGGGCCCGGCACGTCGAAGGCGCGGTCGCCGAGCTCGCCGGTCGCCGAGACCCGCACCGCGGTGTGGGCGGCGATCGCGTGGCGGCCGGTCACCGCGACCACCGACGCGCGCTCGCTCGACGCGGTGGCGCGGGCCAGCAGCTCGGCCGCGCCGATGGCGTCGGTGGTGTGCAGCTCGACCACGCCGCCGGGGCCGCCGGCGCCGTCGATCGGCGAGGCCGGGGCGGTCGACACCCGCACCTGCGCCAGGTCGGTGGTGGGCAAGCTCGACAGGTCGAAGTTGCCGAAGTACGGGTCGTCGATCGCGACGCCGTCGATCAGCACCTTGACCGCGCTGCGGCGCGCGCCGCGGATGTCGATCTGGCGGCCGCCGCGCCCGGCCTCGCGCACGACCACGTCGGGCAGGAGCGCGATCGCGGCCGCGACGTCGGTGACGCCGCGGCGGCGCAGCTCGGCGGCGTCCTGGCGCGGCGTGGTGTCGCGATCGAACGGCTTGTCCGGGCGCTCGTCCCACAGCTCGATGACCTCGGCCTGGGCCAGGGCGGTGGCCAGATCGATCGGCGTCACCTCGACCGCGCCGCTCGCCGGCGCGGTGGGCGCGGGTGCGGGCGCCGTGGGCGCGGGCGCCGTGGGCGCGGGCGCCGGAGTGGGCGCGGGGGCGGGCGCGGCCGGCGCGGTGGCCGGCGCGGGCGCCGGCGTGGGGGCGGGCGTCGGAGTGGGGGCGGGCGTTGGAGTGGGGGCGGGCGTTGGCACCGGCGCGGGCGCGGGCGCGGGCGCCGGAGTGGGGGCGGGCTGGTCGGCGCTGGCGGGCGAGGACCCCAGCGCGAGCGCGATCACGGCGGTCCAGAGGCGATGGCGTGGCACTGCGCGCAGGTCCTTGCCAGCGGCGTGCCGCGCCGTCGTTACAGCCGCGTTACCGCGGCTCACGCCGACTTCTTGCGCGGCTTCTTCTTGGTGTCCGAGATCGCGGCCACCGGCGCCGGCGCCGCCGCGGCCGGCGCCGCCGCGCCCTGCATGCCGAGCGAGGCCTTGAGCGCCTCCATCAGGTCGATGATCTTGCCCTGCGGCGCCTCGGGCGCGGCGGTGATCTCCTGGCCGTCGATCTTGCCCTGGATCAGCTCCAGGACCCGGCCCTTGACCTCGTCCTTGTACTTGCGGTTGTCGAACTTGGCGACGGTGATCTGCGAGATGATCTGCCGCGCGAGGGCCAGCTCGTTGGCCTTGACCTCGGGCAGGTCGGGCATCGGCACCTCGGCCCAGTCCTTGACCTCGTCGGCGTAGCGCAGCTGGTGCATGATCAGGCCGTTGGCGAACGGCCGCATCGCGACGACGTACTGCTTGCCGCGGGCCGAGTAGGTGGCGATGCCGATCAGGCCGCTCTCGACCATGGCCTCGTTGATCAGCCGGTAGGCGCGCTCGCCGCCCTTGTCGGGCCCGAGGTAGTACGACTTCTCGAACAGCAGCGGATCGACCGTGCTGGCCGGGACGAACTCGGTCAGGTCGATGGCGTTGGTCGCGACCGCGTCGAGCGCCTTGATCTCGTCGCCGGTCAGCACGACGTACTGGCCCTTGGTGAACTCGTAGCCCTTGACCATCTGGTCGCGCTCGACCACCTCGCCGTCCTTGGTGCAGATGTACTGCTGCTTCAGGCGCGAGCCGCACGCGCCGTGCAGCATGTTGAACGACACGTCCGAGCCGCTCTCGCTCGTGGTGTAGAGCTTGATCGGGATCGAGACGAGGCCGAACGAGATCGTGGCGGTGCCGATGGCGCGGGCGGGCATGGCTCCTATGATACCGAGGCCGGCCCGCGTGTCCTACCTCGCGTGCGCGGTCCTGTGCAGATGAGCAGCCCCACCGACGACGATCCGCTCGCCCGCTACCGGGACAAGCGCACGGCCGGGGCCACGCCCGAGCCGATCGGGGCCCGGCCCAGCGGCCCGCGGGCCTCGGCCGGGGTCTTCGTCGTCCACGAGCACCACGCCACCCGCACCCACTGGGACCTGCGGCTCGAGATCGACGGCGTGCTGGTGTCGTGGGCGGTGCCGCACGGGCCGACGATGGATCCCGACGTCAAGCGGCTCGCGGTCAAGGTCGAGGCCCACCCGCTCGAGTACTGCGACTTCGAGGCGGTCATCCCCGAGGGCAACTACGGCGCCGGGCCGATGGTCGTGTGGGACCGCGGCCGGTTCGTGCCCGAGCTCGATCCGCGCGAGGGCGTGCGCGACGGCGAGATCAAGTTCAGCCTGCAGGGCTACAAGCTGCGCGGCGCGTTCACGCTGGTCAAGACCGGCGGCCGCGGGCCCAAGGGCTCGCCGTCGGCGCGCGGCGGCGACGACTGGCTGCTGATCAAGAAGCGCGACGCCTGGACCGAGGCCGCGGCCAAGGCCGGGCCGCTGTCGTCGGCCAGCGTGCTGTCGGGGCTGACCGCCGAGGAGCTGGCCGCGGGCGCGCCGCGGATCGCGGCGTGGCGGGCGGCGCTGGCGGCGGTGGGCGCGCCGCGGAAGGTGATCGACCCGGGCGGGTTCGCGCCGATGCTGTGCGAGACCGCGCCGGCGCCGTTCACCAGCCCCGCCTGGATCTTCGAGCTGAAGTACGACGGCTACCGGCTGCTCGGGTGGGGCGGCGCCGGCGCGGCCATGCTGCGCTACCGCTCGAACGCTGACGCCACGGCCCGCTACCCCGAGCTGGTGGCGTCGCTCAAGGCCCTGCCGGTGCCGGGCCTGGTGATCGACGGCGAGGTGGTCGTGCTCGACGGGGAGGGCAAGCCCAACTTCAAGGCGCTGGCCGAGCGGGCCCAGGTCACGCGCAAGCACGACATCGCCCGGGCCGCGGTGGCCGCGCCGGTGGTGTGGTTCGTGTTCGATCTGCTCGGCGCCGACGGCGTCGACCTGCGCGGGCTGCCGGTCGAGGCCCGCAAGCAGCTGCTCGCGGCGATCGTGCCGCCGGCCGGGCCGATCCGCTTCGCCGAGCACGTGCCCGAGGTCGGCGCGGCGTTCCTCGCGGCCGCGGCCGGGCGCGGCCTCGAGGGCGTGGTCGGCAAGAAGCTGGGCTCGCGCTACCGGGTCGGCGCGCGCAGCAAGGACTGGGTCAAGCTCAAGGTCGACCCCGAGGCCGACTTCGCGGTGTGCGGGTTCACGCCGCCCAAGGGCTCGCGCGCGGGCCTGGGCGCGCTGCACCTGTGCGTCCTGGCCGACGGCGCCTGGCGCTACGCCGGCAAGGTCGGCTCGGGCTTCAGCGACGCCGAGCTGATCGCGCTGCGCCGCGACCTCGACGGCGCCGCGCGCTGGACGATCCCGTTCGCCCGGCCCGAGGACACCGCCGACGCGATCTGGATCGAGCCGGCCCGGGTGGTGCAGGTGCGCTACCGCGAGTGGCCCGAGGACTCGACCTTGCGGTTCCCGGTGTTCGTGCGCTTCCGCGACGACAAGCCGCCGCTCGAGTGCGGGATGCCGGCGCGCCACACCGGCGAGCTGGTCGCGCGCGCGGCCGACGCGCCGGCGGCGCTGATCGACATCACCGACGACGCGCCCCGGCGCGCGCTCAACCTGACCAACCTGAAGAAGGTGTTCTGGCCGGGCGAGGGCATCACCAAGGGCGACCTGATCGCGTACTACCGCGACGTCGCGCCGGCGATCCTGCCGTACCTGGTCGACCGCCCGGTCGTGATCACCCGCTACCCCGACGGCATCGACGGCAAGTGGTTCTATCAGAAGGATCTGCCCGACTGGGCGCCGGCGTGGCTGCGCACGGTCACGCTGTGGAGCGAGCACAGCCAGCGCGAGATCCACTACGTGCTCGTCGACGACGCCGACGGCCTCGCGTACCTCGCGAACCTGGCGTCGATCCCGATCCACGTCTGGGCCAGCCGCGCCGCGGACCTGGGCCGCCCGGACTGGTCGATCGTCGATCTCGATCCCAAGGGCGCGCCGCGCGAGTACGTCGTGCCGCTGGCGCTGGCGATCCACGAGCTGTGCCTCGCGATCGGGCTGCCGCACTACGTGAAGACCAGCGGCCAGACCGGGCTGCACATCCTGATCCCGCTGGGCGGGCAGCTCACCTACGAGCAGGCGCGCAACCTCGCGTACCTGATCGGCATGGTCATCGAGGGCCGGCACCCGACGATGGCGACGACCCACAAGAACCCGGCGCGGCGCCAGGGGCGCGTCTACCTCGACTGGGGCCAGAACGCCCACGGCCAGCTGCTGGTGGCGCCGTACTCGGTGCGGCCGGTGCCGCACGCGCCGGTGTCGATGCCGTTGCGCTGGCACGAGGTGACGCCCGACCTCGATCCGCACGCGTTCACGATCCGGACCGCGCGCGCGCGCCTCGACGCGATGGGCGACGATCCGGTGCGCGCGATCCTGACCGAGCGACCGGATCTGCTGGCGGCGCTGGGCAAGCTGCAGGCGATCGTCGCGGCCAGCGGCGTCGGCGATCGCTGACGCGGGCGGGCGCGTCAGTCCTCCAGCGGCTCGAAGTCGGCCTTGGTCGCGCCGCAGTCGGGGCAGGTCCAGTCGTCGGGCAGGCGCTCGAACGCGGTCCCGGGCGGGACGCCGGTGTCCGGATCGCCCTCGGCCGGATCGTAGACATGACTGCAGACGGTGCAGCGGTACTTCTTCTTGGAGCTCACGGTCCGATGCTGCCACGGCGCGGTCGCACGGTGCGCCTGCCCGGACGCCGGCCGAGGGTCCTCGGCGGCGCGGGGCGCGCCGGCGCCCTGATCGCGTTTCGGCGCAGCGGGGGCGCAGGCAGTCGACCAGCGCCGGCAGGCTGGCCGGGCGGGCCAACGCCCCGCCCGCATCGCACGCACAGCAGCGCCCCGACGTTCATCGACGCATTCTACCGGCGGTCGGCGCCGATCGCGCGCGGGCTTCGCCGTGATGTCGTCGCGATGAGCGCCGCGGCCCCGGCGCACGCCGCGACGGTCAGCGAGGCGTGACCGGGTTGATCGATCTCGAAGGCGGCGCCGTGCGGCGGGGCAGGGGCTGGGCCGGGCGGCGCTACAGCGGCGCTACAGCGCGCCGAGGTAGTCGACCACGATCGCGCCGATCCACAGGCTGACCGGGATCAGGTGCAGGTACGCGCGCAGTCCGCGAGGCGCCATGGCTCACCATCGCCGATCGCCGCGCCGGCCGCGGTTACGATCGGGATAGCGGCCGACGCGACGGGCTGGTGCTCGCTCAGCTGCTCGCGCCCGGCCGTCGTCGGCCTCCGCGGCGCGCCGCGGGCGGGGCCAGCACCGCGATCACGGCCAGGGCCGGCGCGCCCAGCGCGATCATGTCGAGCGCGCCGTCGCTGTCGGCCCACTCCTCGACCATGACCCGGGCCACGCCCATCGCGGCGGCGGCGAACATGCGCGCGGCGCGGACCGGGGCGGCGCCGGCGCCGGCGCGGCGGGTGGCCATGTCGACGATCGCCAGCTCGAGCGCGCGATCGACCTGGAGGTCGGCGGCGATCAGCTCGCCCGAGCCGGCGAACAGCGCGCGCTCGGCCAGGATGCGACGGCGATCGGCCCGGTAGTCGGCGGCCAGGGCCCGCAGGGCCCGGTCGAGCACCTCGACCGGCGTCAGCTCGCGCGGGGCCGTCGTCAGCTGGTCGCGGAACATCGCCAGCTGCCGGTGGCGGCGATCGAGCGCCACGGCCTCCTTGGTCGCGAAGTAGCGGAAGTACGTGCGGCGGGCCACGCCCGCGCGCTCGGCGATCTGGTCGACCGTGACCGCGTCGTAGCCGTGGCGGGCGAACAGCGCGAGGGCGCCGTCGACGATCGCGGCCCTGGCCTCGGCCTTCTTGCGCGCGCGCAGGCCGCCGTCAGCGGGCTCGGTGCCGGCGGCGATCAACCCTGCCCCGGCGTGAACATCATCGCGAAGAAGCGTACCAGCAGCTGCTCCTGCAGCGGTCGCGGCAGCGCGTTGAGGATGGCGTTGATGCGCGCCATCTCGGCCGGGAGCGCGCCGCCGCCGCCGCCGCCGAGGCCCTCGACCATCCGCGGCAGCATCGCCAACGCGTCGGCGCCGGTCAGGCCGTCGGCGACCGCGCGGGCCATGGCCTGGACGCCCTCGTGCGCGCCCTGGTGGGCGCGGACCTCGTCGCGGGCCTGGCCCAGGTCGCGCAACAGCTCGTCGGTCCACGGCAGGTTCGACGGGTTGATCGACAGGTGCAGGTTCTCGCGCGACGGGCCGAACGCGAGCTGGGGCTGGACCGGCCAGCCCCGGGCCTTCATGGCGTCCGCCAGCGGGAACACCGGCAACGCGTCGGAGGTGAAGGCCAGCAGGCACATCTCGGGCTCGCCCATCACGCGGAGCCCCTCGATGGCGCCGATGCCGGCGACCAGCGCGTCGCGCGCGGCCAGGAGGCCGCGGGCCATCTCGAGGTAGCCGGCGTCGCCCATCCGGTGCATGACCGCCCACGCCGCGGCCAGGGGACCACCCGACTTGGAGCTCTGGATCGTCGAGTTGATCATGGTGTAGCCGGTCCACCCCGAGCACGCGAAGTACTGGGCCCGCCGCAGCTCGTCGTCGCGGTACATGATCACCGACGCGCCCTTGGGACACAGCGCGTACTTGTGCAGGTCCATCGAGATGCTGGTGACGCCCGGCACGCGGAAGTCGAAGCGCGGCACCCGCGCCCCGAGGCGCTCGAAGTACGGCAGGACGAAGCCCCCGATGCAGCCGTCGACGTGGCACAGCACGCCGCGCTCGGCGGCGAGCGCGGCGATGTCGGTGATGGGGTCGACCACGCCGTGGGCGTAGCCCGAGGCCGAGCCCACCACCAGGATGGTGCGTTCGTCGATCGCGGCGCGCATGGCGTCGACGTCGGCCCGGAAGCTGACCGGGTCGACCGCGGTGGCCACGACCTCGACGCCGAGGTACCGCCCGGCCTTGTGGAAGGCGGCGTGCGCGGTGATGGGCACGATCATGCGCGGGGCGGTGACGCCGCGGCCGGCGCGGGCGTGGTCGCGGGCGGCCTTGACCGCGAGCATGATGCTCTCGGTGCCGCCGCTGGTGAACGTGCCCACCACCCCGGGGCCGCCGTGGAGGTGGTCGCGGGCGATCGCGCACAGGTCGTTCTCGAAGCCGAGCAGGCTGGGGAAGGCGGTCGGGTCGAGGCCGTTCTCGCTGAGGTAGGCCATGTAGGCCCGCTTGCCGACCTCCTCGACGTCGGGCCCGCCGTCGAAGACGTAGGCGTAGGTGCGGCCGCGGCGCCAGGGGACGTCGCGCGCGCGTCGGTCCTCGAGCTCGGCGTAGATGCGATCGGGGTTCCAGCCGGTAGCGGGCAGGGGCATGGGCCGCAGGATGAAGATTATGGCACGCGGTGTCAATTGGCATTTAGTGCCACTTGGTAGACGAGGCGACGGGCGGCGCTGGCGCGGAGGGGTGATCTCGAGGTCCTCCCGGCGACGCCCGCAGCGGGCCGACGACGTCGGCGTCTCCGATCGATCAGCTGACCGAGCGACCAGCGCGCGCGGTCAGTGAAAGTTCGGCGCCGTCAGCAGCTGGCCGCCGATGCCGGCGCCGGGCCACGGGAACGTCGCGGTCACGACCTGGCCGTCGACGCCGGTCGCGATCACCGTGAACGGCCCCTCGCCGAAACCGCTGGCGTCGGTGAGCGTGCCGTCGCCGGCGCGGGTCAGCTCGATCGGCGTCGGGTGGTTGACGCTCTGGACCTCGACCTTGGCCAGGGGCACCCGGGCGTTGCGCAGCCACAGGCTGGTCCAGTACGGGTTGGCCTCGGTCTGGAACTCCAGGTACAGCGGCCCGGTGTCGTTGCACCGGGCGAACTGCCAGGTCATCGCGCGCGGGAACTCGCCGCTGTCGAGCACCGCGTACGCCTCGGGGCTGACGTCGATGCTGTTGGGCGTGGTGTCGCCGTAGGTGACGACGCGCAGGAGCGCCGACTTGCCGGCGGCGGTGGTGACGTAGACGCACGCGTCGCACGCGTCGGCGACGTCGGGCAGGCCGCCCCACAGCCCGGCCAGGTAGACGCCCTCGGCGCCAGCGATCGTCGCGCTGTAGCCGCCGCCCGGCGCGCACGCGTTGTGCCACTCGCTCTCGGCGAAGTCGACCGGGCCCAGGTGGAACTGGCCGCCCTCGTAGACCTGGCCGTAGGTGACCAGCTCGTCGGGATCGGGGCTGCCGCCGCCGTCGCCGCCACCGCAGCCGACGACCACCAGTGCGACGAGGGTCCAGCGCATGGCCCCATCGTACCGCGTCGGGGCCGCGCGATGCGCGCGGTTGGGTCGGCACCGGGGCCTTCGCCGACGACGCCCGCAGCGACGACGCCGTGCCGGCGACTGCGAACTCACCGACGTGATCGATCTTTCGCGCCGGCCGCGGCCTCCCGTGCGGCCGCGCCGCCGCGCTCGTGGTACCCACGATCCATGGACCTCTCGCTCCTCCGCGACGGCGGCGCCCGCGACGTCGCGGGCATCGCGCCGGCGAAGATCGCCGGCATCGACCTCGAGGGCCTCGGGGCGCCGCGCGACCCGGTGAGCGCGCCGCGATGAACGAGCTGATCATCGGCCTCGGCGGCAACCTCGGCACCGACGATCAGCTGCTGGCCCGGTTCGACGACGTCGCCGCCGACCTCGCGCGCCGCGGTCGGGTGCGCGCCTCGGGCGTGTACCGCAGCGACGCGCTGGTCGCGGGCGATCCGCCGTTCCTCAACGCCGCGCTGGCGGTGACGCCCGACGAGCGCCTCGCCCCCGAGGAGGTGCTCGCCCTCACCCAGGCGCTGGAGCAGCGCCACGGCCGGCGGCGCGAGGTCGAGCCCTACTGGGGCCCGCGCACGCTCGATCTCGACCTGCTGGTGTGGGGCAAGCTGCAGCACCGGACGCCGACCTTGCGCATCCCGCACCCGCGGGTCCACCAGCGCAGCTTCACGCTGCGCCCGATGATCGATCTGCTCGGCGGCGACTTCGTCATCCCCGGCCACCACGAGACGCTGACCTGGCTGGCTCACGGGAGCACGCCCCCGATCGTGCCGACCGACCTCGCGATCGTCATCGCGCGGCCAGCGGGGCCCTGACCCGCCCGGCGGGCCGCGCCAGCGCCGCCGCACGTGCGCGCGGGCGGTGGCGCGCGGCGACGAGGGCGACGACGGGCCAGCACCGCCGCCGCGATCGTCGTCGGCGACCGCGGCCAGGCGGGCAACGACGGTCCCGCGCCGGGCCCATCGGACCGCGCCGGCGTGGCACGATGCGCGCGTGCAGTTCCTGGTCGGCACCAGCGGCTTCGCCTACCCGCAGTGGAAGGGGCGGTTCTATCCCGACGACCTGCCCGAGGACGACTACCTCGGCTACTACGCCGCGCGGCTCGCGACGGTCGAGATCAACAACACCTTCTACCGCATGCCCAAGCCGGACGTGGTCGCGCGGTGGCGGGCCCAGGCCGCGCGCCCGGAGTTCCGGTTCGTGTGGAAGGCGTCGCGGCGGATCAGCCACCAGGCCAGGCTCAAGCCGCCCGAGGCCCACGACTCGATGGCGTACCTGTGGCGGATGGCCGAGCCGCTCGGCGAGCAGCTCGGGCCGGTGCTGATCCAGACGCCGCCGTACCTCAAGAAGGACGCCGGCCTCCTGCGCGAGTTCCTGGCCGCGACGGTGCCGCCCGGGCGCGCGGTGGCGTTCGAGCTGGCGTCGTCGACCTGGGACGACGACGAGATCGATCAGGTGCTGGCCGATCGCGGCTGCGGCCGCTGCATCGCCGACAAGGACGACGGCTCGGCCCGGCTGGTCCGGACCGCGCCGTGGCTGTACGTGCGCCTGCGCAAGGACGACTACGGCGCCGACGAGCTCGACGGCTGGATCGCGCGGCTGCGGGCGCTCGGCGCCGCGACCGCGTGGGTGTTCTTCAAGCACGAGGACACCGCCCGCGGCGTCGAGCTGGCGCAGGATCTGGCGGCGCGGGCCGCGGCGGGCGCGGGCGCGTGACGCCGCCGGTGCGACGGCCGCGGCCGCAGCGCTACCAGCTCAGCAAGCGCGCGCGCGCGGTCGTCGCCGCCGGCCACCCGTGGATCTTCCGCGGCCTGGTGTCGAGCGCGGCCGCGGCGCTGGCCGACGGCCAGTGGCTGGCGCTCTACGACGGCGGCAACCAGGTGGTCGGCCACGGCGTCTACGCCGCCGAGGGCGCGATCGCGATCCGCGTGCTCGGCCGCGATCCGGTCGCGCCGCGCGCGGCCACGTTCGACGCGCGCATCGCCGCGGCGCTGGCCCGGCGCAAGGCCTGCGCGACGAGACCGACGGCTTCCGCGCGATCAGCGGCGAGAGCGACGGCCTGCCCGGCGTCGTCGTCGACGTGTTCGGCGCCGCGGTCGTGACCCAGGCCTACGGCGCCGGGCTCGACGCGCTGGCGCGGTTCGCCGGCCTGCGGGTGGCGCGCGCGCTCGGCGCGGCCGGCGTGGTGGTGCGCGGCGCCCAGCGGCGGGTCGGCGGCGTGGCCGCGGCGCCCCGGGTCGTGGCCGGCGTCGCCGCCGACCTGGCGTGGTTCCGCGAGGGGCCGCTGGCGTTCGCCGCGCGCACCCGGACCGGCCAGAAGAGCGGCACCTTCCTCGATCTGCGCGGGCTGCGGCGGTGGTGCCGGACCGCGCCGCTGGCCGGGGCCCGGGTGCTGAACCTGTTCGCGTACACCGGCACGCTCGGGCGCGCGTGCGAGCACGCCGGCGCGGCCCACGTGACGCAGATCGATCGCGCCGTCGACGCGCTGGCCTTCGCCGCGGCCCACCACGTCGGGGATCCCGCGCGCCACGCGTTCGTCGCCGCGGACGTGTTCGCGTGGTGCAAGGAGGCGCCGGGCGACGCCCGGTTCGAGCTGGTGATCGTCGATCCGCCGTCGATGACCTCGCGCATCGATCAGGTGCCGGGCGCGCTGGCGACCTACCGCCGCCTCCACGCCGCCGCCGCCGCGCGGGTGGCGCCGGGCGGGCGGATCGTCGTCGCGTGCTGCACCTCGCGGATCACCCGGGCGCAGTTCGCCGAGGTGGCCCACGCCACGCTCGGCCGACGCTTCGCGCTCGAGCGCGATCTGCCGCCCGAGGTCGATCACCCGGTCGGCTTCCCCGAGGCCGACTACCTGAAGGTGCTGGTGTTCCGCGAGCGCGGCGATGCCTGAGCTGCCGGACATCACGATCTACGTCGAGCGCCTGCGCGCCCACACCGTCGGCCACGCGCTGATCGGGCTGCGGGTGCCGAGCCCGTTCCTGGTGCGCACCTTCGATCCGCTGGCGGCGGCGCTCGTGGGCCACGCGATCGTCGGCGTCGCGCGCCTGGGCAAGCGCCTGGTGCTGTCGTTCGATCACGATCTGCACGCGGTCATCCACCTGATGATCGCCGGGCGCCTGCGCTGGAAGCGGCCCGGCGCCGCCGTCCCCGGCAAGCTCGGGCTCGCGGCCCTCGACTTCGACCACGGCACGCTCGTGTTCACGGAGGCGTCCAAGCAGAAGCGCGCGTCGGTCCACGTCGTGCGCGGGCGCGCGGCCCTGGCCGAGTTCGATCGCGGCGGGCTCGATCTGTTCGCCGCCACGCCGGCGACGTTCCTGGCCGCGCTGACCGCCGAGCACCACACGATCAAGCGGGCGCTGACCGACCCGACGATCATCGACGGCGTCGGCAACGCCTACTCCGACGAGATCCTCCACGCCGCGGCGCTGTCGCCGTTCAAGCAGACCCGGACGCTGGCGCTCGACGAGGCCGCGGGCTTGCTCGCGGCGGCGCGGAGCTGCCTGACCGCGTGGATCGAGCGCCTGCGCGCCGAGGTCGGCGACGGGTTCCCCGACGAGGTCACCGCGTTCCGCCCCGAGATGGCCGTGCACGGCAAGTACGGGCAGCCGTGTCCGCGCTGCGGCGCGCCGGTCCAGCGCATCAAGTACGCCGACAACGAGGCCAACTACTGCGCGCCGTGCCAGACCGGCGGCAAGCTCCTGGCCGACCGTGGCCTGTCGCGGCTGCTCAAGGCCGACTGGCCCAAGACGCTGGATCAACTCGAGGAACGGCGGGGCCAGGCCCGCGCGGTGGTGGCCGGGGCCGAGCCCGCGCCGACGTCAGGGTCCGGTAAGAAACCCCGCCGCCGGTAGACCCGCGGACCCGGTGGTGCGTCTCACCGCCCACGAGCGCACCGATCGCGGGGACGGACACGGCCCGGCGGGAGAGGTGTGCAGTGACGTCTGCCCTCCCTCTCCCCATCGCCCGAGGACCTCATGCGCAAGCTGCTCGCCACGATCCTGTTCGCCTCCGCCGTCGCCGCCTGCTCGCCCAAGCCCAAGACCACCACCTTCGTGAAGGTCGACCAGGTGTCGCTGGGCAAGGTCGTGGTCTACCGCAACGGCGTCGCCTTCTACGAGCGGCGGGCCCAGGTCGAGGGCGGCAAGCTCACCGTCCGGGTCCCGCGCGACCGCGTCGACGACTTCCTCAAGTCGCTGACCGTCGTCGACGCCAAGACCGGCAAGCCGCTGCCCGCCAGCTTCCCGCGCCAGCAGTCGGACAGCGGCCCGTTCCTCGAGATGACCCTCGACATCCCGACCGCCAAGGAGCCGGGCCAGGTCGCCGACGTCGTCTTGACCTACGTCACCGAGGCGCCGGTGTGGAAGCCGAGCTACCGCATCGCGATCGCCGACAACGGCAAGGTCATGCTCGAGGGCTGGGCGATCGTCGACAACACCTCGGGCGAGGACTGGAAGGACGTGATGGTCGGCGTCGGGTCGAGCTCGGCCCTGTCGTTCCGCTACGACCTGTGGAGCGTGCGCACCGTCGAGCGCGAGACCCTCCGGGTCGACGCGCAGTTCGCGGTGGCGCCGCCGACCGCGGTGTCGCCGTACGGCGGCGTCGACGGGAGCCAGGCCCAGACGATGGTCGCCGAGCTCGGCGACGAGGAGATCCGCCGGCCGGCCGGCCACCCCGACAACCTCGACGCCCGCCTCGCCCGCAACGTCGAGGACTACGCCGAGGCCGCGCCCGCGGCCGACGACGGCGACTTCGGCGACCTCGACGTCGCGACCGGCTCGATCGGCGGCGGGCGCGGCGGCATGGCGCCCTCGGCGCCGTCGTCGGCGGGCACCCGGCGCGACGCGCCGCGGCCGACCAGCAAGAAGCCGAGCAAGCCCAAGGACGCCGCCAAGTCCGCGCGGGTGGCCAAGCTCGAGCAGGAGCGGGCCCAGCTCGAGTTCCAGCGCGCGCGCGTGTCCGAGGGCGACCGCAAGGTCATGGCCCTGGCGCCGGCGCTGATCAAGAACCGGAACAACCTGGTGATCGAGGGCTACGCCGACGCCAACGAGCCCGGCAGCGAGCAGCGCGCGATCGACCGGGCCAACATCGTCAAGATGCAGCTCATCGACGCCGGCGTGCCGCCGGCGCAGATCCGCGTGGTCAACCGCGGCGCGGTGACCGGCCAGCGCGCCGGCGTGCGCATGATCACCGAGGCCCCGTCGGAGAAGTCGACCGGGCCTGACGGCAAGGTCGCCGAGGGCGCCGAGGCGCCGGTGGGTGAGAGCCACTTCCAGTCCGAGATCCCGATGACCGTCGCCAAGGGCACCAGCGTCATGGTGTCGATGGTCCGGGCCGAGACCGACGGCGAGCAGGTCTACCTGTTCGACGCCGAGAGCGAGCGCGGCAACGCCCGCTACGCGTTCAAGGCGGTGCGCCTGCACAACCCGACCGACTCGACGCTCGAGACCGGCCCGGTCACGGTCTACGGCGACGACCGCTACATCGGCGAGGGCCTGACCGAGCCGATCCCGCCCCGGGCCAACGTCGTCGTGCCGTTCGCGCTCGATCGCCAGGTCGTGGTCGATCGCGACGACGTCACCGAGAACCAGGTGGCCCGGCTGGTCACGCTCCAGCGCGGCATCCTCACCGCCGAGGTCCAGCACATCAAGCGCACCAAGCTGACCTTCACCAGCCGGCTGCACACCGACACCAAGGTCTACGTCCGGCACACCACCGAGAAGGGCTGGCTGGTGCTCGACGCGCCCAAGACCTACGAGCGCCTCGGCGACGCCCACCTGTTCGAGATCGCGCTGGCCGCCGGCGAGACCAAGGTGGTCGAGATCGCCGAGGCCACGCCGCTGACCCGGACCCTCGACCTGGCGCAGCCGACCACGCTCGACATGATGAAGGTGTTCGTCGACAGCCCGCACCCGTCGCCCGAGCTGAAGAAGCAGCTCAAGGACCTGCTGGCGATCCACCGCGAGGTGATCGACACCGACGAGAAGATCGCCAGCCTGCGCGATCGCGCCGGCGAGTACCGGGTGCGCATGGACGAGCTGTCCGATCAGATCCTGTCGCTCAAGAAGGTCAAGACCGCGACCAGCCTGTCGCGCAACCTCCAGGACAAGATGAAGGACATCTCCGACCGCGTGCAGAAGACCACGATCGACATCGTCGACAACCAGGAGAAGCTGATGCTGGCCAAGGTCCGGTTCCAGGACGCGCTGGCCGAGCTGACCCTGCCCGACGCCGCCGCGCACCTGGCGATCACGCCGTAGCGCGAGCGTCGCACCCGCGGCGGCCGCGCGCGCGGTCGTCAGCGCCCGTCAGCAGCGGCCCGCCCTCGTGCGGGCCGCGCGTGCGTCTGGACCGCGATGACGATCGCACGATGGTCCTACCTGGCCGTGACCCTGGCCGGCGCCTGCGGCGGCGCCGCGCCAGCCCGGTCCGCCGTGATCGAGCACCGCCGCACCGCGGGCGTGGTCCGCCGACCGCTCGGGCCGGCGCGCCCGGCGGTGATCCGGGGCGTGGTCCGCGACCGCCGGCGGGCGCCGGTGGAAGGGGTGACGGTGATCGCGCGGGCGGGCGGGCGCCACCTCGCGGAGCTCACCGACGTCGACGGGCGCTACCAGCTCGAGGCGGACACCGGGGCGTGGACCCTGACGTTCTACTTCGGCGACGTGGTGGTCGAGCGCCGGCCCGAGCCCGCGGCCCGGGGCTGGATCCGGGTCGTCGATCAGGTGATCGACACCGACCTCGCGCCGTGATCCGGTGGACGTGTCGCACCCCGCGAGCGCGGCGCCGCGCCGTGTCACGCGCCGTGAGCCAAGCCCGCGGACCGATCTGGGGTCGCGGGCGTGGACCGACGCAGGAGGTGCTCATGCGTCGAGGTCCACGAGGGTCGCTGGGGTTGTTGCTGCTGGTCGGCTGCGCGCCGTCGCTCCGTCATGTCGCGGTCGATCGGGTGCCGCTCGGGAAGGTCGTCGTCTATCGCAACGGCGTGGCGTTCTACGAGCGCCGGGCCCACGTCGACGGCGGCACGCTGACGGTGCGGGTGCCGCGGGCACGGGTCGACGACTTCCTGAAGTCGCTGACGGTGGTCGACGCCCGGACCGGGCGCGCGCTGCCGGTCGCGTTCCCGCGGCGGCAGGCCGACGACGCGCCGGTGATCGAGATGCAGCTCGACGTCGGCGCCGTCGGCAGCCACGCCGACGTCGTCATGACCTACGTCACCGACGCGGCGGCGTGGAAGCCGAGCTACCGCCTGGTGCTGGGCCGCGACGACGCCCTGCTCGAGGGCTGGGCCGTGGTCGACAACCTGTCGGGCGAGGACTGGAAGGACGTCGTGGTCGGGGTCGGCTCGAGCGCGGCGATGTCGTTCCGCTACGATCTGTGGAGCGTGCGCACGGTCGAGCGGGCCGCGCTGGCGCCCGCGGCGTCGTTCGCGGTGGCGCCGCCGACCGCGGTGTCGCCGTACGGCGCCGCGCCGGACCCGGTCGCGGCCGCCGCGCCGCTGCTCACGCTCGACGCCTCGGAGATCCGCGGTCCGGACGTGGCGAGCGGCGAGACGTCGGGCCGCGCGCCGACGCCGCCGCCTGCACCCGCACCCGGACCGTCCGCCGCGCCGACGCCGTCCGTCGCACCGGCACGGGCGCCCGCAGCCGGACCGGCCGCGGCGCCGATACCGTCCGCCGCGCCCAACCCTGCCGCGACGCTCGCGGGCGCGCGCGGCACCGGTGCGATCCAGGGCAGGGTCGTCGACTCGTGGAACGACAGCGGGCTCGCGGGCGTGACCGTGGCGATCACCGGCGCGGCGTCGTACACCGCCATCACCGACCAGGACGGCAGCTACCGCGTCGCCGACCTCGTGCCGGGCGAGTACCTGGTGACGTTCTTCTTCGGTGACGTGACGATCGAGCGGCGGAACATCCGGGTCGGCGTCAACAAGACCACCCCGGTGTTCCAGAAGATCAACACCGCGGCCGCGGTGTCCGAGACGATCATCCTCAACGACCGACCGCCGGTGATCGATCCGACCTCGACCACCCAGGGCATCACGATCGATCAGGACTACACGCGGAACATCCCGGTCCCGGGCCGCACCTTCGACGCGACGCTGGGCACCGCGTCGGGCGCGCGGGACGAGGGCGCCGCGCGCCGATCGCCGCCGACGCCGCCGCCGGATCCGTACCGCGCGGTGAAGCTCGGCGATCAGAAGCTGGCCGAGGTGTCGGCCCAGCTGGTCGCGTCGCGCCAGCGCGTGCTGGTACAAGGCTACGCGGCGCCGGGGGAGCCCCGGGCCGAGGCGACCGCGCTGGCCCGGGCCAACCTGGTGCGCGATCAGCTCATCGACGCCGGGGTCGCGCCGGGACAGATCGCCGTGGCCGGCGCGATCGGCGGCGCGGCCGCGGTCCAGCTGATCACCGGCGCGGCGCCGCCGGTCGGGGAGGTGGCGCGTCGCGCCCGGGCCCGGGACGCCACCGCCGACGCGCCGCCGGTCGGCGAGAGCCTGTTCGCGTCGTCGTCGGCGATGACCGTCGGCGACGGCACCAGCGCGATGGTGTCGGTGCTGCGGGCCCGGACCACCGGGCGCCAGGTCTACCTGTTCGATCGCGCCGGCGCGCGCGGCAACGCCCGCTACGCGTTCCGGGCGGTGCGGCTCGAGAACCCGACCGACGCGACGCTCGAGGCCGGGCCGATCACGGTCTACGGCGACGACCGCTACGTCGGCGAGGGCCTGACCGAGGCGATCGCGCCCCACGCCGCCGTGGTCATCCCGTACGCGCTCGACCGGCAGATCGTGGTCGAGCGCACCGAGGCCAGCCGCGACGAGCTGGCCCGCTTGCTGACGGTGCAGCGCGGGGTCGTCACCGCCGAGGTCCAGCACCTGCGCGCGACCACGCTGACGATCACCAGCCGGCTGCGCGCGCCGACCACGGTCTACGTGCGCCACGCGGTCGAGCCGGGCTGGGCGCTGCTCGATCCGGGCCTGCCGACCGAGCGCCTCGGCCAGGCGAGCTTGATCGCGGTCGAGCTCGCGGCCGGCGCCACCCGCACCGTCGAGCTGCGCGAGGCCACGCCGATGACCCGGCAGCTCGACCTCGACGCCGAGCCGACCCTGGCCCAGCTCGCGGTCTACGTGGCCAGCGCCCGCCCATCGCCGGCGCTGCGCGCGCAGCTCCAGGCGATCCTCGCGGCCCACGCCGCGCTGATCGACAGCGGCGCGCGCGTCGCGACCCTGCGCGAGCAGGCCGAGGAGCTGCGGCTGCGCGACGCCGAGCTGATCGCGCAGCTGACCGGGCTGCGCAAGGTCCCGACCGCGGTCGGCCTGGTCCGACACCTCCAGGACAAGGTGGCCGAGGTCGCGACCCGCCTCCAGGCCACCACGATCGCGATCGTCGAGGGGCAGGAGCAGCAGCTCCTGGCCCGGGTCCGGTTCGCCGACGCGCTGACCGAGCTGCACCTCGACGACGCGCGCGCGGCGGCGCCGTGAGCGCGGTGACCGCGGTGGCCGCGATGATCCGGGTGACGTGTCGCACCCCGCGAGCGCGGCGTCGCGCCGTGTCACGCGCCGTGAGCCAAGCCCGCGGACCGATCGGCCGTCGCGGGCGTGAACGACCGCAGGAGGAACTGTCCATGCGTCATTGCCTATCGGTCTCGCTCATCCTCGCCGCCGCGCTCGCCGGCTGCGGCCCCCGCGGCATCCGCCACGTCGCCGTCGACAAGGTCCCGCTCGGCAAGGTCGTGGTCTACCGCAACGGCGTCGCGTTCTACGAGCGCCGGGCCCAGATCGACGGCGGCAAGCTGACCGTGCGGGTGCCGCGCGAGCGCGTCGACGACTTCCTCAAGTCGCTGACCGTCGTCGACGCCCGCACCCAGCGGCCGCTGCCGGTGTCGTTCCCGCGGCGCCAGGCCGACGACGCGCCGGTGATCGAGATGCAGCTCGACGTCGGCGGCGTCCCCGGCGCCCGCGCCGACGTGGTCATGACCTACGTCACCGACGCGCTGGCGTGGAAGCCGAGCTACCGGCTGGTGCTGGGCGACGCCACCGACACCGCGATGCTCGAGGGCTGGGCCGTCGTCGACAACCTGTCGGGCGAGGACTGGAAGGACGTCGTGGTCGGGGTCGGCTCGAGCGCGGCGATGTCGTTCCGCTACGACCTGTGGAGCGTGCGCACGGTCGAGCGCGAGCAGCTCGCCGCCGACGAGGCGTTCGCGCTGGCGCCGCCGACCGCGGTCTCGCCCTACGGCGGCACCGGCGCGGCGGTCGCGACCAACCAGAACGTGCTCACGCTCGACGCCGAGGAGATCCGCGGCAACGCGACGATCACCGACGACTACACCAAGAACATCCCGGTCCCGGGGCGCACGTTCGAGGCGGCCCTGGGCGCGGCGGGCGGGAGCGAGGGCGACGCCGCCGGCGTGTCGTTCTCGGGCTCGAGCTCGCTCGAGGGCCAGTACGTCGTCGACGGGCTCAACACCACCGGCGTGACGATCAGCGATCGCGCGCCCGCCATCGACCCCACCAGCACCACCGCGCCGCCGCGGATCGATCCCTACACCCAGGTGAAGCTCGGCGATCAGAAGCTGGCCGAGGTGTCGAGCGCGCTGATCAAGCAGCGCCAGTACGTCGTGGTCCAGGGCTACGCCGCCCAGGGCGAGCGCAAGGCCGACGAGGTCGCGCTCGAGCGCGCCAACCTGGTGCGCAACCAGCTCATCGACGCCGGCGTCGCGCCCGGGCGCATCCGGGTCGAGAGCGGCGGGGTCGCGCCCAGGGCCACCGTGCAGATCCTGACCGACGCCGCGCCGCCGGGCGAGGCCGCCAGCGCCGCCCGCGCCAGCGCCGACACCAGCGACGCCGCGCCGGTCGGCGAGAGCCTGTTCTCGTCGGGCACGCCGATGACCGTCGCCAACGGCACCAGCGCGATGGTGTCGGTGCTGCGGGCCAAGACCACGGGGCGCGAGGCCTACCTCTACGACGCCGGCGGCGAGCGCGGCAACGCGCGCTACGCGTTCAAGTCGGTGCGGCTCGAGAACCCGACCGACTCGACCCTCGAGGCCGGGCCGATCACGGTCTACGGCCAGGGCCGGTACGTCGGCGAGGGCCTGACCGACGCGGTCGCGCCCCACGCCTCGGTGGTCATCCCGTACGCGCTCGATCGCCAGATCGTGGTCGACCGCGACGGCGACGCCCACGACGAGCTGTCGCGGCTGCTGACGCTCCAGCGCGGCATCCTCACCGCCGAGGTCCAGCACATCCGCACGACCGCGCTGACGATCACCAGCCGGCTGCGCACGCCGTCGACGGTGTACGTGCGCCAGCCGATCGAGCCGGGCTGGACCTTGCTCGACCCGGAGCTGCCGCTCGAGCGCATCGGCGACGCGCTCCTGGTCGCGGTCGAGCTCGGGGCCGGCGAGACCCGGGCGATCGAGCTGCGCGAGGCGACGCCGCTGACCCGGCGCATGGTGCTGGGCGACACCGACACGCTCGATCAGCTCAAGATCTACGTGGCCAGCGCCCGGCCGTCGCCCGAGCTGCGGGCCCAGCTCCAGGCCATCCTGACGATCCACAACGACCTGTTCGACACGGTCGACAAGATCGCCAGCCTGCGCGAGCGCGCGGCCGAGTACCGCGACCGCCAGGCCGAGCTGACCGGGCAGCTCATGGCCCTGCGCAAGGTCAAGACCGCCGCGGCGCTGTCGAGCCAGCTGGCGACCAAGGCCGCCCAGATGGCGTCGCGGCTCCAGGGCACGACCCTGGCCATCGTCGAGGCCCAGGACAAGATCATGCTCCTGCGGGTCCAGTTCTCCGACGCCCTGGCCGAGCTGCACCTGGCCGACGTGACGGCCGTCGCCGCGGCGCGTTAACCCGCCGGCCGCGGGATCGCAGATCGACCGGCCGGCTCGCGCGTCGGTACCCCATGCCCTCCGCGACCGGCCTGCGCTTCGACGACCACCCGGGGTTCCACAAGGCCGCTCTGGCCACCGCGCTCGGCGCCACCGCGGGCGCCGCGGCCTCGGCGGTCGGCCCGCAGCTGATCGCCGGGGTCCCGGCCTCGATCGTCGGCGCCCTGGTCGGCATCGCAGCGGGCCTGTCCTGGGCCGAGCCGACCCGGTCGCTGGCCCGCACCGGCGCGCGCCTGATCGCGATCGCCGGCGGCGTGGCTGCGGCCGCGCTAGCCGGGACCTGGATGCTGGCGCCGCTGGCGCTGGCCGCGGTGCTGATCGTCGGGGCGCCGCGGGCGCGCCTCTTGTGGGTCGCCCCGATGAGCGCGCTCGCCGCCCTGGCCGCGGTGTGGGCGGCCCAGCGGGTCGAGGGCGCCGGCGCGCTGGCGACCTGGGGGCGCCGGCGATCGACGCGACCGCGGGCGCGTTCCTGGGCGTGATCGCCGCGGGCGCGCTGGCGGCGCGCCACGTGGTCGTGCAGCTCGATCCGATCGTGGCGGCGTGGCGCGCGCTGCCGCCGCTGACCGGCGAGCCCCGCGACCTGGCCGAGCGCGGCCTGACCATCTGGCACGACTCGGCCGCGATGCGCCCCGACGATCGCGCGCTCGTGGCCGGCGGCGTGACCACGCTGTTCGCGGTCGCGGCTCGGGCCGGCGCCGCGCCGGCGATCGACACCGCGGCGATCGACGCGCGGGTCACCGAGCTCGACGGTCGGATCGCGGCGTGCGCCGACGAGGTGGCCGCGGGCCAGTACCGCGAGGCCCGGGCGGCGCTGCTCGACCAGCGCCGCTACGCCGGCTCGGTCGCCGCGGCGCGCGAGCGGATCGTCGCCCGCATGCACCACTGCGTCGCCACGCTCGAGAAGTTCCGGCTGGCCTACGCCCACGCCGACGTGACCGCGGCCGCGCGCGAGGCCGCCGACGCCCGGTCGGCCGTGGCCGTGCTGGCCGATCTTGCCGACGGCCTCACCGAGGCCAGCGCGGCGGCGCCGACGCCCGCCGACGTGTCGATCGACGCGCCCGCCGCGAACGCCTGAAACCGCGCCGGAGAGGCCCGCCACTGTGGTGGTACGCTCACCGCGAGGAGGCCTCGTCATGCGTTTTTTTGCTTCTGGTCGGACGATCCGGCTCACCGTCGGCGCCACGCTGACCGCGCTCGCGCTGGCGGCGGCCCCGGCCCACGCCGACGACGCCAGCGCGCACTACAAGCAGGGCATCTCCTGGAAGAACCAGGGCAAGGACGACGAGGCGATCGCTGCGTTCGAGAAGGCGGTCGCCGCCGATCCGGGCCACGGCATGGCCTGGGCCTCGCTCGGCCACCTGTACAAGAAGAAGAAGCTGCTGGCGCAGGCGGTCGACGCCTACGAGCACGCGACCAAGATCCTGACCAAGGACGCGACGGTCTGGTCGAACCTGGGCATGGCGTACTACCGGGTCGACAAGCTCGACGACGCGCTCGCCGCGCTGCAGACCTCGTGTCGGCTCGATCCCACGCAGGCCGACGTGTTCTCGAACATCGGCGTGATCAAGCGGAAGAAGGGCGACACCGCCGGCGCGCTGGTGGCGCTCCGGTGGGCGGTCAAGCTGGCGCCGAGCGAGCACAGCTACGCCAACAACCTGGGCGTGGCGCTGCGCGCCGACAACCAGCTGCCCGAGGCGTCGGCCGCGTTCGCCAAGGCGATCGCGCTCGCGCCCGATCAGGCCGAGTACTACTTCAACGCCGCCGTGGTGTTCCGGCGCCAGGAGGAGATCGAGCAGGCCATCCCGATGTACGAGAAGGCCGTGAGCCTCGATCCCGATCAGGCCGACGCCTGGTACGACCTCGGCTACATGTACAAGCTGAACCACGAGGACGAGAAGGCCATCGAGGCGTTCAACACGTACCTCGAGCTCAACAAGGGCAAGGACGCCGACGCACAGAAGAACGTCGAGGGCGAGGTCCAGGCCCTCGGCGGCACGCCGGTGACCGCGCCGAAGGACCCGCCGAAGAAGCCGGTGAAGAAGAAGAAGTCGAAGTAGCAGCGGGGACGGGACGCGGCGGGAAGGGCGGGAAGGGCGGGAAGGGGATCGGGATCGGGATCGGGATCGGGATCGATCGGGATCGGGATCGGGATCGGGATCGGGATCGGGATCGGGATCGGGATCGGGCTCCGGTTCCGGTTCCGGTTCCGGTTCCGGCTCGGGGCTCCGGCTCCGGCTCCGGTTCGGGCTCCGGCTCCGGTTCGGGTTCCGGTTCCGGCTCCGGGTTCCGGCTCCGGTTCCGGCTCCGGTCGGGCTCCGGCTCCGGCTCCGGCTCCGGCTCCGGTTCCGGGTCCGGTTCTGGCTCCGGCTCCGGCTCCGGCTCCGGGCTCTGGATGCCGGCCGCTCACAACGGGCATCGGATACTGGACCGCCGTTCAGCTACTGATACGATGAGCAGCCCCCCGCGAATCCCTTGGCCTGGAGCTGTTTCGATGGACGCCCAAACGCTCGATCTGTCCCGTTTTCCTGGCCGCGTGATCGCGACGCGGACGATCCCGTCGCGCGAGGCGGTGTTCGCGCCGCTGCCCGAGGGGCTGCACCCGGCGCTGCGCGAGGCGCTGGCGGCGCGCGGGATCGAGCGGCTGTACAGCCACCAGGTCGAGGCGTTCGAGGCGGCGCAGGCGGGAGAGAACGTGGTCGTCACCACCGGCACGGCGAGCGGCAAGTCGCTGTCGTACCTGCTGCCGGTCATCCAGGCCACGCTCGAGGATCCGTCGGCGCGCACGCTGCTGCTGTTCCCGACCAAGGCGCTGACCCAGGATCAGCTGCGCGGCGTGCTGGGGCTGGTCGATCACCTGGCGACGCGCACCGACGTGGCCGCGCCGAAGATCGCCGCCGGCGTGTACGACGGCGACACGCCGCCGGCCGAGCGCACCAAGGTCCGCGACCGCGCCAACCTGGTCCTGACCAACCCGGACATGCTGCACAGCGCGCTCTTGCCCAGCCACGGGCGGCGCGGCTTCGCCCACCTGTTCCGCAACGTCCGCTACATCGTCATCGACGAGCTGCACTCGTACCGCGGCGCGTTCGGCGCGCACTTCGCCAACCTGATGCGGCGGCTGGTGCGGGTGTGCGCGCACCACGGCAGCGCGCCGCGGTTCCTGTGCAGCTCGGCCACGATCGCCAACGCCCGCGAGCACGCCGAGGCGCTGTGCCACCAGCCGTTCCGGCACATCGATCGCGACGGCTCGCCGTCGGCGGGCAAGGTCGTCCACTTCTGGCAGCCGCCGATGACCGAGCGCGACACCCGGCGGCCGGTCACCGCCGAGCTGGCGACGCTGCTGCCGCACCTGATCGCCGCGCGCCACCGCACGATCGCGTTCTGTCGCAGCCGCAAGGAGACCGAGATCGTGCTCAAGGAGTCGCGCGATCGGCTGCGCGACGTCGCCGGCCACGACGAGGGCTACCTGCTGGCCGGGTACCGCGGCGGCTACACCCCCGAGGAGCGCCGTGGCGTCGAGCGGGCGCTGGTCGACGGCAGCCTGGTCGGCGTGGTGTCGACCAACGCGCTCGAGCTGGGCATCGACATCGGCGCGCTGCAGGTCGTGGTGCAGGGCGGGTTCCCGGGGACGCGGGCCAGCTTCTGGCAGCAGCTCGGCCGCGCCGGCCGCCGCGACGAGGTCGCCCACGCGATCGTCGTGCTGGCGGTGTCGCCGACCGATCAGTTCATCGGCGAGCACCCCGACTGGCTGGTCGGCCAGCCGGCGGAGCACGCGGTCGTCGATCGCGACAACCTGGCGATCCAGCTGGCCCACGTGCGCGCGGCGGCGGCCGAGCTGCCGCTGTCGCTCGACGACGCCGCGGTGTTCCCCGACCTCGGCGAGATCGTCGTCGTGCTGGCGCGCGCCGGCGAGGTGCGGGAGGCGCTGGGGAGCTGGCACTGGACCGGCGGCCTGTTCCCGGCCGGCGAGGTCAGCCTGCGCAACCTGCACAACGATCGGTTCAAGATCGTCAACCGCGCCACCGGCTCCACGCTCACCGAGATGAGCCGCCCGCAGGTGTACCGGGAGGCCCACACCCGCGCGGTCTACCTGCACGACGGCGTGCAGTACCAGGTGCTCGCGCTCGATCTGGTGCAGCACGTCGCCACCGTCGCCGAGGTCGAGCAGAACTTCTACACCCAGCCCGACGTGCGCACCGCGATCGACGTGCTGCTGACCCAGGAGCAGCGCGCGCTCGGGTTGACCGAGGCCGCGTTCGGCGACGTCCGCGTCGACGACGTCGTGGTCGGCTACAAGATGCTCGAGTTCCACAACCACCAGAACCTCGGCTACGAGGAGCTGCACGAGCACCTGCGGCTGGTGCTCGAGACCGAGGCGGTGTGGATCACGGTGCCCGAGGCGGTGCTGGCGGTCCTGGGCGGCGAGCGCGAGGACGCGCTGGCGGGCATGGTCCACGCGGTCGGCGCGTGCGCGCGCTTGCACACGATGGCCGAGCGCTCGGACCTGTGCGCGACCAGCTTCCACGTCGCCGACGAGCGCACCGGGCGCACCTCGACCGCGCTGGTCTGCTACGACAGCCACCCAGGCGGGCTGGGCTACGCGGCCAAGGCCTACGAGCGGCTCGACGACGTGCTGACCGCGGCGCTGGGCCTGGTCGAGCGCTGCCGCTGCCAGCGCGGGTGCCCGGCGTGCGTCGGCAGCTGGGCCCGCGATCCGACGCTGGTCGGCTGGGCGCTGCGCCGGCTGCGCGAGGCGGTGCCGCCGCCGGTCGAGGCGATCGGCGGCGCGACCGATGCGTCGCCGCTGGCGCCGGTGCTGCGGCTGGTGGTCCCGCGGATCCCGTGGCGCGAGGTCGACGCGCGCTGGGACGAGCTGTGCGCCCGCCTGCGCTCGGCGCGGGTCGAGGGCGCCGAGCTGCTGGCGCGGCTGGGGCCGGCGGAGCGCCGCGGCGCGCGGCTGATCCTGCGGGTCGCGAGCCCGGGGCTGGCCGGCTGGCTCGGCGCCGACGCCGCGCAGCGCCGGTTGTGGCAGGCGATCGCCCGGGAGGTCGAGGTGCCGGCCGACGGCGCGCTGGCGATCGACGTCGACCCGGCGGCGCGCGATCGCGCCCACGTCACCGCGGGCAAGCTGCAGCGCCGGCACGACGATCTGGTCGGCGACCGCGCCGCCACCGAGCGCGCGGCCAGCGCCAAGCTGGCCAGCGGCTACGTGCTCGAGGAGGCCGGGCCGCGGCCGGAGCCCCAGCCGTGACCGCGCCGACCTGGCAGCGGCTGCAGCGCGAGGCCCGGGCCGAGCGCCGGCGGGGCGACGGGGCGACGTCGATCGCGACGTCGAACGCGACGTCGAACGCGACGTCGAACGCGACGTCGAACGCGACGTCGAACGACGCGCCGATCGCGACGTCGATCGCGACGTCGAACGCGACGTCGAACGACGCGCCGATCGCGGCGCCGATGATCGTGACCGCGCCGAGCGTCCCCGCCGTCGTGGCGGCGATCCCGTCGGCGACGGTCGATCCCGACGCGATCGCCGCGCGGCTGGCGGCGGTCGCCGCGGTCAGCCCACGGCTGCACGCGCGCCTCGCAGCGCTCGATCCCGATCAGCGCGCGGCGGTCCTGGCCGAGGATCGCGCGGCGCTGGTGCGGGCCGCGGTCGGCAGCGGCAAGACCACCGTGCTGATCCACAAGGCGGCGTACCTGCACGTCGTCGGCGGCGTGCCGCTCGACCAGCTCGCGATCCTGACGTTCACCACCAAGGCCGCCGACGAGCTGCGGGCGCGGCTCGACGAGCTGCTCGGGCGCGCGACCACGGCGGGCGAGCGGTGGCTGGTCGGCACGTTCCACGCGGTCGCGCTGGCGCTGCTCCACCGCGCGCTGCCGGTGGCGCAGCTCGGCTACCGCCCGGACCTCACGGTGCTCGACGAGGACGCGGTCGTCGCGCTGATCGAGGAGCTGGTCGCGGCCCACAAGCTGCGGGTCGGGCAGCGGCGCTCGCTGCGCGCGCGGCTCAAGGCCGGACCCGATGCGGGCGACCTGGCGCGGCTGGCGGCGCTGCTGGTCGAGGCCAAGCGCGCGCGCAACGCCATGGACTTCGACGATCTGATCGATCACGCGACCGCGCTCCTGGCCGCGCCCGAGGTGCGCCGGCCGCGGTGGATCTTGATCGACGAGCTCCAGGACTGCGAGCCGCGCGAGCTGGAGCTGGTGCGCCGGCTGCGCGGGCGCGACGCGGGGTTTTTCGGCGTCGGCGATCCGCGGCAGGCGATCTACGGCTGGCGCGGCGGCGCGGCCGACGGCTTCGCCCGGGCGGCGGCGGCGCTGGGCTGCGTGGTCCACGAGCTGCCGGCCAGCTACCGCAGCACGCGCACGATCCTCGACGGCGCCCGCGCGGTGCTGGGCGCGCAGCCGGTGGCCGGCGGCGAGCTGCGCGCGGTGCGGCCGGCGGGCCCGCCGATCATCGTGCGTCGGCACCACGATCCGGTGGCCGAGGCGAGCTACCTGGCCGCGCGCATGACCGCGCTCCACGCCGGCGGCGTGCCGCGCGCCGAGCTGGCGGTGCTGTGCCGGCTGCGGGCCCAGGTCGACGCGGTGGCCACGGCGTTGTCGGCGGCCGGCGTGCCGTGCACCGGCGAGCACGACGGCGCGATCACCGACGGGCGCGACGCGGTGCGGGTGCTGACGCTGCACGCCGCCAAGGGCCTCGAGTTCCGCCACGTGTTCATCGCTGGCGCCAACCTGGGCATCGTGCCGCTGGTGGTGCGCGATCTGGTCGAGGACGAGGCCGAGGAGCGCCGGCTCTTGTTCGTCGGCATCACCCGGGCCAAGGACGAGGTCGAGATCTCGTACGTCGCGTGTCCCCATCAGTTCGGTGCGCTGGGGGCGCCGAGCCCGTTCGTGCACGCGCTGCCGGCGGCGGTGGTGGCGTGGCACGACGCGACCGCGCCGGCGGTGGCCGCCACGGTCGCGGTCGCCGGGGCCGACCCCGTCGCCGCGCGCGAGGTGCCGGTGCCCGCGTCGGTCGTGGCGCCCTCCGGCGAGGTCGCGCCTGCGGTCGTCGCGTCGCCGCCGTCGCGCGCGGCCGTCGCCGCCGAGCCGCCGTGGCGCGCCGGTCAGGGGGTCCGCCACCCGCGCTACGGCGTCGGCGTCGTGGTCGCCGTCGTCGACGGGACGGTCGCGTGCGAGTTCGGCAAGCTGGGCGCGCGGACGTTCCCGCTCGGGATGTGCCCGCTGACCGCGGTCGTGACGGGCCCGACGGGGGCGCCGTCGTGAGCTGGGCCTGGTACCTGGGCGAGCTGGCGGATCATCTCGGCCGCGCCCTGGCCGAGCTCGAGGCCGGCCTCGCGCTCGAGCAGGCGCCCCATGGCCTCGACGCGTGGGACGAGCGCGCGCTGCAGCAGGCGCTGGCCGCCGCGCTGGCCCGCGATCACGAGGTGGCCCGCGAGGTCCACTACCCGTCGACGGCGGGCAAGAAGCTCAGCCACCGCGCGCGCTGCGATCTGGTGCTGTCGCCGGCCGGCGCGCCGCTGTCGCGCGGTGAGCCGCTGCCCGGGCTGTGCCCGCCGGATCAGGCGCTGTGGCTCGAGCTCAAGGTCGCGCGCCAGCGGCGCCCGGGCGGCGCGCGCGACGGCCGCTACGGCGCGCAGTGGCGGCGCAACCTGGTCGCCGACCTGCGCAAGATGGCCGGCGAGCCGAAGATCCACGACGCCGCGCTGGTGCTGGTGGTGTTCACCGAGGACGACCCGACGCTGCGGCGCGACCTCGACGGCTTCGAGGGCGAGCTGGTGCGCCACGACGTGATCGCCGGCTTCCGCCAGGTCCGCGCCGTCGCCATCAGCGATCGCCTCGGCCACCGCTGCTGCGGCGTGGCGCTGTGGCCGACCGTGCAGCGCGCCGCCGCGGGCTGGTGCGCCGCCGCCGGCGCCTGACCACGCCGCGGCTACAGCGCGCTCAGCGCGGCGGCCAGGCGATCGACGGCGACCAGCTCGAGGCCGAGGTCGTCCTCGAGGCGGGCCCGGTTCTGGGACGGCAGGATGCACCGGGTGAAGCCGAGCTTGGCGGCCTCGGCGAGGCGCAGCTCGGCCATCGGCACCGCGCGGACCTCGCCGGCCAGGCCGACCTCGCCGAACACGACGGTCTGGGGATCGATCGCGCGGCCGCGCTGCGACGACGCCAGCGCGCACGCGATGCCGAGATCGATCGCGGGCTCGGCCAGGCGCAGGCCGCCGGCGACGTTGACGAAGACGTCCTGGCCGAGGATGTCGTAGCCGACCCGCTGCTGCAGCACCGCGAGCAAGAGCGCGACGCGGTTGGCGTCGACGCCGGCGACGGTGCGGCGGCCGATGCCGGCGGAGGCCGGCGCGACCAGGGCCTGGACCTCGACCAGCAGCGGCCGGTGGCCGTCGGCCGAGGCCACGACCACCGAGCCGGGCGCGCCGCGCGGGCGCTCGGCCAGGAGCAAGGCCGCCGGGTTGGGCACCTCGACCAGGCCGCCGGCGCGCATCTCGAACACGCCCAGCTCCTGCGTCGAGCCGAAGCGGTTCTTGTGCGCGCGCACGATCCGGTAGGCGCCGGCGCCGTCGCCCTCGACGTGCAGCACGACGTCGACGAGGTGCTCGAGGGTCTTGGGGCCGGCGATCGTGCCGTCCTTGGTGACGTGGCCGACCGCGATCGCCGGGATGCCGGTGGTCTTGGCGTAGCGGACCATGCGCGCCGCGCACTCGCGCACCTGCGCCACCGCGCCGGGGATCGAGTCGAGCTCGCTGGTGTAGGCGGTCTGGATCGAGTCGACCGCGAGCACCGCCGGCGGCTGCGCCCGCGCGTGGCCGAGGATCACGTCGATGTCGGTCTCGGCCACCAGCCGGAGCGCCGGCTGCGCGGCGTCGATGCGCCGGGCCCGCAGCGCGGTCTGCGCCACCGACTCCTCGCCGGTCGCGTACAGCACCGCGCGCGAACGCGCGATCGCGCCCAGCACCTGCAGCAGCAGCGTCGACTTGCCGATCCCAGGATCGCCGCCGAGCAGCACCACCGCGCCCGGCACCAGGCCGCCGCCGAGCACGCGATCGAGCTCGGCCAGGCCGGTCGGGATGCGGTGGCGCGCGTCGAGCTCGGCGACGTCGGTGATCGAGACCGGCGCGGCGCCGTCGGCGACCAGGGCCGAGCCGGCGCGCGGCGGCGCCCCGGCCACGACCTCCTCGATCAGCGTGCTGAACTCCTGACAGCCCGGGCACCGGCCGAGCCAGCGGCTCTCGACGTGGCCGCAGCCGCTGCACCGGTAGACGGTGCGCGGCCCCTTGCTCTTCTTGCCCACCACCCGCGCCGCGCCGATCAGAACTCGATGCCGAGGCGGAACTGGAACGTGTGCGCGTTCGAGGACACGCCGGCGTTCTGGTTGTTCGAGCCGAACGGCGCGCCCGTGGTCTCGTCGGTGTCGGTGTCCACGGGGTGGTCCATCGCCGACAGCGGGAACAGCACGCCGTAGGCGAGGCCCATGTGGAACCCGCCGGCGTCGTAGCCGAGATCCGTGTCGAACTCGGTGCCCCAGAACGAGCCGTTGCCCGGCGTCGACACCGGCTTGACCGCGGCGCTGGTGACGTTCTGCGCGCGGAAGGTGATCGACTTGGTGAGCTGGTACGACATGCGCGGGCGGACGTAGAACGCGTTCGAGACCGCGCCGATCAGCTCGCGGAACAGGATCAGGTCGACCTTGTAGTCGGGGTCGAACACGAACCGGCCGATCGTGGCGTCGTTGTCGGGCGGCACCAACGTGGCGTTGCGCAGGTGGGTGCGGCCCTGGACGACGTTGTCGACGTCGTCGCCGGTGGCCAGGCCGAGCTCGAGGCCGAGCCCGAGCTTGCGGTCGAACGCGGTGGTCGTCGCGCGGGCGACGCCGCCGAACGAGCGCAGGTCGACCGGCTTGGTGCGACCGAACTCGGCGAGGCTGTCGATCGAGCCGATCATGGCGGCGGCCTCGGCCTCGAACAGCACGCCCTTCCAGCCCGCCTTGATCCAGCCGTCGCCGATGTACGCCGACATGCCGCGCTTGACGAACGCGTCGGAGTCGGCGGGGCCGCCGGTCACGAAGTTGGTCAGGTCGTAGTCGACGTCCTGCGCCCGGTAGGTGAGCCGGCCGGCGAAGTTGAGCGCCAGCTCGCCGCGGTCCATCTGCTCCTTGAAGTCGGCCGGCGCGTCCATCCGGGCCACCGCCAGCATCCACTGGCTGACGTCGTCGGCGTCGTCGAGGTCCCAGGGCTGGCCGCCGCTGGCGCCGCCGAGCTCGGTCTGGTTCGAGGCCAGGCCGGTGGTCGGCCAGTCGTAGGCCGCGGCCGCGCGCAGCGGCGTGCCCGGGATCTCGATCGAGACCATCGCGCGATCGACGGTGTCGCCGTAGTCGCTGTCGAGGTCCATCGACACGTCGTTGGCGCCGCCGACGTTGGCCTCGGCGCCGGGCATCCACAGGGTCTCCCACGTGGCGTAGTCGGTGTCGGCGCGGCGGCCGCTGTTGGCGACGATGCCGAGGCCGAAGTGATCGGGCATGCGGCCGAACTTGAGCAGCGCCAGCGCGGTCGACACCTCGCCCCACGCCCGGCGGACGACGATCGAGTTGCGGTCGCTGTTGACGCCGGCCAGGGGCGGCACGGTGCCGCCGCCGAACGCGCCCAGCGGCGCCTGGCCCTCGGGCGTCGAGCCGAGCACGACGTTGTCGAGGAGATCGATCTGGGTGTGGACCGCGGTGGTGTTGGTCAGCTCGAGCCGCGGCTCGAGGCGCAGGCGCAGGTTCGACGACGTGACCGAGTCGGCGCACCCGGCCACGTTGGTGGTGCTCGTACAGGTCGAGGGCTGCGGGAACGGCGCCCCGCCGAACGCCGCGCTGTCCGCGAACCCGAGGTTGAAGTTCTTGAACCAGTCGCCGCGGCCGCGCAGGTACCCGTCGACCCGGATCACGTCGAACTTCTTGCGGCTGTCGCGCCGGGCCGGCACCGCGGGCGTGGTGGCGAGCAGGCTCGCGGCCTTGGGCGCGGCCTCCGCGACGCCCTGCGGCTTGGGCTCCTCCTCGCCAGACGGCGGACCGCCCGTCGGCATCGGGCTCGGCTGGGCGGCGGCGGGCGCCGCGAGCGCGAGTGCGAGCGCCGGGCCGGCGAGGAACGAAGCGAGGCGAGCGGTGCGTGCGAACATCGAGAGGGCTCCGGGCGCCGGCGGCAGCCGGTGCATCAAGGCGCGATCAAACGGAGAAATCATGAAGGAATCAGGCAGGTAAGGCGGGCGCACGATAGCGGCGGCGGCCCCCATCGTCAAACGGGTGGGGCGACAAGCGGCGCCCTCCGATCTACCGCTGCGACCGTTCTTTTGGCGCCAGCGGCCGGCGACGGTAGGTTCCATGCAATGCGATTGGACCCTGCCACCCTCGCGAGCGTTGCCTACCTCACGTTCGTTGGCTGCCGACCGGCCCAGGTCCCGCAGCCGCCGGGGCTGGAGCCGACGCCGGCCCAGACCATGACCCACCGGCCGGCGTCGACGGGCGGGCGCGGCGCGATGGTGGCGGAGATGTGCCCCGACGGGATCGGCGGGCGCCCGGCGCTGGCGCCGCTGGCGCTGCGCGCGGTGTCGTGGACGACCGCCGCCGACGAGCTCGAGGAGGCGCTGGCCCGGGGCCAGGCGTCGCAGTTCACGGTGCTCGCGGTCGACGGCGCCCGGGCCGGTCGGTTCGCGGTCGTCGGGGCCGCCGACGGCGCGATCCTGGCCGCGATCGGCTCGTACACCGGCGCGCCGCCGTGCACCCGCGGCGGCGGGCTCGACGGCGCGCTCGATCCGACCTGCGTCGCGACCCGGCGCGGCTGCGGCCTCGCGGTGGCGACCCTGGGCGCGGCCGGCGGGTTCCTCGACGACGAGGACGACCCGGTGACGCCGACGGTCGGCGCCGCGTGCCAGGCCGGCGCCGATCTCGCGGTCGACGTCGACGGCGACGGCGCGCTCGAGCGGTTCCCGATCGCCAGCTTCCTCGACGCGGTCCGGGCCCCGGCCGACGAGGTCTCGGGCGTGGTGGCGACCGACCCGCCGACGTGCACGCCGACGTTCGCGATCGTGGGGCTCGCGGTGCCCGGCGACGGCGCCAAGGTCGACCTCGACGTGCTGGGCGTGGTCGACGTCGACGGCGACGGCTGGCGCGAGCTGGTGATCGCGCTCCGCTACGGCGAGCACCGCACGGTGGCGGTCTACAGCGCGGTCGACTCGGCGGCGCGGCTGACCTTGGCCGGCGAGGTCGATCCCTGGTCGCCGTGAGCGCGGGCGCCGACCTTGCCGGGCGGACACGCCTTGCCGCGGTGGCCGAACAGCAGCGCGCCGATGACGATCCCGACCACGAGCATCGTGACCGCGAGCAGCACCGGCAGGACCCACGGCGGCGCGGGCTGCGGTGACAACGGGCGCTCGCTCGGCGGCGCGACCTCGACCGGCGGCGGCGGCTGGTTGGCCTCGGCGCGGGCCAGCCACCGCGCGGCGTCGGGCAGGGCCGGCGGCGGCGGCAGCGGCGGCGGCGTGCGATCGTCGTCGGGGCGCGCGATCCGCGCGGTGATCTTGGCGTCGCTGGCGACCTCGGCCCGGCGCCCCGGCAGCGCCGCCGCGGCCGGATCGGTCGGCGTCATGCCGCTGTCGCGAGGGGCTGGCACGGCGCGAGTATCGCCGGGCGCGTGGGGCGTTACCAGGACAACTGCGCGTGGAGATCGTGGAGCGCGGCGATGACGCGGGCGCCGGTGGCGGTCGGGCGCGCGTGCTCGGCCAGGGTCGCGAGCGCGGCGGCGTTGCCGTCGTGGACGTGGCGGCGGCGCGCGGCGAACTGCGGCGTCACCGCCAGGGGGTGAGCGGCGGCGGCCAGCGCGTGGTGCAGCCCGGCGACGGCGACGAACGCGTGGGCCGCGAGCAGGACGCCCATCAGCGGCCGCAGATCTGGACGCGCGGGCGACGCGACCCGCTGCTCGGGCGGGTTGGTGAGGATCGGGTCGAGCCAGGACAGCAGGTTCAGCTTGCCGTGCTGGGTCTCGTGGACGATCGCCTCGGCCAGGGTCAGCGGATCCGGGTGGAGCGACAGGTACACCAGGCCCGGCGCCTCGCGGTAGGAGCACGACAGGTGGCGCTCGCGATCGAAGCCGACCGGCACGATCCGCGCGAGCGTGACCGCCAGCTCGGCGTGGAGCGCCGGCAGCACCGTCGCGATCGCGGCCAGCGCGCCGGCCAGCGCGTCGGTCCACGCCGCGATCGGGTGGTCGCCGAGATCGACCGCGTTGCCGGCCTTGTCGGGGTGCGCCTCGAGCTCCGCCAGCGGGTTGCGATCGATGGTCACCAGGCGGAGCGCCGGCAGCGCCGCGGTGATCGCGACGCCGTCGTCGAACGGGCGCGCCCGCCCGAGCCGCTCGACCAGCGTGGCGGCCGCGCGCGGCGCGAACCCGGGCGCGGCCAGCGTCAGCGTGCAGGTGAGCAGGTCGAGGTCCGTGAACAGCGCCGGCACCTGGGCCCGGCGCGCGGGATCGCGGGCGACGGCGCGCAGCGCGGCCTGGTGGCCGGCGAACGCGGCGGCGATCGCCGGCGGCAGCGACCGCGGATCGAACGACAGCAGGCGCCGGGCCGCCTGGGCCCGCACGCGGGCCGCGAGCGTCGCGGCCAGATCGTCGTCTGGCGCCGGCAGGGCCAGGAAGCCGACCAGCGGCGCGGTCACGGCGGCCCGCCCAGGTAGACGTGGCGGCCCCCGTCGGCGCCGCTGGTGGCGCTGACCACGCGCGCGGCGCGGCCGCTCGCGGCGATCCGGTCGGCCGCGGCGGCGTCGCCGGCCGCGCGCGCCCAGGCGGGGCCTAGCGCCAGGTGCGCGAACCGCGCGACGTCGACGTGGAGCGCGCGATCGCGGACCGCGCCGTCGGCGGCGAACCGGGTCGCGATCAGCAGCGGCAGCTCGCCGAGCAGCAGGCCGCGGGCCTCGAGCAGGTCGATCAGCGGGCCGGCGCAGGCGACGCGCGCGGCGGCGGCGGTGATCGGCGCGTAGTGCTTGAACCCGAGCGGGCGATCGTCGACCACGTCGATCGCGATCAGCGCGGTCGCGGCGGCCGGCGGCGGCCCGCCCAGCGCGCGCGCTGCCGCGGCGCGGTCGGGCGCGGCGCGGGTGTCGAGGTAGAGCTTGTGCCGGGGCGGCGCGGCCGGCGCCAGCTCGACGCCGACGAACGCGGTGCGGGCGGGATCGCGCAGCCACGCCTCGGCGACGTCGGCCAGCCAGGCCGGGGCGCCGGCGGCGGTGAGCAGGCGCGCGGCGATGGCGGGGCGATCGCGGCCGGGGCCGGCCACCGACGGGTTGACCAGCAGGCGTAGGCGCTCGGGCGCGCCGAGCACGACGCTGGGCTCGACCTCGCGCGCGGCCAGCTGATCGAGCGTCACCAGCGCCGCGGCCGCCGCGAGCAGCGCCGCGGCCCGCGGATCGTCGACGCCGGGCCACGCCGTCGGCAGCAGCTCGACCGGCGCGACGAGCGCGGCCGGCGTGGTCGCGGTGTCGAGGCGCGACGCGGCGAACAGCTCCCGCGCCAGCGCGCCGTCGTCGCGCGCGCGCAGGTGCGCGGCCAGCGCCGCGAACAGCGGGCGGGCCCGGGCGGTCGTGGCGTCGGGCAGGGGCGGGTGGGTGAGATCGATCGTCGGGGTCCGCGCGAAGCACGCGCGCGCGGGATCGTGCGGGTGCAGGTCGATCGCGACCGGGCCGCGATCGTCGACGAACACCAGCCGGATCGCCGCGTCGGCGCGGGTCGCGGCGTCCAGGCGAAAGCCGCCGACGTCGGCGCCCGGGGCCAGGGCCCAGCGCGTCAGGTCGAGCGCGCGCGCCGCCGGCTCGGCGTGCGGACGATCGTCCCACGCGTGGTAGCGGGCGATCGGCGCCGCGTCGATGTCGTCGGGCGCGCCGCGCGGGCGCAGGGCGTCCTCCTCCCAGCCGAACCGCCGCACGTACGCGTCGGCGAGGCCGCTGCAGCCGTCGTCGGCCGCGGCGTCGGCGCACACGCCCTCGAACAGGCAGCCGTAGGTCGGGTAGTCCTGCCAGAACGCGTCGTCGATGATCAGCCGCGGCTGCGCGTCGGAGTGGACGTGAGCCAGCTCGCCCAGGAGGCAGCGCGGGAAGTACTTCACGGTCATCGCCAGGCCGCGGGCCAGGCCGGCCGCGACCGCGCGCTGGACGTGGGGCGCGGCGTCGGTGACCCGGACCAGCTGCGCGCGCGCGTCGGCGGCGTCGACCCGCGGCACGTAGCCCCACAGCTCCGCGGCGCCAGCGCCGTGCGCGTGGGCGAGCGCGACGATGGCGTCGAGCTGCGCGACGTTGGCGGCGCACACGACCGTGTTGGTCACGACCGTGGCGCCGACCTCGGCCAGGCTGGCGAGCCCGGCCTCGATCGCCGCGAGGCTGCCCGGCACCGCGGTGATCGCGTCGCAGGTGGCGGCGTCGGCGCCGTGCAGCGACACGAAGAACTCGTCGACGCCGGCCGCGGTCAGGCGCGCGACCAGCGCGCGATCGTCGAGCCGGCTGGCGTTGGTCTGGATCCGGACGTGCTCGACCGAGGGCACCGCCCGGGCCAGCTCGGCGAAGCGCGGCAGGTCCTTGTCGAGCGTGACCTCGCCGCCCGACAGCACGATCCGGGTGACGCCGGCGGTGAGCGCGGGGTCGGCCAGGAGCCGGCGGGCCTCGTCGAGCGTGACCCCGCGGAAGCGCCCGCCGAGGCCGTCCTCGACGTAGCAGAACCGGCACGCGAAGTTGCAGCGGAACGCGAACGTGAGCAGGAGCTCGCGCCCCGGGCGGCGCGGGTTGGCCCCGGCGCGCGGGTGCAGCACGCGGAGCCCGTCAGCAGGTCGCATGCACCGCGGTCCGGGCGATCACCGGCGCGCCGTCGGCGCCGGCGTGGACGTCGAGCCCGAGATCCCACGCCAGGTGCGCGAGCCGGGCCCGGCGCGCGTCGACGTACGCCACCAGCGGCGCCGGCCAGCCGTGGCGGGCCAGGAACTGCACGGTCAGATCGGTGTCGACGCCGGCGAAGTACAGGCCGTCGGCGTGGCGCTTGTTGGCGACGCACAGCCGGCGGCACCGGTGCAGGCCCGGCGCGATCACCGCGGCCACGCCGTGGGGCGCGGCGCCGAGGTGGACGCTGGCGCGCAGCCGCGCGAGGATCGCGCGCGGCGCCCGGCGGGGATCGTGGAACGTGTACAGGTTGGCGAGGGCGAGCTGGCCGCGCTCGTCGACGGCGTAGCTGCGGCTGGCGCCCGGCGTGTCGGCGCCGTTGACGTAGTACGTGACCCGCGCGCCGCGGCCGGTCGCCAGCGCCGCGCGATCGAGCTCGAGGCTCCACATGTGGTGCGCGATCGGCCCCGGCGGGAGCGGCGGCGGGGTCAGCAGATCGGCCAGCACGCCGAGGACGTGGGCCGGCGTGGCCTCGGCCCGCGCGCCCCCCGGATCGTAGATGTACAGCTCCCACGACAGCGCGCCGGCGGCGTGCTTGACGCCCCAGACCACCCGGCCGCGCCCGAGCAGCGCGCGCAGGCGCTCGATGACCGCGTGGCCCTCGGCCTCGACCCCGGCCAGGGCCAGCGACTCGGTCAACAGGTTGCGCGCGGTCAGGCCGCCGCGCGGGTCGGCCAGGGGCGGGTACGGCGCCAGCACGTAGTCGCGCAGCACCTCCTCGGGGTCGGCCGGCTCCTCGGCGGCGCGCGCGCGCGCGGGCGGCGGCGTCGGGGTCGGCGCCGCGGCGCGCGCGAGCAGGTCGTCGAGCGCGTCGATGCGCGCCGGCGCGGCGCCGCGCGCCATCGGCAAGCCGGTCCGGGGCGAGGTGGTCACCGCGTCGACGACGGTAGCACGGGCATCCACGCGGCGAGCGTGGTGCCGGCGTCGAGGGTCGACGCCTCGACCGCGAGCCCGGCCGCGTGCGCGGCGGCGACCAGCGCGGTGATCGCGGCGCCGGCCGCGGCCAGGTGCGCGAGGCCGATCGCGTCGATCGCGCCCTCGATCCGGACCTGCGTGACCGGCAGCGCACCGGCGATCGCGGCGAAGGCCGCGTAGTCGATCAAGTTGGCCGCGGCCAGCGGCGCGCGCAGCTCGATCGCGGCCACGCCGGCGGTCGCCAGGTTGGCGAGCCCGGCCCGGGCCTCGGCGTCGGCGCCGGGCGCGCCGGCGAGGGCGTCGGCGGTGTCGGCGTCGGGGGCGAACCGCTTGACGCTGGCGGCGGTGAGGCCGGCCGCGACCGCGGCGGCCGCGACCGCCGGGTCGGCGAAGCCGCGGCCGCTGGTGACCACGCCCACCGGGCGGCGATCGTCGCCGGCGGCGGCGGTGATCAGCGCGATCAGGTCGGGGTGGTGCGACGGCTCGCGCCCCGCCAGGACGATCGGCCGACCGGTGGCCCGGGCCGCGGCGATCGCGTCGGCGGCGCTGCGCGGGTCGGGCCGGTCGCGGTTGGGGCACGCGGCGCAGGCGTTGGCGCAGCCGCCGTCGAGCCGCACCACCTCGGCGCGCACCTGGTGGCCGCGGCGCGGGCCGCCCTGCCGCCGCGCCAGCGCGGCGAGCTGGGCGACGAGCCCGTCGAGCTGGGTCGCGATCGCGCCGGCCGCGGCCTCGACGTCGGCGTGGTCGCCGCGCCAGGTGTCGGCGTAGGCGGCGATCGCCGCGAGCTGCGCGGCCTCGGTGGTGACGCCCAGGCGCGCGCGCAGCACGCCGGCCAGGCGCCACGCCAGCGCGGTCCGGGGATCGATGAACCGCCACGGGCGCTCGGCGTGGTAGCCCTTGCCGCGGCCGGCGCCGCCGTCGCCGTCGTCCCAGCGCTCGGTCAGCGCGCCAGCGCGCTCGGCGGCGTGGAAGATCGGCAGATCTGGATACAAGCGCAGGCGGTTCTCGCCGAGCCCGTGGAACAGCTCGCCGAGGCCGTGGGCGCGGATGACCGCGATCGATCGCGCGAGGTCGGCGGGCGCGGTCCACGGGTTCCACAAGAGCAGGCTGTGGCCCTTGGCGCGGGCGTGGTGGAACCCGCGCGGGTGCGCGGCGGTGAGCGCGCGCATCGCCGCGATCGCCGCGAGCTGATCGGCGACGGTGGTGCCCTTGTTGTAGCGGGTCAGCTCGGCGTCGCTGAACGCCTCGAACCCGGTCAGGTACACCTCGACCGACGCCCCGGTGGCCTCGGCCGCGGCGATCGCGGCCTCGACCCGCGCGCGCTCGCGCACGAACGTGTCGCTGCGGGCCGCGAACAGCCAGCGCATGGGCGGCACGCCGGCGGCGGCGGCGGCGGTGATCAGCTCGGCCAGGTAGCGCAGCGCGTGCTGATCGTCGAGCACCAGCTCGATCGTCGTCGGCGCCACGGTCGTGATGTGCCGGGCCTGGGCCACGAGCGCGTCGATCACCTCGGCGTCGGCCTTGCGCTCGTAGTCGCCGCCCATGCAGCAGAACGCGCACCCGAGCTGCGCGACCTCGAGCTCGTCGGGCCAGGTCAGGTCGCGGTACAGCGGCAGCGCGCGCGGATCGGCCGCGTACGGACAGCCGGCGTTGCCAAACACCGTGCGCCGGACGATCGCCGGGGCCGGGCCGCTGGCGATCGCGTGGTGCGCCAGCACCGGCGTCAGCGGCCGGCGCGGCCCGGCCTCGGGTGGCAGCGGCGAGCCGGTGGTGATCGCGCCGTCGACGACCCCGGCCACGCCCGGCACGAGCGCGAGCTCCTCGCCGCGCGCGTGCGCCGTCACCAGCCGCGCGAACGCGTCGGCGAGCTGCCACACGGTGATCGCCCGGCGGGTGCGGCCGGTGCGGGTGGCGCCGCGCTGCCAGCCGACGATCGCGTCGACCTCGGGGGTCGGCTCGAGCGAGTCGCCGCGCGCGATCAGGACCACGCGTCGGTGGGCGCCGCCGCGCTTCCACGCGGCGATCGGCGCGGGATCGAACACGCGCTCGAGCGCGACCAGGTCGGCCCGCTCCTGCTCGAGCCAGGCGGCGAGCTGAGCGCCGACGGCGCGGTCGCCGGCGCCGCGGTCGCCGTCGTAGTAGACCCGCACCACCTCGGCGTGGTGGCCGGCGGCGCGGGCGTCGGCGGCGAGCTGGCCGGCCAGGGTGTCGGGGAAGAAGCCGTCGGAGCGGGTGCCGTAGGGCAACACCAGCGCGATCCGGACCGGCGACACCGCGTCACTATAATACGTGCGCGCGGCCGCGGCCGGGCTCGGTCCCCGGCGCCGGGCTCGATCGCCGCGCCGGGTAAAATAGTTCGCTACCCGACTGAATCCCGAGCGCGCCCCCGACGTCGACGGCGCATGACCCGGCGAACGATCGGCGAGTGGTTCGGACGGGCGCTGATCGGCGCCAGCATCATCACCGAGCTGGCGTGCCTGCCAGCCCCTGGCGGCGGGCCGTCGGTGACGACGGTCGCCGTCGTCGTGCCGGTCGAGGTCGTCGTGGAGGCCCCGCCGGGCGACGCGGTCTGGTCGATCGAGGTGTTCCAGGACGCGCTGGCACCCTACGGCGCCTGGGTCGAGGACCCGCAGTACGGCGCGGCGTTCGAGCCGGCGGTCGACGACTTCTCGCCCTACGTCGACGGGTACTGGATGTCGACCGAGCAAGGGCTCGCGTGGATCTCCGACGAGCCGTTCGCGTGGGCTTGCTATCACTACGGCCGCTGGACCTGGCGCGGACGGTGGCGCTGGATCCCGGACACGGTCTGGGCGCCGGCGTGGGTCGACTGGCGCGAGGTCGAGGACGTGATGGCGTGGGCGCCGCTGCCGCCGGCGGGCGTCGACGACGGCCCGGCGTTCGGCTGGCACGGTGGGCGTGGTCCCGAGCTGGCCACCCCGGGGCCGCGACACCGCTGGGTCGACTGGGGCGTGCTGGCCCATCGGGTCCGCGGGGCGCGACGACTCGAGCACTACGCGCGGACCGCGACCGGGTCGCGCTGGCAGGTCGGGCCGTCGCCGGAGTGGCTGAGCGCGCACGGCGTCCAGCGGCGGCGGTTGCCGGCCCGCGGGATCGGGCGCTTCGACCAGGACCAGCGCCGCGACCTCGAGGCCTCGCTGGAGCGCCGCCGCCGCGGTCAGCGCGATCGGGACGAGCGCCGCGCGCGCGACGAAGCGCAGCAGCGGGAGGACCGGGCTCGGTCCGAGCGGGTCGAGAGCGACCGGCGCGCGCGCGAGGCGCAAGAGCAGCGGGCGCGCGCGGACCAGGACCAGCGGCAGCGTGGGGACCGGGCGCGGGCCGAGCAGGCCGAGAATGATCGGCGGGCGCGCGCGGAGCGAGACCAGCAGCTGCGCGCGGACAAGGCGCGGGCCGAGCAGGCCGAGAACGATCGGCGGGCGCGCGCGGAGCGAGACCAGCGGCTGCGCGCGGACAAGGCGCGGGCCGAGCAGGCCGAGAATGAGCGCCGGGCGCGCGAGGAGCGAGACCAGCGGCTGCGCGCGGACAAGGCGCGGGCCGAGCAGGCCGAGAACGATCGGCGGGCGCGCGAGGAGCGAGACCAGCGGCTGCGCGCGGACAAGGCGCGGGCCGAGCAGGCGGAGAAGCCCGCCCGCAGCCGGACAAGGCGCGGGCCGAGCAGGCGGAGAATGAGCGCCGGGCGCAGGAACAGCGTGCGCGCGAGGAGAAGGGCAGCAGGTGCGCGCGGACAAGGAGCGGGCCGAGCAAGCGGAGAATGAGCGCCGGGCGCAGGAACAGCGTGCGCGCGAGGAGAAGGAGCAGCAGGTGCGCGCGGACAAGGCGCGGGCCGAGCAGGCGGAGCGCGATCGTCAGGCGCGCGAGGAGCAGGAGCGGCGTGCGCGCGAGGAGAAGGAGCAGCAGGTGCGCGCGGACAAGGCGCGGGCCGAGCAGGCGGAGCGCGATCGTCAGGCGCGCGAGGAGCAGGAGCGGCGTACGCGCGAGGAGAAGGAGCAGCAGGTGCGCGCGGACAAGGCGCGGGCCGAGCAGGCGGAGAATGAGCGCCGGGCGCAGGAGCAGCGTGCCGTCGAGGAGAAGGAGCAGCAGGTGCGCGCGGACAAGGCGCGGGCCGAGCGGCGGAGCACAGCGCGCGAGGAGCGAGAGCAGCGGCTGCGCGCGGACAAGGCGCGGGCCGAGCAGGCGGAGAATGAGCGCCGGGCGCAGGAACAGCGTGCCCGCGAGGAGAAGGAGCAGCAGGTGCGCGCGGACAAGGCGCGGGCCGAGCAGGCGGAGAATGAGCGCCGGGCGCAGGAACAGCGTGCCCGCGAGGAGAAGGAGCAGCAGGTGCGCGCGGACAAGGCGCGGGCCGAGCAGGCGGAGCGCGATCGTCAGGCGCGCGAGGAGCAGGAGCGCCGCGCGCAGGAGGAGAGAGCCCGTGCAGAGCGGATCGAGCGCGAGCAGAAGGATCGCGACCAGAAGGATCGCGACCAGAAGGAGCGCGACCAGAAGGATCGCGAGCAGAAGGAGCGCGACCAGAAGGAGCGCGACCAGAAGGATCGCGAGCAGAAGGATCGCGACCAGAAGGACCGCGACCAGAAGGATCGGGGCGACGACGGCCGCGGCGGCGACGGTCACGGCCGGCACCGCTGAGCGGGCGCTGTGACGTGGCGTCAGCCGCGGTGGTCAGCGGCCGCGGCGACGTCGGCGCGGGTGATCGTCCGGCCCACCGCCTCGGGCGCGGCGACGACGACCTCGCCGAGCGCGTCGTCGGGCGCTGGGACGAACGCGACGGCGTCGGTGATCGTCAGGCCGCGCGCGAGATCGCCGGTGCCGGTCAGCGCCAGGCCGCGGCCGCGATGATCGAGCACGTGGACCCGGGCGGCCAGCGCGCGCCACCCGTCGGCGAAGCCCGGCACGGCGCGGTCCAGATCGGCGAGCAGGGCCGCGGCCAGGGCCCGGGTCGGCGCGCACGCCAGCGTGCACGGCACGTGCGACACCAGCGCCAGCGGCTGGTTGAGCCACACCGTCAGCGGCGAGGCTGGCGGTGGCATCGGTCCCGCGGCCAGCCGGGCGATCAGCGCGTGGTCGTCGTGACCGCCGGTGTCGAGGAAGGCCTCGATGCAACAGGACGGATAGCCCAGCGCGCGCCCCAGCGTGCGGGCCGCGCCGAGGTCGTGACCGCGTCGCACCGCGAGCTCTGCGGCGGTGAGGTCGGCGGTGATCGCGCCCGGATCGAGCGCGCCCAGGAGCACCCGGCGACCGTCGGGCTCGACCGGCCCGACCCGCACCAGCGGCACCTTCGCGGCGGCCAGCCACGCGCGATCGTCGGCCTCGGCGGCGTCGGAGAAGCACTCGCGCTTGACCAGCGTGCGGTGGCCGCCGAGCAGCCCGATCAGCTCGGGGTCGAACGGCCACAGCCGCGCGCCGGGCCGACCGCTGGGCCGCGGCGGCATGCCGGTGCGCAGGCGCGACGACCACCTCGGCAGCGCGGCCGCCAGCACGATCGCCACGCGCACCGCCGGTGCGTGGCCGCGAGCGATCGTCGCGACCTGCGCGGCCAGGGCCGTCGTCGACGTCGGCGGCAGCGCGGTCAGGCCTCGGGCGATCGCCCGGGCCAGCGGCTCGAGCGCCGGCGGCAGTGGCCCGACGTGGACGACCGCGTGCCCGGCGGCGTGCAGCCATGCGCGCCGGGTCGCCGCGGCGTCCTCGTCGAGCGCGAGCACCACGGTCGCGTCGTCCAGGCCAAGCTCGATGCGCGCGGGCACGGCGTCACGGTACCGCGCCGGCCGCGCATCGGGCATGCTGGTCGGCGATGGACGTGCGCGCGCACCTGCTGGCGCTGGTCGCGCCGACCGCGATCGGCGACGAGCTGGCGCCGGGCGTGCGCCTCGTCGACGCCGCGACCGAGCTCGGCCTGCGCCTGACGTTCGCGGTCGCCGGCGACGAGGTCCACGTCGAGGTGACCCCGGCCACCGCCGGCGCGCGCCACGCCGCGCGCACGGCCCACCTGACGTTCGCGTACCGGTCGCGCGCCGCCAGCGCGGTCGGGCAGGCGGTGTGCGCCGAGGTCGCGCGCAAGGCCGACGGCCGCGACGCCGACTTCGTCGCGATGCTCGCGACCGCCGCCGACCCGCTGGCCCCGCGCGTGCGCGAGCTGGTCATCGATCGCCTGCTCGAGCCGGCCGGCGCCCCCGACGCGCGCTTCTACACCGCCAGCCCCTACGTCGGCTGCTTGATCGGCTGTCGGTTCTGCTACGCGCAGTCGCGCCTGGCACCGCTGCGGGCGGCGACCGGCCTGCCGCCGGTGCCGTGGGGCGCGTGGGTCGACGTGCGCGTGAACGCCGCCGCGGTGCTGGCCGAGGAGCTCCGGCGCCTGCCGCCGCGGCCGATCAAGTTCTGTCCGATCGTCAGCGACCCGTACCACGCCATCGAGGCCCAGCGCGGGCTGACCCGGGCGTGCCTCGAGGCCATCGCCGCCGTCGCCGCGCCGCCGCCGGTGCTGCTGCTGACCCGGTCGGCGCTGGTGGCCCGCGACGTCGACGTGCTCGCGGCGCTGCCCTGGGCCGGGGTCGGGGTGTCGCTGCCGACCGTCGACGACGACGTCCGCCGGCACTTCGAGCCGCGGGCCGCGTCGATCCCGTCGCGGCTGGCGACGCTGGCCACGCTGCGGGCCGCGGGCGTGCGCACGATCGCGGTGGTGCAGCCGATGTTGCCAGGCCCGCTCGACGCGCTGGTCGACGCCCTGGCCACTCACGTCGACTCGGTCAGCCTCGACGTGCTGCGCGGCGAGGAGGCCGCCGGGCCGCTGTTCGACGACGACCGCTACGCCGCGGCCCGCGCCGACGGCTGGCAACGCGCGCGGCACGCGGCGCTGGCGGCGGCGCTCGCGGCCCGCGGCGTGCCGGTGTGGTCGGGCGAGCTGCCGCCGGATCTGCCGGCCGGACCGCCGACGGCAAACGCGGTACCCTGACCGACGATGGCTCGACGCGAAGGCTCGGTGACTGCCCCCGCGCGCGGGCGCGTCGGGCTGCCGATCGTCGCCGACGGGAGCCGTCGCCACCCGCTGCTGGTGCGGCTCGACGCCGAGGCCGGCGGGTGCAACAACGGCTGCCAGCCGTGCGTGACCCGCCCGGACGGGGACGCCGGGGCCGACGTCGACGTCCGCGGCCAGCACGTGGTCATCCGGCACCGCGAGGCCACGCTGCGGCGTGACCTGCCGGCGCGGGTGCGCGCGCTCAAGGACGCGGGCGCGGCCTCGGTCGCGCTGGTCACCAACGGCCGCATGCTGGTGTACGCGCCGCTGGTCGGCGCCCTGGTCCGGGCCGGCCTCGACCGCGCGATCGTCAAGCTGTTCGCGACCGACGCCGCGGCCCACGATCGCCACGCCCGCGTCGACGGCGCCCACGCCCAGGCGCTGGCCGGCGTCGCCGCGGCCCGCGCGGTCGACGGCCTCGAGGTGGTCGTGGCGTTCGCGCCGCCCGACGGCGCGGCCCGCGATCGCGCCGCCGAGGCCGCGCTGGCCCGGGCGCTGACCGCGCGCGATCCGGTGGTGCTGCCCGAGCCCGAGGTGGTCGGGCACGCCAACGAGTACCGCTACGACGTCGTCACGCTGCGCCCGGGCATCGCGTTCGAGCACCGCTACTGGGACACCCGCGTGTTCCCGATGGTCCACCTCAACACCGGGCCGCTCTGCAACATCCGCTGCGTCTACTGCAACGTGCGCGGCGGCACCGATCAGCGCCTGTTCGACGTCGCCTACGTCGAGCGGCTCCTCGACGACGCGGCCGCGCGCGTCCTCGGCGGCGCCGATCAGCGCGGCGCGCCGACGATCGATCTGATCGGCGGCGAGCCGACGATGCACCCCGAGCTGCCGCGGCTGATCGCGGCCGCGCGCGCGCGGGGCTTCGCCCGGGTGCTGATCTGCACCAACGGCGTGCGCCTGGCCCGGCCCGGCTACCTCGACGAGCTGATCGCCGCTGGCCTGACCGGGGTGCGGCTGTCGTTCCACGATCACCGGGCCGAGGTCGCGGCCGCGCTGGCCGACGTGCCCGGGCTCGCCGCCACCTACCCCGAGGTCGCGGCCGTGCTGCTGGCGCGGCCCGACCTCGACACCCACGTGTTCCGGATCGTGCTGGCCGACAACCTCGACGCCTTGCCCGACTACGTGCGCTGGCTGGCGGCGCACAACCGCACCGGCCGCCCCGTCGATCTGACGATCGGCCTGCCGTCGATGCGCGGCCGGCTGTTCGACAACCGCGCGCTGTACCCGCCGCTGGCGCGCATCCGCGGCGCGGTGGCCGAGGCCATGGCGCTCGCCTCGTCGCTCGGGTTCGAGCCGACGCTGCACCACGCGCCCGCGTGCCTGTACCCCGACGATCCGACCCGGGCCGCGTGCACCCACGTCGTCACGCAGCAGGTCGACGCGGTCCGCGGCACCGTCACCGAGATGAACTTCGAGGGCGACACCGTCTACGGCGCGGCGTGTGCGGCCTGTCCGGCCCGGACCGAGGGCTGCGCCGGCCTGCCGCGGGCCTACGTCGAGGCCGACGCCGCGGCCGCCGAGGCCTGGCTCGCGCCGATCGTGTTCTCGCCCGGGCGCTACCGATGACGCGGGTCGCGTTCCTCAGCCTCCACAGCCACGGCGACCGCTCGTTCCTCGACGACAGCGCCCTGGCGCTCGCGGCCGGCCGCGCCCGCGCCGCCGGGCACGACGCCCGGCTGGTGGTGGTGGCCCTCGACGGCGCCGCGCCGACCGCGGGCCCGGTGTTCGCGCGCCTGGTCGCGGCCCTGGGCGCGTTCGAGGTCGTGGTCTACGAGCGGGTGTGGACCCGCGCGATCCCGACGGCGCTGGCGGCGGCGCTGCCCGGCGCCACGCTGGCGCACTGGCGCGGCGAGCACGCGCTGGCCGATCCGCCGGGGCGCTACGAGGTCGAGACCCGGGCGCTGCCGGACTTGCTCGACCTCCTGGCCGGTCGGCGCGCGACCGTGCCGGTCGGCGCCCGGGTCCGCACCGCCGACGGCTGGCGTCCAGGCCTGGCGGCGCTGGCGGCGGCCCCCGACGACGCGTACGTGCCCGACCTGACGCCGCTGGTGGTCAACCCCGAGGACCTGCCGGCCGAGCGCGTGCTTTCGATCGACGGCAACGCCGGCTGCCCGTACCAGGCCGACGCCCGCGCCAACCCGCGCTACGCCGGCGTCGAGCTGCCCGACGGCCTCGGCCGCGGCTGCGGGTTCTGCACCACCGGCAACCACTACCAGGCGCGGCCCCAGGCCGAGACGATCGCGTCGGTGCTGGCGCAGCTGGCGTACGTGCGGCGCGAGGCCCCGACGGTGACGCGCCTGGTGCTGCGCGATCAGAACCCGTTCGGCTACCTGACCGAGCTGCTCGAGCGGTGCGCCGCCGAGCGCGTCGGCGGCTTCACGCTGCTGCTCCAGACCCGCGCCGACTGGTTGCTGGCGGGCGCGCGGCGGTTCGAGCGCGCGCTCGCCGCGGCCGCGCGCGCGGGCATCGTCATCACGCCGTTCCTGATCGGCATCGAGAGCTTCGCCCAGGCCGAGCTCGATCGCATGAACAAGGGCGTGACGGTGGCGCAGAACCTCGAGGTCCTGGCGGCGCTGCGTCGGCTGGGCGGCGCACCCGGCGTTCGATCTGGCCCAGGCGTCGTTCGGGTTCATCCTGTTCACGCCGTGGACCACGATGGCGGACCTGCGCGGCGCCTACGACGGCGTCGTCGCCACCGACTTCGATCGCCTGCGCGGGCGGATCCTGACCGCGAAGGTCCGGCTCTACCCCGACACCGCGCTGTACTACCTGGCGGCGCGCGACGGGCTGCTCGCCGTCGACGACGGCGCCAGCGGCCAGCCCGAGCGGTTCGGCTACTTTCCGGATCGCGCGTGGCGGTTCCGCGATCCGACCGTGGCGCGGTTCGCGACCCTGGCCGCGGCGGCGAGCGACGCCACCCACGGCCGCGACGAGCGCCGCGTGTTCCGGGCGCTGCTCGACGCGTTCGGCGACGGCGACGGCGCCGCGGTGACGCTGGCCGACGTGCTGGCGCGGCTCGCCGCGCCGCCCGCACCGCCGGCCGTGACCTCGCCGCGGCCACGGTCGCAGCGGACCATCGAGCTCGAGCTGGGCCGCGGCTGCGGCGCGCGCTGCGCGATCTGTCCCCCGGTGGGGCGTCCGCCCGACCTCACGCGGGCGCTGCGCGGCGGGGCGGCCCGGGTGGTCGTGCGCGGCGGTGGCGGCGCGCTCGCGGCGCTGGCGCCGATCGTGGCTCAGGTCCGCGCCGCGGGCGCGAGCGAGGTGATCGTGGCCGGCCACGTCGACGCGATCGTCGACGGTGACGCCGCGCGCGCGTGGGCCGCGGCGGGCGTCGACGCGGCGCTGGTGCCGGTGGTCAGCCAGGTGCCGGCGGTCCACGACCGCGCGGTCGGGCGCGACGGCGCGCTGGTCGCGACGCTGGTCGCCGTGCGCGCCCTGGCCGCGGTCGGCGTGGCGATCGAGCTCGAGGTGCCGATCGTCGCCGCGCGCCTGCAGGACCTGGCGGCGGTGGTCGAGCTGTTCGCGCGCGCGGTGCCAGAGCTGCGGGCGGTGCGCCTGCGGCTGCCGCGCCACGCCATGCCCCGGGCGCTGGCGCCGCCGCCGCTGGCCGAGCTGGGGCCGCGGCTCGAGGCCGCGCTGGCCGCCGCCGCGCGCCTGGGCGTGCGCGCGCCGATCGACGTGACCGCGGCGCTGCCGCTGTGCGCGCTGGTGTCGTCGCCGCGCGCGCGCGCGGCGGTGCGGTTCGATCCGCGCCGCGCGACGGCCGTGAGCGGCTGCACCCAGCCAGCCGCGTGCGCCGGGTGCGCGGTCGCCGCCCAGTGCCCGGGCGTGCCGACGTCGTACCTCGCGGCCCACGGCGACCGCGACCTGCGGCCGCTGACCGAGCGGCCGGCCGATCTGTACGCGCAGCGCACCACGCCGCTGCGGGTCTGGGACGACCGCGCCCGCGCGGCCGCGCGCCAGGCCGGGCTCCTGGTGCTGCGCCCGACCGTGCACTGCAACCAGGACTGCGGGTTCTGCAGCGCCAACGAGAGCACGCCCAACGTCTGGGCCGATCCGGCGCGGATGGTGCGCGAGATCGCGCGGGCCGCGCGCCGCGGCGTCGAGCGGGTGTCGTTCTCGGGCGGCGAGCCGACCCTGGCCCGCGAGCTGCCGACCTACGTCGCGGTGGCGCGCCGCGCCGGCGTCAAGAAGATCGAGCTGGTCACCAACGGCGTGCTGCTCGATCGCCGGGCCCGGGTCGACGCGCTGATCGCCGCCGGCCTGACCCACGCGTTCGTGTCGCTGCACGGCCACGACGAGGCCAGCGCCAGCGCCGCGACCCGCAAGGTCGGCGACTTCGCGCGCACGATCGCCGCGATCGGTCACCTCGTCGCCGGCGGCGTGATCACCGTCGTCAACCACGTGATCCACGCCGGCAACGCCGCGCTCCTGACCCGGTTCGTCGAGGAGATCCACGCGCGCTTCGCCGGCCGCGTCATGATCTCGTTCGCGTTCGTGACGCCGCAGTACAAGGCGCTCGAGCACCTGGCGCTGGTGCCGCGGCTCACCGACGTCGCGCCGCAGCTCCAGGCCGCCTGCTGGCGCGCGCTGGCGCTGGGCCAGCCGTTCGTGATCGGCTCGCGCCAGGGCGTGCCGCCGTGCTTCCTGGGGCCGTTCGTCGCGTGGTCGGATCTGATGCAGCTCGCGCACGAGGCCCAGGCCGAGGACGCGCCGCAGAAGCAGCAGGGGCCGGGCTGCGGCGCGTGCCGGTTCGCGCGCTACTGCACCGGGCTGTGGAAGCCCTACGCCGCGCGCGAGGGCTTCGGCGAGCTGAGCGCCGTGGCGGGCACGCCGCTGGGTCCCGACGAGCGGGCCGCGCTGCTCGCCCACGCCCGCCGGCCGCCCTGGGGCCAGCCGATGGCGTTCGACGACGTCCACCCGCTCCTGCGCGACGCCGCCGCCGAGGCCGCGGGGCCGCCGACGATCGTGCGCGCGCCGCCGCCGCCGCCGGTCGTGCGCGCCGGCGCGCGGCCGCTACGGCTGTTGATGGTCGGTTGCGGCGCGCGGGCCCGAGCGCTGGCGCGCGCCGCCCACGCCACCGGCGCCTGGGCCGTCACCGGGGTGTGCTCGCCCCACGCCGACGTCGCCGATCGCGCGGACTTCGCGGGCGCGCCGGCGTTCACCGAGCTCGCGGCCGCCCTCGACGCGACCCGGCCCGACGCGGTGGTGATCGCGTCGAGCACCACCAGCCACGTCGCGGCGGTCGAGCGCGCGCTGGCCGCGCGGCTGCCGATCCTGCTCGAGAAGCCGCTGGCGGGCACGGTCGCCGAGACCGAGGGCCTCGTGGCCCGCGCCGCCGCCGCCGGGGTGGCGCTGATGCCGGCCCACAACGACCGGTTCGCGCCGGGGCTCGACGACGCGCTCGCCGCCGCCCGCGGGCGCGCGCTGACGATCGTGCGCCTGACCGATCGCCGGACCCCGGCGGCGCTGCACGCCTGGCACCGGGCGCCGGTGTTCGAGGGCCTCTACCACCTCGCGGTGATCGCCCACGCCCACGGCGGCGCGGCCACCGGGTGATCGGGGCCGCGTGGACCGGCGACGATCGCCCGGCGCTGCTCCGGCTCGACCTGGTCGGCGCCGACGACGTGGCGATCGGCGTGATCTGGAACCTCGGCGCCGCGGTCGACGCGCTGATCGTCGGCGCGGCCGGCGCGCACTGGCGCCGCGACGGCCGGGTCCCGACGTTGACGATCGACGGCGCCGCGCGGGCGGTGCCGCGTGACGGCGGCGAGCTCGAGCGCATGCTGCGCGGCTTTCACCGCGCGGTGCGCGACGGCGGGCCTGCGCCGATCGCCGCCGAGGACGGCGCCGCGGTCATGCGCCTGACCGTGGCGGCGGTCGACGCGCTGGCGGCCGCGGGCGCGCCGCTCGATCGCGCCAGCGCGCCTCGCCACGCCGCCTCATCGGCGCTGGCCCCGCGCTACCGCTGACCGACGGCGCCCACATGGGGCCCCGGTGTGGGTGCCGTCGGATCGGCACCCCACCGCGACCCGACGCGATCGCCCCCAAGTGCGACCATGTCGGCGTGGGGTCCCCTGTCCGTCCTGGCCTGATCGGCGCGTGTGCGCTCGTGATGGCCGTCCTCGCCGTGCCGCGCTCGGTCGCGGCGGCGCCGTGCAACATCGCCGGACCGACGCTGGTCGTCGACGGCATCACCTGTCAGCTGTCGGGCGTGCACACGTTCGCGTCGGTGACCGTGCGCAACGGCGGCACGATCGAGGTCGTGCCGTACGCCGGCGGCAGCAAGCTCGCCACCGGCAACCTCGAGCTGCGCGCGCCGATGATCACCATCGACGCGACGTCCCGCATCGTCGCCAAGGGCGCGGGCTACCAGACGCTGATCTGCGGTGACGGCGGCGGTCCCAACGCGGCCGCGGGCGGGCAGGGCGGTTGCGCGGTGCGCGACTCCGGCGGCGGCGGCGCGCACTTCGGCCGCGGCGGCCGCGGCACCAAGGACATCACCGGCACGCAGTCGTTCCCGCGCGACTTCGAGGAGGACTGCGGCAACTCGGTGGTCTACGACGCCGGCGGCGTGCCGTCGTGCAGCGACACCAGCAACTGCCGCGCCGGCAACGACGGGCTGCCGACGGTGGCGGGGCAGGAGTTCTACCACTCGATCTACCAGCCCGAGTTCGGCGCCGCCGGCGGCGACAAGGGCTGCCGCGACGGCGACGGCACCACCGTCAACACCGCCGGCCCGGGCGGCGGGCGCGTGGTCCTGGCCGCGCTCGACGCGACCCAGACCGGCCAGATCACGATCGCCGGCCGCGTCGACACCAACGGCCGCCGTGGCTGCGGCAACGGCAACGACTCCGCCGGCGGTGGCGCCGGCGGCACCGTCTTCCTGGTCGGCGACAACGTGGCCATCACCGCGACCGCCCGGATCACCGCCACCGGCGGCCTCGGCGGCGACACCCAGGGCCTGGCGGCCGACCCGACCGGCGAGTGCGCGGCCCCGGCCCAGCAGGGCGGCACCTGCGACGACTGCGGCGGCGGCGGCGGCGGCGGCATCATCTCGGTGCTGTCGGTCAACGGCCTGATCGCCGACGAGTCGGTCTTCAGCGTCGGCGGCGCGCTCGGCGGCACCTGCGCCATCTGCCAGGGCGAGGCCGGCGGCGGCGTCGGCGAGCTCCAGATCTCGGGCGGGTACGTCGGCGAGTTCTGCGACGGCTTCGACAACGACTTCGACGACCTGATCGATGAGGGTCTGCCGCCGCTGATGTGCGCGGGCGGGCCGATGCCGGCCTGCGTCGGCGGCGTGCCCCAGAGCTGCCCGCCCGACGTGCCGGCGTGCGTCGGCCCGGTCACCGACGCCCGGGCCCGGTTCATGGTCGTCGTCGACACCTCGGGCTCGATGCTCGGCTCGCTGACCGGCGTGCCGACCTTCGGCGACGGCTCGCTCGATCACCCCGGCCTCGATCAGGACGGCGACGGCGCCGCCGACGACTCGCGCCTGTTCCAGGCCAAGGGCGCGCTGTCGACGGTGATCGCGGCGTACCCGGAGATCGACTTCGCGCTGGCGCGCTACCACCAGGACACCGCGATCGATCGCAGCTGCCAGGTCGCGGGCTGGTTCGAGTGCGCGTCGATCTGCTGCAGCTACGACGACCCCACGAACAACACCGGCGCGTCGCTGTGCAACGTCAACGGCGGCAGCCTCGGCTCGATCGCGGTCCGGGCCACCTCGCCCGGCGACGAGTGCGTCAACTACGCCGGCAACTGCGGCCCGCCGCGGCGCGGCGCCGACGTGCTGGTCGGCTTCGGCGCCGATCCCGATCGCTACCTCAGCTGGCTCGACGGCCGCGAGACCGCGTTCGATCCGGGCCAGGCGATCGGCGCCTACTGCCCGGGCGGCGACTGCGAGCTGCGCGGCACCGGCCCGACGCCGCTGGCCAACTCGCTGGCCGCGGCCCAGGACTACCTGGCTCCGATCAAGGCGTGCGACGCGGCCGCGACCGGCGGCTGCCGTCGCTACGGCGTCATCTTGCTCACCGACGGCGCCGAGAGCTGCCAGGGCGACCCGGTCGCGGCCGCCGCGGCCCTGCGCGGCGCCGGGGTCGACACGTTCGTGGTCGGGTTCTCGGTGCTGGCCTCGGAGCAGGCCCAGCTCGACGCGGTCGCCGCCGCCGGCGGCACCGGCACCGCGTTCCTGGTCGGCGACGAGAACGCGCTGGCCAACGCGCTCGCGACGATCGTCTCGGGCTCGATCGTGTTCGAGACCTGCAACGGTCTCGACGACGACTGCGACACCCTGGTCGACGAGGACTTCCCGACCCGGGGCCTGGCGTGCGACGACGGCGAGCTCGGCGCGTGCCTGGGCACCGGTACGTACGTGTGCGCGGCCGACGGCTCGGGCGTGGAGTGCGTGATCACCGATCCCGGCGCGGCGCCGATGCCCGAGGTCTGCAACGGCCTCGACGACGACTGCGACGGCGCGATCGACGATGGCATCGCGTGCATCCCCGGCTGCGTGCCGACCTCGCTGGTCGACCTGTGCAACGGGCTCGACGACGACTGCGACGGCGCGTTCGACGAGGACGATCCGGCGATCGGCCTGCCGTGCGGGACCAACGACATGGCGCCGTGTCAGCTCGGCACGCAGGCCTGCATCGCCGGGATGATCGTGTGCGTCGGCGCGATCGAGCCGGGCACCGAGACCTGCAACGGCCTCGACGACGACTGCGACGGCCTCGCCGATGACCTGGCTCCGTGCCCCGGCACGACCTCGTGCGTCGAGGGCGCGTGCCGGGTCCCGTGCACGGGCGGCGAGTTCCCGTGCCCGGCCGGGCTGACCTGCGCCGACACCCCGGCCGGGCCGTTCTGCGTGCCCGACGCGTGCGCCGGCTGCGCGCCCGACGAGCTGTGCCAGGCCAACCAGTGCGTCGACCCGTGCGCCGGCGTCACCTGCGGCGCGCTCGAGGTCTGTCGGCTCGGGACCTGCGTCGACTGCGACGTGCTCGGGTGTCCGGGCGGCGAGATCTGCGTGGCCTCGACCTGCGTCGCCGATCCGTGCGCCGACGTCGACTGCGCGACCGGCTGCACCGACGTGCTCGGGTGCAGCTGCTACGCCGGGGCCTGCCGCGGCAACTGCGACGACGGCGCGTGTCCCGACGGCGAGCGCTGCAGCGCCGACGACACCTGCGTGCCCGACGCGTGCGCGGGCGTGACCTGCCCCGGCGGTCAGGCGTGCGCCAACGGCGCGTGCGCCGCCGACCCGTGCGCGGGCGTGACCTGCGGCCCCGGCGCGGTCTGTCAGGGCGGCGGCTGCATCGACGACCCGTGCAAGGAGATCGACTGCTCGCCCGGGTTCACGTGCGTGGTCGCGCCCGAGGGCCCGCGCTGCGCGATCGATCGCGCCACCTACCGACCCGACATCGTGACCGCGGCCGGCGGCGGGTGCGCGGCCGGTGGCGGCGGCGGCGGCGCGGCGCTGGGCCTGGCGCTCGCGCTGGCGCTGGCCTCACGGCGGAGGCGGGCGTGATGCGCGCGTGGCTGGTCGTGGTCGTGGCGGTCGGCCTCGCCGCGGGCGCCTGCGACGTGTCGCCGTTCGACCTCAACCGCCCGGGCGCCGACGGCGACGGCGGGCTCGGCGACGGTGGCGGCGGCGGCGATGGCGGCGGCGGCGATCCCGACGCGACGGCGTGCGTGCCGTCGGGGCCCGACGACACCTGCGACGAGATCGATCAGGACTGCGACGGCGTGGTCGACAACGCCTTCGACAAGGACAACGACCCCAACAACTGCGGCACCTGCGGCCACCGCTGCGTCGGCCTTGGGGCGATCCAGACCTGCGTGGCCGGCGCGTGCACGCTGGTCGACTGCCAGCCGGGCTTCGCCGACCACGACGCCGATCCGCTGACCTGCGAGTACCGGTGCCCGTTGTTCCCGACGATCGCCGAGGACTGCAACGGCGTCGACGACGACTGCGACGGCGTGGTCGACGAGACCCTGCCGCCGCCGCCGACCGGGCCAGTGCCGGACCACGCCCGGGACGCCGTGCGAGGGCACGACCATGACCTGCGCGACCCGCGGCGGCGTGACCCGCTGGTACTGCGCGTACGGGGCCGGCGTCGAGTTCGATCCCAGCGTGCCCAGCGGCATCGTCCTGTCCGAGCAGCTGTGCGACGGCGCCGACGGCGACTGCGACGGCGTGATCGACGACAGCTTCCCCGACCTCGGCGCCGCGTGCGACGACGGCGGCCTGGGCGTGTGCCGCGACGTCGGTGAGCGCCGGTGCGACCCGGCCGATCCGACCCGGACCAGCTGCGATCTGTCGGCGCTGCCCGACGCCCAGCCCAGCTCGCCCGAGGCGTGCGACGGGCTCGACAACGACTGCAACGGCGTGGTCGACGACGCGACCGGACCGGGCCGGGTGATCGACGTGATGGCCCACGTCACCGTCGCGGGCCTCGACTTCTACATCGATCAGTACGAGGCGTCGCGCCCCGACGCCACCGCGCTCGCGGCCGGGGCGTCCTCGGCTCGGGCCTGCTCCAAGCCGATGGCGCAGCCGTGGCGCGCCGCCACGTTCGCGACCGCCGCGACCGCGTGCGCCGCCGCCGGCAAGGTGCTGTGCACCCCGGCGCAGTGGCAGTCGGCGTGCGAGGGCAGCCCGGCCACCGCGTACCCGTACGGCGGGCTGTTCGCCCCCGACCAGTGCAACACCGAGAGCCACGACGGGATCCCGGGCGGCGCCGATGACGACGTCGTGCTGGCCACCGGCGCGATGGGCACGTGCGCCTCGACCGCTGGCGTCTTCGACATGTCGGGCAACGTCAAGGAGTGGACCGACGACATCACCGGTCAGAGCGCCGGCGTCAACATCGCGGTGCTGCGCGGCGGCGCCTACGACAGCCCCGGGCTGGGCGCGACGTGCGGCTTCCGGACCTCGCGCGCCACCGTCGACACCGTGCTGCCGACGATCGGCTTCCGCTGCTGTCGGCTCACGGCGCCGTAGCGGCCGTCACGGCCGCGGCGGTGACCGCGCCCGGCGCGATCGGCGTCAGCGCGCCGAAGCCGTGGGCGCGGATGTAGTTGACGTGCAGGCCGCGGCAGCGCGGCGCCTCGACGCAGCCGCGGCACCGCAGCGCCTGGCTGTGGAAGTGCTCGGCCACGAACCGGCGCGTGTAGCGGAAGATCTCGAGCCGGCCGTCGGCGCGCATCATCGCCGTGTCGACGGTCGCGCGCGCCGGCCGCGGCGCCCGGCCGAGGATGCAGGCCGGCACGTTCTCGACCGGCACCGGGGCGGTGAACGCGTCGAAGAACGCGCGCAGATCGACGTCGTGGACCTGCGCGTCGCTGACCCGGTCGTAGCTGGGCTGGCGCACGACCAGGCGCGGCGACACCTCGGTCAGGCCGCGCAGCCACGGCGCGGTGTCGGCGCGCAGCGGCACGACCACCTCGAACGCGCCGGCGATCGCCAGCAGCGCCGCCGCGGTCGCCGCGTCGGGCGCGACCGCGCGGGTCAGGCGGCGGCCGTCGATTGCGCCGTCGACCAGCGCCGCGGCCAGGTCGTCGTAGCGATCGAGCTCGAGCGCCAGCTCGGCGACGCCGTCGAACGCCGCGGCCGCGGCCCGGGCGCTCGCGAGATCGGCGGCGACGACCTCGACCTGACGGGCGCCGCCGTGGCGGGCCAGCGCGGGCGCCGGCAGCCGTGGCTCGAGCGCGCGGCCCAGCACCGGCAGCCGGCGCTTGCCGTCGCCGGTGGCCGCTCGCCCGCGTCGGCGTCGTGGCCGCCATCGCCGCCGCCAGCGCCGCGGCGCGCTTGGCGCTCGCCGGATCACCGCCGTAGATCGGCGGCCGCGTCGCCTCCCAGCGGGTGTCGACCCGGACCACCTCGAACGCCCCGGCGGCGGTCGCCCGGACCGCGTCGAGCGTGTCGCACAGCGGCTGCAGGTAGCAGTGCCGGCACTGCTCGGGCGCGCGGCAGTGCAGCGGCTGGCCGCGCTCGAGCAGGAGCTCGTACTCCTCCTGGCGGCCGCGGACCTCGTCGTTGAGCTTGTACGGGTCCTGGATCAGATCCTCGAAGCCCTCGCAGTGCGCCGGCGGGAACCGGTTGAGCCAGATGTGCATGTCGGGCTGGCGCGCCCACGCGAACGCGGCCTGCAGGTACGGCTGCATCTCGGCCAGGTCGTAGAACAGGATCTCCTTGCCGTCGGTGTAGGCCCGGCCGAACGGGATCACGTGCAGCAGGTCGTACTCGCGCACGCCCTTGGCGACGAAGGTCTCGATCAAGGTCGGGAGCTGCCGGACGTTGCCGCGGTTGACGCACACGTCGATGTTGATGATCGGGCGGCCGTCGGCGAGCGCGTGCTCGAGCCCGGCGACCTCCTGCTCGAACGCGCCGGGCACGCCGACCAGCGCGTCGTGGATCTTGGCGTTCGGCCCGTGGATCGAGAACGTGATCTCGGTCAGGCCCGCGTCGAGCGCCCGGGTCAGGAAGTCCTTGTACGCGAACAGCCGGCCGTTGGTGACGGTCTGGATGCGCGGGTACCCGGCCAGCCGGCCCAGGCGCACGAAGTCGACGAACCGCGGGTGGATCGTCGGCTCGCCCCCCGACAGGATCAGCCGGGTCGCGCCGGCCTTGCGCCCGTCGAGGATCTGGCGCTTGACCTCGTCGGGGTCGCGCAGCTCGCCGTCGTGCGCGCGCGAGTCGAGGCAGAAGATGCAGCGGTCGTTGCAGTCGTAGGTCAGCCGCACCCAGTTGCGCTGGTCGTGGGCGGCCGCCTCGCGGGCGCGCACGTCGTCGAGGGTGGCGTCGGTCACCCGGGCGAGTGTACCCCACGCTGGTGGTGTCGCCGATCAAGGCCGCCGCGCGCGCACGACGTCGTCACGGCGGTCTGAAACCCGACCCGAAACCCGACCCCCGCGGCGCCGCCGAGGACATACACTACCGCGATGGTCCGTGAACCGGTCGGGCGGTCGTCCTCGGACGCCGGGGAGCCACGCCGGTGACCGGGCGTCGGATCGCGGTCGTGCACCCGCCGCTGACGGTCGCGCGCGACTTCATCGACTATCCGTTCCACGCCGACCTCGGGGCCGTGCAGCTGGCCGCGGTGCTGCGCGCCGCCGGCGACGAGGTCGCGCTGGTCGACGCCTTCGCGCTGCCCGGCAGCGGCCTGGCCTGGCGCGCCGACGGCCGGGCCCACCTGGGCGCGCCGGTGGCCGAGGTGCTCGCCGCCGTCCCCGGCGCCGCGGACCTCGAGGCGATCGTGGTCGCGTACACGCCGTTCCACCGGCCGCCGCACCGCGACGACGTCCTGGCTGAGCTGTTGACCGGGCTGGCCGGCCGCGCGCCGATCGTCCTGGCCGATTGCTACCAGTCGGGCCAGCACTACGTCGAGACCGGCGACCGCGCGGTGCTCGCCGCGTACCCCGAGGTCGCGGCCTACGTGAAGTACGAGGCCGAGGTCACCGTGCCGACGGTGATCGCCGCGGTCGTCGCCGCCGCCGGCCGCGTGACCCACCACGGCGCGCGCCCCGACCTCGACGCGCTGCCGCTGCCGGCCTGGGATCTCGTCGAGCTGCCGGCCCGCGACGCCTTCGCCGCGCGCGTCGTCGCCGATCTCGGCCGCGGCCGCTGGGCGTTCCCGATCGACGGCCGGACCTTGCCGGTGATCACCTCGCGCGGCTGCCCCTTCACCTGCGCGCACTGCAGCTCGAACCCCGGGCGCCTCCCGGGCGAGCCCAAGCTGCAGCGCCGCTGAGCCCGGCCCGCCTCGACGCCCACCTCGCGGCGCTGGCGCGCGACCACCGCGCGACCCGGCTGGCGATCCTCGACGAGCTGGCCAACGTCAACGCCGCGCACTTCGACCGCCTGCTGGCGCTGCTCGAGGATCACGACCTGGCGTTCGATCTGCCCAACGGCCTGCGCGCCGACTACCTCGAGCCGCGCCACCTCGCCCGGATGCGCGGCCGGGTCACGACCGTCAGCGTGTCGGCCGAGAGCGGATCGCAGCGCGTGCTCGACGCCGCGGTCGGCAAGCAGCTCGATCTGGGGCGGATCCGCCAGGTCGCGGCCGACGCGCACAAGGCCGGCGTGCCGCTCCTGGTCCACTACATGATCGGCCTGCCGGGCGAGACCGGCGACGACGTCAACGCCACGCTCGGGTTCGCGCTCGAGCTGTGGGACGAGCACGGCGCGTGGCCGGCGGTGCAGTACGCGACGCCGCTGCCCGGCACCGCGCTGGCCGCCGGGCGTTCGCTGCCGGTGGTCGACGACTGGGGGCCGCACTTCCAGCGCGGCGGCGGCCCGGCGCTGTCGACGCTCGATCGCGCGACGCTCGATCGGTTCATGCGCACGTTCCAGGCGCGGCTCGCCGCCTCGAGCGGCCCGCACAAGCTGATCATGAACGTGACCTACGTGTGCAACAACCACTGCACGTTCTGCGCGGTGGGCACCCGCACGCAGATCGACGGCCACCCGACCCGGCAGCGCGAGCACCTCGCGAAGTACCGGCAGGCCGGGGTCCACATGGTCGACTTCGACGGCGGCGAGCCCACGCTCAACCCCGAGCTGGTGCCGCTGGTCCGCTACGCCCGCGCGCTCGGCTACGACCGCGTCAACGTCACCACCAACGGCCGGCTGTGCGCGTACCCCGAGTTCGCGCGGCGGCTGGTGACCTCGGGCCTGACCACGCTCCTGTTCAGCGTCCACGGCGCCACCGCGCGCTCGCACGGCCGCGAGGTCGGCGTCGCCGAGGCCTTCGAGCAGACCGTGGCTGGCATCGAGCACTGCGTCGCCGCGGCGCCGCCCGGCGTCGAGCTGGGCATGAACATCACGCTGACCAAGCACAACCACGCCGAGCTGCCGGCGGTCGGCGAGCTGGCGCTGGCGCTGGGCCTGCGCTGGCTCAACATCCAGTTCCTGACCCCGTTCGGGCGGGCCACGACCCGGCACGCGCCCGACACCGCCGAGGCCGCCGAGGTGGTCATGCGCTTCATCGACGCCTTCGCCGAGCGCATGAAGATCCAGGTCATCAACCTGCCGTTCTGCTACGCGCCGGGCTACGAGCGCTACCTGGCCGGCGATCTCAACAAGCTGCGCCGGCACATGGTGTTCGTGAACAACGACACCGTGAACCTGGCGGCGTACCTGGCCGAGCGGCGGGTCCACACCGCCGCCTGCGGCCCGTGCCCGCACCGCGCGTTCTGCGGCGGCTTCTACCAGCTCGACGACGTGCCCGAACCGCCGTGGATCGTCTCGGCCGAGGCGCTGGTGCGCCGGGTCGAACGCTAGCCCCGCCGACGGTGCTTGACATAGTGTACGGTGGACACTATAAAGCTCGGGCCATGTCGACGTCCGCGCTCGCGCTCGAGTCCTACGCCACCCAGCTCGCCCGCTGGCCGCGCGCGGGCAAGCACGTGCTCGCGCAGTTCGACGCCGACACCGTCGTCGTCTATCAGGCCTACCGCCCCGACATCGGCGAGTTCGCGGCCCGCCACGGCTGGTTCGGCGGCGCGTTCTCGCTCGGGCGCATGAGCTGGATCAAGCCGAACTTCCTGTGGATGATGTACCGCTCGGGCTGGGGCACCAAGCCCGGCCAGGAGGTGGTCCTGGCGATCTGGCTGCGGCGCGACGCGTTCGACGCGATCCTGGCCCAGGCGGTGGCGTCGTCGTTCACCGCGTCGGGCGTGACCGATCGCGCGGCCTGGGAGGCCGAGGTCGCGCGCGGCGACGTGCGCCTGCAGTGGGATCCCGACCACGCGCCCGCCGGCCAGCCGGTCGAGCGGCGCGCGCTGCAGCTCGGGCTCCGGCGCGCCGCGCTGGCGCAGTACGCGCGCGCGTGGATCGTCCGCATCGAGGACGTGTCGCCGCTGGTCGCGGCCCAGCGCGCCGCCGGGCGCGGGGGCGACGCCGCCCTGATCACGCCGCGCGAGGACGTCTACCCGGTGCCGCCGGCCGCGCGCGCGGCGCTGGGGATGTGACTACGCCAGCGGCAGGCTGCGGCGCGTCGGCGCCTGGCCCCGGGCCGCGGCCAGCTCGGCGTCGCCGTAGCGCGCGAGGTAGTCGGCGCGCACGCCCGGGCAGATCGCGCGATCGGGGCAGCCGTCGCAGGCCGGCGCGTGGTGCTGGCCGGTCAGCTTGGAGTGCGCGAGCTCGAAGACGGCGTCGGGCGACACCACCTTGACGCGGTCGGCGCCGGGATCGAACGCGTGCGCGCGCTCGGCGCCGAGCAGGCACCGCGGGATGTGCAGCGACCGCATCCGCAGCCCCTGGGCGCGGCCGACCGCGAGCGCCGCCGCGACGTGGGGCATGGCCTCGGTCATGCGCGGCATCGACGCCAGGTTGGCGCGGTTGCCGTCGGTCAGCGACACGAACCACAGGTCGATCGCGCCGACGCCCCGCGCCGCCAGCCACGCCACCGCGTCGGCCAGGCGCGGCGCGGTGTCGGTCTTGATGATCACGTCGGCGGTGACCGCGACGCCGGTCGCGACCAGCGCGTCGAGGCCGGCGACCATCTGCGCGTGGCCGCCGGGCGCGCGGGTCAGCGCGTCGTAGGCGGCGGCGTCGTGGGTGTGGATCGACACGTGGACGTCGTCGCACCCGGCCGCGATCAGGCGCGCGGCGTTGCCGCCCTGGCCCAGCACCAGCCCGTTGCTCTGGACCCGCACGCCGACGTAGCCGAGCGCGCGCGCGGTCTTGATCAGGCCCAGCAGATCGCCGCGGGTGGTCGGCTCGCCGCCGGTGAACTGCACCCGGTCGTAGCCGTCGGCGCGGCCGGCGCGCAGCTCGCGCACCACCGCCGCGGTCGGCAGGGCCCGGGCCCGCATCGCCGGGGTGATCGTGCAGTAGTCGCACGCCAGGTTGCAGTCGTAGAGCAGGATGACGTCGAGCAGCCCGGTCATGGCGCCCGCCGGCGCAGCGGCACCAGGTCGTCGGGGGCGGCCGCGGGCGCCGGCGGCGTCGGCAGGGTCGCGGCCACCTCCGGCGCGATCGCGAACGGCACCAGCTCGGCGTCGCCGTGCAGCGCCAGGTAGTCGCGGCGCACGCCCAGGCAGAGCCGATCGAAGTCGCAGCGCGCGCACTGCGGCGCCTTGGCGAACTGCGCGTCGGCGTCGGCCGAGGCGTAGATCTTGTCGAGCACGCCGCGGTAGTAGCGCAGCTCGCCGCCGAGCGCGCACGGCGGGTAGCCGCCCTGGCCGATCAGGCCGCCGTAGCCGACCGCGCGCGCGTCGCAGGCGTCGAGCGCGGCGGCGACGAACGGGCGGATCTCGGTGAACGTCGGCAGGACCCAGCGCGGCACCAGATCGCTGATCCGCTGGGCCACCGCGAAGCACACGCTCAGGCGGCGGCCGGCGCCGGCGAACTCGTCGAGCATGGCCGCGGTGAACGTCGGCAGCGCCCGGTAGTTGTCGACGCTGATCACGTGCGCGAGCTGGGTGTCGACGCCGAGGTCGGCCAGGTTGTGCAGCCCGGCGACCGTGCGCGGGAACGCGCCGGGCATGCGGGTGATCGCGTCCGAGGTCGCGGGCTCCATGCTGTGCAGCGACACCGTGGCCTTGGTCAGCCCGGCCGCGACCAGCGTCTCGGCGTAGGCGCGATCGGCGCAGCGCACGCCGTTGGTCTGGAGCTCGATCGTGGCGAAGCCGCGCGCGCGCGCGTGCGCGAGGATCGCCGGCAGCTCGACGTGCAGCGTCGGCTCGCCGCCGGACAGCACGACGTGGTCGGTCTGGCGGGCCGCCAGGCGATCGAGCTCGGCGGTCATCGTGGCGGCGGCAGGTCGCCGACGCCGCGATCGACGAAGCAGAACGCGCACGCCATCTGGCAGTGGCCGTTGATCCGGATCAGCGCGCGCCCGGCGCCCGCCGCGACGTTGGTGAACGGCGAGACCTGCGCGTACTCGACCTCGCCGCCGCCGCGATCGGGACGCAGCCGCCAGGCCGCGGCCCGGGCGACGGGCACCGGCGCCAGCGCGGCCGCGCCGAACGTGTCGAGGTAGGCCGGCTCGACGCCGCGGCAGGTGGTGGCCAGCGCGCACGCGGCGCACGCGTCGATCCGGACCAGCGGACGGGTCGGCTCGCTGGCGGCGCGGCGCAGCGAGTCGTGCCAGACGGTCGCGAACCGATCGAGGCGATCGCCCGCCGCGCACGGCCACGGCCCGTCGCCGCCGTCGAAGCCGAACGCGATCCGGGCCCGCGCGGCCACCGCGAACGCGGCCGCCGCCAGCTCGGCGACCGCGCCGTGAGCGAGCAGGCGCGCGCGCGCGGACCGGGGCAGGTCGGCGGCGCGCGGGATCGCGAGCACCAGCCGCGCGAGCTGGCCGGGCAGGGCGATCACCCACTCGACCAGCGGCACGACGTCGGCGCGGTTCCACCGCACCACCGGGATCACCAGCTCGATCGCGAGCGGGCCGGCGAGCGCGGCGGCCAGCCCGGCCGCGGCCGCGCGCCAGGTGCCCGGGGCGCGCAGCACGCGCTCGTAGACGGGCTCGCGCATGCCGCCGTGGACCACGCGCACGCGCGCGACCCCGGCCGCGGCCAGGAGCGCCAGGGTGGCGGCGTCGAGCCCGCCGCCTCGCACTCGACGGTGACCGCCGCGGACGTGGCCCGGGCCTGGGCGACAAGCGACGCCAGATCGCCCCGGCGATCGGGTCGCGCCACCGCCAGCACCAGCGCCCGGGGCCCGGTCGCGGCGGCCGCGGCCAGCGCGGCCTCGGCGGCGGCGGTGGTCCGGCCTGGTCCCGGCGCCGGCGTCGCGAACCGGTGGATCAGCTCGTCGCCGGGGTCGAGGGCGACCTTGGCGGTGCGCTGCGGGCGCGCGGGACGATCCACCCCGACAGCTTACTGGAACCGGGTATGCTCGGGCGGATGTCCGAGGCTGTCTCCGAAGGCTGCGCGTCCGCGGCGCCCAGCGGCGCCGATGGCCCCAGCGGCCCCGACGGCATCGCGGCCCGGATCGCCGGTCAGGCCGAGCGCGTCCACATCCTCACCGGCGCGGTCTGCAACAACAACTGCATCTTCTGCATGGAGGAGGATCGCGACGGCCGCTACGAGACCAACTCGCAGACCACCGACGCCACCGTGCGCTGGCTGGCCGGCCTGCACCAGGACACCGAGGAGGTGTGCTTCACGTCCGTCGAGCCGACCACCAACCCGGCGCTGCCGCGGTGGGTCAAGATCGCGCGCGATCAGGGCGTGCGCCGGGTCAGCGTGATGACCAACGCCCGCGCGATCGCCTACGAGCCCTACCTGCGCAAGCTCCTGGCCGCGGGCATGGGCCGGTTCTACGTCAGCGTCCACGGCCACACCGCCAAGCTGCACGAGAGCCTGACCCGCACGCCCGGCTCGTTCGACCAGACCGTCGCCGGCATCCGCAACATCGCGCGCTACAAGCCGCGCGGCATCGAGCTGCACACGTCGACGGTGGTGACCAAGCGCAACCTGCCGCACCTCGGCGAGATCTACCGGTTCCTGCGGCAGCTCGGCGTCGATCAGGTGGTCTGGAACGTCATGCAGGCCAACGGGCGCGCCGACACCTACTTCGAGAAGATCTTCCCGACCTACACCGAGATCGCGGCCACCGCGGCGACGTTCCTCGCCGAGCAGGGCCGGCTCGAGCGCGATCCGCCGGCGTTCCTGGTCGACATCCCGCTGTGCACCACCACCGCGCTGCCGGACTTCAACCGCGGCTACGTCGAGAAGTACGCCCACTACGAGCCGCCGACCGCCGCCAGCGAGCAGCTCATCCCGGCCGCGCAGCTGACGGCCCGGCGGGTCCAGGCCGACGGCGACGGCGCGCCCGCGGCGGTGCGCGTGACCCGGGCCGATCTCGACGACGCGCTGCGGGCCAAGCGCGCCGAGTGCGGGCGCTGTCGCTACGACGGCGTGTGCGAGGGCGTCTGGACCAACTACCTGCGCCGCTACGGCTGGGACGAGTTCGTGCCGGTGCCGGCGTGAGGCGCGCGCGGCTCACCGTCGGCCTGTTCGCCGCCGGGCTGGTCGGCGCCGCGTGCGGGCCGACCGCGGTCACGCCCGACGCCCGCCCGATCGACGCCCGCATCGACGGCGCGCCGCTGATCGACGCGCCGGCGGCCGACGCCGCCGGGCCCGACGCGGGCGCGCTGCCCGACGCGCTCGTCGCCGACGCCGGCGGGCCCGACGCGGCCTGCCCGACCCAGGCGTTCGTGATGGACGGGGCGCTCGACGCCAGCGCCACGGTGATCGCCGGCGGCGTCACGAGCGTGCGCCTCGCGGTCGCGTACTCGGCCGACGGCACGCTCTACGTCGCGACCGACGACGCCGGCGAGGGCAGCGATCACTTCGTGCTGGTGTCGGCGACGCCGCCCGGGCCCGGCACCGGCGGCGCGCCGTTCGCCAAGGCCGGCCTGGTCGCGGTCGGCGCCGGGCCGCTGCTGTTCCTGGCGGACGAGAACGACAACGACTTCGAGAGCTGGTTCCGGCTCGAGGCGGTGGGCGCCGACACCCAGCTCACCGGGGCCGGCTACGCCGCCGCCACCGGCGCCAACGGCGGCGTGCTCGAGGGCGCGATCGACCTGGCCGCGGCGTTCGGCGCGGTCCCGACGACGATCTATCTCGCGGCGGTGCCGTACGCGACCGCCGACGGCGGCGCGCTCGTGGCGGCGGCCCAGACCCCGTCCGGCGACGGCGACGGTGACGTCGGCCCGGCCGAGTTCGTCGCCTACACGATCCCGTGCCCGTGATCGCCGCGGCTCCGCGTCGGTAGCGTCCTGGACGAGCGCAGGACCGCGCGGCCTCAGGCGCCGCAGTAGCCGCCGCCCGTGGCCGGGTAGCGGAACAGGATCGAGAAGCACATCTCGGCGTCGCTGCTGGTGCCGAAGGTGACGGTCGCGCCGGTGGTGTTGTCCCAGGTGCAGTCGGTGGTGATCGTGTCGCCGGGCGCGAGCGGCAGCGGCGTGATCGGCGAGATGCGCTGCTCGTCGAAGCTGTAGCGGTCGTCGTGGATCGTGACCGCGCCGGCGGCGGTGCGGGCCTCGGCGCGGAAGTGCGTGCCGAGCTGGTGCATGTGCGGGAAGATCGCGAACACCGTCTGCGGCGAGGTCGCGGTGCAGGTGCCGCTGATCGTGTGCACCCCCGGTGGGATCGTCAGGCCGAGCGGGCCCGCCAGCTCGATCTCGGCGAGGTCGGCGATCTGGTCCGCGGTGGTGAGCAGGACCTCGATGCCCGAGGTCCCCGACAGCGGCGCGTCGCCGGTGTTGTACAGGTGCAGCTGCAGGGTGAGCTGCTTGCCGGCCTCGAGCCGCAGCCCGACGCCCGGCGGCATCATCAGCGCGTCGGTGCCGACGCCCGACGCGTAGATCAACCCGTCGGGGCTGGTGCCGGGCCCGCCGCCCGACCCGGTCGCCAGGCCGAGCAGCGTGTGGTGCGTGCCCGCCGGCGCCAGCGGGCGGATCGCGCGGACGTAGAGGTCCTGGTCGAGGATCCGCGATGAGCTGACCATGTTCTCGGTCCCGGCCGGCAGGGTCCAGTCCTGCGCGATCAGCACGACCCAGTCGCGCGGGAGCGCGTCGACCGCGACGGCGGCATCGATCGCGGGGCTGGACGACTCGCCACCGCACGCCGCCAGCAACGTCACGACCATCGCGAACCCGAGCTTCCTCATGACGCAGCGTACACGGCCGACGCGAGCCGCGACCTCGGATTCCGACGCGCCCGCGTCCGGGCGCAGGCTCGATCACATCGTCGGGTGCTCCTGATCGACCTCGCTGGGGACCACCACGGCCGATGCGCCTTGAGCCGCGTCGAAAACCGGCAACGGCGGGAGGCGATGCGCCGTCGCACCGTCCGGATCGTCCTCGACCTCGCCGTCGAGGTGACCGGGGGCGGGCTCAGGTTGCACGCCGAGTCCCAGGACGTGAGCCCGTTCGGGATGTTCCTGCGCACCGACGTGCCGCTGGAGGTCGGGGCGCACGCCTTGACCTCAAGGGAGCCCGTGAGCGCCCAGGTGCGCGAGGTCGGCGACCACGTCGGCGAGGGGTGATGGCGGCGATCGACCGACATCTGCACGGGGCCGCCCTCGGTGCCGATCCTCAAGTCGTGAGTCGCGACGCTTGCGCTGCGCTGCCGCCGTCCTTCGCCAGAGTCAGGACGTCACCCACGGAGGTGGGTTGCAACGCGCAGGCGCACACCCGTAGCCAGCCATCCTCGCCGACCCCGCATGCCTTGCGCCGGTCGCGCGCAGGCGCGCACGCGGTTCACGAGATGCCCGACGCACGTCGCGCGCAGCCCCGGCGCCGCGCGCGGGCGAGCGCGACAGCATCGATCGCGGCGCGAGGATGATCGAGCGCTTCCTTTCAATTCGCGGCGGGCGCGGGCACGCGCGCCGCGCGTGTTGGCTTCCTCATTGCAACGGCTGCAGGTGTGAGGAGCGTGAGATCCATGTCGCCGAACGATCGCGCGCGCGCCGTCGCGGACGTGCGCGCCAGCGATGGTGCACGCCTGCCTCGCCGGCGGCACGGCCAGGCGAGGGCGTGTCGGGGCCGGGGCCGCGTGCGCCATCCCACCTCGCGCGCGCCGCGGCTCACCCCGGCGGGAGGATGCCCGTGATGGCGCGTGGCATCGCGCGCTGGGCGCTCGCGCTCGGGGCGTGCGGTGCGATGGGGTCGCGCGGCGCGACCGCCTCGCCGTGGGTGGCGGCGGAGGTCCCGGCCGCGCTGCCGATCTCGCAGCCGCACATGGACTCCTTCGACGCCGGCGCGATGCCGGCGATCGGGGTGTATCTCGGGATCGGCGGGCACGTCGCGGTCGGCGCGCGGCTGCGCGCGGGGGCGCTGGGCAACGGCCCGCCGCCAGGCGACGGCGTGGCCGATCCGGGGCGCGGCGGGCTGACCACTGGCAGCGCGGCGGTGCGGCTGTTCGCCGGCGCCTTGTGGATCGAGGCCGCCGGTGGCGGTGGGGTGAGCGGCGACGCGTGGGTCCCGACCGTCGAGATCGGCGGCGGCGCCGAGCTGCTGTCGCTCGGCGCCCTGCGCGTCGGTCCGTCGCTGCGCTACCTCCAGGTGATCGGCGGCGACGGCGGCGTCGATCCGGGCAGCGCGGCGATCGTGCTGGCCGGGCTCGAGCTGCGCCTGGGGGGCCACCAGGCGCGGGCGCGGCGCGCGCCGGCCGCGATCGAGTCCATCGCCCGGGTCGAGCCCGACGCCGATCGCGTCGTCGACCTCGACGCCGGGTGCGCGCTCGACCTGGCCGCGCCGGGCTGCGCGCTCCCGGACCGCGACGGTGATGACATCGTCGACCGCGACGACGCGTGTCCCGACCAGGCGGAGACCGTCAACGGGGTCGACGACGCCGATGGCTGCCCCGACGAGGGCCTGTTCGTCGTGGAGCAGGACCGGATCGTGCTCGAGGAGCGCATCCTGTTCGACGTCAACCGCGCGCGCATCAAGCGCCGCGGCCGACCGGTGATCGCCGCGATCGTCCGGGCCTGGCTGGCGCACGGCGAGTGGGTCCACCTCGTCATCGAGGGCCACGCCGACGTGCGCGGGGTGCCCGCGTACAACGTCTGGCTGAGCACGACCCGGGCCCAGCGCGTGCGCGAGGCGATGATCGAGGCCGGGGTGCCCGCCGACGCGATCGAGGCGGTCGGCTACGGCGCGACCCGGCCACGCGATCCCGGGCACGACCTCGAGGCCCACGCGCGCAATCGCCGCGTCGAGTTCGTGATCGAACGCGGTCAGAGGGGCCCATGACGGGTCGTCGCCAGCGCGTGTGGTCCGGGCCGGCCGGGGCCTGCGCGTGGCTGATCGCGCTGGTCGCGCTGGTCGCGAGCGGCTGCTACGACTCGCTCGTCCAGGGCTCGTGCGCGCAGGGCTACCAGCTCGAGGGGGACCGCTGCGAGCTGATCGTGGACGGCGCGCTCGACGCGGGCGCGGACGCCGCGCCCGTGGCCGACGCCGGGCCGCCGGCCGACGCCGGGCCGCCGGCCGACGCGGCGCCCGACGCGTTCGTCTGCGAGCTGCCTGAGATCCGCTGCGTCGTTGGCTGCGTCGATCCGCGGACCGATCCGGACCACTGCGGCCAGTGCGGCAACGTGTGCGCGAGCGGCATCTGCACCAACGGGTTCTGCGACGGCGAGGTCTCGGGCCACGTCGTGCTGATCGGCCACGACTACACCGTGCGGCACGCCGCCGCGGTCCGCGTGCTCGCGAACTCGATCAACCTCAGCGGCGCGCCCGCGTTGTCCGTTGGGGTGTGGCGTGGCCAGGCGTCGGCGCCGGCGAGCCTCGCGGCCGAGCAGGCGCTGAGCGCGGCGATCAGCACGCTGGGGCGCCCCTGGACCGAGGTCGACCTCGGCGCCGCGCCGCTGGTCGCGCTCAGGAAGATCGACGTCGTCCTGGTGGCGCCGCAGCCGCCCGACGACGGCGAGCTGGCCGCCGCCGGCGACGCCTGGCGCGCGAGCCTCCACGACTTCGTGGTGCGCGGCGGCGTCATCATCGCGCTGTCGGGGCCGCCGACGCGACCCCGCAGCTGCTGATCGGCGCCGGCCTGATGGACGTCGGGGCGAACATCGACGTGACCGGGCAGAACCTCGTCATCGGCGTCGGCACCGACGCGGTCGCCATCGGCGTGATCTCGCCCTACCACGCCGACCCCTCGAGCGCGGCCTTCGCCACCGGCTCGGCGATCCCGGTCATCGTCGACAGCGCCGGGCACCCGGTCGTGCTGCACGCCGCACCGAACTGATGCGACGATGCGGCATGCGCTTGCTGTGGATCGGGTTGCTGCTGGCCGGGTGCGGCTCGGCGAAGAAGGCGGGGCCGCCGGCCGAGCCCGCGCCACCGCCGGCGGACGCGAGCCCGCCGTCGACCGAGTTCCTCGACGCGGTGACCGCGCCCGGGAACGGGCTGACGCCCGCGTGCGTCGGCGGCGCCATCGCGCCCGCGATCGCCGAGCTCGCGGCGACGGTCGACTGCCGGGGGCCGGTGGCCGGCTACCGCGACGTGACGGTGCGCGGTCACCACGTGGTCGTGGTGCTCGACGCCGCCGGCGAGCTGCGCGGCTGGTTCGACGGCCAGCCGCTCGACAAGATCCGCCTCGACGAGGGGCCGGTGGTCGCCGCCTTCCCGCCGCCGGCGCTGCCGGCGCTCGCCGACGACGAGCTCGGCCCGCTCCTGGCGACGCTCGCCGGCGTCGCGATGATCAATCCGCCGCGCCGCATGGGCTACACGCCCGCCGGGGTCGCCGCCCTGCGCACCGACTGGCCGCAGGCGCCCATCGGCGACGCGCCGTCGGCGGTGATCCTGGACCACGGCGAGCGCCGGGTCCGGCTCTGGTACGAGCTCGAGGATCCGCCCGCCTGCCGCGAGCTGTGGTGCTCCGACCTCTGGCTCGATCGCGCGGGCGCGCTCGCGCAGCTCACCTACCGCCACGACCGGCGCGGCGCGACCTGCCCGCAGCCGCCGCCGTCCGATCCCGACCGCGGCAACTTCTTCCCCGACTGACTCAGCCGCGCGCCAGACGTCAGCCGTTGCCGCCGGCGCCCGGCTTGGGGCCGAGGGCCTTCATCTTCTGCTTCACCGCGGCCCGGGCGTCGTCGTCAGTGGCGCTGTTGAGCTCGGCCACCAGTGGATCCCACTTCGCGTACCAGGCCTGCCGCTGCTGCTCGGTCTCGCGGATCTGCTGGACGTCCACGGCGGGCCCCGGGTCGCCACCCGCGGCCTTCACCGCGGCGCGCGCCTGGTCGATCTGCCGCTGATCGCCGCCCATCATCGCCTTCAGCAGGGCCTGGTTGGCGAGTTGCAGCGCCCGCTCCGGCTGCTCCCTCATGATCCGCATCTGCTCGAGCTTGCGCTGCTCCGCCAGCCCCTTGTCCCAGGCGTTCTTCCAGGTGTCTCCGCCCGTCATCACGTCCATCAGGCCGTCGAACAGCTCGTTGCCCGAGGTCGGCAGGTACATCAGGACCTTCTCCGGGTCGTCGATGTTGGCGTCGGAGCGGTCGTTGGTGAGGGACGCGGACGTGGGATTGCCGAACACCGCCGGGGCGATCGCGGCGCCGATCTCCAGTCCGAGCGCACCGGCGCCGAGCAGCGGCCCGAGGACGGCGGCGACGCCAGCGAAGCCGGTCGCGCCCAGCGCGCCGGCGCCGGCGCCGGCGAGCGTCGTGGCGCCGCCCGCCGCCGACAGGCCGCCGTGCAACGTCTTGGTCGCATCGCCCGACTTCCAACCCTCGATCGCCTCCATCGCACCGAAGAAGAGCGAAAACGGCGCCACGGCGCTGCTGGCGACGGCGGTGCCAGACATCGGCCCACCCTTGGCCGCCTGCGCAGCCGCCTCGGCCGCGGTCTCGCCTGCGCTGAGGCCCCCCCGCGCGATCTCGACGGCGTCGTTGGCGTAGAGCCCCTTGTCGGCCAGATCGGCCGCCCGCTCGATCGTGTCGCCGCCCTCGCCTCCGGGCTTCTCGAACTGGACGGCCGAGGTCGTGTGACCGCCGGTCATCTCGGCGAGCAGCGCGGTCGCCGACTCGCCGCGGACCACGCGGTCGGCCACCGCGTCGGCGTGGCGCTCGTACGGGTCATCGGTCTGGCCGACGCCACCCGCGAGGTGCACCCCCGCGCGCTGCTGCAGGACGTGCGTCGCCTCGTGCGCCGCGGTGTGCAGGCTCGGCGCCTCCCCGAACGCGACGTCGTTGCCCGAGGCGTAGGCGGTCGCGCCGAGCTGCTCGGTGGCCTCGGCGGCCTCGCCGCCGGTGTGGGCGCGGACGCCGGACAGATCAGCGCCGAGGGCCCCCTGGATCTCGTCGAGGAACGGGAAGGGCCCGGCGCTACCCCCGACGCCGCGGCGCGCGATGGTCTGGACCTCGGCCGGGCTGGTCGTGGGCACCACCGGCTGCGCTCGGCGCTGCACCGGGAAGCGCTCGGTCAGCGTCCGCTTGCCGGGCGCCCGTCCCGGGCTCGACGAGGAGGTCCCGGTGCCCGCATCTCTCCCAGCGTACCGATCGCGCATGGCTTGCCTCCAGTCTCCTTCTGAGCGCTCCGGTGTCCCGGGCGCTCATCCGGGTGGATTCAGCTCGTGCCGAATGTGACCGCGCACGGGTGTGGCGCCGCGTCGCAGGACCGCGGCCTGGACGTCGCCCGATGATTCCTGGCGCGCCGTCACGCGGGCTCGGTGGCGTCGAGGTCGGGGCGGATCGTGACCGCCAGGCGCAGCGGGGCAGCCCGGACCTCTGGTGCTCAGCCGAAGCGGGCGACGAGCCCGAGCGGGCCGAGGCGGGCGACCGCGTGATCGCCGTGGGCGATCGCGACGCTGCCGGGCGCGCGGATCACGCGATCGCCGGCGGCGACCACGCGCGCCAGCGCTGGCAGCGCGCGCCCGGCGCCGATCGCGGTCACCCCGCGGTAACGGATGGTGCCGGCGCCGGTGGCGTCGCGCAGCCACACCTGATGGTCGTGATCGACGTAGAGCACGGTCGCGGTCAGCGCCGCGGCCAGGGCCATGGCCGCCGCCGGCCGCGCCGCGGCGATCGCCTCGACGGTGGCGCGCGCCACCGCGAGCGCCGCCGGGCAGCGGTAGCTGCACGGGTAGAACGCGATCAGCCGCAGGTGCAGATCGTTGAGCGGCCACGGCCACGCGGCGCCGTCGTCGTCGTCGCGCGTGCGCGCCGCGGCCAGGTAGCGGTTGAGCGAGTTGTCGCCGCGCTCGGCCTGGGCCAGGAACGCGGCCACGCAGCACGGCGGGTACCCGAGCAGCGCGCCGAGCTCGGGGCCGTGGCGGGTGGGATCGTCGGCCTGGAGCGTCGCCGCGCGGCGGGCCAGCGCCGGATCGCGCGCCAGGTACAGCTCGATCCGCGGCGCGCCGCGGGCGCGATCGTCGTGCCAGCGATCCTGCGGGCCGACCTCGACCTGGCGCGCGCGCCGCTCGACGTGGGCGCCGGGGAACTGCGCGAGCGTCCGGTCGACCGCGTCGGCGGCCACCGTCACGAACGCGACCCGGCGGATCCCGGCGGCGAAGCCCCACGCCTCGATCGAGCGATCGAGCGCGACCGTGGGCGCAGGCTCCTGGGCCACCAGGGCCGACGGCGGCGTGCCGTCGAGCTGGACGCCCAGCGCGGCCAGCGCCGCGGCGTCATCGCGGGCCCGGGCCAGCGCCGTCGCCGCGTCCCGCAGCGCCGCCCCGAGCCGGCGCTCGTCGGCGTGCGCGTCCGAGGGTGCGTGCGCCACGGCGGCCAGCGTAGCATCGCGGCGTGTGGCGCGATCCGACCCCGCCTGAGTGGCTGGCCCTGGTGGCCGGGCTCAAGCCGGCGCTGCGGCTGCAGCGCGCGCCGCGCCGCGCGCTGGCCGAGGCCGCCGCCGCGCGCCGCCGCGGGTTCGCGGTCGAGCTGACCGCGCTGCCCGATCGCACGATCGTCTACATCGCGGCCACGCCGGCCGCCGCCCGCGCGCTGCGCGCGCTCGAGGCCCAGGCGCTGCCGGGGCAGCCGGCCCGGGCCGAGGTGTCGTTCGATCCCGCGCCGCACCGCGGCCTCGGCGCCGCGCTCGGGTTCCCAACGTGCTGCGTCGAGGCGTTCGTGGCGCGGATCGCGCGCGGCGCCGACGTGCTGGCGTCGGGCGCGCGCGCCCACGAGGACTTCATCGCCGCCAGCGAGGCCGCGACCCGATCGCGCCGCCTCGACGCGCGCGCCAACGTGTTCGCGCGCGATCACGTGAGCGGGTGGCTGTCGCACGTCCCGTGCGCGTTCGACTGCGCGCCGTCGCTGGCGTACGCCGATCGCGTGATCGCCGCGTACCGGGCCCACGATCGCGCCGGCGCCGACGAGCTGATCGCCCGGCTGGGGCAGGCGGTGGCGATCGATCGCACCGGCCGGCGGACCGCGCCGGGCGAAGCCGCGCCCGACGCATGCGTCCTGGCGTTCGCCGATCCGGCTTGACCCCGACCGCGCCGGCCCCGTACGCTTTTGGCAGCGATGTCCGACGACCGCCCTCGTAACCGCCGCGCGTTCCTGACCGGCCTGGGCCAGTCCGCGGCGCTGGTGGTCGCGGGTGGCGTGCTGGCGCGCACCGCCACCGCGTCGCCCCGGCAGAGCCCGCCCCCGCCGCTCGACGATCACGGCGTCTCGCCGAGCGGCCCGGCCGCGCCGGTGACCGCGCGGGTCCACGACGATCTGCCGCCGGCGCCCGACGCCGCGGCGACCGCGTTCCTGGGCCCGCTCGCCGGCACGTCGCTGGGCGCGTGGACCGTGACCCGGGTCCACGGCGTGTTCCGCGGCGGCCTGCCGATGGTGCTCGCCCACGCCGACGGCCGTCGCGCGCAGGTCGATCTGCTCCGCCACGACGCCGCGTCGCCGCCGGGGATCGCCGCCACCGGCGCCGGGCACCTGTACCTGGTCAACTCCGGGCGCGGCGCGCGCACGACGCCGCCGGATCTCGAGCTCGCCATCCGGCAGCTCGCGCAGGTGCTGGCGCAGCGACCTGGCGACGGGCTCGGGCTGCTCAGCCAGGCCGAGCGTCACCGCCGGTTCCCTGGCGGCGTGTACGTCGTCCCCGCGTGAGCCCTGACGCGATCACCGACGCGATCCCCGACGGGGACGACGCCGCGGCGGTCCGGATCGAGCTGGCCGGTCCCGACGCGGCCGCCCACGACTATCACGTCGGCCAGCCTGGCGCGTTCGCCGCGGCCGTCGCGGCGCTGACCCGGGCCCGCGCCGACCGGGCGACGCTCGAGGTCGACACGCCGCTGACGCGCTCGAGCTACCGCGCGCTGGCGGCGATGCCCGTGGTGCTCGCGGCCCACGGCGTGACGTCCTGGCGGCTGCGGGTGCTCGCCGCCGCGGACGTGCCGGCGGACGCCGTCGCACGCACGATCCCGCGCCTGGCGATGGCGCTGCCGCACGCGCTCCACGCCGCCGCTCGGGCCCGTGCGCTCGGGATCGCGTCGGTCCTCGTCGACGCGCCCTACTGCCTCCTGGGACCGTTCGCCGCGACCGCGCGCACCGAGCAGCGGCGCGCCCACGCCGAGCCGTGCACGGCCTGTCGCGCCCGCGGGACCTGCCCGGGCGTCGACGCGGTCTACCTCGCGCGCTTCGGCGCCGGCGAGCTCGCGCCGCTCGGCTGACGGGCGCGCGCGGCGGGCCCGCGGCGGTGGGGCGGCTGCGGTCGCGCGCGGCGCGACGGCGCGCGCCGACTACCAGCTGCCGTGCGAGCCGTGGCTGCCGTGCGAGCCGTGGCTGCCGTGCGAGCCGTGGCTGCCGTGCGAGCCGTGGCTGCCGTGCGAGCCGTGGCTGCCGTGCGAGCCGTGGCTGCCGTGCGAGCCGTGGCTGCCGTGGCTGGCGTGCTGGGCGCGGATCGGATCGTCGCCGCCGACCGGGGGCGCGGCGTCGGCGCCGTCGCGGGCTCGGTCGGACACGTCGCGCTCGACCGGCAGGAGGCCGTCGGCCGGCTTGCCCTTGAACACCGGGATGGCCGCGTCGTCGTCGACCACGCCGTCCGCCGCCACCGGTGGCGACGCCGGCGGGCGCTTGGGGTCGAAGAGGTTGTCGTTGTCGCCCATGACTGCCTGCGCGGAGCTCTCCGCAGCGTCCGAGGTTACCGCCGATCCCGGCGGGGGCGCCACCGGATTGTGCGATCACCCGGCGGCGGGGCCGGATGATCCCTGGACGAAGTGCTCGCGGGGCCGGTGCGTGGTCCAGCGCTCGAGGACCTGGCGGACGCCGGCGTCGCCGGTGGCCAGCTTCTCGAACAGGTAGTCCTGGATGCCCTTGTAGACCTCGCACAGCGCGCTCTCGCGCATCCGGCCGAAGATCGTGCCCTGGGTCTTGTAGCTGTGGCTGGGCGGCACGCCGCAGTACGGCTGGTAGGTGCAGTCGACGCAGTCGGGCGTGGCGTCGAGGTTCGACGCGATCGTCACCGCGCGGATGGTCTCGTGCCCGACCACGTCGCGGTAGCGCGAGGTCGCGACGTGCCCGACCGCGAACGCGTCGTCGCCCATCGCGTCGAGCATCCGGCCCTCGTCGCAGGTGAAGATCCGGCCGTCGTAGCCGTAGGCCAGCGCGCCCAGCCCGGCCCCGGCCGGCCAGCGCACGTCGAGGAAGTTGGGGTCGACCCCGCCCAGGATCTTGGTCAGGAAGATCGCCGCGTAGCGCTCGAGGATCTCGACGCCGCCCTGGTGCAGCTCGATCATGTAGTCGACCGCCTGGCGGTAGAACGCCAGGAACTCGTGGCGCGGGTACTCGATCTTGGGGCCGGTCCGGGCCGCGAAGCCGAACGGATCGACCGGGCGCAGGAACAGGGCCCGGCAGCCCAGCGCCACGTAGGTGTCGACGACCTCCTTCCACAGCGGCAGCGTCGCGCGCGTGGTCGTGAGCAGCGCCTCGACGTGGTAGAGGGTCGGGTCGAGGCCGGCGGCGGCGTAGGCGTCGTTGATGCGCTTGATCCAGCGCGACGCGTGGCCGTACGACGACGCCATCGGCAGCACCCGCTGCTTGTCGTGCAGCGGCGCGGGCCCGTCGATGCTGGTGCACAGCTGCACGCGCTTGCCGAGCAGGTACTCGAGCTTGGCGTCGTCCATGAGCGCCAGGTTCGAGACCATCGTGAACTCGAGCTGCTTGCCGGCGGCGCGGTTCTTGTCGAGCGCGTACTCGATCAGGTGCTGGACGACGTCGAAGTTGACCAGCGGCTCGCCGCCCTGGAACTCGATCGTCACGAACGGGCTGGTGGTCTTGAAGATGAAGTCGACGGTCTGCTCGGCGACCGCGCGGGTCATGTCGGTGTGGACCGCGTCCATGTCGGCGCGCGACGCGTGGCAGTAGACGCAGGTCTCGTTGCAGCGCAGCGTCACGACCGCCATGTGCAGGTTGGGGCCGTGGTGCACGAACCGCTTGCGCGCGCGCACCATGTCGGCGGCGGCGCGGACGTCGTAGTGGTCGCGCAGGAAGTTGGCGTCCTTGAGCCGGGCGAACAGCGGGCCGCCCTCATCGAGCTGGCCGCGCGTGAACGCGTCGAACTCGGGCTGGGTCAGGAGCAGCCACCGGCCCTCCTGGTTGGTGACGAGCACCTGCTCGCCGATCGCGCGGAACCGGAACGCGGCGGCGTGGCGGGTCGACAGCTCGGCCAGGGGCGCGAGCTTCACGGCGCCACCGCCTTGCGGCCGGCGGAGGTCGCCCCGAGCGCCTGGTTCCCGAGCTCGCCGGCGACCGTGCGCTCCCGCGCCGGCGTCGCGGCGCTCACCCGCACGACCCAGTAGCTCGGCTCCTCGATCGCCTCGAGCCGGGCGTAGCGCGCGAACTGCTGGAGCGCGGCGTCGACCGCGCGGCCGTCGTAGACGTCCTTGTGGAACCGCACCTCGGTCACGGCGCACCGCCGTCGTCGCCGTCGCCGTCGCCGTCGCCGTCGCCGGTGGCCCCGGCCGGGGCGTCGTCGCCGGCCTTGGCCTTCTTGCCGTACTTGTCCTCCCACGACTGCGCGATGCCGAGCGGATCCTCGAACGCCTCGTTCGAGAAGTCGAAGTCCTCGAGCTCGTCGAGCGACGGCGGGCCCAGCGCGCCGGCCAGGGCCGCGGCGGTGACGGCCTCGACGGTGGCGCGGTTGTCCTTGGCCAGCCGGTGCCGGTACGCGCACGCGAGCAGCTCGTTGGCGAAGCCGCCGACCCAGGCCTCGAGCTCGGCCGCGGTCGCGCCCGCGGCCTTGGGCGTGAGCACCACGCGCCAGCGCTCGGCGTCGGCGCGATCGACCACCACCCAGCAGTCCTTGATGAAGGTGAACGCCGCGGCGAAGACCGCGTCGAGGGGGTAGAGCTCCTCGCGGATGGTCAGGTGCGCGACGCCAGCGGCGACGTCGGCGCCAGCCAGCTCCGCGGGGATCGAGGGCAGGGCGGCCATCCGACGGTGGTACCGGGGGCGCTGGTCACCGTCAAGGCACGCGCAGCCGTACCGCCCACTGATTGCTGGTGGCGGGGCCGACCGGGTGGTGCGCGATGACCGCCACGCCAGCGCGCGCGGCCCGGGCGACGATCGCCGACGAGGCGTCATCCCGGTGGTGCTCGAACCCGGCGGCGCTGGCCCGGGCGCGCGCGGTCTGCGCCGGCGTGCGCGCCAGGCCGAACGCGACGTTGTCGACGACGATCACCGTGCCGCCGGGCCGGGCCAGGGCCACGAGCTGCGCGAACGCGGCGTCGGCGTCGGGCAGGTGGTTCCAGCTGCGCAGCGCCAGCACGTGATCGAACGCCCCGGGCGCGGCCAGCTCGGCCAGGGTCGCGGTCCGGATCTCGGCCCACGGCCGCCGCGCCGCCACCGCCGCGGCCCGGGCCGGGTCGGGCTCGACGCCGAGGTAGCGGGCCGCGCCGTCCGCGACCCGCGCCGCCAGGATCGCGTCGTAGCGATCGAGATCGCCGCAGCCGACGTCGACCACCGCGCCGGTCAGCTCGGCCAGCCACCCGGCCACGATCGCGTCGTCGGCGGCGAACACCTCGGTCGCGGCCGGCTGGTACAGGCCGGTGCAGCGCGCGAACTCCGGGCACGGCGCGCACCGCGGGCTGCGCTCGAGCTTGACGAGGTCGCGGGCGAAGTCGTCGGGCGCGTCCTTGCGCGACACGTCGAGGTAGACCTGCCCGGCGCCGTGCTTGATCGCGACCAGGTCGACGTCGCTGAAGTCGCGGGTGTCGGCGCGGAACCGGGCCACGCGCCCGCCGTGGGCCACGAACAGGTGGCGGCCGCGATCCCACGGCGTCACGCCCAGGCGCAGCACCGGGCAGGTCGCGGCGTCGGCGCTGGGCCGGACCACCGCCTCGAGCGTGTAGTCGAACGAGTTGCCGCGCAGGCCCGCGGCGCGCGGGCGCAGCTCGTCGGCGCCGAGCGCGGCGTGGTAGCCGCGGTACAGGCCCGGGCACGGCCCGCGCAGCGCGCACCCGGCGCAGCTGGCCTCGGGCTGGAGCTTGTTGTCGTCGTCGACCGGGAAGAAGTCCGGCTCGCCGACCTCGATCATGGTCCAGAACTGATCGGTCTTGAGGTCGGCGTAGCGGTGCTCGTGGCCGGGCACCAGGCACAGCGGGAAGCCGCCGTGGGCGAAGCGCGGGCCGGCGGCGCCGGCCCGGGCCAGGCCGTACTCGATCGCGTCGACCACCCGGGCCGCGGCGTCGGTCAAGCGCGGCGACAGCGCCTCGAACAGCGCCGCGCCGCCGCCCTTGGGCTCGACCATCGAGAACTTGAGCGTGACGTCGGGGTAGGGCAGGACCGCGTCGACCACGCCGCGCAGGTGATCCTGGTTCTGCAGCGTCACGACGCAGTTGACCTTGAGGTCGAGGCCGTGGCCGGTGAGCTGGGCCAGCGCGCCGTGGCTCTCGGCGAAGGCGTCGGCGCGGACCAGGCGGTTGTGGATCGTGCGGGTGCCGCCGTGCAGCGACAGGTAGACGTAGCGCAGGCGGAGCCGCAGCAGCTCGGCGACCACCGCCGGGTACGACAGCACCCGACCGTTGGTGACCAGGCCGAAGTCCATGTCGCGCGCGGCCACGCGCCGGGCCCACCGCACCAGCTCGGGCCGGATCGTCGGCTCGCCGCCCGACAGCACCACCATCGTGTGGCCCAGGGCCCGGGCCCGGTCGATCTTGCGGTCGATCTCGTCGGCCGGGGCGTCGACGTGGCGGACGTCGAGGGTGTGGCAGAACGTGCAGTGGTCGTTGCAGCCGTAGCCGACCTTGATCAGGGCCTTCACGGCGCGGTCCGGCGGCGGGCGGCGCGGATCACCACCACCCCAGGATAGCCTTGGATCCGGTCGCGCGGTTGCGGTACGCTCGCCGCGATGACCACCCTGGGGGCCGTCCGCACGTGTCTGCTCGCGCTGGCCTCGGTGGCGCTGGGCGCGTGCGCGTCGAGCAAGTCCGGCGGCGAGGCCGACGCCAGCGGCGACGTCGGCGACCCGACCGACGGCACCGTCGACGCCTGCGCCGGCGTGACCTGCCCGGGCCTGACCTACTGCAAGGAGGGCCAGTGCGTGCCGTTCCCGGCGTGCCCGGTCGACGGCGGCACCCCGGCCCCGACCCGCTGCCGATGTGCGCGCCCGGGACGGTCTGCCGCAACGAGGTCTGCGTCCCGGTCGGCCTGGACATCGACGGCGACACCTACCCGGCCGGCACCGACTGCGACGAGCAGAACCCCGACGTCCACCCCGGCGCGCCCGAGGTGTGCAACGCCGTCGACGACGACTGCTCGATGACCGTCGACGACGGCGACCCCGCGGTGCTGTGCTCCGGCGCCCAGGCCGGCAACGTGTGCATGATGGGATCGTGCGTGTGCCCCGACGGCAACTTCGATCTCGACCCGACCGTGCCCGGCTGCGAGTGCGTCGCGGCGCCGGTGCTGGGCCAGGGCACGTCGTGCGGCACGGCGATCGACGTCGGCAACCTCTCCGACGTCGGCCAGGCGATGAACGTGATGGGCAACATCCCCAACGGCCGCCAGGTCTGGTACCGGTTCCGCGGCGTCGACACCCCCGACAGCTCCTGCGACAACTACCACGTCAACGCGAAGTTCATCGGTAACCCGGGCGACGAGTTCCGCATCCGGGCGTTCCGCGGCGACTGCGGCACGGCGATCACGCCGCCGGGGCAGTTCACGACGATCGAGTGGGCCACCGACCTGCGGTCCGCGATCGGCGGCGTGCTCACCGGCCAGTGCCCGTGCTGGACCGGCACCCCGGTCGACAACGTGTCGCCGTGCGCCGACGACAGCGCCGACTACTACGTCGTCGTGGAGCGCACCACCGGCGGCACTGACACCTGCGCGGCGTTCAACCTCGAGCTGTCGAACGGCCTCTACGACTGGCAGTGAGCCAGGCCGACCGCCGTGGCCAACCTCGGCTACATCCAGGTCGTCCGGCACTGCAACCACTTCTGCGGGTTCTGCTCGAACCCGGCCACGCCGTTCGTCCACGACCTGGCGACGATGCGGCCGCTGGTCGACGACTTCGTCCGGCGCGGCTACTACGGCGTGATCCTGACCGGCGGTGAGCCGACGCTGCACCCCGAGCTGCCGGCGATCGCCGGCTACGCCCGCGCCGCTGGGCTGCACGTCCGGATCATCACCAACGGCACCCGCCTGGCCGATCCGGCCTACGCCCGGGCCCTGGCCGACGCGGGCGTCCAGCTGGCGCACGTGTCGATCTACTCGGTGCGGCCCGAGATCGAGGCGCGCCTGCGCGGCCAGGCCGACACGCTGCCGACCGCGCTCGCCGCCCTCGACAGCGCCCACGCCGCCGGCATCGAGGTCAACGTCAACTGCGTCATCAACCGCCACAACGCCGATCACCTCGACGCCAACGTCCGCTACCTGACCCGCCACCACCCGCAGGTCCGGCACTTCGTCTGGAACAACCTCGACCCGTCGATGGGCCGGGCCGAGGTCAACCAGGCCCAGTTCACCCCGCGCCTGGCCGACTTCGAGCTGTCGCTCGAGCGGGCGCTGCGGCACCTGCACAAGAGCGGGCGCACGTTCCGGGTCGAGAAGGTGCCGCTGTGCTACCTGGGCTCGTTCGGGTGGGCCTCGACCGAGACCCGCAAGATCGTCAAGGGCGAGGAGCGCATCGTCCACTTCCTCGACGACAAGCAGACCGTGCGCCAGACCGACTGGGGCCACATCTACGCGCCGGCGTGCGACGCCTGCACGCTGCGCGACATCTGCGGCGGGCTGTTCGATCGCGGCGCCGCCTACGATCCGGCCGAGCTGGCGGCGCAGTTCGTCGACCCCGACGCGATCGTGCGCACGATCATCGAGGATCCCGACGACCCCAGCTACGCGCTGCGCGACCTGGCGGCGTGGCGGCGCGCGTTCGCCGCCCGCCTCGAGCGGGTGCCGGCGCCGTCGACGCCGGCGCCCGCCGACGGCCTGATCTCGGTCGGGCGGGTGACCGAGGCCAGCGCCCGGCGCTACCAGGCCAAGCGCCGCCACGAGGCCCGCCTGGCCGAGCACCACGGCGTCGCGCAGGAGCCCGAGCGCGAGGACTGATATCGTCGGGTCATGACCGCGACCTCGATCGAGCACCAGATCACCATCGGCCCGATGCCCGCGACGATCGACGACTACCTGGCGATGCGCGACCGGGTGGCGCGGACGCCCGAGGGCGGGGCCGCGGCGTTCGCGATCGCGCTGGCCTGCTACGCCCGCGACCCGGCCCAGGGCCTGCCGTTCGTCACCGTCGCGATCGCGATGGACCTGCTCGACGACGACCCGACCGGCTACAAGGGCCGGCGCCCGCGGCGCGCGATCCTGCAGAACCTCAAGGACCGCCTCGGCGGCAAGGCCCACATCGCGCGCTCGTACGTGCAGGGCACGCGGTTCGAGGACGGCTACGTGCTGCCGCCCGGCGACCTGATCGTGCGGGTCAAGCAGCAGCGCGACAGCCTGCAGGGCGACGATCGCGCCAAGCTGTTCGTCTACTCGACCGGCGCCGACACGCCGCGACCGGTGGCGCTGGCGCGCAACGACAAGGGCCTGTGGAAGGCGACCGAGTGGAGCTCGCTCGAGGTCGGGATCCGCGCGCCCGCGGCCAACCGCTCCGACGATCTGTAGCCGCGGGCCGGCCAGGTCAGATCGGGGCCAGGCCGGCGTCGCCGTGGACGTCGAGGTAGCGGGCCCAGGCGCCGCCGCACCGACGGTCGAGCGCGCAGGTGGCGCACGCGGCGGGCTTGCGCTTGCCCGGTTCGATCGGGCCGCCGCGGTCGCTGCGCACCGCCTCGTGGCGATCGCGCACGTCGGCCGGCAGCGCGCACGGCGGCAGCCCGCACCGCGCTGGCACGGTCGCCGCCAGGCCCAGGCGCGCCGCGGCGCGCAGGCCGTCGGCGATGACCGGGCCCAGGCGCGCGTACGGCACCAGCAGCTCGAGGGCGTCGGCGCCGTCGCCGACCGGCGCCACCGGCGACAGCACGAGCGACCGCACGCCCGGCCAGCGGGTCGCGATCGTCGCCACCAGGCCGGGGACCTCGTCGAGGTTGACCGCGGTCACGACGCACACGATCGTGACGCCGACCTGCGGCGCCGCGGCCAGGGCGTCGAGCCCCGCGACCGTGTGCGGCAACAGCGCCGCCGGGCCGATCAGCGCCGCGAACGTCGCCGGCGCGAGCGTGTGCAGCGACACCTCGAACTCGGTGACGCCCGCGGCCAGGAGCGCGGCCAGGACCGGCCCGTGTCCGAGGGTCGTGGCGTTGGTCTGGACGCGCACGTTGCCGATGCCGGCGGCCCGGGCCGCGGCGACGTACCCGGGCAGCTCGGGCGCCAGCGTGGTCTCGCGACCGGTGAGCAGCAGGTCGGCGCAGCCGGCGGCCGCGGCCGCCGCGATGCGCGCGTAGACCTCGGCCGGCTGGTCGAGCACCGTCGGCGAGTCGGCGGGGGTGTTGCAGAACCGGCAGCGCTCGTTGCACGTGCGGTTGATCCGCAGCTCGACGAAGCGATGCCCGGCGCTGGGCACGACCGGCAGGCGGCGCGGCGGCGCGCCGGCCTCGAACCCGGCCAGGGCCGTGGCGAGCGCGCGCACGACCGCCGCGGCGGCGCCGTGATCGACGCCGTCGTCGGCGTAGTACGACAGCTGCAGGTCGCGGGTGGCGGCGAGGTGGGCGCCGGCGCCGCGCGCCTCGATCGCGACCACGAGGCGGCGCGCGGCGGCGACCAGGACCAGATCGATCGCCGAGCGGATCGCGCTGATCGCGACCTGGGACACGGTCCACGGCGACAGGGCCGCGATCACCGTCGGGTGGTCGAGGTCGTAGGTCCGCTGGAACTCGGCGAGCACGACATCGATCACGGTAGCCCGGGGCGGCGGCGCGACAAAGGTGTTCGGCGCCGAGCTCGGTGCGGTACGATGACGGCTTAGCTTGCCCTGGGGGATGCATGCTCGAGCCAGCCGTTCTGTGTCGTCGCGTCGCGCTGTCCACCGTCGCCGCCGCCGCCGTGGCCGGGTGCGCCGGCGACACCGCGATCGTCCTGTCGATCCACACCAGCGACGCCACGGCCGCGACGCGGCTCGAGGTGTACGTCGGTGTCGGCGCGGCCGAGGTGCCCACGGCGCGGCCCGGGAGCGTGGTGACGCCGACGTGGTGGCGCCGGGCCCCGCTCGAGCTCGACGCCGCGGCGCTGACGTTCCCCGACGGCTTCGGCGATGGCACCCACGAGGTGGCGCTGTACCCGTCGAGCGAGATCTCGCTCGACGACGAGCTGGTGTTCGCGGTCGGCGCCTGGACGCTGACCGGCGACCCGGCCGACCCCGGTGAGGCCCTGGTCGGGTTCGCGCACGCGACCAGCCCCACCCGGTTCGTCGACGGGGAGATCCGGCGCTTCGACGTCGTGCTGGTCGCGGCCGACGACGACCACGGCGTCACCCGCACCGGCTGCGCGTGGTGGCGCGCCGATCCGACCGATCCGGTCCCGGGCCCGATCCGCGATCGCGCGATCGTGCCGCCGACCGACGCCGACTGCGACACGTTCCCGGCCCCGACCGGCGGCGCCGCGCCCGACTGTCGGCCCGACCTCGCGATCGACTGCGACGATCGGCGCCCCGACGTGTTCCCGTCAGACGACGCCAGCGCCCAGGACTGCTCGATCGACGACACCGACTGCTGCTCGACGACCGTCGCCAACACCGCTGACGTCGACGGCGACGGCGTCAAGGTGTGCGCCGGCGACTGCCTCGACGAGGGCGAGGTCCACGATCTGTTCGGGCAGGTGGTGATGGCCGGGGACATCCACCCCGGCGTCACCGACACCACCTGCAACGGGGTCGACGAGGCCTGCGCGATCCCGCGCGGCGGTCGCTGCGACCTGCGCGACCTCGACCTCGACGGCGACGAGTTCATCACCTGCATGGGGCCGGACGGCACGGTCGGCGCGGTCAACCTCAAGACCTGCGCACGTTACCCGGGCCAGCGCGACTGTCTCGAGGAGGGCTCGGTGATCGGTCGCGGCAACGACGCCAACGACACGTTCACCATCGAGGCCAAGGACATCCACCCGACCGCCGCCGACATCGAGTGCGACGGCGTCGATCAGGACTGCAACCGGCAGTGCGACGACGGCGGGCCGGCGGACGGTGACAACGACGGGTTCGCCCGCTGCGCCCGCACGGGCGCCCGCGCCGGGCGCGCCGGTGTGCGTGAACTTCTCCGACGGGGTCGACTGCGCCGACAGCGACTTCTACGGGCGCCCGCGGCCGGCGATCGAGGCCTGCGACGGCATCGACAGCGGCTGCGACGGGGTCCCCGCCCCCGCCACCGGCGGCGGGGCGTGCCTGCCGGTGACGACCGTCGGCAGCGTGTGCGAGCCCGGCGTCGTGACCTGCACCGAGACCTTCGACGGCAACGCGACGCAGGGGTGCGTGGCGATCTCGGGCGGCGTGACGCTGCCGCCCTTGGCGTGCACCCCGTGCCCGACCGGCGGCACGCCCCTCAACTGCACCGACAACCGCTTCCCGACCTGCGCCGCGCGCACGCCCACCGACGCGCCGGGGCCGGCGTGCACCAATCCGCCTCAGGACCGCGATCTGGCACCGTGTCCGAACGGGACCTGCACCTGGAACGTGGTCGGCGGCCAGCAGGCCGGCGGCTGGCGGGTCGTGCTGGTGGATGGGGCGACCGGCATGGCCGCGTCCGGGCCGACGCTGGTCGGCACCTCCGCCGCGCTCCGGGTCGTCGGCGCCGGCGACATGCCACAGGGCTTCATCGTCCGGCGCGCGGGCGTGCCCGACTTCTTCGAGGTCACCGTGTTCCAGCGGACCACCGGCTGCGCCGAGATGACCTGCACGGGCCTGAACTGACGCGGCGCGGTCGGGCGACCGATCCCGCAGCCGCCGCCGGGCCCGGGCGCGAGTACACTGGCGCGGTGAGCCAGTCGCTCGTCGATGACGTCGGTCGTGTCCTGTGGCACGGCTTCCCGGGGCCGACGGTCTCCCCCGAGCTCCATGCGCAGATCGCCCGCGGTCAGATCGGCGCGGCGATCCTGTTCAAGCGCAACCTGGTCACCGAGGTCGTCGCCGGCCCGGTGCCCCAGGAGGTCACCGACCTCGCGGCGCTGGTCGAGCTCAACCGCGCGCTGCACGCGGCGGCGCCGCCGGATCTGCCGCTGCTGATCGCGGTCGATCAAGAGGGCGGCGTGGTCCAGCGCGTGCGCGCGCCGGCGACGCAGTGGCCGCCGATGCTGGCGCTCGACAACCACCCGGCCGGCGACGACGTGGCGCTGGCCGAGGCCATCGGGCTGGCGCTCGGGCGCGAGCTGGCCGCGCTGGGCTTCGACGTCGACTTCGCGCCAGTGCTCGACGTCCACACCAACCCGCACAACCCGATCATCGGCGACCGCGCGTTCGGCCGCACCGCCGACACCGTGACCCGGCGGGCGCTCGCGACCGCGGCCGGCCTGGCCGCGGGCGGCGTGCTCGCGTGCGGCAAGCACTTCCCCGGCCACGGCGACACCGCCACCGACAGCCACCTGGCGCTGCCGCGCATCGACCACCCCCAGGCCCGCCTCGACGCGGTCGAGCTGGCGCCGTTCGCCGCCGCCGCCAGGGCCGGGCTGCCGATGCTGATGACCGCGCACGTCGTCTACGCCGCGCTCGACGCCAGCGTCCCGGCGACGCTGTCGTCGGCGGTCGTGACCGGCCTGCTGCGCCAGCGGCTCGGCTACCGCGGCGTGATCGTGTCCGACGATCTCGACATGCGGGCGATCGCCGATCACTTCGGCGTCGGCGACGCGGCGGTGCGGGCGATCCGGGCCGGCTGCGACGCGCTCTTGCTGTGCCGCGACGCCGGCCACCAGGCCGAGGCCCGCGCGGCGCTGATCAGCGCCGGCGAGCGCGACGCCGAGCTGCGGCGCCGGCTGGGCGAGTCGGCGGCGCGGGTGCGGGCGCTCACCGCCGCCCACGTGGCCGCGCGCGCGGCGCTGCCGCCGGTCGACCTGGCCCAGGTCGGCGCGCTCGCGCACCGGCGGCTCGCCGATCGCCTGGCCGGCCGCTGACCGACCCGGTCAGCGCTTCTGCTGGATCAGGATCGACTCGAGCACCAGGAGCGCCAGCAGCGCGGCCGCCACCGCGTGCCACAGCTCGACCCGCCGCAGCGGCGCCTTGCCGCCGGTGGTGCCGGGCGCGCCGCTGACCGGCAGCACCGACGGCGGCGCCGGCGACAGGTCCGAGCCGCGCGGGTCGAGGTTGGCCGCGAACGCCAGCTCGTCGCGGTCGCGGGTCGCGCCGGTGCCGTCGGTGCCGATGACCCGGTACACGCCCGGCCGCTCGGCCGCGCCGAACCGAACGGTCGGGCGCCCGTCGAGCCGGGCCCCCTCGAACACCGTGGTGAGCCCGTCGGGGCCGCGCACCTCGAGCTTCTTCAGCTCGAGCGTCGGCAGCCCCTGGCCCTGGCCGACGAGGATGCTCTTGGTCAGCGTGTCGCCGCGGCGGCGGGCCAGGAAGCGCACCGACTCCTGCATCAGCGGCAGGTAGCCGGGCAGGACCGGCAGATCGTTCCAGTCGCGATCGATCGTCGACGTGTACAGCAGCACCTGGCCGTCGCCGACGGTCGCGAGCACCATCGCGGCCGCGCCGTTGGTGAACCGCGCCAGCACCCGGCGGTCGGTGGTCGCGGTGGTCGGCCCGAGCAGCATGACCTTGGTGAACGCGGCGTCGGCGAGCCCGGGCGCGTCCTCCGCGAACGGCGCGAAGATCGGGTGGTCGGCCTCCCACTTGGTCAGGTGCAGCGCGCGCGCGGCGCGCTCGTCGGGGGCGGCGCCCCAGGCGGTGTCGATCGGATCGCGCAGGCTCTGAGGCAGGAGCGGCAGCATCGTCGCCTCGTAGGCCGCCGGATCGACGTGATCGCCGGGCGCGACCAGCAGGCCGCCGCCGCTGCGCAGCCACGCGGCCAGGGCCTCGACCCGCGGGCTCGGCAGGGCCGCGACGTTCGCCAGCACGACCACGTCGAACGCGCCCAGATCGACGTCGTCGAGATCGTCGGGGAGGATCTTGGTGACGACGGTGCCGGCCTCGCCGCGGTCGCCCGGGCGCAGCGCCGCCTCGAGGTAGAACACCTCGTCCTCGTGGCGATCGGCCCGGGCGTCGCCGTCGACCAGCAGCACGCGCACGTCGTCGCGCAGCCGCGCGATCGCGTGGCGACGATCGTCGGTCGGCAGCGCGTCGGCGCGGATCGACACCGCCACCGGCGCCGAGCGCTGCTCGGCCGGCATCGTCGCCAGGAACCGCTTGCCCCGGGTCTCGCCCGGCGCGAGGTCGAGCTGGCCGCGGGCGACCACCGCGCCGGCGACCTCGACCGAGACCGGCACGTCGGCGACCGGGGTCGGCCCGTGGTTGACGATCTCGGCGACGATCGCGATGCCGCGCGGGCCGGCGGTGGGATCGGGGGTGACGGTCAGCGACGTCACGGCCAGGTTCGGCAGCGCCGCGCCGCCGCGGACGTCGACGACCTCGAGCGCGGGCCCGTCGGCCGCCCACGGCGCGTCGCCGGCCGGCAGCGCGTTGACCGTCAGCGGCGACACCAGGTAGACCGTCTTCTGCTTGTGGCTCGAGCCGTCGAGCAGCTGGGCCGCGCGCGCCAGGGCCCGGCGGAGATCGGCCGGGCGCGCGCTCGGCTCGAGATCGAGCAGCGCGTCGCGCAGGCGCAGCTGCTCGCGCGACAGCTCGGTGACGCTGGGCGCGCCCTCGGACGCGCGCACGACCGCGACCTCGGCCTCGGGGCCGAGCTGGCCGAGGATCCGGGTCGCGGCCTCGACCTCGCGCGCGAGGATCGAGCGCCCGCCCAGGCGGTAGCCGCTGGTGAACGAGTCGTCGATGACGAACACCGCCGCCTGGGGGCCGCGCTGGACCGTCGGGCCGCGCGCGCGGCACGACGTGAACGGCTTGGCGATCGCCAGCGGCAGCGCGATGCACGCGAGCACCCGGACGATCAGCAGCGCGCGCTCGCGCAGCTGCAGCCGGCGCGAGGTCTTGCGGCGCGAGCCGATCAGGAACGCCAGGGCCGCGAACTTGACGACCCGGGCGCGGCGGCGCCCGATCAGGTGCAGCACGACCGGGATCGCCAGGCCGGCCAGGCCCAGCAGCATCAGCGGCGCCAGGAACGTCACCGGCGCTCCCGCGGGCCGCCGCGCGCGGTCAGCACCGCGAGCAGGGTCTGATCGAGCGGCCGATCGGTCGGCGTCAGGTGGTAGTCGACGCCGCCGGCCGCCAGCTCGTCCGCGGTCCGGGCCAGGAACGCGTCCATGCGCGCGACGTAGTCGGCGCGGATCGCGGTCGGGTTGGCCAGGAGCTTGTGGTCGCCCTCGAGGCCCTCGAACATCGTCAGGCCCTCGTAGGGCAGGGTCCGCTCCTCGGGCGCGACCACGTGCAGCGCGACCACGTCGTGGCGCTGGGCCCGCAGGCGCCGCAGCGCCGTGACGGTGCGGTCGTCGGGATCGAACAGGTCCGACGCCAGCACGACCAGCGCGCGCCGCCGTCGGGCCAGCTCGCCGATCCGATCGAGCGCGTCGGCCGGCGAGTCGTCGCCGGTCGTCGGGTCGGCGATCGCGGCGTCGAGCACCGCCAGCAGATCCGCCAGGTGCGTGCCCTTGGCCCGGGGCGGCACGTGCAGCGGCGCCGGGCGCGGGCCGAACACGTACAGCCCGACCTTGTCCTGCTGCTGGCTCACCAGGTACGCGAGCGCGGCCAGCGCCAGCGCGCCGTACTCGACCTTGGGCAGCCCGGCGCCCGCGAACCGCATCGAGCCCGACGCGTCGAGCACCAGGTAGACCGTGAGCTGCGACTCCTGCTCGAACTGCTTCACGTAGTAGCGGTCGAGCTTGGCCAGCGCCTTCCAGTCGATGTGCCGCAGCTCGTCGCCGGGCGAGTACTCCTTGTGCTCGGCGAACTCGACCGACGAGCCGCGCAGGCGCGCGCGGTGCATCCCCGACAGCGCGCTCTCGACGATGACGCGCGCCTTGACCGGGAGCGAGCCCAGCTTGGCGAGGAGAGACGGATCGAGCTTCACGGCGTGCGAGGTCGGTGCGGAGGCGGGCGCGAGAGCACGGGCGCCGCCGGCTACGGCGTCACGACGCCGAGCAGGCGATCGATCAGGTCGCCCGGCCGCACGCCCTCGGCCTCGGCGCGGTAGTTCAGGATCAGCCGGTGCTGCAGGGTCGGCCGGGCCAGCGCGGCGACGTCGTCGATCGACACCGCGAACCGCCCGTCGAGGATCGCCCGGGCCTTGCCGGCCAGGATCAGGAACTGCGACGCGCGCGGGCCCGCGCCCCACTGCACGAAGTCCTTCACGAACGCCGGCGCCACGCCGTCCTTGGGCCGGGTGGCCCGGGCCAGCGCCACCGCGTAGCGCACGACGTGGTCGGCCACCGGCACGCGCCGCACCAGCGCCTGCAGCTCGAGGATCCGCGCCGGCGACAGCACCCGGGTCAGCTCGGCGGTGTGGCCCGAGGTCGACATCCGCACGATCTCCTCCTCCTCGCTGGCGGTCGGGTAGTCGACGTCGACCTGGAACATGAAGCGATCGAGCTGGGCCTCGGGCAGCGGGTAGGTGCCCTCCTGCTCGATCGGGTTCTGGGTCGCGAACACCAGGAACGGCAGCGGCAGGTCGTGGGTGGTGCCGCCGGCGGTGACCCGGTACTCCTGCATCGACTGCAGGAGCGCCGCCTGGGTCTTGGGCGGCGTCCGGTTGATCTCGTCGGCCAGCACCAGGTTGGCGAACACCGGCCCGCGGATGAACCGGAACGACCGGCGCCCGGTCATCTGATCCTCCTCGAGGACCTCGGTGCCGGTGATGTCGGCCGGCATCAGATCGGGCGTGAACTGGATGCGCTGGAACGACAGGTTGAGGGTCTCGGCCAGGGTCGAGATCAAGAGCGTCTTGGCCAGGCCCGGCACGCCGACGAACAGGCAGTGGCCGCGGGCGAACAGCGCGGTCAGCAGGTGCTCGACCACCTTGCGCTGGCCGACGATGCGCTTCTCGATCTGCGCGCACAGCTCGCCGTGGGCGCGGGCGATGTCGGCGACGGCGCGCAGGTCGACGGCGGTCTGGTCCTCGGCCGGCGGCTCCACGACCAGCGTCACCGGTTCGGTCGGGTGGTCGCTGGTCACGGTGGTCTCGCTGGTCTCGAACTCGGTCAAGGACTGGCTCATCGGGGCGGCGATCTCGCAAGCGGCGGCGGCCGCGGTCAGGGCGGAGGGTCAGGGGTGAAGGCGGGTGCAGGCGGCGCGCTCGCGGGCGGCGCGGGGATCGGCCACGGCGGCGTAGCCGTCGGCGAGGCCACAGCGGACCGCGGGATCGAACGGCGACACGCGCACGGCTTGTTCGAACGCGGTGATCGCGCCGGCCGCGTCGCGCAGGCCGGCCCGGGCCAGGCCGAGCGTGACGGCGGGGACCGCGTCGGAGTCGTCGACGGCGACGAGCGGCTCGGCCAGGGCCACCGCCTTGGCGTACTCGCCCAGCTCGACCCAGACCCGGGCCAGCTTGCTGGCGACGACCGGGTCGGTGCCGCTGGTCGCGGCCATGGCCTTGCCGTACTCGACCGCGGCCGCGGCGGTCAGGCCGCGCGCGCGCAGCATGCCGCCGAGCCGCGCGAACTTGCGGGCCTTGGCGCTGGCGATCTCGTCGAGCCCGACGTTGTCGCTGGCGGCGCCGCCCTTGGCGAACCGGATGCGCGCGTGCTTGGCGCTGCGGACGCCGGCGGCGCGGCCGCCCGAGAGATCGAGCGTGCGCAGGTGCGCGCGCCACTCCTTCTCGAGCGTGGCCCAGGTCGTGTCGGTGACCTCGGCCAGGGCCCGGCGCGCGCTCTTGCCGCCGGCCTGGAGCGTCAGCGCCTGGCGCAGGCCCGGGTAGCCGACCTTGCCGTGCAGCCACGCCACCAGCGTGAACACCTCGGCGTAGGCCAGGGCCGCGGCCTCGTGGCTGGGCAGCTTCGCCATCGACGGGTGCATCGCGTCGAGCTCGATCAGCCGCCGGTTCTTGAGCGCGCCGGCCAGCAGCTGCTGCTCGATCGCCGTCAGCGTGGCGCCCGGCTCGGCGCGCCAGCGGGCTTGCTCGAACCGCGCCAGGCCCTCGTGCAGCCACACCGGCACCGCGTCGTGGGACGCGTGGGCGACGACGTAGTGGACGTACTCGTGCACGAGCGAGTCGAGCCACGGGTAGCCGGTCAGCGTCGCCCGCGGCGACACCAGCATCAGCTTCTCGTACTTCGACAGCGCGATCGTGCCGGTGGTCTCGATCTCGGTCTCGGTCAGCGGCGACACCTTGGCCAGGTCGGCCGGCGCGCCGAGCAGCTCGACCCGGACCTTGCGGGTCGGGTGGTAGCCGAGGTCGTCGCCGATCCGCGCCCAGGCGCGATCGAGCGCCTCGCCGGCGAGATCGACCAGGACCTCGTCGATGCCGGGCGCGTACGCGAACTCGAAGTGACCGGCCGGCGAGTCCCGGCGCACGAAGCCCGCGGTGAGGTCGCGGGTCCGGGTGAGCAGCACGCGCGCCACGCCGACCTCGCCGCCCAGCTCGGCGTCGTCGACGCCGGTCAGGCGCTCGACCGCCCGGGGGTAGTCACCGTCGAGGAACGCCACCTGCGACTCGAGCCAGCGGACCTCGGCGGCGTCGGGCGCGCGCCGGACCAGCTCGGCCACGACCGGGCGGGCCTCGTCGAGCCGGGCCTCGGACAGCATCCGGGCCGCCCGGGTCGCGTCGCCCGAGAGCGTGTGATCGCGGCGGGCGTCGGCCGGCGCCGCCGCCAGCGTGACGATCAGCCCGACCACCAGCCCGGCCAGGGCGCCGGCGTGGGTCATCGGATCAGGTCCTCGTAGTAACGGCGCAGCGCCTCGTCGTAGCCGGCCGGCGCCTTGCGCTTCATGCCCTCGAGCAGCTCTTGCCGGAACGCCTCGGGCGCGACGTATTGATCCGCGCCCGGGATGCGGACTGGCTCGTCGCCGACCGCGCCGGTGCCCTGGGCCTGGGCCTGGCGGGCCGCGCGCTGGGCCTCGCGCCGCGCCTTGGCGAGCGCGTCGGCCGCGGATCGGGCGGCGTCGCGCGCGCCCGAGGGATCGCGTCCGCCCATGCGCTTCTCGGCCTGGGTCATCGGCCCGGTCGCCTCGCGCACGCGATCCTTGATCGCCTCGGCGGCGTCGCCGGGCAGGCCGTCGGCGCCCTGGGCGCGCTCGACCAGGGCCTTGGCTCGATCGCGGTTGCTGGCCTGGCGGCGCTTGGGCGCGTCGAGCCGGCGCTTGTCGTCGTCACCGAGCATCTGGTCCGGCGACGGCGTCAGGTGCTCGAGCTCGTCGACCAGGCGCTGCGCCAGCGGCCGGGCCCGCTCGACCGCGTCGATCGCGTCGGCGGTGGCCTGGGCGAACGGCGAGGACGGATCGTCGGCCATCGCGGCGTCGAGCTCGCTGGCGACGGTCTCGAGGCTGTCGGCGGCCTGCTTGGCCATGCCCAGCGACTCGGCCACGTCGCCGTCGTCGAGCATGCGCTCGAGATCGGCCAGGCGCTTGTCGACGATCTCGAGCTCCTCGCGCGCGAACGGCGTCAGGCCGCTGTCGGGGATCGCCGCGAGCCGATCCTTGAGCTTGTCGACCGTGCCGCCGAGGCGGTGGCGCGCGTCCTTGCCCAGATCGCGCGTGAGCGAGTCGGCGCGGTCGGCGTAGCGCTCGAAGATGCGGTCGGCCTCGGCCGCGATGTCGGCCTGATCGCCGGCGACGTCGGCGAGCTCGTTCATCAGCTCGTCGAGCTTCTTCTCGGCCTCGCCCATGCGGTCGCCGCGCAGCTGGTGCAGCGCGCTCTCGAGCGACTGGCTGGCGGTGCTGGCGCGCTGGCGGCAGCGCTCGAGCGCGGCCTGGGCCCCGGCGGCGTCGCCGGCGGCGACCAGCGCGGCGACCTCGTCCATGCACGAGCCCACCTGCTGCTCGGCCACGGCGTCGGCGTGGACGAACTGATCGAGCACGTCCTCGGCCACCCGGGCGCGGGCCCGGCCCAGCTCGGCCAGCTTCTGATCGATCGTGTGCAGCTCGCGCGCGATCTCGGCCTTGAGCTTGTCGTCGCCGGTGCGGGCGTACTCGGCGAGCAGCTCGGCGAGGCGCTGCTGGTGGGCGTCGAGCTCGTCGGCGATGTCGAGCATGCTCTCGAGCTGCTCGCGCTCGAGCCAGTCGGCCAGGAGGATCGCGTCGTCCTCGAGCTCGCCGACGATCTGCTTGTCGAGCGGGCCGAGCTTGGCGCTGGGCCGGCTCGGGCGGCCGCGGCCGGCGGCGTCGGGCTTGTCGAGCAGGCGCTCCTCGGCGCCGACCAGCTTGGTCAGGCGATCGCGCAGGCCGGCGACGACCGCGCGCAGGGCCGGATCGGCCAGCGGGTCGTCGGCGAACGCCGCGGCCAGGGTGCCGGCGTCGATCGCGAGCGCGTCGAGGCCGCGGTGCAGCTCGTCGCGCGGGACCTCGCCGTCGGTCGCCACCAGCCGGTGGCCGAGGTTGGTCACGACGCTCTCGGCCAGCTCGGCCTGGCGCGCCAGGTTCTGCTCGTGGCGCTCGCGCGGCGAGAACACCCGCAGCCGGAACGGCCGCGACCGCCCGCGGTGGGGCCCGCCGATGGTGTCGTTGTCGACGACCTCGAGGTGGTACGTGACCTCGGCGCCGGGCGGCAACGTCATCTCGGCCAGGTCCCAGACCAGCTTGCCCTGGGCCCGGCCCGGCGCGTCGCGCAGCGCGGCGATCGACTTGCCGTCGACCTTGCCCGCGATCTCCCACACCAGCTCGACCGCGGTCACGCCGAAATCGTCCTCGGCGACGTAGGCCAGCTCGATGCGCTTCATGTTGGTGACGTCGAGCTCGTCGGCCGGCGCGTACAGCGCGATCGTCGGGATCGCGTCGGGCTCGATCTCGATCGCGTGCGCGCCCATCTCGATCCGGCGCTGCTTGCGCGGCGTCTCGATCTGGAACCGGTAGCGGGCCGGCCCGGTGATCGTCAGCTCGGCGGCCAGGCCGTCGGGGCCCTCGACCAGCGGCACCAGCTCGGGCGCGGCGGTCGTCCCGGGCGCGCCGCGCTCGATCACCAGCGCGACCGCGGTCGCCGGCTCGAGCACGGTCGTGACGATCCGCGCGGTGGTCCCGGCCAGCGCCCGGAAGTCGCCGGAGGTCGAGGTCATCGTGAGCGGCGGGCGCCGGCTGTAGGCCGGGGGCGTCAGCGTGATCGCGATGTCGCCGACCAGCGGCACCGACGACACCTGCGCGCCGTTCCACGGCCGCACCGGCGCGACCAGCAGCTGGTGCCAGCCCGAGGCGAGGGTCCCGTGCGCGCCGATCGCCAGCGCGCCCGCGGCGACCGCGGCGGTGATCATCGCGGCGCCGGCGCGCCGGACCGGCGCCCGATCGACCAGGGTCGCGGCGTCGACCGCCCGGAGCCGCGCGGCGGTCGCGTCGGTCAGCGCCTCGACCAGCGCCGTCGAGCGCACCTGCGGGCCGGGCGCGGCCCCGTGCAGCTCGACGGTCGACAGCAGATCCGACGCCAGCGGGCGCGCGCGTGCGCCGATCCAGCGCGCGACCGCGGCGTCGGCGGCGTAGCGGCGCACCGGGTAGATCACGCCGATCACGATCGCGGCGACCAGCGCGAGCAGGGCCACGACGCCGCCGCCGGCGAGCAGCGCCACCGACGTCACCCGGCCCGGCGCGGTCGCGACCGCGATCAGCGGCAGCACGACGGCCAGCGCGATCCAGATCGCGAGCAGGCCGTAGAGCGCGCCCACGGCGAACTGCCGCCGCACGCGGATGCGCACGTCGGAGAAGTAGGTCCGGATGAAGTCGAACGAAGGCACGTGGCGGTCCGCCGCGCACACCACCGCATGTGCGCGCTGATCGGGCTGAGTGTGGCGCGGCACGTGCGGTCGCGCAGGTGGTAGCGGCCGCGCGGTCGCGTAGGTATAACCGGCGGGTGACGAAGCGTGCCGGGCTGGCGACCGCCGCCGTCGTGGGGCAACCTGCGGCGGCGCGCCCTGGGCCGGCCGCCGTGGTGCCGTCCGACGATCGGCTGCTGGTCGAGCGGGCCCAGCGTGGGGACCGGGACGCCTTCCGCGCCCTGTTCGAGCGCTACCACCGTCGGGCCTACGCCCTGGCCTTCGGCGTGGTCCGCAACCAGGACGACGCGCTCGACGTGGTCCAGGACGCCTTCATCAAGGCCCACCGCCACCTCGACAAGTTCGAGGGCCAGGCGTCCTTCTATACCTGGCTCTATAGGATCGTCATGAACCTGGCGATCGACCACATCCGCAAGCACAAGCGCCACCAGCCGGTCGACTTCACCGACGCGGCGGTCGAGGGCGCCATCTCCGAAGACGCCTTACTCCCCAAGATCATTGGCGGAAATCCGGGCCGCGCGCTGATGGACCGCGAGATCCGCGAGCGCATCTCGGAGGCCCTCGACGGCCTGTCCGACAACCACCGCGCGGTCCTGGTCATGCGCGAGCTCGAGGGCCTGTCCTACGAGGAGATGGCCGCGACCATGCAGTGCAGCAAGGGCACGATCATGTCGCGCCTGTTCCATGCCCGGAAGAACATGCAGCGCCAGCTGGCGGATCTGTACTCGGGGCCGGGCCCGGCCGGTGACGATCCGGGTGATCCCGAAGATTCGCCGGGTGATTGAATTCTGCCCCCTGGCTCCCGCGTCATAGTTTCGACCCGTTCTTCTAACCAGCGCGAACCTGCCGTGTCCAAGATCAATCCCCTCGACTCGATGCTCGCCGCCGACGGCGAGCTCGGCACCGACGCGGCCACCCGCCTCGGCCCCGACGCCGCCGGCACCGCCGCCGCCATCCACGAGCTGGGTGAGCTGGTGCGCGGGGACCTCGAGCTGGCCGCCGACGAGGCCGAGCCGCGGCTGGCGGGGCTGTGGGACCTGGTCGAGCGCCGCCTCGATCGCGAGGACGAGTCCGCGCTCGTGCCCGTGGCCCGACCGGAGGCGGCGCCCGCGCCGTCGACCTGGGCCCGGCTCTGGAGCTGGCTGGGCGGCCACCGCAGCCACATCGCGACCGGCCTGGTGAGCGCCGGCGCGGTCGCGGCCCTGGCCCTGGCGTTGCGGCCGCCGCCGAGCGAGCGGGTCGTCGTCAAGACTGTCCAGGTCCCGTCGGTCGCCCCGATCATGCTGGCGCGTACGCCGCCGGAGGTCGAGTCGCTCGACGTCACCGACGGCTCCGGCACCGTGTTCACGTTCGAGGACAGCGACGACGATGGGGTGGCGGCGGTCATCTGGATCGAGCCGACCGAGCTCGACCCCACGGAGGGCATATGAGCAGCATCTCGCACCGCGTGATCGCGGTCCTGGTCTTTGGGCTGGCGGCCGTCGCCGCGGCTCCGATCGCGCGCGCGGACGTGGCCTGCTCGATCGTCGAGATCGAGGCGACCGTGACCGATCGGCCCTCGGTCGATCCCGACCTCAAGGCGCTCGAGCGCAAGCTCAAGAAGCCGCCGTTCTCGTCGTGGAACGCGTTCAAGCGCCTCGGCGCGACGTCGCTGACGCTGGCGCCGGCGAAGGTCGGCGAGGCCCAGCTGGTCCACGGCAAGCTCGGCGTCATGCTCCGCGATGTGTCCGAGCGCGGCGGCAAGCGCCCGCGGCTGGCCATGGCGGTCACCCTCGACGACGCCGCCGGCCGTCGGGTGGTCGACACCAAGATCAACGTCGACGCGGGCGACTGGTTCATGCTCGGGCGGTCGCTGCCCGGCAACAAGGGCCACCTGATCGCGCTCAACTGCAAGTAGCGCCGGGGCCTCGATCCGCCTGAGGCCCGACCTGGTGGGCCGCGCTCAAGCTCGCACTGGCCCTGGCGCGCGATCCGCCCTGACCCGATCCGGTGGCCTGCGACGTGGGCTCCACGGCGTCCGCTCGGGCCCGCCGCCGCAGGCACACGGACCACCTGATCGGGCTCAACGGCACGTCGCCCGGGGCCCACGCCCGACCGGCCGCAACAACCGGGCGCCGGCGCTGCGCGCCCGGTTGCGGTAAGCTGCGCCGGTCTTCGTGCGACGTTCTCGGTTCTCCAGGCGCCAGCGATGGCTCATCGGCGGCGTCCTTGCGGTGGTCGTGCTGGTCGTCGCCGCCGTGCTGGCGTACCCGCGGATCGGCGCCTGGTACGTGCGCACCCGTGCGATCCCGCGCCTGGCCGCGCGCTACGGCGCCGAGGTGAAGGTCGGCTCGATCGACGTGTCGTTCGGCCACGCCACCCTGAAGGACGTGCGGGTCCGGCCCCGCGGCGGCGCCGAGCCGGTGGTCCGCCTCGATCGGATCGACGTGACCTTCGACGGCAACGCGTCGCTGCTCGGCGCCGCGCAGATCTCGGCGATCGAGATCCGCGGCGGCCAGGTGACGATCCACCGCCGCGCCGACGGGACCCACAACTTCGACGGGCTCGGCCGTCCGCCGCAGACGCCGGGCGCGCGGCCGGCGGGCGCCGGCGCGCCGGTGCGCTTCCGCGAGCTCGCGATCGAGCTGGTCGACGACGACGACGACGTGCGCGCCACCGTCGGCGCGGTCTCGGGCGTGCGCCGCGATGGCCGCACGGAGCTGCTGCTCGAGGACCTGGCCGCGACCAGCGGCGCCGGGCCGTCGGCGCGGGCGGCCACGCTCGAGGTCAGCCGCGAGGACGACAAGATCGAGGCGACGGTCGCTGGCGGCGAGCTGCGGATCTGGACCGGGCTGTCGCTGACCGGCATCGAGGGGACCGTCGCCGAGGCCACGGCGCCCGGGCAGCTCGCGGTCAACCTCGCCGGCGGCTACGGCGGCGTGGCCGGCACGCTCTGGACCGCGCGCGGCTGGGTCGAGCCGCGGGCCCGCGCCGGCGAGGTCCGGGTCAAGGCCGACGCCTTCAGCCTCGACCGGCTCCGGCCGATCCTTGAGGGCCGCGACCTCCTGGTCGATTACCCGAAGACGACCGTCGACGCCGACCTCACGATCGCGCGGCGCGGTGACGTCGGCACGATCGCCGGCGGCGTCCACGTCGCCGACCTGACGATCAACCACCCGATGCTGGCCGACAAGCCGGTGCAGATCGAGTCGCTGTCGGGGGAGGTGGCGGCCACCTACGATCGCGCGACCCGCACGCTGACGCTCACCCGCGGCGAGTTCGGGACCCGGGGGCTGCCGTTCTCGCTCACCGGCGACGTCACGGTCGGGCCGCGGCTGCGCCCGGCGCGGCTGGCCGGCCGCTTCGTCGTGCCGACCGTGCCGTGCCAGCAGGTGCTCGACGCGCTGCCGCCCCAGGTCACCGCCGACCTGGCCGGGTTCGCGCTGACCGGCATGTTCGCCACCGACCTGCACCTGGCGATCGACTGGGCCGAGCTCGAGGCCACGCAGCTCGGCGGCTCGGTCGCGATCAACGGGTGCCGGGCCCGCCGGGTGTCGCCGGCCATGACCCGGCTCAAGGAGCCGTTCGAGCACTGGGTCGAGGTCGAGACCGGCGAGTGGCTGTCGTTCGAGATCGGCCCCGACAACCCCGACTTCGTACCGCTGCCCGAGGTGTCGCCGTACCTGCTCCTGTCGCTGCAGACCACCGAGGACTCGGCGTTCTACAAGCACCACGGGTTCATCCCGCGCGAGTTCCGCACCGCGCTGGTCAAGAACCTCGAGGCCGGCAAGTTCAAGTTCGGCGCGTCGTCGATCACGATGCAGACGGTCAAGAACGTGCTCCTGTACCGGCAGAAGACCCTGGTGCGGAAGTTCGAGGAGCTGTTCCTGACCTGGGCGATCGAGAAGTTCCTCGACAAGGATCGGATCTTCGAGATCTACGTCAACGCGATCGAGTACGGCCCGGCGCTGTACGGCATCGGCCCGGCCGCGCGCGAGTACTTCGGCAAGACCGCGGCCGAGATCACGCCCAAGGAGGCGGCGTTCTTCTCGTCGATCCTGCCCAACCCCAAGGACCGCTACAAGCAGTACTGCAAGGGCGAGCTGCGGCGCCAGACCGAGGGCAAGATCGCGCGCATCCTGGCCAAGATGCTCGAGCGCCAGCGCCTGACCCAGGAGGAGTACGACGCCGCGATCGCGACGCCGCTGGTGTTCGTCAAGGACGGCACCGAGACCGAGGGCGAGTGCCTGCGCCGGGCCGACCGGGCGCTCAAGAACGCGCGGCCGACCAACCCGCTGGCCCGGCCGCCGTCGCCGTGACCGGCCCGTACCGCATCCGCGCCGCCGGGTTCGTGATCGGCACGTCGCCGCTCGACGGGTTCGACGTCGGCCAGGTCGTGGTCACCGGCCGGTTCACCCCGACGGCGGCCTACGCGGCGGTGCGGGCGGTGTTCGCCCAGGGCGCGCGCTTGACCGGGGCCGTGGCCCCCGACGATCCCCGCTGGCGCGCGTACCGCGACGCCCGCGACGCGCTGGCGCTCACCGTCGAGGACGCCGCCGGTCGATCGATCGTGGTCCGGTGGGTCCACATCGACGATCTGGCCGAGCCCGTCGACGAGGGCGGCCTCGTGGTCTCGGTGCACCTCGACGATCCCGCGCTCATCCTCGGCGGTTGACGCAGGTCGCGGTGGCCGAGCCCGTCGACGCGGGCGGCCGCGGGGGCTCGGTCCACCCGACGATCCGGCGCTCAACCTCGGCGGGTGACGCAGGTCGATCGGGCCGAGCCCGTCGACGCGGGCGGCCTCGTGGGCTCGGTGCCCCTCGGCGATCCGGCGCTCATCCTCGGCGGCTGACGCCGGTCGCGGTGCCAGGCGGCGCCGACGGTGGTAGGGTGGCGGGCGTGTGGTGGTTCGTCATCGGCGCCGTCGCGCTGGTCGCCCTCGCGCTCGTGGGCGATCGGCTGCTCCTGCGCCCGTGGGCCGCGGCGATGGCCAGCGGCGGCGCGGTCGAACCCGACGCCGGCGTGGCCCAGTTCTGGGCCTGGTTCCGGCGCCACGCCGCCGAGCTGCGCGCCGAGCCCGAGCTGCGGCGCTCGCTCGCGTCGATCAACGCCGAGCTGGCGCGGGTCCACGAGGGCGTGTTCGCCGAGCTGTCGGCCGGCCCCGACGCCCACACCCTCGAGCTCACCGCCGACGGAGTGATCGATCTGTTCCCGGTCGTGCTGGCGCTCCACGGCGCCCGGCCCGAGGTGGCCGGCTGGCGGATCGTCGCGTTCCGCCAGCGCATCGACGTCGCGCACATCGTGATCACGATGGACGGCCTCACGCTGACGCCGCCGAAGATGAAGGTCGTGGTCGCGCGCGCCGGCGGCCGGCTCGAGCTGACCCTGTTCGTGCCCGGCTTCACCACCGCCGAGGCCATGGCCCGGCCGCTGTACGTCGTCCTCGATCACGCGATCGGCGAGTACGATCTCGCGACCAAGGTCGGCAGCGTCGACTTCGCCGACATCGATCAGGCCCCGCCCGGCGCCCGCTCGCTGCTCGACCTGCCGGCGCTGTTCGACCAGGCGGTGCCGCCGGTGAACTGAGCGGCAACGGGCGACCTGGATGGACGCGGAAGCGCTGGGCAGCTGCGCGCACCTGCCGCGCACGCGCTTCCCGGCGTCGGTGCCGGTGCACGTCACGCTCAAGGTCGTTGGCGGCCTGCCGTCGTTCCGGCGCGCCGCGGTCATGCGGGTCGTGCACGCGGCGATCAGCGCTGGCGGCCACCGCGGCGACTTCCGCGTCGTCCACTACGACGTCCTCGGCGATCGCGCGCGCACCTTCGCGGCGGCCACGACCGGATGGTGGACCAATGAGCCGGCCCGGGCCCGTGTCGTCCTCGGCGTGCAGGGTGGTCCGCGCCCCCGTCGGTTGGGGCCGCGTGCCGCTCGCCGCCAGCGCACCTCGCCGAGGGAGCGTGCGATCACCCCGGCTTGCGCGCCAGCACGTAGGCGCGGCGGCTGGCGTGCTCGTCGGGGTAGGGCCAGCGCACCAGCTGCTCGAGCGCGACCAGCCCGGCGGCGGCGACCGCGGCGAACAGGGCGTCGGGCTCGAGGAAGTTCCAGTCGATGTCGACCGGGATGTCCCAGAGCGCGTCGGGGTGCAGGGTCTCGGTGCCGGCGTGGACGGCGAGCAAGAGCAGGCCGTCGGGCCGCAGCGCCCGGGCTAGCTCGACGATCGCCGCCGGGACCTCGGCGCGCGGCAGGTGGATCAGGCTGTACATCGCGACCACCGCGCCGAGCGTGGCGTCGGCGTCGGGCAAGGCCCGCAGGTCGCCGACCTCGAACCGCGCCGCCGGCACCTGGGCCCGGGCGATCGCGACCATCGCCGGCGCCAGATCGAGCCCGCGGGCGTCCGCGCCGTGGGCCGCGAGGAACCCGGTGACGTGGCCGGGGCCGCAGCCGACGTCGAGCACCGGGCCGACCGCGGTCCGCGCGACCCGCTCGAGCAGCCAGCGGTCGAGGGGCTTGCCGTCGAGCTCGTGGCCGAGCCGCGCGGCGTAGGTCGCCGCCAAGCGATCGTAGCCGTCGCGCAGCGCGTCGTCGGTCACACCACCACGCCGTCCCAGCGGTTCCACCAGCGGGTCGGCGTGAACGGCGGGATGGGCAGGGGCGCGAGCGCCGGCTGGTCGGCCCGCCAGAAGGTCCGGAACGGCGGCTTGGCGCCGGTCGTGAACACGTGCTCGAGGTAGGCGTAGTCGCAGGCCGAGAAGTCGGCGAGCCACTGATCGAGATCGTGGACGCCGGCGTCGTGGAACAGGGTCAGCGAGTACTGGCAGGCCTCGCGCTCGTAGGCGCGCAGCGCCGCCAGGTTCGCGTCGTCCCAGGGGCCGGGGTGCTTGGCGATCGCGCGGGCCTCCTCCGAGACGTTCCACTGCACGGTGTGGCCGAACAGGTGGACGACGATGAACAGCGCGTCCTCGGGATCGAGGTCGTGGTCGACGCGGATCTCGGCGCCGTCGAGGTCGCCGGTGAACGGCGCCGGCACGTCGCTGATGACCACCGGGATCTCCCAGCGGTCCTCGATCCGCCGCTCGATCAGCCGGAACGCCTCGAGGAAGCGCTCGCGGTCGGCGTAGGGCGCGGTCACTTGGCCGCGGCTTGGACCTTGGCCGCCGCCATGTCGTGCAGCACCTGCATGACCGCGTAGGCGACGGTCTCGGCCAGGACCTTGGTCACCAGCGCGTGCTGGTCGTCGGACAGCGCCGCCTCGGCCGCGCGCATCGCGGTCTTGAGGTTCTCCTCCTGCGTCGCGAGCTCGGCCTCGTCGACCACGCCGTCGGCGATGGCGTCGGCGAAGTGCTCGAGTTGCCCGACGTGGGCGTCGAGGTCGGGGTGGTTGTCGTCGTCGATCCAGCTGGCACGGGCCATGGCGAAACCTCTCAGGTGCTCGGAGTTTGTCGGGTCCAGAAGCGGTGGGCGGAGCGTGGTCGGGCTAGCGCCCGTCGATGATCTGCTTGATCGCGGTGGCCCGCTCCTGGGCCTTCTCGCGGCCGCCGAGCTGCTCGAGCCGGTCGCGCTTGACCTGGGGCAAGAACTCGACGTCGGTGCACTCGATGATCGCCGCCAGCTCCTGGAGCTCGCGCTCGAGGGTCTGGGTCGACGGCATGAAGTTGGCCAGGGTCTGGGCCAGCGCGGCCTTGGTGATCCGGTCGGCGCCGGCCAGGAGCGACGTGCGCCAGGCTCGCCCGACGATGCCCTCGATGTCGGCGCCGCTGAGGTTGCCCTTGTGCGGCAGCGTGTCGGGCAGGTCCTCGTCGAGCAAGGTCGCGCCCGACTTGCGCGCCAGGACCTTGAGCATCTTGCGCAGCTCGGCGTCGTCGCTCGGGTAGAACAGCGGGATGTGGACCTCGGCCCGGCCCTGGCGCTTGATGTCGATCGGCAGGAGGTCGGGGCGGGCGGTCAAGAGCATCCAGATGATCTTGCCGCGGTAGCGGGTGTCGCCCATCTGGTTGGCGATCATGCCGAAGATGCGGGCCGACACGCCCGAGTCGCCGCCGCCGCCGTCGCGATCGCCGAGCACGGTGTCGGCCTCGTCGATCACGACCACGACCGGGCCCATCGACCGCAAGAGGCCCAGCACCCGCTCGAGGTTGCCCTCGGTCTCGCCCACGTACTTGGACCGGAAGTTCTTGAGCACCACCGCCGGCACGCCGATCGAGCCGGCCACGCACTGGGCCAGGAACGACTTGCCGGTGCCGACCGGGCCGTTGAACAGGTAGCCCATCGGCACCGTGTCGAGCATGCCCTTCTTGATCAGCGCGGCGTCGTCGAGCAGCCGCCGCTTGGCGGCCTCGTGGCCGACGACCGTGTCGAGGCCCCACTTGGGCTCGACGAACTCGAGCATGCCCTGGGCCTGGCGCTCGATCAGGCGCTTCTTGAGGTCGCGGAAGTAGGTGGCGTCGAGGCGGCGGCCGCTCTCGCGCGACGACCGCACCAGCACCTCGAGGTCGGTCAGCGCGATGCCGGCGGTGAGCTTGGCCAGCTCCGCCACGCCGTAGTCGGAGAAGCTGGTGATGTCGACGCCCTTGACCGCGGCCTCGAGGAACGCCTCGCGCTCGCTGACGTCGGGCATCGGCACCTCGATCGCGGCGACGTGGGGGTTGCCGGCCAGGCGGTCGTTGATCTCGGACAGCCGCGGATCGATCAGCACGACCGCGAGGTTCAGGCGCTTGATGTACGGCGACGACGACCAGTTGAGCAGCGTCACCAGCTGGGTCTGATCCGACAGCGCCAGGCGATCGCCCGACGGCGCGACGAACGACGCGTGATCGATCACGATCGCCGCCGACAGGCGCCGGTCGGGGTCCGCCATCACGTTCTTCTGGATGAACAGGTCGAGCGCGGCCAGCGCGGTCACCGGGTCGCGCTTGAGCTGGCGGACGTCGCCGAGCACGCGGTTGACCTTCTCGACCATCTCGGTCAGGCGCTTGCCGTTGCTGCCGGCCACGCACCGGATGCCGCGCGCCAGGTCGTAGTGGAGCAAGAGGTCCCAGCGCCCGAACAGCTGCTCGGCCAGGAAGTCGGCGAGGCTGCCCCAGCGCAGGTCGGGCCCGTCGGCCGGGCCCAGGCGGGCCAGGTCGAACACGTTGCCGTGCAGGATGAACATCGAGGTCGTGCCGGAGAAGTACAGCTCGGCCAGGCGCGTCGCCCACGGCGGGAAGTGGCCGGGCAGGGCGCTGGCGCGGCGCACGCCGTCGGTGCCGGCCAGGGTCTTGTCGGCGGGCGCGGACGGCGGCGTGGTCGGGGGCTCGGGCTGGCTCATGCGACCTCGCTGACGTCGGTGGACAGGATCGACGGCGCGTCCTGGTGGTCGCCCAGGCCGGTGATCGACTGCAGCTCGCGGATGGTCTCTTCGGTCTGCGACATGCCGGCGGCGACCGCGTCGACCTGGATCGACAGCTCGTCCGGGTTCTGGTGGCTGATCGCCATCTCGGTCAGGGCCTGGATCTTCGACTCGATCCGATCGAGCTCGACCGTGACGAACTCGGCGTTGCCCTTGGCCTTGTTGAAGTTGTCGAGGCGCATCTGCGCGGTCGCGACGCTGTCGACCAGGGACCGCAGGATGCGATCGTCGCCCTTGGTCTCGGCCTCCTTCTGCCGCGCGACCAGCTCGTCGAGCTGCTTGCCGATGCCGGCGCCGTCGGCGGCGCGCAGGAACCGGCCCAGGGCCTGCTGCGACAGCAGCAGCCGCAGGAACACCCACAAGAGCCGATCGAGCGCGGGCGTGCGCAGCTCGGCGGCGGCGCCGCTGGTGTCGCTGGTGTCGCCGCGGACGGCGTTGGCGATGCGCTGCATCTCGACGCACCGGGCCCGCAGCCGCAGGAACCGGTTGCGGCGATCGGGCTCGAGCGAGCCCAGCACGTCCTGCAGGCGCTGGCGCGAGCTGGCGCCGCCGGTGACCGCCGCGGCGGTGCCGCCGCCCTCCTCGCTGCGCGCCTTGGCGTCGATCGCGCCCTGGAACCGCGGCAGCGTGGTCAGCGCGGCGAGGTACGCGATCTCGCCCGCGGCGACCAGCGGCAGCGCCACGTCGGGGCGCCCCGAGATCACCGCGGCCGCGGCGGCGCCGCCGAGGATCAGCAGGTTCCACCGGTACGTGAAGGCCTCCTGCACGTACCGGAACCACCCCGCGCGCTTGCGCCTGCTCACGGCCTAGTCCCCGCTCCGCTGGGACGACTCGAGCTCGTCGATGATCTCCTTGATGCCGTAGACCGTGTCCTGGAACTCGGGGTCGCGCTGGACCTCCTTGGCCGGCTTGGTCGGCGGCGGAACCTTGACCTCCTTGAGGATGGTCCCGGGCGACGACGAGAAGATCAGGATGTGGTCGCCGAGGTAGACCGCCTCCTCGACCGAGTGGGTGATGAAGAACACCGTCGGCGACTGCTCGCGCCACAGCTCGATCAGGAGGTCCTGCATCCGGGCCCGGGTCGGCGGGTCGAGCGCGCCGAACGGCTCGTCCATCAAGATGATCTTGGGCTCGAGGATCAGCGTGCGCGCGATCGCGACCCGCTGGCGCATGCCGCCCGAGAGCTCGCTCGGGTACTTGCCCGCGTCCTTCTTCGGCGACAGCCCGACCTTGCCCAGCCACAGCATCGCGCGGTCGAGGCGCTCGCCCTTGCCCATGCCCTGACACTCCAGCCCGAACGCGATGTTCTCGAGCACGGTGCGGTGATCGAAGGACGTGTAGTCCTGGAACACCATGCCGCGGTCGGCGCCGGGGCCCTTGACGATCTGATCGCCGACCAGGACCGTGCCGGAGGTCTGCGGGAACTGCGGCCGCAGCCCGGCGATGAGCCGGATCACCGTCGACTTGCCGCAGCCCGACGGGCCGAGGATCGGCACCATCTCGCCGCGGCCGGGGTGGTCGTCGATCGTGAACGTCACGTCCTTGATCGCGGTGAAGTCGCCGTAGGACTTGGTGACCTTGTCGAACACCACCACCGGCGTCGGCGCGGCCGGCGCCAGCGGCTTGAGGATGGCGCCGCCCGACACCTGGGCCGTGGCGCGCTGGTTGGTGGGCTTGCTCGGGCTGACCGGCGCCGGGCGGGGCGCGGGCGTGCCGACGTTGGGCGCCGGGGGCGCGGCCGCCCGGGGCCCGCTGGGCGAGGCCAGCTCGCGCTCGAACGCGCGCAGCGCCGCCTCGGCCGCGACCGGATCGATCGGCTCGGCGGGCGCGGCGGCGGGCGCGGCGGCGGGCGTCGCCGCGGCGGTGGGCGGGGCGCCCGGGGCTTGGGGCTGGTCGTCGCGACCGGACGCGCTCACGTCACAGGTCCTTCCGGTAGTGGAACATCTGCCGCTGCAGCAGGCGCAGCGTCCAGTCGAACACGAACGCCAGGAGCGCGATGATGAACAGCATCAGGTACGCGACCGCCGAGCCGCGCCGCTCCGACATGTTGATCAGGAAGCCGAGGCCGGCGTGGATGTTGATGGTCTCGGTCAGGGCGATGTAGCCGAACGCCAGGCCGAACAGGAACCGCAGGCTGGTCACGATGTCGGGCAGCGCCAGCGGGAACAGCACCTTGGTGATGATCTGGAACCGCGACGCGCCCAGGGTCTGGGCGGTCTCGACGTAGCGCTCGGGCACCAGCGCGATCGTGCGCACGGTGTCGGAGAACACGAACGGCGCGGTCGCGAAGAAGATGAACATCATCTTCTGCTTCTCGCCGATGCCGAAGAACAGGAGCGTCACCGGGATCAGCGCGCTGATCGGCACGCTCCGCCCGAAGATCACCAGCGGCTGGAAGAAGGCGGCGATCGCGCGGAACGAGCCGGCGATCACGCCGAACGTCACGCCGACCAGGGCCGCCAGGGCGAAGCCCTTGCCGACCCGCCACAGCGACGCGATGATGCCGTCGACGAGCGCGCCGTCGGGCAGCTTGTCGAGCGAGTCCCAGACCTCGAACGGGCTGGGCAGCTTGGCCGGCGACACGATCCGCTCGACCGGCGCGCCGCGGGTGACGAACCACCACACGGCGAAGACCAGCCCCAGGCTCAGGAGGCCCAGTAGCTTGCCGACCACCGCGGGTGGCTCCGCGCGCAGCGTGAGGAACCACGGCCGCGGCGCTGGCACCGTGGGCGCGGACGGCTCGGTCGTGGTTGGCGTCGGCTGGGTCACTGCGCCTCGGCCGGCACCACGCGCACTTCGACCCGCCGGTTCTTGGCGTGGTTCCCGGGGTCGTTGGGATCGGCCGGGCTGTCCCAGCCCTTGCCCTCGACCGTGAACTGGTTGGGCTGGAGCTGGAACTTCTTGATGATCGCCGCCTTGACCGCGTTGGCGCGATCCTCGGACAGCTTCCGGACCAGCTCGGGGTCGGCCTGGCCCTTCATCGAGCTGTCGGTGTGGCCCTGGATCAGGATGCGGGCGGCGCCGTACTGCTTGCTGACCTTGGCGATCTCCTCGACCACGAAGTCGACGTTGGGATCGTAGAGGCCCTCGACGGTCGACCCGTCGTTGCCGCGCTTGTCGACCTTCTTGTAGAGGTCGCTCGAGTTGGGGAAGAACTGGACGACGACGGTCTTGGTGAGGATCGTGCTCTCGACCGGGATCTGCGACGCCGCGACCGGCGCGAACGCGACCTCGTACTCGTTCTTCTGCTTGGCGTACTTGTCCTCGCTGCCGAGCTTCTTGATGATCGAGAAGTCGACGATCTGATCGAAGTCGACCTTCTGGCCGACCAGATCGGGATCCGCGGCGCGGTAGAGCAGGTACGCGGTGTTGTACGTGCGCTCGAAGTTGGTGGGGTTGTTCTGGTTGATGAAGAACTCCCGGTTCTCCGCGTAGTTGGTCCAGTGCGCGTCGCCGAGCATGCCGAGGGTCTCGTCGGGCGGGATCCCGAAGCCGTCGCTCATCCACTTGGCGGCCTGCTGCTTGGCCGGGTCGTCCTTGAGGGCGGTGGTGGCGTCGAGGATGCCGCGCACGATGCCCTCCATGATCTCGGGGTTGTCGCGCGCGAAGTCGGCGCGGGCCCACCACACGTCGGCGATCAGGTGGTTGGCCTGCAGCGTCGTCACGAGCAGCTCGTTGCCCGGCAGCTTCTCGGCGATGCGGTAGATGTCGGGCGCCCACGACACCACCGCGGCGATGTCCTTCTGGGTCGCGTAGGCGCGCGCGGCCTGGAACGCGTCCTTGGTGAAGACCATCTCGACCTCGGACGGCTGGACGCCGCCGTTGAGGAGCGCGTTGAGCAGGAAGTAGTGCGACGGCGAGTTCTGCGCCAGCACGACCTTCTTCTTGCGCAGGTCGGAGATCTTGAGGCCCTTGCGCACGACGATGCCGTCGCCGCCGTTGGACCAGTCGACCTGGTGGAACACCCGCGGCATCGTCCGCGGATCCGCCTTGAGGCCGTTGACCAGCAGCGGCAGCATGTCGACGGTGGCCCAGCCGATGTGGACCTCGCCCGAGGCCACGGTGTTGCGCATGTCGACCGGGTTGTCGGCGAGGATCAGCTCGACCTTGAACGGGTTGCCCTTGCCGTCGGTCCAGACCTTCTTGGCCTTGAAGCCCTCGTTGGCGAAGATGATCGGCGCCCAGCCGGCCCAGACGTTGATCGCGAACTTGACGACGCGGTCCTTGCCGAGGGCCTTGTAGTCGGAGGTGCCCGGCACCGGCGGCAGCTTGGCGGCCGACTCGAACTGGTACTCCTTGACCGTGGTCGCGCTGTTGATGTCCTCCATCTCGAGCGGCGTCGGCGTCCCGCCGGCCTGCTTCTTGATGTCGGCGATGTCGACCTTGCCCGACCCGCCGTTGGGCTTCTTGGACTTGCTCGACCCGCGCAGCACGGCGAACGCGACCAGGGCCACGATCACGGCGACGACGGCGATGAAGAAGGCGGGCTTGGGCTTGGATCCGGGCTTGGTCATGGCTCACTCCTGCCGGGCGGCGCCCGGCCACAGACGATCACGCGCGTACAACGGCGGCGAGGCCCGGGCGCGGGGCCCGGGCCGACATCACTTCTCGGTCTCGAGGGCGCGCTCGGCCGGGCCGAGATCCTTGGTGGCGTCGGTCATCGGCGTCACCTCGGGCGCGCGCATGCCCAGCGAGACCTCGAGGTCCTTGAGGGCGTCCTCGGCCATGGACTTCTCCATGCGCTCCTCGGCGTCGATCTCGGCGATGCCCTGCTGCGACAGGTCCGACGCGACCCGGGCCTTGCCGCGGTTCGCGTCGATCTTGCCCTGGATCACCTGCTCGAGCTGACCGAAGTCGGTGGTCACGTTCAGGTCGAAGCTCGCCGACAGCTTCGCGACCTCGGCCTCGGCCTCGCTCATCTTGAGCTCGGCGTCGTACTGCTGGATCTTGGACTTCACGTCCGCCAGCTTCTTGTTGGCGCTCTGGATCTTCTTGAGGTTGTTCTGGTAGGCCGCCTCGTGCATCTGGAGCTGCTGCCGGTTCTGCTCGAGCTGGGTGCGCGCCTTCTGCAGCTCGAGCGCGAACTTGGCCGCGGTCTCGCGGTCGCCGGCCTTGAGGTAGGCCTTGGCCTGGGCCTCGAGCTTGGTGGCGTGGGCCTCGCCGTCCTTGACCTGGCGGTTCACGCGCTCGACCAGGCCGCGGTACTGCTCGAGGCCGACCCGGCCCTCCTTGAGCTGCTCGACGGCCGAGTCGTACTCGTACTGCATCTGGGCGATCGGATCGGCCTCCCAGAAGAAGTTGGCGAGCTTGTTGAGCTGGGCGCGCAGCGCGCCGAACATCTTTCCGAAGATCATCGCGGTCTCCCCTGGGGTGGCCGGACGGCGGTCCGACTTCCCCCGACCTTACGGCGGGGCCCGGGTTGTCTCAAGCGGCCGGGCCGGCAATGGACATCGCGCGCGGTGATCGGTCAGGTCGGCCAGCCGCGCACCAGGATGACCCCCAGCGCCACCAGCACCAGCGCCGCGACGACGTTGGCGCGGCCCATGTGCGCGGCCAGCCGGCGCAGGCGCACCGCGTCGGGCGCGGTCGGATCGCGCTCGATCGCCGCGACCGCGCGCGGGCCGATCGAGAAGTCGTGGACCGCCGACGCGATCAGGACCAGCGCGTACACCGCCAGCTTGGCGAGCGCGGCGCGCCCCAGCGGCGACGCCCGCCACGCGGGATCTCCGAAGCTGGCGAGGTCGACGCCGCGCACCCACAGGTTGTAGCTGCCGGTCACCGCGAGGATCGCGAAGCAGATCCAGCCGATCGCCCGCAGCCGGGGCCCGGTCTCGGTCAGGAACCGCGCCGCCAGGGTCCGGTCGCCGCGCCGCAGCCACGGCACCGCGACCAGCACCAGGAACAGCGAGCCGCCGATCCAGGTGATCGCCGCGAGGATGTGCAGCCAGACCGAGGCGAGGTAGAGGGTGAACATGCTCAGCCGTGGGGCAGGGTGTGGTCGAGGAACACCGTCAGCGCGGTCAGCGCGTCGTCGTCCTGCTCGTGCATGTGGCGGTAGCGGTGCCACTGCTCGACGATCGCGGCCCGGCGCGCGGCCGGCGGCGGGATCTCGTCGAGCGGCGCGACCGTGGCCTCGATCGGCGGGCGGTCGGCCCGCTGGTACTCGATCGACAGGCTGACCCGCGGCGGCGCGCCCGGCCGCGCCAGCGCGCCCCAGTGCAGGAGTTTCGGCGTCCAGCCCAGCACCGAGCCGGCCGGGGCCGGCAGCGCCCGCACGGTCTGGAGCGACAGGATCTCGGTGGTGGCGTTGGGGTTCTGGTACTGCAGGTCCCACGGCGCCGGCACGACGTACATGCAGCCGTTGTCGGCGGTGGCGTCGGTGACCGGCACCCACACCGACAGGCCGTCGGGCGCGCCGCGCTCGTCGACCTCGACCGCGGGGTTGTCGCGGTGCGCGGCCCAGCCGCCGGGCGCGCCGCCGCCCCCGACCCACCAGGCCCAGAACGCCGGCTGCCGCACCGCCGGCGCGCCGAGGGCGGCGCTGACGATCGGCGCCAGCGCCACGGCCAGCTCCCACGGCGCGTCGTAGGCGAACGCGGCCACCGTCGGTACGCTGGCGGCGTGCGCGGCCGCGACCGCGGCGTGGCAGCGCGCGACCAGCGCGGCGTCGAGCACCGACGGCAGCGCGAAGTAGCCGTCGCGCCACGTGGCCGCGGCCACCGCGGCGGCGTCGATCGCGATCGGCGGGTGCGCGCGCGGCGCGCCGATGGACAGCGCGGTCAATGCGCCACCACCGTGCCGTAGGCGTTGCCGCCGATCCGGTAGTAGGTCGGGTGGCGCGCGAAGCTCCAGGCGCCGAACAGGTTCACGACGACGCCGATCACGATCAGCGCCTTGGCGACGTGGCGCAGCGGCCGGCCGCCGACCGCGAGCAGCAGGATCAAGAACACGGTGTAGTCGAGGCTGAACCGGTAGCCGAACTGGACCCAGCCCGAGTTCTGGTAGAAGAACGTCGGGATCGCGACGATCGCGACGGTGAGCCACAGCGCGCGGTGGATCGGCGGGCGCTGACGCGGCCACAGGAGCAACAGCAGCGCCGGCGTCGTCACCCACAGCGCCAGGCCGTGGCCCGACACCTGGACGAACGGCCCGTGGGCCGGGAACTCCGGCAGGAGCGTGAACGCCACCGCCAGGTTGCGCGCCAGGTACTGGTAGCTGAACAGCCCGTACTGCTCCATCTGCGCCTGCTGGCGCACGTCGAGGTAGGTGTGCCCGAACTCGGTCGGCGCGTCGAACCGCGCCAGATTGTACCCGGCGGCGGCGATCGCGATGACGATCACCGGCAGCGCGAACCGGATCAGCGGGCCCCGCACCGCCCGCGCGAACGCCGCGCGATCGGCGCGCAGCGCGGTCAGGCCGCCGGCCATGCGCGCGGCCTCGAGCACGAACAGCGGCAGCATGAACGCCATCGGCGTGCGGGTGATCGCCGCCAGCCCGAGGAACAGGCCGGCGAGGATCGGCCGGCGGGCCTCGATCGAGGCCCACGCGTACGCGGTCGCGAGCAGCACGCCGAGCACGTGGGCGGTGAACCAGACCCGGCCCTGCACCGCCGCGAAGTACAGGACCGTGCCGAACCCGAGCGCGATCGTCAGCCAGACGTCGTCGGCGGCGGTCCGGATCGACTGGCCCGCGGCCGCGAGCCGTCGGAGCGCCGCGAAGAACAGCGGCAGGATCAGCGCCGCGCACAGCACCGTCGGCGCGACGTCGTTGCCGGCGCGCCCGCCCAGCGCCGCGCCGGGCAGCATCAGCACGCTCGGCAGCGGCGGGAACGAGACGTAGTAGGTCTGGCCCTTGCTGCTCGCGACCTCGGCCAGCGCGACCTCGGCGCCGCGGGTGGTCCGGAACACCGGGCGCGCGTGGAGGCGGCGGCCGCGGACCTCGCGGCCGTCCTTGAGGATCACGGTCTCGACCTTGGCCCAGTCGTCGCCGCGGGTCGGCGGCGGGGTGATCGAGGTGCGGCCGTGCAGCCACGCGTCGGCCTGGTAGACGAAGTGCGGATCGGTGGACTGGTGCCACAGCCGCGAGCCGGACATGGCGCCGTAGCCGACCAGGCCGACGGCGAACAGGATCAAGTGGATCGCGTAGCGGCGCAGCACAGGCGCGTCACTCTACCCCCAGGCGCGCCGCGATCGGTCCGATCCGCGACGCATCGTGCGCGCGGCCGAGGCGCGGCGGCGTCGGTTCCCGGGTAGGATGCGCGGCCTGGTGCCGTCCCCCGCCTCGCGCCTCGCTCGCCTCGCGCCCGCGCTCGCGCTGGTGGTCGTCGCCGCGTGGAGCGCGCGGCGGGTGGTCGGGGCCGGGGCCGGCGTGCCCGACGACGCCGCCTGGGCCGCCGCCGCCGCCGAGGTCCGCGCGGCCCACCAGGTGGGCGAGCTGATCGTGATCGCGCCCGGGTGGGCCGAGCCGGTCGGGTACCTGCACCTCGGCGATCTGGTGCCGGTCGAGATGGCCGGGCGGCTCGACGCCGCGCGCTACCCGGCCATCTGGGAGCTGTCGATCCGCGGCGCGCGCGCGCCTGAGACCCGGGGCCTGCACGCCGCGTCGACCCGCACGTTCGGCGGCGTCACGGTGCGGCGCTTCCGCCAGGCCGCGCGCACGGTCGTCACCGACTTCGCGCCGCTGATCGGGACCGCGACCGTGGCCGGCAAGCGGGCGCGGGGCCCCGAGCTGGTGCTGGCCGAGGTCGGGTTCGCCCCGCATCGGTGCGCGCAGGTGGTGCCGACGCCCGACGGCGCGGTCACGATGACCTTCGCGGACGTCGCGCTCGGCACCGAGCTGGCCTTCGGCGTCGGCCTGGCCGACGTGTTCACGCGCCGCGACGTGCGCGACCCGGCCGAGCTCGCCGTGGCGGTCGACGGCTTCGAGCTGGCGCGGGTGCGGGTCGGCGTCGACGACGGCTGGGTCACGCGCACGGTCGTGACCCGCCCCGGCCGCGGCGCGGTCACGTTCACCGCCCGCGCGGTCGGGCTGCGGGCCGCCAACCGGCTGGTGTGCTTCGCCGCCGAGGCCCGGCGATGACGCCGCGGGCGAACCCCTGGCTGGTGCGGGCGATCGGCGCGGCGCTGGTGGTGCTGACCCTGGCGACGACGCTGTCGGCGCAGCGCGACGTCGGCGTGGCCCGCGACGAGACCGTCTACATGGGCGCGGGCGACGGCTACGCCCGCTGGTGGCTCGATCTGATCGGGCGCAAGCGCGGCGTCACCAGCCACGCCGGCATCACCGCGGCCTTCGGCGGGCCCGGCGTCACCGATCACAACCGCGAGCACCCGCCGCTGATGAAGACGCTGTTCGGGCTGTCGCACCGGCTGCTGCACGATCGCCTGGGCGTCGCCAGCCACGTCACCGCGTACCGCGCGCCGACCGCGCTGATGCACGCGCTGCTGGTGCTGATCGTGTTCGCGTGGGTCGCGGCGGCGTGGGGCCTGGCCGAGGCGGTGCTCGCCGCGCTCCTGACCCTGTGCCTGCCGCGCGCGTTCTTCCACGCCGGCCTGGCGGCCTTCGACGGGCCGATCGCGACCTTGTGGCTGGCGACCTTGTACTGCTACTGGCGCGCGCTGGCGCGGTGGTGGTGGGCGATCGTCGCCGGGGTGGTCTGGGGCCTGGCGCTGTCGACCAAGCACAACGCGCTGCTGATCCCGTTCGCGATCGCGCCGCACTTCGTGTGGGTCGTCGCGCGCCAGACCTACCCGACGACCCGGCCCGGGCGGCTGCGCTGGCCGCGGGCGCTGGCGCGGGGCCTGGGCGCGCGCTGGTACGTGCCGCTGGCGCTGATCGTCCTGGGGCCGCTGACGCTCGTCGCGGTGTGGCCGTGGCTGTGGTTCGACACCGTCGCGCACGTGCGCGCGTGGCTGACGTTCCACATGACCCACGTGCACTACAACTTCGAGTACCTCGGCCACAACTGGAACCACCCGCCGTTCCCGTGGCACACAGCGATCGTCACGACGCTCCTGACCGTGCCGGCCGGCACGCTGGCGGCGGCGGCGCTGGGCGCGGCCGTGCGCGCGCGGTGGTGGCGCGCGCGCGCGATCGCGACCACCGACGCCGGCCTGCTGCTGGGGCTGTCCCTGGCCGCGTCGATGGGCCCGTTCCTGCTCGGCTCGACGCCGATCTTCGGCGCGGAGAAGCACTGGGAGGCGGCGATCCCGAGCCTGTGCGTGGCGGCCGGGCTCGGCGCGGTGTGGGCGGCGCGCGCGGCGGCGGCGGCGCTGGCCGAGCTGTGGCCGCGCGCGCGGCACCGGGCCGCGCCGGCGCTGGCGGTGGCGCTGGTCGGCGCGGCGCTGGTCGGCGCCGCCGCGGCCGAGACCGCGCACGCGCACCCGTACGCGCTGACGTCGTACAACGCCATCGCCGGCGGCGCGCCCGGCGGCGCCGACCTCGGCATGAACCGCCAGTTCTGGGGCTACGCCGCGCGCGGCGTGCTGCCGTTCCTGCGGACCCAGGCGCCGCCGCCGGGCGCCCGGCCGCGGCCGGTCTACGCCCACGACGCGGCGCCGGCCTGGGGCGCCTACGCCCGCGACGGGCTGCTGGCGCCGGGGCTGCCCGACGCCGGCCACGAGGACGCGGGCGTCGCGTGGTCGCAGCTGGCGATCGTGATCCACGAGCGCCACTTCCGCCGCCACGACTTCATGATCTGGCAGAGCTACGGCACGGTCCAGCCGGTGTTCGTGCTGCGCGTCGACGGCGTGCCGATCGTCAGCGTCTACCGCCGGCCGCCGTGACGTCGCGCGGCCCCGCGGACGCCTGACGCCGCGGTCGCGCGGCCCCGCGGACGCCCGGCCCCTACTCGGCCGGGCCGATCCAGATCTCGTCGACGTTCAGGTGGCCCCACGACCGCTCGGACTCGTCGACGAGGGCGATCGTCGCGGCCTGGCCGATCAGATCGGCGACGCTCCAGCTCACGTCGACGAACCGCTCCGACGGCGGCATCGGTGCGGTCGCGGTGCGGACGGCCTTGCCGCCGATGCGCAGCTCGACCCGCAGGCCGCTGTCCTCGGCGCCGCCGCCCAGGCGCATGCGGATCGTGTCGGCGTCGATCGTGAACTCGGCCGAGATCAACGTGCCGGTGCGGCCGTCGCCGCCGTGCATCGAGGTCGCGAAGTGGCGGCCGCCGAACCGCCGCACCAGCCCCTGGCCCGCGACCTCCTTGCGCTCGGGCGCGTTGCCCCAGGCGCTGCCCATGACCGTCCAGCTGGCGTAGGAGCCGCTCTCGAAGTCGAACAGCACCCGCCAGCCCGTCGGCAGCTGCGCGGGGCCGGCGGGCACCCAGATCGAGTCGGGCACGATCTTGGCGCCGGTGAACAGGCGCGGTCGCGCGGTGCGCGCGACCAGATCGTCGGGGCGGTAGTAGTGCGCGATCGCCGGCACCTCGAGGAACAGATCGCGGTTGTCGAACACGATCGCCGCGAACTCACGGCCGCGCAGCGCCTCCTCGAGCCCCATCACCGGGCGCGGCTTGCGCGCGGTGACGTCCTTGACGCCCATCCGGTGCACGTACATCGGCTTGCCGGCGAGGTGCGCGTACCACGGATGCGACGGCACCCACACCCGGCCCGGCAGCGCGCGGATCGTCGCGATCAGCTCGTCGCCGGCGGCGCGATCGCGCGCGGTCGGGATGAACGGCCGCGGGTTCCAGCGGGCCTGGTAGAGCTGCACGCCCAGCCCGAGCGCCACCACCGCCGCGCCGAGGTGCGCGAGCGTGCGGGCTCGATCCGCCGCCCGCTCCGACGGCGCGCGGTCGCCGCTGAGCAAGAGCTCGCCGCACGCGAGGATCGCCGGGACCGCCAGGCCGGCCGCCATCGCGCCGTGCAGGAACGCCGGCATGTACGCGTTGTAGTGCGCGAACTCGGTGCCCCAGCCGATCGCACCGATCAGCGTCGACACCGCGTAGACGTAGGTCCACAGGAGCAGCGCTCGCGCCGGCGGCGGCAGGCGGCGCCGCACGATCGCGCACGCCAGCACCACGCACAGCCCGAGCACGATGATCGCCGTGGCCCACCGGAAGTGCATCAGGATCAGCTCGAACGACTTGTAGAAGCGATCCTTGTTCCAGTCGTGGGCCTGGTGGATCTCGAAGGCGTAGGTCCAGAACCAGCCGCCGGTGGTGCGCTGGAGCAGCGCCGCGCCGCCCAGGCCCATCACGCCGGCCGCGGCGACGTAGGTCGGCGCCCGCCGCCAGTTCATGACGGCGATGATCGGGCCGCCGGCGAGCACGTAGAGCACGCCGGTCTGCTTGGCGAAGAACGCCAGGCCCAGGATGAGGCCGGCGACCGCGATCCGGCGGTGCCCGCGGAAGCCCTCGTCGGCGCGGGCCCACCGCGACAGGCCGATCAGGCCGCCGGTGGCGATGAACAGGAACATCGTGTCGGCCCGGACCAGGTCGTACCAGCCCTCCATGAACGGGTACGCGGCGGCGAACAGCCCGAGGCCGAGCACCGACCCGGCGACGGCGGCGCCGCGGTGGCGCGGCGACCACGCCAGCGCGTTGGTGACCGCGAGCGCGGCCAGGCCCACCAGCGACAGGATCGAGACCAGCCGACCGAGCTGGTACGACAGGCCGACGACCGAGCCCAGGAGCGCCAGCAGGCCCGGGTACAGCGGCGTGTACAGGAACGAGATGTAGTCGACCGAGGGCTGGCCGTAGATGCCGTCGCCGCTGGCGATGCGCGCGGCGCCGTGGAGCACGCCGCCCTCCATCCACTCGAGGTCGTAGGGGTACGGGAACCGCGCGGCCACCGCCCACACCAGGAGCGCGATCTGCCACACGCCCGGCGCCGACAGGAGCGTCCAGAACCCGACCCGGAGCCACGTCGGCATCGTCATCGCACCACCTGCAGGGTCGCGACCTTCGCGCGCCGCTCGACCACCGTGATCCCCGGCGGCGCGACCACCGGCTGGCGATCGGCCTTGCGCCACACGCCCATCCAGACGTCGTAGGCGCCGGCCGGGGCCGAGGCCGGCACCGTCGTCGTGATCGTGTAGCGGATGAACTGGCCGCGGCGCCACCAGTCGAACGGGCGCACCGGCGCGTGGTCGGCGGTGAAGCGGCCGCCGGCGGGCCCCTCGACGTGGACGAACACCTTCCAGCCGCCGGTCAGGCGGCCGCGGGCCTCGAACGAGAACGTCAGCTCGACGCTCTGGCCCGGGCGGACCTCGGCGGGCGCGTCGAGCCCGAGCAGCCGGACCTGATCGCCGAAGTCGACGTCGAGCGGGCGCGCGATCGTCGGGCGGGCCGGCAGGAGCGCGTCGCCGGCGCCGGCCGGGATCTGGGCGCTGTCGTACCAGCGCTCGAACGCGGTCCGGACCCGGGCGCACGGCCCGGGGGCGTCGGCGCGATCGTGGGTCTCGGTGGGGTCGTCGTCGAGTCGGTACACTTCCCAGCTCGTGTGCGGCGACACGTTGTACAGCACGTGGCACGCCAGCGTCGCGGCGCCGCGCAGCTCGTGGTTGCCCTCGTACGAGAGCTGCTGGAACACCACGCGGTCGGGATCCTCGGGCCCGCCGGCCACCAGCGGCACGAGCGATCGCCCCATCATCTCCGGCGTCGGCGCGGCGCCGGCCAGGTTGGCCAGGGTCGGCAGCACGTCGATGTGGCCGACCGCGGTGGTCGACACCCGCGGCGGCAGGCCCGGGACCCGGACCACCAGCGGCACCTTGGTCTGGGCCGCGTACAGGTGGTAGCCGTGCTGGAACACGCCGTGCTCGCCGAAACCCTCGCCGTGGTCGCCGGTGATCACGATGACGGTCTTGTCCCACAGGCCGCGGGCCTTGAGATCGGCGACCAGCCGGCCCAGGTGCAGGTCGGTGAACCGGATCTCGCCGTCGTAGCGATCGATCTCGCTGTCGCCGAACTTCGGCACCTCGGGGTGGGGCTCGTACTCGTGGTGCGGATCGTAGTAGTGGACCCACAGGAAGAACCGGCGCCCGGCGTTCGCGGCCACGAACCCGAGCGCCTTGTCGGTCTGCTCGCGCGACGAGCTGCCGCGGGTGTGGGCCGGGTCGGCGCCCTGGTGCAGGCGGGCGTTGTCGTTGTCGTAGACGTCGAAGCCCTGATCCATGCGCCGGACCCGATCGAAGTACCAGTAGTTGGTGAACGCGCCGGTCGCGAAGCCGCGCCCGCGCAAGATCTCGGCGATCGTCGTGGCCTTGGCCTGCAGCCCGGGCCAGCCGGCGATCGAGGTGTCGTAGTAGACGTCGAGCGGCAGCCGGCCGGTCAGGATCGCCGGCATCGAGTACCGCGTCGACGGCGCGTGGGCCCAGGCCGCGCGGAACAGCGTGCCCTCGGCGGCGATCGCGTCGATCGTCGGCGTGGTCGGGCGGCCGTAGCCGTAGGCGCTGACGTGGTCGGCGCGCAGCGTGTCGATCGTGATCAGCACGACGTTGACGTCGGCCGGCACCGTCGGCGGCGCCGGCGCGAACCCGACCTCGGCCACGTCGCGCTGGCTCTTGGCGTCGCCGGCGACGCAGTTCTGATCGACGCCGTCGTCGGGGATGTCGCTGGCCCCGGGGTGGATGCTGGCGTCGCCGTCGTCGCAGTCGTCGCCGCCGAACCACGGCGAGTGGTGGTCGCGATCGCGATCGATCATCCGCTTCCACAGCCGGGTCAGCGGATCGCCGCCGCCGGAGTAGGCGACCGCGCTCTTGATGATCGCCGCGCGGTTGCCGGTCGCGGCCGCGGCCAGGAACGTCGCGATCGGCACCGCCGCCACCAGCGCGCGCCGGCGCCAGGGCCGCGCCGCCCGCCAGCGCACCGCCACCGCGGCGCCGCGGCCCCGCAGCGGGATCGCGAACACCAGCGCCACCGCGATCACCGCCGGCGGCCGCAGCGGCAGGAGCTTGACCACGCTCCAGGTCGAGATCAGCGCGGCGACGCCGCCGAGCGCGACCAGCGCCGCCAGCGCCACCGCCGGGGCCCAGACCCACGCCAGCGCCGGGCCCAGCCGGCCCCGGGCCAGCGCGCGCAAGCCGTACTCGATCGGCCGCGCCACCGCGATCGCCAGCGCGATCGCGATCGCCAGCGCGACGACGCTCGCCACCATCGCCACCGCCACCACCAGCGCGAAGTTCTTCCGCGTCTGGAGCACGTGGATCAGGCGCGCGAACGTGATCCAGACCGTCACCGTCGCGATCGGCACGAACGCCAGCACCAGCGACACGCCGATGACCGCCTGGTCGGCGCCGCGGGCCCGGGCCCGGGCGTGCTCGCGCGCGGCGTGGCGCACCAGCGTGCCCAGCGCGGTCGCGCGATCGTAGTACGCGACGATCGCCGCGATCACCGCGCCGGCGACCAGGCCGACCACGGCGTAGCTGGCCGCCACGTACAGCGCGACCCGGAGCCGCTCGAGCACGCCGGGCGTGAACTGCGCTAGCGCCCGCCACGACCACAGCGCGTCGCACAGCCCGGCCGCGACCGCGGCCAGGCCCCCGGTCGCAGCGCCCGCGATCACCACCTGCGCCAGCGGCGGCTGCGGTGCGCGTGCGTCCGGCGCGCCTGGCGCGGGCGTCGCGGTGGACGGCTCGGACATCGACCGGCGACCCTAGCAAGAAGTGCGCGCGCGGCGGCTCCGCGCCGACGGAATTCGCTCCGGATCGCGCCTTGAATCGGGCGGCGCGCCGGGGGAGTCTTCGGCCGGTGACGTCCGCCCCGCCTCGCGCCGTGCCCGCCTGGGTGCGCTTCGCGCCGCTGGCCGTGGCCGCGGTGATCCTGGTCTGGCACGCGCAGCAGTACGACTTCGTCACCGACGACGCGTTCATCTCGTTCGTGTTCTCGCGCAACCTGGCCGAGCACGGCGAGCTGACCTTCAACCTCGGCGATCCGGTCGAGGGCTACACCAACTTCCTGTGGACGTTCATCCTGGGCGCGCTGATGGTGGTCGGCGTCCCGCCCGAGATCGCGGCGCGGGTGCTCGGCGTCGGCTTCGGCCTCGGCGTGCTCGCGATCACGTTCCGCATCGGCGAGCGCGCGCTCGGGCGCGGCCACCCGCTGGCCGGCCTGGCGCCGCTCTTGCTGGCGTGCTCGAGCGGGTTCGCGTGCTGGTCGTCGGGCGGGCTCGAGACCCAGCTCTACACGTTCCTGATCGCGGTCGCGCTCGACGGCTACCTGGCGGCGAGCGCCGGCGACGACGCCCGCGGCCTGCGCCGGATGGCCATCGCGCTGGCGCTGGCGTCGATGACCCGGCCCGAGGGCCCGCTGATCGTCGCGCTGTTCGGCCTGCACCGCCTGGGCACCAACCTGATCGGCGAGCGGCGGCTGCGTCCGAGCCGCGCCGAGTGGCACGCGGTCGGCTGGTTCCTCGGGCTGTGGGCGCCGTGGTTCGCGTGGCGCTGGTGGTACTACGGCTGGCCGTTCCCCAACACCTACTACGTCAAGGCCGCCGGCGCGGCGGTGCCCGGCTACGACGCCAAGATGCGCGGCAACGGCTGGCACTACGTCGGGCGCTGGTTCACGCAGACCGGCCTGGCGTGGGCGTCACCCCTGGCGCTGCTCGGCCTGATCGAGCGGCCGCGCCGGACCGCCCGGTTCGCGCTGGTGACGCTGGCGCCGATCGTGGTCGTGGTCTACCTGCGCTACGTCGCCGGCGTCGGCGGCGACTTCATGGGCCTGCACCGGTTCATCATGCCGCTGTTCGTGCTGGCGGCGCTGGCGGTGGCGCTGGGCGTCGACAACCTCGGCCGCGTGCTGGCGCGGGCGTGGCCGGCGCCGAGCGCGCGCGCGGTCGTGGTCGGCGGCGGCGACGGCGCGCCCGGCGGCCGCGCCCGGACCTGGCCGGCGGTCGCGCTCGCCGCGATCGTGCTGGGGCTGTTCGCGCGCCGGCAGCTCGACCTGACCCGCGCCAGCCTGAAGTTCGGCAACTTCCGGAACGACCGCGGCATCGACACGCCGGCGTACCTGCGCGCGTACACCCACGACCGCGTGCTGATCGGCAAGGCGCTGCGACCGTGCGTGCGGCCCGACGACTTCGCGATCTACGGCGGCGTCGGCGCGCTGCCGTACTACGCGCGCCTGCCCGGCATCGACGTCTTCGGCCTGGTGTCGGCGCGCGTGGCCCACGAGGTGCCGCGCACCAACCCGCGCGCCGGCCACAACAAGTGGGGCCCCGACCCGCTCATGGCCGAGCACCACCCGACGATCATCCTGTCCTGCTACGACCTGCGGCGCGTGCCCGAGCCGGCGCCGCTGGGGCACTGCGCCGGGTTCTGGCAGGCGCGCGGGTTCGAGCGCGTCGTGCTGCACGTGCCCGGGCTGGTCGAGCGCGGCGAGTACCTGACGTTCCTGGCCCGGGCCGATCGGCCGATGACCTGCCCCGGGCTCGCGCGATGACCTGGCGCGCGCGGCTGACGCCGTGGGCGATCGCGCTGGCGCTGGTGGCGCTGGTGCTGATCGCGCGCGCGGCCTGGGTGACGCCGCCGCTGGCGCGCCTGGCGACGGTGCCGACCTCGCCCAGCGATCCGCCGGGCACGATCGCGCGCACCGGCAGCCTGCACCTGGCCCGGGGCGGACCGTTCGTGGTCGGGTTCGCGTCCCCGGGGCCGGCCCGGCTGGAGCTCGAGGGCCGGCCGCCGATCGTCGGGCGCGGCGTGATCACCGCGCGCATCCAGCTCGCGGCCGGGGCGATCGGCCTGCGCTTCGCGGCGCCGCCGGGCGCGCGGCTGGTGTGGCACCCGCCCGGACGCCGCGGCGATCCCGAGTACGTGCCGGCCTCGTCGCTGGCGCCCGAGCCGCCGGCGCTGGCGCGGTTCGATCACCCCGGCGCCGCGCGCGGGGACGCGGCGGCGGCCTGGGCGATCCTGCTCGTCGTCGTGGCCACGGCGCTGTGGACCGCGCGGGCACGGCTGCGGGCCACGCCGCGGGCGCTGCTGGGCGCGACGCTGGCGGTGTTCGCGCTCGCGGCGCTGGCGCGGCTGTGGGATCTCGGCGCCGCCGGCCAGACCTGGGACGAGGACACCTACTGGTCCGCCGGGCGCAACTACGTCCAGAACCTCGTGCGCGGCGACTTCGACGACGCCGCGTGGCGCTGGAACTACGAGCACCCGCCGGTGACCAAGTACCTCGCCGGGCTCGGCGGCCTGTGGAGCGACGGCTACGGCGGCGCGCGCGCGCTGTCGGCGCTGGTGATGGCGCTCGGGTGCGCGCTGCTGGTGCCGATCGGTCGGCGCCTGGCCAGCCTGCGGGTCGGCGTCGGCGCGGGCGTCATCGCCGCGCTGTCGCCGCACCTGATCGCCCACGGCCAGATCGTCGGGCACGAGGCGCCGTCGGTCGCGGTCTGGGCGCTGGCGTGGTGGGCGTCCTTGCGGGTCTGGGACGGCGGCGCTCGCGGCCGCGCGCTCGAGCTCCGGCTGGCGCTGGTCGGCGTCATCCTCGGCGTCGGCCTGATGACCCGCTTCGTCAACGGCCTGGCCGCGCCGGCCATCGGCCTGACGATCTTGATCACCGCGCCGGCCGAGGCCCGCGCGCGCGCGGTCGCGCTGGGCCTGGCGATCATCCCGGCGGTGGCGGTGCTCACCGCGATCGTGCTGTGGCCGCGGCTGTGGCAGCACCCGATCGCGCACACCGTCGAGGCCTGGCACAAGCTCAAGGGCACGCACAGCGGTGAGCCGTTCCTGGGCGCGATCACCGCGACGCCGCCGCGCTGGTACTTCCTGCCGTACCTGGGCGCGACCACGCCGCTGGTGATCCTGATCGCCGCGGTCGGCGGCCTCGGGGTCTGGGCCCAGCGCGCGCGCCGGTCGCTCGCGATCGTCGCGGTGTGGTTGCTCGCGCCGCTGGTGGTGGCGCTGTCGCCGGTGCGCCAGGACGGCATCCGCTACGTGCTGCCGATGCTCCTGCCGATCGCGCTCGCGGCCGCGGTCGGCGTCGACGCGCTCGCCACCTGGCTGGCGGCCCGCGCTCGACGGTGGGCGGCGCCGGCGGTGGCGGCCGCGGTGGCGATCTACCTGATCGTGACCTGCGCGCGGATCCATCCGTACTACCTCGACTACTACGGCGAGCAGGTCGGCGGCACCGCCGCGGTCGCGCGCGCCCGCCGGTTCGAGGTCGCGTGGTGGGGTGAGGGCCTCGGCGAGGCCATCGGCTACGTCAACCGCCACGCGCGGCCCGGCGATCGGGTCCACCGCCGGTGCGTCGAGCCCGCGCACCTGACCTGGTTCCGGGGCGACCTGTGGGAGCCGGTCGACGATCCGCGCCAGGCGGCGTGGATCGTCCACTACCAGCCGAGCTGGCGGCCGTGTCCGATCCCGCCCGACGCGCGGCGGGTGCTGCGGGTCGAGGCCGGCGGCGCGCCGCTGGTCGACGTCTACCAGCGCGGTGGCGCGTGACGCCGCGCCGCCTGGCGATCTACGTCGAGGCCGACCGCCTCGCCGGCGCGGTCGCCGCGGCCACCGGCCTGGCGTGCCCGACCGGGTGCGGCGCCTGCTGCGTGGGCGCGCCGCCGCACGTCAGCGAGGCCGACGTGGCGCCGATCGCCCGGGCCGCGGTGGCGGCGGGCGAGGGCGAGGCGCTGCTCGATCGCGCGACCGCGATCGGCGCCGGGCCGTGCGCGCTCTACGCCCCGGCGCAGCTGCCCGGCGGCTGCACCGTCTACGCGCAGCGGCCGATCGTGTGCCGGTTGTTCGGGTTCGCGGCGGTGCGCGACAAGCGCGGCGCGCCCGAGCTGGCGATGTGCCGCGAGCACGCCGCGATCGATCCCACCGCGCGGGCCCGGGTCGCGGCGTACCTGGCGGCCGGCGGCGAGGTCGCGATCTTCGCGGACCTGCAGGGCGAGGCCCACGACGACGGCGGCGCGGGCCTGCGGCCGATCAACCTGGCGCTCGCCGCCGCGCTCGAGCGCGAGCTCTTGCGGGCGCGCTACCGCTGACCGACGCCACGCACAGGATCAGCGAGTCACGGCAGGGGCCGGCCGAGCGTCCACGGCTCGAACAGCTCTTGCTCCATCTGGGCCTGGGCCTGGGCCTTGGGCGCGGGCGTCGGCGCGGCGACCTTGCGGACGCCGGTCACGTTCCACGACTGCGTGCAGTACGCCTTGCCCTTGAGGTAGTACTCGGCGACGAAGACGACGTTGAGGACCGCGTTGTCGCCCTCGCCGTTGACGGTGCCCGCGGTCGAGAACCGGCCGTCGAGCCCCTGGATCGAGGTCTTGCCGATCTTCGACGACGCCTTGAGCCGACCGCCCTTGCTGGCGGTGCCGGCCATCATCGGCATCCGGTCGATGTCGACGTTGATCGTCGCGCCCCGGCGCTTGCTGATCTCGATCGCGCCGCGGTTGAGCACGATGCCGGTGTTCTGACAGTTCGACGTGACCTCCTCGTACTTGACGTCGAAGGTGCCGGCGACCGCGGCGGCGTAGTCGTTGTCGGCGAGCGCCGTCGCCGGAGCGAGCAACGCGGCGAGGACGATCATGGTGCGCATGGTTCCCTCATGTGACGGCGCCCGGGGCGGTGTGATTCATCGCACCGTGGCCGGAGCCAGGATCGCCGAGATCCGCAGCCGATGCGAGCACATGTGACGCGCACCCGGGTGTAGGTCCGGGTGCGCCGCCACGATCACGGCGCCCGGGCGGTGGCCGGGGCGCGCGGCACACGACCATGGTCTCACACGGCCATGGCTCACGGCGCCTGGGCGGTGGTCGGGGCGTCGCGGTACACGACCATGGTCTCGATCGACTTCACGTCGGCGTTCTCGCGCGCGACCACGGTGATCACGTTCGAGCCCGGCCACAGCGGGATGTCCCCCTGGAAGGCGAGCGTGTTCGGCGTCTTGCCGCCGCGGTTGGACTTGTAGAGCACCTTGCGGGTCTCGATCTTGGCGCTGCCATTGGCGACGAACACGTAGACGTCCTCGAGGTGGTCGTCGTCGGTGGCGGTGCCGGTGAGCGTCAGGCGCTCCGCGGTGGTCTCCTGCATCGGCGTCGAGATCGTGATCGCCGGCGGCGTGACCTGGTAGCGCGCGCTGACCACGCCGCTGGGCTTGCCGCTGGACTTGCTGACGCCGCGGGTCGCGACGAAGCCGGGCGCGCCGGTGTCGAGCTCGACCTTGGTCCAGGGCCCGATCGTGCCGAGCACCTTCCAGCGCGTCCCCTTGGCGGCGGTGGCGATCACCGTGGCGTCGGCCGAGGCGCCCTCGCGGATCTCGGTGCCGGCGGCCTTGGCCTCGACCAGGCCGGCCGCGGCCGCGATCGCGCCGCCGCTGGCCAGCACCGGGAACTTCAGCTTCTCGCCCGACTGCGCGCCGATCTCGGCGTCGTAGATGACCAGCTCGATCGTGGCCTCGGCCGCCTCGAAGTCGGGCTGGACCGTGAACCCGAACTCGACCGTCTTGGTCGCGCCCGGGGCCAGCTCGCCCAGCTCCATGCGCGAGCTCTCGAGCTGGACGCCGGCGCCGCTGGTGTTGCGCAGGACCGCCGTGGCCGCGGGCGCGGTGCCGCTGCCGGTGTTCTTGATCTGGACGCGCACGCGGTGGCGCTCGCGCCGCTGCAGCAGGCCGTCGCCGTTGCCCAGATCGATCAGCTGGTGGGTGTACGCGAAGGTCGGCCGTGGCGCCGGCTTGATCGCGACCGACAAGGGCGGGACCGGGGCGGTGGCGCCGCGGGCCTCGGCCAGGTCGAACGAGATGCGATCGACCCGGCGGATCGCGTCCTTCTGGACCTCGACCTGGGCGGCGAAGGTCCGGGTCTCGCCCGGCGCGACCTTGCCGATCACCAGCTCGTCGTCGTCGAAGATGCCGTCGTCGGCGTGGGCCCGCAGGTGGACGCGGTAGGCCGGGCCGGCGCCGGTGTTGGTGACGGTCGCGGTCATGGTCACGACCGCGCCGGGCGGCAGCGGGCCGGGCTGGTCGAGGGTGACCGCGGCGGTCAGGCGGGCCGGCGGCTCAGCCGCGGCCGGGGGCGCCGACCAGTCGACGCCGAGCTTGGCGAGCGCGGCGGCCAGCTTGCCGTCCTCGAGCGCGCGCCGCTTGGTCACCAGGTTCTTGGCGTTCTTGATCAGGCCCGGCCGGTCGGTCGCGGTGGCCGCGCTCAGCAGATCGCGCGCCAGGCCGGTCTCGAAGTCGACGATCAGATCGTCGCTGGCGTCGTCGTCGTCGCTCGGCAGCGGATCGTCGGCCGACTTGTCCTGGGGCTTCTCGTACAGGAACGGCAGCTCGTAGGTCGGCGTGTCGGTGTCCTTGGCGAAGGTCGAGGTCAGGTGGGCGTCGAGATCCTTCTCGCCCCACGACTTGCTCGGCTGCAGGAGCCGGAGGTAGTCGCCGGGGCTGTCGTTCTTGGCCGGCACGAACATGCGCCGGAGCGCGACGTCGGGGACGATGCCGACCGACTGGATCGAGCGATCGCCCGGGGTCAGGTACTGCTCGACGGTCAGCTTGAGCATCGTGCCGTCGTCGTCGTTGCGGTAGAGCTGCTGGACCGAGCCCTTGCCGAAGCTGCGGGTGCCGATCACGATCGCGCGGTCGAGGTTCTTGAGCGCGCCCGCGACGATCTCCGACGCCGACGCCGAGCCGGCGCTGAGCAGCACCGCCATCGGATAGCCGGTCTCGCCGTCCTCGGCGCTGGCCCGGCGCGGCTTGCGCTGGCCGCCCTTGACGGTGGTCACCAGCGTGCCCTGGTCGACGAACAGGTCGGCGGTCTTGACCGCCTGGTCGAGCAGGCCGCCGGGGTTGCCGCGCAGATCGAGGATGATCGCCTGGGCGCCGCCGGACCGCAGCTCGGTCAGCGCGCGCTGGGTCTCGGCCGCGGTCGAGCCCTGGAAGTTGGAGATCTTGATCAGGCCGACGTTGCCGTCGAGCAGCTGCGAGCGCACCGACTCGGTCGTGATCTCGGCCCGGACCAGATCGAACCGCAGCGGCTGATCGGCGCCCTTGCGCGCGACCCACAGCGTCACCGGGGTGTCGGGCTCGCCGCGCATGCGGTCGACCGCCTCGTCGCTGGTGAGCACGTCGGTCGCCTGGTTGTCGATCTTGACGATGTGGTCGTTGGCCTTGATCCCGGCCCGCGACGCCGGCGTGTTCTTGATCGGCCGGATCACGGTCAGCTTGCGGTCGACCATGCGGATCACGATGCCGAGGCCGCCGAACTTGCCGCTGGTCGAGGCGTCGAGCTCGCGCGCGGCCTCGGGATCCATCAGCACCGAGTGCGGGTCGAGGGTCTCGAGCATGCCGTTGACGGCGGCGTACTCGACCGCGGCCAGGTCCGCGCCCGGGTTCATGTTGGCCTCGATGAACGCGAAGATCTGCTTGAGGTCCTTGGCCAGGCGCCACGGCGAGTCGACGTCGGCGGTCGAGAAGGTCTGCCGCTTGTCGTTGACGACGACGGTCAGCTGCTCGTGGGCGAGGTCGGGCTCGACCAGCACCTCCGGGATGTTGAGCTGCACCGAGGCGAGCGCCTGGTAGAGCATGCGCTTGGGATCGATGCGCGTCGGATCGACGTAGCTCTCCTTGATGCGGAGCAGGGTCTGATTGAACGCCTTGAGGTCGGTCAGATCGTGGCGCGCCAGCGCGGGCGTGCCCGGCGCCGCCCACACGGTCTTGGGCGCGAACACGATGCCGTGGATGCCCTCGTGGGTGCGCTTGCTCACCGTGAGGACCAGCGCCATGACGGCCGCCGTGACGACCAGGACCACATGCAGAGACAGGTGCCGGCGCATATCTTGTGAGTATAAGCGCCGTCGTCCGTCGTGCCATTCCCACCGTCACATCCGCGGTCCCCGGCCGCCGTCGGCGTGTGCCGACGTGTAGTATGGTGCGAGCCATGGTTGCCGGATCAGGAACCCGACGCCGCGCCCCGGGCGCAGGCGCCGGCGCGCCGCGACGGCGCGGCGCGCGGGCCGACGGCGACGACGCCGAGCGCGACGACGCGGCCGAGCCCGAGGAGGCGGCCGAGGACGAGGACGCGGCCGACGCCGACGCGGAGCCCGAGGACGACGACAAGCTGGTCGCCGAGGTCGGGACCGTCATCGACGTCGGCGACGAGGAGGTCGCCGACGACGACGAGGTCTGGAAGGCGCTCGAGGCCAAGAAGCGCGGCAACGACCGGGTCGCGCTGATCAAGCGCGATCCCCTGCAGGCCTACATGCAGGAGGTCCGGCGCTACCCGCTGCTGACGCCCGACGAGGAGCACGATCTCGCGACCCGGCTGGTCGAGCACGGCGACAACACCGCCGCCCGCAAGCTGGTCGAGGCCAACCTGCGCCTGGTCGTCAAGATCGCCTACGAGTACCGCCGCGCCCACAAGAACCTGCTCGACCTGGTCCAGGAGGGCAACATCGGCCTGATGCAGGCGGTGCGGAAGTACGATCCCTACCGTGGCGTCAAGCTGTCGTCGTACGCGGCGTTCTGGATCCGCGCCTACATCCTCAAGTTCATCCTCAACAACTGGCGGCTGGTCAAGATCGGCACCACCCAGGCCCAGCGCAAGCTGTTCTTCAACCTGCGCAAGGAGCGCGAGCGGCTCGAGCACCTCGGCTTCGAGGCCAGCACCAAGCTCCTGGCCGAGAACCTCCAGGTGTCCGAGAAGGACGTCGACGAGATGGATCGGCGCCTGTCCGCGCCCGAGGCCTCGCTCGACGCGCCGATGCCCGGCGACGACGAGGGCGGCACCCGCAGCCGCATGGACTTCCTCCCGAGCCCGGATCAGCGGCCGGATCAGGCGGTGGCGCAGAGCGAGTTCTCGACGCTGTTGCGCAGCAAGCTCGAGACCTTCGCCGGCACCCTCGAGGGCCGCGAGCAGACCATCTTCCGCGAGCGCTGGCTGACCGAGTCGCCGCTGACCTTGCAGGACCTGGGTGAGCGCTACGGCGTGTCGCGCGAGCGGGCCCGGCAGCTCGAGAAGCGCATGCTCGGCCGGCTGCGCAAGTACCTCGAGGCCGAGTTCGGCACCGCGGTCGACATCGACGCGCTGTCGCGCGAGTGACCGTGACCGTGACCGGCACGCTGTTCGTGGTCGCGACGCCGATCGGCAACCTCGACGACCTGTCGCCGCGGGCCGGCGAGGCGCTGCGCACCGCCGACGTGATCGCCGCCGAGGACACCCGCCGCGTCGCGATCCTGCTCGATCACCTCGGCTGCGCCGGGCGCCGCGACGTGCGCTCGACCTTCGACGGCAACGAGGCGTCCCGGGCCGAGGAGCTGGCGCGCGAGCTGGTCGCCGGCAAGTCGGTGGCGCTGGTCAGCGACGCCGGCACGCCGGGCGTGTCGGATCCCGGCGCCCGGGTGGTGCGCGCGGCGATCGCGGTCGGCGCGCCCGTGGTCGTGATCCCGGGGCCGGTGGCGGCGATCGCGGCCCTGGTCGCGAGCGGGCTCGCGACCGATCGGTTCCTGTTCCTGGGCTTCCCGCCGCGCGAGCCCGGCGCCCGGGCCGAGCTGTTCGGCGGCCTGCTCGACGAGCGCGCGACGATGCTCCTGTACGAGGCGCCGGATCGGGTCGGCGCGACCCTGGCGACCCTGGCGGCGGCGTTCGGCGACGATCGCGCGGCGTGCGTGTCGCGCGAGCTGACCAAGCGCTACGAGGAGCACGTGCGCGGGCCGCTGGCCGAGCTGCGCGATCGCTACGCGGACACCGCGCCGCGCGGCGAGTGCGTGATCGTGGTCGCGGGCGCGGCGGCGGCGGCGCGGCCGGCGCTCGACCTCGAGGCCGAGGTCCGGGCGCTGCTGGCCCAGGGCCTGGGGCCCAAGGACGTGGCCCAGCGCCTGGTGGTCAAGACCGGCCGGCCGCGGCGCGAGCTGTACCAGCTGGCGCTGGCGCTGGCCCGCGAGGCGCCGCGGTGACCGCGCCGATCCGCTGGCACGACGACACGCCCGAGCTCGCGGTCACGACGCTGACGCTGCCGTGCGGCCTCGAGGTGTTGGTCCACAGCGATCGCAGCGTGCCGCTGGTGGCGGTGTGGATGGGCTATCGCGTCGGCAGCTCCGACGAGGGCGACGGCGACAGCGGCTTCGCGCACCTGTTCGAGCACATGTTCAAGAACTCGCTGCACCTGGGCGGGCGCCACCACTACCAGGTGCTGCGCGAGGCCGGCGCCACCGACGCCAACGCCCAGACCGGCACCGACCGCACCGTCTACCACGAGGTCATGCCGCGGGCGGCGGTCGACACCGCGCTGTGGATCGAGGCGGATCGCATGGGCTTCTTCTTGCCCGGCCTCGACCAGCCCCGGCTGGCCCGGCAGATCGCCGTGGTCCAGAGCGAGCGGCGCCAGCGCTACGAGAACGCGCCGTTCGGCCCCGAGCGGTTCGCGGTGGCCGAGGCGCTGTACCCCGACGGCCACCCGCTGCGCTACCTGACGATCGGCCGCCACGAGGACATCGCGGCGGCGACGCTGGCCCGGGTCGAGGCGTTCTACCGGACCTGGTACGTGCCGGCCAACGCGACGCTGGTGCTGGCCGGCGACGTCGACGCCGACGAGGCCGCGGCGCTGTGCCAGCGCTGGTTCGGCGACTTCCCGGCGTCGGCGCGCCCGGCGCGGCGCGCGTGGCCAGCGCCGGAGGTGGCGGGTCCGGTGCGGATCGTGGTCGACGATCGCCTGGCGGCGCTGGCGCGGGTGCGCCGGTCGTGGATCGGCCCCGCGGCGGCCACCGTCGACGAGGCCGCGCTCGACGCCCTCGCGGTCGCGTGGGCGCTGCCGGGCTCGGGCCGGTTGTGGAAGACGCTGGTGCACGATCGGCAGTGGGCCCAGCGGGTCGGGGTCGGGCTGTCGACCGGTCGGCTCGGCGGCGAGGTCCACGTGACCGTCGACGTCCGCTCGGGCGTCGATCCGGCGGCGGTGTCGGCCGCGCTCGACGACGAGCTCGCGGCGCTCGCGGCCGGCGAACTGGATCCGCGCGGCCTCGACCGGGCGATCCGGCGGCGCGAGGCGGCGACCCTGTGGCGGCTCGACGGCGTCGGCCGGCGCGCGGCCCTGCTGCTGGCGGCCCAGCTCACGACCGGCTCCCCGGCCGGGATCGGCGAGAGCCTGGCGCGGACCCGTGGGCTCACGGTCGACGCGGTCGTCGCCGCGGCGCGGCGGTGGCTGGCGCCGGCGCGCATGATCGAGGTGGTGACCCGGCCGGGGCGCGGCGATGTGTCGCTTGACGCGGCCGCGCCACGACCTACCGTGTAGCGGCCATGACCGAGTTCGCGATCACCATCGAGGGCATGCACTGCGGCGCCTGCGTCCGGCGCGTCAAGACCGCGCTCGACCAGACGCCGGGCGTGACCGAGCTGGTGGTCGAGGTCGGGCGCGCGCGCGGGCAGCTCGACGGCGCCGTGCTGGCCGACGTCGTGGCCGCGGTGACGCGGGCCGGCTACGCCGCGCACAGCGAGTGACGATGACCCCGGCGGCCCCCGCGCTGATCACGCTGCCGGTCGGCGGCATGACCTGCGCCGCGTGCCAGGGCCACGTCGAGCGGGCGCTGCGCGGTCAGCCGGGCGTGACCGACGTGACCGTCAACCTCGTGACCCGCTCGGCCCGGGTCACGGTCGACCCGGCCGTGGCCGACGTGGCCGGGCTGGTGGCCGCGGTCGACGACGCCGGCTACCAGGCCGAGCTGCCGCTGGCCGACGACGACGTGCTGGCGCGGCAGCTCGCCGACGACGCCGAGCGCCGGCGCGAGGTCCGGGTCTGGGCGACCCGGGCGGCGGTGAGCCTGACGTCGATGGCGGTGGTGATGCTCGCGGCGGCGCCGCTGCCGCACGGCCACGATCGCCTGGCGCACGCGCTGGCGCGGCCGGTCGCGCGGGCGGCCCGCGCGGTGGCGCCGTGGCTGTGGGACGTGTCGCCGACGACCCTGGCCTGGGCGCTGGTGGTGGCGACCACGGTCATCGCCGGGATCGCCGGCTGGCCGATCTGGCGCGCGGGCGCGCGCTCGCTGTGGCACCGGGCGCCGGCGATGGACGCGCTGGTCACGCTGGGCTCGAGCGCGGCCCTGGCGATCTCGGTCGCGTACGCGGCCGGCGCCGGCGGCGGCCTGTACGCCGAGGGCGTGCTCGGCATCCTCGGGTTCGTCGCCGCGGGCCACGCGCTCGAGGCCGCGGCCCGGCGGCGCACGACCAGCGCGCTGTCGGCCCTGGCTGGCCTGGTGTCGCCGACCGCGCGCATCCTCGACGACGACGGCGTCGAGCAGACCCTGGCGACCGCGGATCTGCGCCGGGGCGATCTGCTGCTGGTCCGCCCCGGCGAGCGCGTCGCCGCCGACGCGACCATCGCCGACGGTGTCACCGAGGTCGACGAGGGCCTCGTGACCGGCGAGGCCGTCCCGGTCCGGCGCGGCCCCGGCGAGCGCCTGCTGGCCGGCACGATCAACGGCCCGGGCGCGGTCCGGGCCCGGGTCACCGCCGCCGCCGGCGGCAGCACGGTCGCGCGGATGGTCGCGGCGGTGCGCGACGCCCAGGGCACGCGCGCGCCGACCCAGCGCCTGGCGGATCGCGTGAGCGCGGTGTTCGTGCCGATCGCGATCGCTCTGGCCGCGGCCACGGCGCTGGCGTGGTGGCTGATCGATCGCGACGTCGCCGGCGCGGTCGCGCGGGCCGCGACCGTGCTGGTGATCGCGTGCCCGTGCGCGATGGGCCTGGCGGTGCCGACCGCGGTGATGGTCGCGACCGGCCGCGCGGCGCGGCGCGGCGCGCTGATCAAGGGCGCGGCGGTGCTCGAGCGCCTGGCCAGCGCGCGCCGGGTGATCTTCGACAAGACCGGCACGCTGACGCGGGGCCAGCCCGAGGTGACGGCCGTCCGCGCGGTGATCGGCGACGACGCCGAGGTGATCGCGCTCGCGGCCGCGCTCGAGGGCGCCAGCGAGCACCCGCTGGCGCGCGCGGTGGTGGCCGCGGCCCGCGCGCGCGGCCTGACGATCGCCCGGGCCCAGGGCGTGGTGGCCGAGCCCGGTGCCGGCGTCCGAGGTCGGGTCGGCGCGCGGGCGATCGCCGTCGGCACGCCGGCGCTGGTGATCGCCGACGGCGTCGACCCCGCCGCGGCCGAGGCCCTGGCAGAGGAGCTGGCCGCCGACGGCGCCACGCCGGTGCTGGTCGCGATCGACGGCGCGCTCCACGGCGGCCTGGCGGTGCGCGACGAGCTGCGCGACGACGCCGCGGCCACGGTCGCGGCGCTGCAGGCCCGCGGCCTGAAGGTGGCGCTCCTCAGCGGCGATCGGGCCGAGGCCGCGAACCGGGTCGCGCGCGCGGTCGGCATCGGCGCGGCCGACGTCTACGCCGGGGTCGATCCGGCCGGCAAGCTCGACCGGGTCCGGGCCGAGCCCGGGACGATCATGGTCGGCGACGGCTACAACGACGCGCCGGCCCTGGCCGCGGCGGCGGTCGGCATCGCGCTCGGCTCCGGCACCGACGTCGCCACCGCCGCCGCCGACGTCACGCTGATGCGCCCGTCGCTGGCGCTGGTCGACGAGCTGATCGGCGTCGGCCGGGCCGCGGTCCGCACGATGCGCGCGAACCTGGCGTGGGCGTTCGCGTACAACCTCGTGACGCTGCCGCTGGCCGCGGGCGCCCTGACGCGCTGGGGCCTCGAGGTGTCGCCGATGCTGGCGTCGGCGCTGATGGGCCTGTCGTCGGTGTCGGTCGTGATGTCGAGCCTGATCCTGGCCGGTCGGTCGCGCTAGCGCGGACGGCCGCCGCCGCGCCCACCGCCACCGCCACCGCCACCGCCGCCGCCGCCGCCGCCGCCGCGTCCGCCGCGTCGCCCCTCGAGCGCGGCCAGGAGCGCCACGTCCTGGGTCTCGAGCGCGCCGCGCTGCGCGGCGAACAGCTCGTCCTCGCGCTGCGCGTGATCCCGGTAGCGCGTGGCGACCTCGGCCGCGGCGGTCGCGAACCCGCGCGCGTCCTCGGCCGACGGCACCCGCTCGTCCCAGGCGCGCGCGCGCCCCGCCAGGTCCTCGAACCCCGCCACCAGCGGCGCGTGCTCGGCCGAGAGCGCCGCCAGCGCCGCCGCGGTCTGGGGCTGGGCCCGGGCCAGCGCCGGGAACACCACCGTGTCCTCGTCGCCGAAGTGGCGCGGCGTCGAGCGCCCGAAGAACGCCAGCGTGTCGAGGATCTCCTCGAGGTCGGTCATCCCGCCGACGCCGGCCGCCAGGCGCTCGGCGGCGCCGGTGAGCGCCTCGAGCCGCTCGTGGTGGCGGCGGTGCGACATGTCGAGCTGGGCAAACGCGGTCATCGGTCGCACGCGATCCATGACCCGATTGCACCACATGCGCGTGGCCGCAGCTACACTGCCTCCGCCATGGTCGATCCCGTCGTCATCATCGGCAGCGGCCCCGCTGCCCACACCGCCGCCATCTACACCGCCCGCGCCGATCTGCACCCGATCTTGTTCGAGGGCTGGATGGCGGGCGGCATCGCCGCGGGTGGTCAGCTCACGACCACCACCGACGTCGAGAACTTCCCGGGCTTCCCCGAGGGCATCGGCGGCCCCGAGCTGACCGACCGCTTCCGCGCGCAGTCGGTGCGGTTCGGCACCGTCATCCACACCGAGACCGTGACCCGGGTCGACCTGTCGCAGCGGCCGTTCAAGTACGTCACCGACGAGCGCGAGGGCCTGGCCCAGACGCTGATCATCGCGACCGGCGCCACCGCCAAGCGCGACGACGTCCCCGGCACCCGCGACGGCGAGCTGTGGCAGAAGGGCGTGTCGGCGTGCGCGGTCTGCGACGGCGCGCTGCCGATGTACCGCAACCAGCCGCTGTTCGTGATCGGCGGCGGCGACTCGGCGATGGAGGAGGCCGGCTTCCTCACCAAGTTCGCGAGCAAGGTCTACCTGGTCCACCGCCGCGACGAGCTGCGCGCGTCGAAGATCATGCAGGACCGCGCCCGCGCCAACCCCAAGATCGAGTTCCTGCTGTCGCACCAGGTCACCGCGGTCACCGGCGACCAGGTGATGCGCGCCGCCAAGGTCCGCGATCTCAAGACCGGCGCCGAGCGTGAGCTCGCCGCGGCCGGGCTGTTCTTCGCGATCGGTCACGTGCCCAACGCCGGCTTCCTCGGCGGCCAGGTCGCGACCGACGAGCAGGGCTACATCATCACGACGCCGGGCACGACCGCGACCAGCGTCGCCGGCGTGTTCGCCGCGGGCGACGTCCAGGACAAGAAGTACCGCCAGGCGATCACCGCCGCCGGCTCGGGCTGCATGGCCGCGCTCGAGGCCGAGCACTTCCTGTCGACGCACTGAGCGCTCAGAGCTCGTCAGTTTTTCGGTCGAGCACCGGTCCAGGCGCCGGGAGTCTCGCGTCTCGGAGGGGAGGCTCGTCGGGGCTTGCCCCCGACGAGGGGAGCCTGGCGACAGGCATCCCTGGAAAACTCAGCGCCGGTAGCTTCAGTCGAGCACCGGCCACGCGCCGGGACTTGCGCGCGCTGGGTGGGCCCGATCGGGGCTTGCCCGCCCGAGCAGACGACAGGAGGGGACCTCCAACCTCGGAGCCCCCTGCACCTGCCTGGGATCGGCGACGAACCCGGCGGACCTCGGGCCAGGGCGGACCGTCGAGCTCGCGCGGCTCACCATCGGGCGCCAGGTGACCGCGATCAAGTCGTCGATCCGCGGGCGTGCCTAGCTTGTGATCGAACATCACCAGCGAGGTCGAAGATGGGCGCCACCATGATCGGAGTCGTCATCGGGTTCATCCTGGGCGCGGGCGCGTACGGCGCTGGCGGCGCGGTCGGCGGCGCCATGGTCGGCGCGCTGGTCGGCGGCAGCGCCCACGCGCTGGTGTGGATGTGGGCTCACTCCGGCAACGCGCCGGTGGTCGAGCGGCACCGGGTCATGTGCACGCCCTACGGCGCGGTCGCGGACATCGACTTCGAGGGCGACCTGCAGCGCCGCCGCTGGACCGACGTCAAGCGTTGCTCGCTCCTGCAGGTCGCGACCGAGGTCTCGTGCGACAAGCGCTGCCTGCGGCGGATCAACGACGCGCGCGTGCGGCCCGGCGGCGCGTGCGACTGCCAGGCCCAGGCCGGCTGACGCGCATCAATCGGCGGCGGGCACGGCGAGGTGCCGGCCGGTGGCGAGGCCGCGCGCGAACGCGGCCAGCTCGCCCATCGACGCAACCATGTACGCGCCGCGCAGCGGGCCGAGGTCGTGGCGGTGGCGTCCGCCGACCACCAGCGTGGCGCCGCGGGCCGTCAGATCGCGCGCGAGCTGGTCGAGCTCGGCCGCGAGGCCCGCGGTCGGCGGCGTCGACACGCTCATCCACACCAGCGCCGGCCGGTGGTGGTTGGCCGCGTGGATCAGCGACGGGACCGGCGTGTCGGGGCCGAGGTTGACCGCCCGGATCCCCTCGCTGGCGAGCACGATCGACGCCAGCAGGGTGGGCAGCAGGTAGGGATCGCCGCTCGGCGCGCCCCCGACCGCGACCGGGCCGGTCTCGGGCGGCTCGCACAGCGAGCGCAGCTGCGACACCGCGTGCAAGCACGCGTCGACGGCCCGGTGCTCGATGAACACGCCCGCCGCGTCGTGTTGCCACAGCTCGCCGATCCGGCTGAGCGCGCCGTGGATCGGGCCGTCGCACATGGCCGCGATCGTGGCGCCGCGCAGGTACATGCCCATCAGCAGGCCGCGGACCTCGCGCCCGTTGCCCGCGGCCAGGTGCGTGAACAGGGCGTCGTCGCTGCCGTCGTCGTTGGCGACCGCCGCGATCTCGGCCAGGCCCAGCACCTCGGGGCGGACGATCTCGGCGCCGGTCGCGCGGATGAACCGCACCGCCTCGGCGATCGGGATCCGGCGGTGGCCGCCCTCGGTACGCGCGACGGTGATCTTGCCGGCGTCGGCCCACCGCTTGAGCGATGACTCGCTCACGCCGATCGCCGCAGCCAGATCCTTGGGAGAGAGTGCGCGCTTCACGTTTCCACCTTAGAGCGTGGCCGGTTTGGTCGGTTACAAGAGGGTGTTCACGAGATCTCGCTGGTCTCAAGTACCTTGAATTACTTGATCGCTGGCTGAGAGTTGCGATGAACGTTCAAAACGTCCTTGCGCTGAACGATTCGTGAACTATCATGGACGTTATGAACGATTCAACGTTGACCACCGAGCTGGCGGACGGACCCGCCGTCTCGTTCACCGAGGACGACCGCGGCTTCGTCTACGCGGTCGTGCGCCGGATCGTGCGGGACGAGGACGCGGCCGATGACGTGACCCAGGACGCGCTCCTCGCGGCGTACCGGCACCGCCACACCTTCCGTGGCCAGTCCCGCTACCGCACCTGGCTCTACCGGGTCGCGGTGACCTCGGCCCTGTCGCACCTGCGGCGCCGCCGGCAGCGTCGGGCTGAGGCCACCCGGAGCCTCGACGTCGCCGGCGCCGACCGCGACCTGGCCACGGCGGCCCCGAGCCCGGAGCGGGTGGTCGCGTCGGCGCAGACCGCGGGGATCGTGCGGCGTCACCTCGACCAGCTCGACCCGCGCTACGCGTCGGTCCTGCGGCTCCGGCTCGACGAGGATCTCGGCGAGGCCGACGTCGCGCGCACGCTCGGGTTGTCGGTCGCGACCGTGAAGATCCGGGGCCACCGCGCCCGCCTGGCGTTGCGCTCGACCCTCGCGGCCGCGCTCTGACGTGTCATGCTCAGGGCGATGGTGAGCCCTGCCGATCCGCCGCGCTCCGACGCGGGGTCTGATTCGTCGCTCCTGACCAAGGTCCTCGCGGTCCTGCTCCTGCTGGTGGCCGCCGCGCTGGTGTTCACCGTCGTCAAGATGCGACGGGCCCAGCCCGAGGTCGTCTACGAGTCGCGGCCGATCACGATGCCGGCCGGCGACCTCGGCGCCGACGAGAAGAGCACCATCGCGGTGTTCAAGATGGCGTCGCCGTCGGTCGTGCACATCACCAACATCGCGCAGATGCGCAACGTCATCACGTCGTCGGTCGACGACGTGCCCCAGGGCACCGGCTCGGGCTTCATCTGGGACGACGCCGGCCACATCGTCACGAACTACCACGTGATCGAGGGCGCCACGTCGACCGAGGTGACGCTGGCCGACGGCAGCACCTTCGAGGGCAAGATCATCGGCACCGCCCGCGACAAGGACCTCGCGGTCATCAAGATCGACGCGCCGCCGTCGAAGCTCGCCAAGATCATGATCGGCACCTCGGCCGACCTGCAGGTCGGCCAGAAGGTGCTCGCCATCGGCAACCCGTTCGGCCTCGATCAGACCCTGACCACCGGGGTCATCAGCGGGCTCGGGCGCGAGATCACCTCGAAGAGCCAGCGCAAGATCTACGACGTGGTCCAGACCGACGCGCCGATCAACCCCGGCAACAGCGGCGGGCCGCTGCTCGACGGGCAGGGCCGGCTGGTCGGCGTCAACACCGCGATCTACAGCCCGTCGGGGGCCAGCGCTGGCATCGGCTTCGCGGTCCCGGTCGACACCGTCAACCTGGTCGTGCCCCAGATCCTCAACCTCAAGGGCGAGGTCCGCCCGGTGCTCGGCATCAACATCCTGTCGGACGGCGAGATGCGGCAGATCGGCGTGATCGGGGTCGGCATCCGCAATGTCACGCGCGGCGGGCCTGCCGATCGCGCCGGGATCGCCGGGCTGGTCCAGGGCGGCCAGGGGCTCGAGCTCGGCGATGTCATCACCAAGATCGACGGCAGCGTGGTGGCCAAGACCGCCGATCTGTTCCGGGTGCTCGATCGCCGGCGGATCGGCGACTCGGTCGAGCTCGAGGTGACCCGCGGGAGCAGCCGCCGCACCGTCAAGGTCACGCTCGAGGTCGCGCGCTGACCAGGCCGGTCGTGCGGCGCGCGCACGGCCCGGGCGCGCGGGGCAGCGGCCGGCACCCGCGCGGTCATCGCCGGTGTCCGCGGCGGCTGGGCGCGCGGGCGCGTCGGGACGGGACGGCGGGGCGAGGTGACCGCGACGCCGGGGCGAGGTGACCGCGACGCCGGGGGCCAGGTGATCGCGCGCAGCGCGTCGGGTCGACCCAGCGTCGGTCAGCGCTCGACGAGCGCGCCGCCGGTGACCGAGAACCCGGCGACCGGGCCCGACAGCAGCGCGGCGACCGCGTCGGCGCGATCGCCGAGCGGGTGCTTGTGGCGGGCGAGGATCTCGGCGATGCGCTTGCGGAACCGACCGCTCTCCTCCTCGGGCCGGAGGAAGGCGTCGAGCAGCGCGGCGGCGGTCACCTCGGGCGGGGCCTCGGCGACGGCCTCGGCCGCGGCGACCCGGACGTTCTGATCGAAGTCCTTCAGGTACGGCACCAGGCGGCGGGCGACGCCCTCGTCGCCGTGCTTCCACTCGCCCAGCCAGCGGATCAGATCGAGCCGGCGCTCGGGGTCGCGGGTGTAGCCGGGCTTCTCGTCGGCGAGCACGCCGTCGACGGTCTCGAGCACCTGCTCGTCGGTGCCGATCGCCCCGAGCACCGCCAGCGCGTGGGACAGCTGCGCGGCGCCCTTCATGAAGCGCCGCAGCGGCGCGAGCGCCACCGCGCCCTTGGAGGTCAGGACCTCGACGATCCAGGCCTTCTCCTGCTGATCCTCGACCTGGTTGTTGCTGGTGATGCTCCAGCGCTTGCACATCCCGAACAGCGCCTCGTCGGTGCCGTCCTCCCGGAGACGCTCGAGGGCACCCCAGCGGTCGGCCTGCTGGGCCAGCTTGTTGGTGGCGCGCTCGATCGTGCGCTGCAGAGACTTTTCTTTGGAGAACAGGCCGAACACCATGGCGGGCATCCTATAGCACCGGCGCCGCTGTGCCACCAGCCGCCCGAACGGTGAGGATGTCTCGGGCGGGCAGCGCTCGGGCCCCACGACGCGCGGCCCAGCGCCGGGCCCAGGCCCTGGGTTCGACGCGAGGATCGGCCCAGGTCGGCCCGGGCTCGACACGCGGCCGTGCGCCGGGCGCGGGGCGGGCTCGACGCGGGGCCGTGCGCCGGGCGCGGGGCGGGCTCGACGCGGGCCGTGCGCCGGGCGCGGGGCGGGCTCGATGCGCGGCCGTGCGCCGGGCGCGGGCCTAGTACCTCGCCGCAATGAACTTGACCGGTTGAGGACGCCGATCCATCGCCGATCGCTGCGTTGAACCTCCTCGAGTTCCAGCGAGGAGCCCGTCGTCGGTTCGCCTTGCGCTCGGCGCGCCTCGACGCCCGCAACCGGTCAGATCCACTGCGGCGAGGTACTAGATGCCGGTGCCGGTCAGCCCGATGGTGCGCGGCCCACCGGGCGTCGCCGTGAGCGTGATCGTGCCGGTCGCGTCGCCGGTCGCGGTCGGGGCGAACTCGACCGAGATCGTGCAGGTGCCAGCGGCCGGCACGGTGGCCGCGGCGCAGGTGTCCGCGGTGATCGAGAACGGCGCGGCGGGCGCGGCCGTCGCGATCGTCCCGGACGTGCCCGCGCCCGCGTTGGTGACGGTGATGTCCATGCTCGCGGTGGTCGTGGTCGCCAGGGATCCGAACGCGATCGTGGCCGGGGCGGTCAGGCTGGCGGTGCCGACCCCGGTCAGGTTGATCGACACCATGCCGCCGCTGGTGGCCATGGCCGACGCGACGCCGGCCGCGGCGCCGGGCGCCGACGGGGCGAACCGCACCTCGAACGTGCAGGTCGCGGCCGGCGCCAGGGTCATCCCGGTGCACGTGTCGCTGGCCCCCGCCACCAGGGTGTAGGCCGCGCCGGTGACGGTCACCGTCAGCGCCGACGAGGCGGCGCCGCCGCCGTTGCGGACCATGACCGGCATGATCGCGGCCTGGGTCTCGACGACGTCGCCGAAGTCGAGCGGCGCGGCGGTGATGATCTGCAGCGCGGCCACCGCGGCGTCGAGCGGCGCGTCGGTCGGCGCGTCGGTCGGCGCGTCGAGCTCGAGCGCGTCGATCTCGGGCGCGTCGACGGCCGCGTCCACGTCGGGGGCGTCGACGTCGCCGTCGGGGGCGGCGTCGGCCATGGCCGCGTCGACCGAGCCGGCCTCGCACACGAACGTCTCGGCGACGCCGTCGAGCTTGCACCAGCCGTCGCCGGCGCAGTAGTAGCCGCCGGGGCACGAGCTGTCGGTGCCGCACAGGAACGCGCAGCTCGGGCGCGGGGTGTCGTAGCAGGCGGTCGCCGCCACGGTGGCGACGAGGGCGAACAGGAGCGAGCGGAGCGTCATCGTCAGAACTCCCAGCCGAACGCGACGCCGGCGCCGTGGCGGTCGAGCGTGGGCCGCAGCGTGGTCGTGGACTCGGGCGCGCCGGGGCCGCCGCGGTCGAGCAAGAACAAGGTCACCGCGACCGCGGCGGTGGCGCCGGCGCCGATGAACGCGGCGGTGGCCAGCGTGTCGAAGCGGCGGCCGTCGTCGTCGAGGCTCTCGTAGTCGGCGCGGACCTCGTCGTAGCGGATCGGCCGCCCGGCGTTGCGGAAGTCGATCAGCGCCTGCAGATCCTCCTCGCTGCCCTCGGCCGACATCGCCAGCACCACGCCCGCGGCCACGAGGCCGACGGTCAGCCCGGTCGAGATCCACGCGCCGGTGCGCTTCCACGAGGTCGGCTGATCGATGAACGACGGCCCGGTCGGCCCGCCGGTGCCGAGCCCGCCGTCGTCGGGCGGGAGCACGGCGCCGTCGTCAGGCGGCCCGTCGGGGCCGGTGTCGGGGCTGGTGTCGGGGCCGGTGTCCGGCGGCGGCCGGTCGGGCTGGACCGCGCCGCCGGGCGTGCACGCGGCGATCCGCTCGGTGGTCAGCTGGAGGTACTCCTCGCTGGGGCTGCCCTCCTTGAGGTACCGGTTGTAGTAGGTCAGCGCCACCGGGCACTTGCCGGCCTTGTCGTTGGCCTGGCCGATCTTGAAGAACAGGATCGGGTCCTTGGTGATGTCGTAGGCGATGCCGTACTCGAGCGCCGCGTCGCTGAACGCGCCGCGCGCCATCGCCTGCTCCGCGATCTTGTAGTGCTCGGCCGCGGCCTTGTAATCAGGTTGGGCCAACGCCAGGCCCGCGGTGGCAGCCACCACGAGCGCAGCCCCCGCCAGGATGCGCATCTTCATCACCCGGGATGGTACCGCAAAACCCCTCGGTGGCCGCAAGTTCGGGCGCGGACGTGGGCGCGGACGCCGTGCTATATGCGCGGCGCCATGGCCAAGATCGATCAGGTCCGCAACATCGGCGTCGTCGCGCACATCGACGCTGGCAAGACCACGGTGTCCGAGCGGTTCTTGTTCCACTCCGGCAAGATCCACAAGGCCGGCGAGGTCCACGACGGCGAGACCCAGATGGACTGGATGGCGCAGGAGCGCGAGCGCGGGATCACGATCACCGCCGCCGCGACCACGTTCGAGTGGGGCAAGTACGAGATCCACCTGATCGACACGCCGGGCCACGTCGACTTCACGATCGAGGTCGAGCGGTCGCTGCGGGTGCTCGACGGTGCGGTCGTGGTGTTCTGCGCGGTCGGCGGGGTCCAGCCGCAGTCCGAGACGGTCTGGCACCAGGCCGACAAGTTCCACGTCCCGCGGCTGGCGTTCATCAACAAGCTCGACCGGGTCGGCGCCTCGTTCGACAACGTCGTGACCGAGATCCGCGAGCGCCTGGGCGCCAACGCCGTGCCGATCCAGCTGCCGATCGGCGCCGAGGACGGGTTCGAGGGGGTGGTCGACCTGCTGACCGAGCAGGCGCTGTACTTCTCGGGCGACCTCGAGGCCAAGCCCGAGCTCCGGCCGATCCCCGTCGAGCTGGTCGAGGCGGTGGCCGAGGCCCGGGAGCGCCTGGTCGCCGCGATCGCCGACACCGACGACGTCGTCGCCGAGCAGTACCTCGAGGGCGTCGCGGTCCCGCTGGCCGACCTGAAGGCCGCGCTGCGGCGGGCCGTGCTCGCGGTCAAGATCGTCCCGGTCCTGGGCGGCACCGCGCTGCGCAACAAGGGCATCCACCCGCTGCTCGACGCGGTCATCGACTTCCTGCCGTCGCCGACCGACGTGCCGCCGGTGACCGGTGTCGATCCGCGCGACACCAGCGAGCGGCTGACCCGGCACCCGCGCAACAACGAGCCGATGGCCGCGCTGGCGTTCAAGATCGCGATGGACGACGGCCGGAAGGTCGTGTTCCTGCGCGTGTTCTCGGGGACGTTCGCGCCCGGCGACGAGCTCCTGAACGTGCGCACCGGCAAGAAGGAGAAGGTCGCGCGGCTGTTCCGGGTCCACGCCGACAAGCGCGAGAAGCTCGAGAAGGCGGTCGCCGGCGAGATCGTCGCGGCGGCGGGGCTCAAGGACGCCACCACCGGCGACACCATGTGCGATCCCAAGGCGCCGATCCTGCTCGAGCGGATCGACACCTACGAGCCGGTGATCTCCCAGGCGATCGAGGCCGAGAACAACGCCGCCAAGGAGCGGCTCGACTTCGCGCTGGCCAAGATGGTCGACGAGGATCCGACGTTCCGGGTCAAGGAGGACGCCGACACCGGCCAGACCATCATCTGGGGCATGGGCGAGCTCCACCTCGAGGTGATCGTCGATCGGATGCGCCGCGAGTACGGCGTGGCCGCCAGCGTCGGCAAGCCCCAGGTGGTGTTCCGCGAGACCGTCCTGGGCGAGGCCGACGGCCACGCCGTGTTCGAGCGCGAGCTCAAGGAGCAGCGCATCTACGGCGAGGCCGGCTGCCACGTCCGGGCGCTGCCGCGCGGCTCGGGCGTCAAGTTCGACAAGGCCGTCACGGGCCCGGTGGTCGTGCCCGACCCGTTCATCGAGGCCGCGCTCCAGGGCCTCCGCGACGCGGCGTCGTCGGGCGCCGACGGGTTCCCGCTCGAGGACGTCGGCGTGACGCTGACCTCGGTCGCGATCGCCGACGGCGCCGACGGGCTGATCGGCTGCCGCGCCGCCGCGGCCGAGGCGTTCCGGCGCGCGGTCGCGGGCGCCAACCCGACCCGGCTCGAGCCGATCATGAACGTCGAGGTCACGACCGACGAGGACTCGCTCGGCGCGATCATCGGCGACCTCAACCAGCGCCGCGGCCAGATCCAGGACGTCGCCGTGCGCGGCGTCAAGCAGGTCGTGACCGCGCTGGTGCCGCTGCGCGCGATGTTCGGGTACTCGACCCGGATGCGGTCGCTGTCCGAGGGGCGCGCGACCTTCGTGATGAAGTTCCACGCCTACGACACCCTGGCCGGCTAGCCGCGGCTAGCCGGCGGCGCGGCGCGGCGTCAGCTCGCCAGGCGACCGTGCAAGAGGTCGGCGAGGGCGGTCATGCCGTCGACGGTCGTGAAGATGCCGACGACCTTGCTGTTCTGCTCGATCACGACCGAGCCGGCCTTGCGCTCGGCCATCAGCGCCGCGACCTCGTCGAGCGGCGCCTCGGGCGACACCGTCAACACGTCCGAGGTCATGGCGTCCTCGACGGTGATCAGCTCGGGGTTGACGTCCTCGAGCGAGGCGATGATCGCGACGTCGCGGTCCGAGATGACGCCGACCAGGCGGTTGCCGTGCATGACCGGCAGGTGACGGATCCCGTGCTCGCGCATCAGGTCGTGGGCCTTCTTGAGCGACTGTTCGTTGCCGATCGTGTGCGGGCTGGTCGTCATGTACCGCTGGACGGTAGGGATCGCCTTCATGCCTGGAATGGTTGCACGAGCGATGCCGGCCCAGGTCGCGTCGGGGGCGTCGCGCGGTGCAGCGCGCGCGCACGGCTTGCGTCGCCGTCGCGCGCGCCGGCACCGGTTGCGCCGTCACGGGTCGTCGATGCTGGTCAGGCGGCGCGCCAGCCGGTCCGCGACGTCGCTGGCGAGCGCTGGCGCCGGGGCTGGGGCCCGGAGCCGCGCCACCAGCGCGCCGTAGGCGCCGCCGAACGCTGCGCAGTTGTTGCAGCCCGCCACGTGGGCCTCGAGCGCGAGCCGCGCCGCCGGCGCGAGCCCGCCGTCGACGTAGTCACCGAGCTGGGCCAGGACATCGCGGCAGCGCACGCCCGCCACGAGATCATCGAGCGCCATCGTAGCCTCCTTGCCGCAGGGCCGCCGCCAGGGTCAGGCGGGCGCGGTGCAAGCGGCTCTTGACCGCCGGGACCGAGCACGCGAGCACGCGGGCGGTGTCATCGAACGACTGCTCGAGCATGTGGTGCAGCCAGATCGCCGCGCGATCGTCGGGCGGTAACGTCGCGAGCGCGGCCTCGAGCGCGGCCCGGTCCTCGCTGCGGGTCACGACCAGCTCGAGATCGGGCGCGCCCCAGCCGGCCGCCGCGCCCAGCGCCTCGAGGCTCCGGTCGTCGGTGGCGATCTGGTCGGCCCGGCGGCCGCGCCGGTGCGCGCCGTTGCGCGCGATCGCGTAGAGCCAGCTCGCGACCGCGCCGTCGCCGCGGTAGGCGGCGGCGGTGCGCCACGCCGCGAGGAACGTGTCCTGCAAGACGTCCTCGGCGGTGGCGTCGTCGCGCACCAGCGCCCGGGCCAGGTGGAACACCTTGCTCGAGTAGCGCTCGACCACCACCCCGAACGCGGCCCGGTCGCCCGCGGCCGCGGCGATCATCAGGTCGCGGTCTGGGACTTGATCGGGCACGTGGAGATCCCGAGGAGCGTGTAGGCCGGGCAGCTGCCCAGGAGCCCGGTCACGAGCGGCACCAGGCCGATCAACCCCCACAGGGTCTTGGGCCCGACGAACACCAAGGCTAGCAGGACGACGCCGACGATCAGCCGGAGGGCGCGATCGATGCGGTGCTCGTTGCGCGGGAGGATCGACATGAGGACCTTTCCGGTCGGCGCGCAGCGCGTCGACCTCGTGCCCCCAGGAGCCGCCGGCCGCCGGCACGATTCGCCCGGCCGGTGCGGTGCATCGTCGCACGGACCTCGCTGCCGCGCGGGGACGACGGCGTCTCGGGTGGGGGCCCTGTCGGGGCTTGCCCCCGACGAGGGAGGGCCTGGCGACAGGCCCTCTGGAACTCAGCGCGGCCAGAGGCCGAGGTCGCCGCGCCTGGTGGCCTCGGTGCGCTCGTCGTCGATCCGGCGGACGAACAGGGCGGCGAGCTCGGGATCGAACTGGGTGCCCGCGCAGCGATCGATCTCGCCGATCGCGACCTCGTGGGGCAGGGCCCGGCGGTAGGCGCGATCCGAGGTCATGGCGTCGTAGGCGTCGGCGATGGCGACGATCCGGCCGACCAGCGGGATGTTGTGGCCCGACAGGCCGCGCGGGTAGCCGCCGCCGTCCCACCACTCGTGGTGGCACCAGCAGCCGTCGATCAGCCCGTGCAGGCACGGCACCGGCTCGAGGATGCGCTTGCCCTTCTCGGGGTGCTGGCGGAACACCCGCACCTCCTCGGCCGTGAGCTTGCCGGGCTTGTTGAGCATGTCGTAGCGGACGCCCAGCTTGCCGATGTCGTGCATGACGCCGGCCTGGACGATCCGATCGACCTCGTCGTCGGCCAGGGTCAGGCCGCGCGCGAGCAGCTCGGCGTAGGTCGCGACCCGCTCGGAGTGGCCGCGGGTGTAGAGGTCGGTCTCCTCGAGCGCCTGGGCGAACCCGGCCACGGTCGAGCGGAAGGTGTCCTCGAGCGTCTGGTTGGCCGTCCGCAGCTCGCTGTTGCGCAGCCGGAGGTCCTCGTACAGCCGGGCGTTGTCGATCGCGGTGGCGGCGCGCGACGACAGCACCGTCAGCATCTTGCGGTGGCCCTCGTCGAACTTCTTGCCGCGCGTGAAGCTGTAGACGTTGACGACGCCCTGGACGTAGGCGCCGATCTGCACCGGCACCGACAGGAACGACACCAGCGACTTGCCGTCGGGGCCGCCCAGCGCGCCGGGGAAGAACCGGCTGGCGCTGTCGCCGTGCGAGACCACGGTCTGGCCGCGATCGAAGCGCTCGGTCAGGAGGTCGAACGACGGCGTCGGCACGCGCTCGATCGAGCTGCCGACGCCGATCATCTTGAGGCGCTCCTCGTAGTGGCCGCTCTTGCCGTCGCGCAGGTGCAGGGTCGCGATGTCGGCGGCGGTCTCCTTGACCGCGGCCCGCAGGATCGTGTCGAGGATGTGGTCGAGATCGAGCGAGGTCGCGAGCGCCTCGCTGACCTGGTAGATCGTCAGCGCCTCGCGCAGGCGGATGTTCTCGGCCTGGAGCTGCTGCCGGTACAGGCCGCGCTGGACGACGTGGATGACCTCCTCGACCTTGAACGGCTTGAGGACGTAGTCGTAGGCGCCGCGCTTCATCGCCTCGATCGCGGTCTCGACCGTGCCGAAGCCGGTCATGATCACGGTCAGGACGTTGATGCCCTCCTCGGCCAGCTTCTCGAGCAGCTGCAGCCCCGACAGCCGCGGCATCTTCAGGTCGGAGATGACGAGGTCGTACGGCCGCAGGCGCAGCTCGTCGAGCGCGCGCTGGCCGTCCTCGCAGGTCGCGACCTGGTAGCCCTCGAGCTGGAGGAACTCCGCGAGGATCTCGCGGATGACCTTCTCGTCGTCGACGACCAGGATGCGCGCGGCCGCGGGGCCGGCGGGGGGATCGGGTTGCTCCAGCACGCCGGTGGGTGGCTACTGGTCTTCGACCGGCGCCGGCGGCGCGGTCGGATCGTCGCCGTCGGGGGCCGCCCCGTCCGGGCTCGAGCCGCCGATGGTCGTGCCACCGGCGCCCGCGGCGGGATCGGTCCCGGCCGGCTTGTCGGACATCGGATCGGGGAACTCGCTCTTCTTGCCGAGCACCTTGTCGGCCTCGCCCTGGATCGCCAGCCAGCGCTTGCGGGCGTCGGTGGCCTTGCCCTTGGCGTCGCTGGCCCGGCCGCGGGCCTGATCGGCGCGCTTGGCCCGGCTCGACTCCTGCTGGACGAACTTGTCGGCGTTGAAGCCCGGCGGCGCGATCGAGTTCTTCTGGGCCAGGCGGCTCATGGCCAGCTCGTACTGGGCCTCGCGGTAGTAGGCGTTCTCGGTGGTGTAGCGGACCAGCTGCTTGAGCCACTCGCTGTAGCCCTGGTAGTACTTCACGCGCTCGTCGGCGGCGTTGCGCGACAGCTGCGCCGCCTGCTGGGCCTTCTCGGCCTCCTTGAGGCGGTTCTGATCGGCCGAGGCCTTGGCGGCCTCGTAGTTCTTGCGGGCCGAGTCCTCGTCGAGCTTGGCGGCCTTGGCCTCGTTCTTGGCGATGTCGAGGGTGTTCTTGGCCTCGCGCAGATCGGCGTCGGCCTTCATCTGCTCGCGCTTGGCGACGTCCCACGCGCTGTTGGCGGCCACGACCTCGCCCTGCTGATCGACGTCGATCTGGGCGATGTACGTCTGCTGGAAGTGGTTCGACAGTGGCGTCGGGCCGCCATCGCCACCGCCGCACGCGGCGAGCGACAAGGACAGCGCGACAGCACCAAGGGCGGAGCGCAAGCGAGGACGGCTCATCGCCGGCAAGACTACTACGTGCCGCCGGTTCGGGGCTACCATGCGCCAGTAATGACGTGCCTCCTGGCTGTCGACGTCGGCAACACCAACACCGTCCTGGGCGTGTTCCGTGGCACCGACCTGGTCGCGCACTTCCGCATCGAGACCAGCGCCGGCCGGACCTCGGACGAGCTGGCGGTGCTGGTGCGGTCGCTCCTGGAGCTGCAAGGCTTCGCCTGGGGCAGCCTCGACGCGGGGATCGTGTCGTCGGTGGTGCCGCCCGCGGTGTTCAACATCCAGCGCTTCTTCAAGCAGTACATCGGCGCGCCGGCGCTCGTGGTCGGGCCCGGCATCAAGACCGGCATGCCGATCCTGTACGAGAACCCACGCGAGGTCGGGGCCGACCGCATCGTCAACGCGGTCGCGGCGTTCGAGAGCCACAAGACCGCGTGCATCGTGGTCGATTTCGGCACCGCGACCACCTGGGACGTGGTCACCCCGCGCGGGGAGTACCTGGGCGGGGCGATCGCGCCCGGCATCCAGATCAGCGCCGAGGCGCTGTACTCGCACGCGGCGAAGCTGCCCCGGGTCGAGATCCATCGCCCCGGCAAGGTGATCGGCCGCAACACCGTCAGCTCGATGCAGTCGGGCCTGCTGTACGGCTACGCCGGCATGGTCGACGCGCTGGTCACGCGGATCCGCGCCGAGATCGACTTCCCGGCCCGGTGCCTGGCCACCGGCGGCCTGGCGCGGTTGCTGGCGTCGGAGGCGACGACGATCGAGTCCACCGATGAGCTGCTCACGCTCAAGGGCTTGAAGATCCTGTTCGACCGGAACGTCGGTGGAGGGCACAGCTGATGGCGATGGCGCGCGATCCCCTCGCAGGTGCGGCGCTGGCGGCGCTGTCGCCGGCGGCCCACAAGGCCCTGGCCCCGGGCCCTGGCCGGATGATGGCGGCGCGCGGCCTGGCGGCGCTCCCGCGCCCGGCCGAGCTGGCCGCGGTCCTGTACCAGATCGCCGCCGTCGACCCGACGCTGGGGCCGGCGGCCCAGGCCACCGCCGACGGCCTGCCCGAGAAGGTCGTGGCGGCGGCCCTGACCGACCCGACGATCGATCCGCTGGTCATCGACTGGCTGGTGCCGCGGATCCGCAAGGCGCCGGCGCTGATCGAGGCGCTGATCCTGGCGCCGGCGGTCGGCGACGCCACGATCGTCGACATCGCCGCGGTCGCGACCGCCGCGCAGGTCGACGTGATCGCGGCCAACGAGCAGCGGCTCTTGCGCTGCCCCGACATCATCGCGGCGATGTACGGCAACGCCACGCGCGCATGTCGACGGTCGATCGCGCGGTCGAGCTGGCGGCCCGCGCCGGCGTCCGCGTCAGCGGCATCTCGGCCTGGGACGAGCTGGCCCGGCTGGTGTCGAGCGGGCAGGGCGGGGCCAGCGCCGACGACGACGCCTTCTCGCAGGCGCTGGCCGGGGTCGCGACCGTCGCCGACACCGCGGTCATCGCGCCCGACGACCGCGCCGGCGAGGACGGCGTGGCGATCGCCGAGGGCGAGGATCAGGCGCCCGCGGTCGACGACAAGGACGTGCCGATCGGCAAGCTCGGCATCCCGGCGAAGATCCGCCTGGCCACGCTCGGCAACGCGTTCGCGCGCGCGATCTTGATCCGCGATCCGATGAAGATGGTCGCGGTCGCCGCGATCAAGTCGCCGGGGGTGACCGATCTCGAGGCCGCCAAGTACGCCGGTAACCACGGGCTGTCGGATGACGTAGTCCGCTACATCGCCACCCGCCGCGACTGGACGCGGCTCTACGGGGTGAAGAAGTCCCTGATCATGAACCCCAAGACGCCGCTCACCGAGTCGGCCAAGTTCCTGATCCACATGCGCGAGCGCGATCTGCGGTTGATCGCGTCGAGCAAGGGCATCCCGACCGCGGTCGCGGCCCAGGCCCGCAAGATCGTGTCGCAGCGCGCGAGCGGGAAGTGACCGACGGCCGCCTCCTCGATCGCTGGGGCGAGGCGGTGGTCGCGCCCCGGCGCGCCATGGCGCGGGCCGAGGCGGCGACGGTCAGCGGTCGGCCGGGCATCGATCTGGCGTGGGCGGTGGTGATCGCGGTGCTGGCCGCGCACACCCGCACGCTGGTGGCGGCCGTGTGGATCGGGCTCGAGTTCGGGCCGCGGGCGGCGGTGGCGCCGATGGTCGCGGTCCTGACCGCGGCGGCGACCGTGCCGCTGGTGGCGGTGGCGATCGGGACGCTGGTGGTGTGGCTGGCGGCGGGCGCGCGCCGCGAGCTGGGGCGCGACGCCGATCTGGGGTGCGTGGTCGCGCTGGCGCCGGCGCTCGCGGCGATCGCCACCAGCACGGTGGCTCGGCTGGTGCCGATGCCGGCCGCGCTGGCGCTGGCGCTGGTGGCGGCGGCCGGCGTCTGGCCCTTGGTCGTGGCCGTCGGCGCGGCGCGTCGGCGCGCGGTGGCGCCGTGACCGTGCCGCGCCCGCGCTGGCTGGTCGTGGCGGTGGTGGCCGCGTGCCTGGCGATCAACGTGGGCTGGGTGGTCACGCACCTCGACTGGCTGCGACCGCTGGTGCCGGGGCAGCCGGCACCGGACTTCGCGCTGCCGCGGATCGAGGCCGCCGGCCGCGACGGCCCGCCGGTGGCGCTGTCGACGCTGCGGGGCCGGGTGGTCGTGGTCGAGTTCTGGGCCACGTGGTGCGAGCCGTGCCTGCTGTCGCTGCCGCACCTCGACGCGGCCGCGCGGCGGTGGGGTGATCGCGTGGTCGTGGTCGCGGTCAACGTCGACGACCGGGCCAAGGCCCGCGCGCTGTTCGATCAGCGCCGCTACCAGATGGTGCTGGCGGCCGACGACGACACGACCTCCGAGCGGTACGGCGTCCACCAGCTCCCGCACGCGGTCGTGATCGATCGCGCGGGGGTGGTGGCGGCGGTCGCGAGCCGACCGAGCCAGATCGAGACCGCGGTGGCGCGGTTGCTGGCCGCGCCATAACCGCTTATCGAAGTACGCGGCGACCGGCCGGGCGTGCTACCAAGGGAGCCGTGGCCGTCTCCGCTGCCTGCGCGACCTGTCGGAAGCCGATCGCCGTCGGTGCGCGCCACGTGCGCTGCACGGTGGCGTCGTGCAACACCGGCCGGCAGAAGCTGGTGTTCTGCGACGAGAAGTGCTGGCAGGCCCACGTGCCGACGGCGCGCCACCGCAAGGCCGGCTTCGTGGAGGAGGGCGGCGCGGGGTGAGGCGTCCGGTGCGCACTGCACCGTTTTTGCGGTTACGCGAGTGGCACTGCTAGAATTTTTTTCGTGCGACTCGGTTCATGCATCGCCGTCGAGGCGGTGACGCTCGTCGCGATCCTCGGTGGGGTCGCCTGGGGGGCGTCGTCGGTCATGACCGAGCTGCGCGGCCCCGAGGTCGCGCCACGCCGGGACGTGGCGGTGGTGGTGCGGGCCGCGCTGCAGCGCATGGCGACGACGCCGCGGCCGCCGGAGCCCGCGCCCGCACCCCCCGCGCCCGCGCCCGCGCCGCCGGCGCCGCTGGTGGCCGTCGATCCCCTGGCGCCGGTGTGGTCGTTCGCCGGCCGCCCCGACGACGAGCTGCTGGCGCCGCTGCGCGTCGGCGCCCCGACCCGGATCAAGGTCAACCGCGGCGGGACCTCGCTGTCGCTGCGGCTCGACTTCGACAACGGCGCCCGCGCCGCGTTCAAGCCCGACCAGATCTTCGGCCAGTCGAACCCGCGGCGCGAGATCGCCGCGTACCGGATCGATCGCTTGCTCGGCATCGGCCGGGTGCCGCCCGCGATCGCGGTGAGCTACCCGGTCGACGTCCTGATCGCGGCGGTCGACCGCGGCGACGGCGTGGCCCGGGCCCGCCTGCGCGACGAGACCATCCCGCGCCAGGGGCGCCTGCGCGGCGAGCTGTCGTGGTGGATCCCGGTGCTGGCCGACGGCAAGCTCGACGGCGGCGTCCGCATCGACGCGACCGACGGCATCGTCACCTGGCGGCGCTGGCTCAAGGCCGGGGCCTCGATCCCGCCGGCGCGGCTCGAGCTGTGCAAGCAGCTGTCGACGATGGCGTTGTTCGACTTCGTGATCGGCAACACCGACCGCTGGACCGGCTCGAACGCGCGCATGTCCGAGGACAACACCATCCTGTACTTCATGGACAACACGCTGGCGTTCGGCAAGAACCGCCAGGGCCACCACAAGAGCCACCTGTACCTGCAGCGGGTGCAGACGTTCTCGCGCGCGCTGGTCGCGCGCCTGCGCGCCCTCGACGAGCCGCGCCTGCGCGCGGTGCTGTCGCCCGACACCGGCGAGTTCGAGCAGCTGCTCACCGACGCCGAGATCGACGCGGTGCTGGGCCGCCGCGATCGCGCGCTCGCGTACGTCGACGAGCTGATCGCGATCCACGGCGATGCCAAGGTGCTGGCGTTCCCATGACCGCGGCGATCTGCCCCGGCTGTGGCAGGCCCATCGACGCCGTGCGCGCGCGCGTGGTGCGGGTGCGCGGCGGCGCGGTCGTGGGCTTCTGCAGCGCGGCGTGCGCCGACGGCGCCGCGCAGATCTCGCGGCCGCTGGCGGCGCCGGCGCCGACTCCGGCCCCGGCTCCGACTGCCGCGCCGACGCCGACTGCCGCGCCGACGCCGGCGCCGACTGCGACCGCGGCGCCGACGCTGGCCGCGGCGCCGGCGCCGACTGCGGCGCCGACTCCGACTCCGACTCCGACTCCGACTCCGACTCCGACTCCGACTCCGACTCCGACTCCGACTCCGACTCCGACTCCGACTCCGACTGCGACGTCGGCGCCGACGCCGACTGCGGCGCCGACTCCGACTGCGGCGCCGGCGCCGACTGCGGGCCCGACGGCCCCGACGCCGACTGCGGCGCCGACGCCGGCAGCGGCCGCGCCTCCGCCAGCTTCCGGGGGCCGGCGCGCCGCGGCCGCCCCGCTCGTCGTCCAGCCCGCGCCCGCGGTCGAGGTGCCGGTCGCGCGCGTGCACGGCGGCGACCGGCGCTGGACCCGCCTGGCGCTCGGCGTCGCGGTCGCGCTGATCGCCGTGCTCGCGGTCGTGAAGCTGTCGTCGGTGTCGACCTCGAAGCAGGCCACGACCTCGGTGCCCGAGGCGCCGGCGCTGGCGCCACCGCCACCGCCGCCGCCCGCGATCGATCCGGCCGCGGCGCGGGCCCGGGCCTTGACGATCACCCGCGGCCTGCTGACCTCGCCGTCGCCGCGGATCCAGCGCAGCGCCGCGCTGGTGCTGGCGCGCGCGTGCGAGCCGGCGGGGATGGCCGCGTTGACGGCCGCGCTCGAGGACGAGCCCAGCGCGATCGCCAAGATCGAGGTGGCCGAGGCGCTGCTCCGCTGCGGCGACGAGGCCGGGCGCGCCGAGCTGACCCGGGCGCTGGCCGACTCCACCCGCCGCGACGTGCGGGCCGACGCGGCCCGGGCGTTCGCGCGCGCCGGCGATCCCGGCGGCGATCCGTTCCTGCGCCAGCTGCTCGGGCTCAGCCAGCTCCGCCTGGGCGCGGCCGAGGTGCTGGCCACGCGCGGCGACGCCGGCGCGATCAAGCTGCTCGCCTCGATCGTCGCTGACGCCAAGGCCGACCCCGACGATCGCACCCGCGCGACGATCGCGCTGGCCGCCACCGGCGACGCCGACGCGGTGCTCGGCGCCCGGGCGGCGCTGGCCGACGCGCGGTTCCGGCCGGCCGCCGCGGCCGCGCTGGCCCGGGCTCACGATCAGGCCGCGCGTCCGGCGCTCGAGGCCATGCTCGACGTCGCGTCGCTGCGGGTCGAGGCGGCGCTGGCGCTGGCGACGCTGGCGCCGGCGCTCGATCCGGTGCCGGTGCTGCCGCCGCTGGTGGCCGCGCTCGAGTCGGCGCGCGACGTCGATCAGCTGACCGCGTGCGAGGCGATCATCATCGTCACCGCGCCCCGCGCCGAGGTGCCGTGATGGCGCGCGACCTGCGGCTGTTCTACCTGTTCCGCCTGCTGGCGACCTCGTACCTGTGGGTGCCGATCTTCGTCCCGTACATGCTGTCGCGGGGCCTCACGTTCCGCGACGTCATGATCCTGGGCGGCATCTACAGCGCGGTGGTGATCGTCGTCGAGATCCCCACCGGCGCCTTCGCCGATCGGCTGGGCCGGCGCACGTCGATGATGGCCGGCGCGGTGATGATGGCGGCGTCGTGCCTGCTGGCGTGGCACGCCCACGGCTTCGGTGGGTTCCTGGTCAGCGAGTGCCTCGCGGCGGTGTCGATGTCGCTGTGCTCGGGCGCCGACTCGGCCTACCTGTTCGATCTGCTGGCCAGCAACGGCGTCGCCCACGAGTACGGCCAGCGCGAGAGCACCGCGTCGGCCTGGCACCAGGCCGGCAGCGCGGTGGCCTACGCCGCCGGCGGCGGCCTGGCGATGATCGATCTCGGCCTGCCGTACCTGGTGACCGCGGGCGTGGCGCTCGCGGCGTTCGCGACCGCCGCGACGATGCGCGACGATCGCGTGGCGGTGTCGCGCAGCGACCGGGCCGCGATGTTGCAGTGGCGGACCTGGGTCGGGCACATGCGCAGCGCGCTGGGCGAGGTCGCCGGCAACGGCCGCCTGGCGTGGATCATCGGCTACTCGGCGGTGGTGTTCGTGCTGCTGCGCGCGACCGTGTACCTCTACCAGCCGCTGCTCAACGGCCACGACTTCTCGTACGCCGAGATCGGCCTGGTCTACGCGGCGGTGTACCTGACCGCGTCGGCGGTGGCCCACCGCGTCCACGCGCTGCGCCGGCGCCTCGGCGACGACGTGCTCTTGTGGTCGCTGCTGGGCGGCCTGGCGGTGTCGTTCGTGCTGATGGCCGAGCTGCGCGGCAACTGGGTGCTGCTCTTGCTCGCGGTGCAGGCCGTGGCCAACGGCCTCTACTCGCCGCTGATCAAGCCGCTGCTCAACCGCGAGATCACCGACTCGGGCCGGCGCGCCACGATCCTGTCGGTCGAGAGCATCGTGCGCCGCGGCGCGATGGGCGTGTTCGCGCCGATCGCCGGGCTCTACGGCGCCACCAGCGCGATGCAGCTGTGCGGCGTGATCGGCCTGGCCGGCCTGGCGATCCTCGCGGCGGTCGCGCTGCGCCGGGTCACGGTCGGCGCGCCGACGCCCTAGCGAGGGCGGCGGCCCAGCGCCGCAGCTCGACGAGCTGGCGCGCCCGTACCGCCGGCGGCGCCAGCGGATCGTACAGGTCGACCGGCAGCCGGCGCCCGGCCAGCGCCTCGACCGCGAGCAGGATCCACGTGCGGGTGTTGGCGTGGTCGTCGTCGAGCACCTCGATCAGCCGGGGCAGCGCCGCGCGATCGCCGACCCGGGCATAAGCGGCCGCCGCCGCCATGCGCACGTACGCCTCCCGGTGCGCCAGCCAGATCGGGCCGACCGCGCGGTCGAGGTCGCCGCCGTAGGCCGCCCGCCACGCCGGCCGCGGCGCGATCGTGACCCCCCAGTCCGCCAGCGCCCGCGCGGTCCAGGTGATCGAGCGATCGAGGTGGCACAGGTTGCACGCGTTGGGCGCGCCCGCGGCCAGCATGTCCCGGTCGCCCGGCGACGAGATCCGGTGCGAGCGCACGTAGGTGCCGATGCCCTGCACCAGCCGCGGCAGGTGGCAGTCGAGGCACGACGCGTCCTCGGGGGCGTGGCGGGCGTGGGCCTGGGCCGCGGCCGGGCTGGCCAGCGCCGGGTGGCACCGCGCGCACGCCGCGAGGTGGGCCGCGCGATCGGGCCCGCCGGCGTCGGGGCCGCGCTGGTGGGGATCGTGGCAGTCGACGCAGCGGATCGCGCTGGCGCACGCGCCCGCGGCCAACGCCAGCGACTCGCTCGAGTTGCGCGCGGGGCTGCCGTCGGGGAAGCGCGGCGACGGCGTCGAGTGGCACTGCGCGCAGATCGCGCCGATCGTCTGCGGATCGTCGCGATCGGTCGGCGGCAGCGGGGCGTCGTCGACCGGGATGACCTTGGGGCCGCGCGGCGCGAAGGTCGGCGCGACCTGCTCGGGCGCCTCGGCGTGGGCGCGGCCGCCGAAATGACAGCTCTCGCAGCTGATGCCGACCGTGACCAGCCGCTCGATCGGCAGGTGGTTGTCGGTGATCAGCGGCGGCATCGGCGCGAGGTCGCGCTCGGGGCCGACGCCGACGTCGGGGCGCGCCGCGCGCAGCGCGAACGGGTAGGTGTTGTGGCACCAGGCGCAGCGATCGGCCCAGGGCTCGAGCGCCGCCGCCGTGGGATCGAACGCGAGGCGCTCACCCTGCCACTCGGCGTCGAACCACGAGTCGTAGTACGGCTGCGGGTACCAGTCGGCGCGCGCGCGCCACCAGCCGAACGGCAGCCGCACCTCGATCCCGGCGGGATCGTCCTGCGCGACCCCGACGTACTCCTGCAGCGCCCGGGTGCCGATCGTGCGCGTGACCTTGAAGCGGCGGGTGACGCCGTCGCCGCTGGTCAGCTCCATCGTCGGCGCGTCGTCCCGCCAGTCGAACCGCGCGCGGCCGTCGCCGTAGCGCAGCAGGGCGCCGTCGAAGCGGCCGACCACCGCCGCGCGCGTGGCCACCTGGGTCATCGTCGCGTGCAACCCCGCGCGCCAGCGCGCGCCGTTTTCGGGGTGGCACTCGATGCAGGCGGCCGGGCCGACGTAGGCGTCGTCGTCGATGTTGCTGACCTCGGTCGAGGGCGGGGCCGCCGCGATCAGCGCCGCGACCGCCGCGGGCCGGGCCGGCGGCGTCAGGGCCAGCGGGCGGGCGCCGCGGCGGCCCGACGCGCTCACGGCCAGCGCGAGCCCCAGCGCGGCCGCGCCGACGACGGCGATCGCGAGGGGCCGACGGGACACCGCCCGACCATACCGCCTGGCTGGCGCGGCCGATCACGCGGCGCGGGCGATCGCCCGCCGCCGCTGCCACCCGGGGCGGTCGTGGTGCTCGCGGCGGTCAGCCGCCGCTCGGCCCGCGGCGCTCGAACACCAGCAGCTCGCCCAGGAACGGGTGCTCGCGCTGCCCGCACGGGCGCATGCCGAGGTGCGCGATCACCCGCAGCGACGCGGTGTGCCACGGGAACGTGGTCGCGGTCACGGCCGTGACGCCCGGCTCGGCCAGCGCCCACTCGACGCACGCGCGCGCGCCCTCGGTCGCGAAGCCCTGGCGCTGCTCGTCATCGTCGACGCCGTACCCGACCTCGGCGACGCCGTCGCGCGGGCGGCCGTGGAACACGACGCTGCCGACCACCCGGCGCCGACCGGTGCGCGCGATCAGGAGCGTGTCGCCCCACAGCCGTGTGTCGGGATCGGCCCGGACCTCCTCGATCGACGGCGCGAACGCCCGGGCGATCAGATCGGGCCCGGGCCACGCTGTCGGCAGCGGCGCGCCGCACACCGCCTCGGCCGCCGCGCGGTCGCCGGCCATCACGGCCTCCACGAACGGCAGCGTGATCGGCCACAGCTCCAGGCGGGTGGTGGTGAGCGCGGGCACCGCCGCGATGGTACCGTGCTGGACCCGCATGCACCTCTCGGTGTTTGACATCTTCAAGATCGGCATCGGTCCATCGAGCTCGCACACGGTGGGGCCGATGCGGGCCGCGCGGCGGTTCGCCGAGCACCTCGAGGCCAGCGGGCTGTTCGAGCAGACCGCCGCGGTGAAGATCGAGCTGTTCGGCAGCCTGGGCTTCACCGGCAAGGGCCACGGCTCCGACGTCGCGGTGATCCTCGGGCTCGAGGGTGAGGATCCCGAGACCGTCGACGTCGACGCGATCCCGGCGCGGGTCGCGGCCGTGGCCCAGGCGGGCGAGCTCCGGCTCCTGGGCCGCCACCCGGTCGAGCTGTTGCCGGCGAGCGCGATCCTGTTCCGTCGGCGCGAGACCCTGCCGCTGCACTCGAACGGCATGCGGTTCTCGGCCCGCGGCGCCGGCGGCGCGGTGATCGCCCAGCGGGTCTACTACTCGGTCGGCGGCGGCTTCGTGGTCGGCGCCGACGGCGTCCCGGACGGGGCCGCGCCCGAGGTCGCGGTGCCGCACCCGTTCGGCACCGGCGCGGAGCTGCTGGCGGTCGCCGAGGAGCACGGCCTGTCGATCTCGACGGTGATGCTCCGCAACGAGGTCGCGCGCCAGCCGGGCGTCGACGTGCGCGGCCAGGTGATGCACCTGTGGCGCGCGATGGAGGCGTCGATCCAGCGCGGGTGTGAGCGTGAGGGGATCCTGCCTGGGGGCCTCAAGGTCCGGCGCCGGGCCGCGGCGATCCATCGCCGGCTGCGGACCGCGAGCAAGACCGGCGGCGATCCGCTGCTGGTGATCGACTGGGTCAACCTGTTCGCGCTCGCGGTCAACGAGGAGAACGCCGCGGGCGGCCGGGTCGTCACCGCGCCCACCAACGGCGCCGCTGGGGTCATCCCGGCCGTGCTCGAGTACTACCGGCGGTTCGTGCCCAACGCCGACGACGACGGCGTCGTGCGGTTCCTGCTCACCGCGGCCGCGATCGCGATCCTCTACAAGGAGAACGCGTCGATCTCGGGCGCCGAGGTCGGGTGCCAGGGCGAGGTCGGCGTGGCCTGCTCGATGGCGGCGGGTGCCCTGTGCGAGGTCATGGGCGGCACGCCGGCCCAGGTCGAGAACGCCGCCGAGATCGGCATGGAGCACAACCTCGGGCTCACCTGCGATCCGATCGGCGGGCTGGTCCAGGTGCCGTGCATCGAGCGCAACGCGATGGGCGCGGTCAAGGCCATCAACGCCGCCCGGATCGCGCTGCAGGGCGACGGCAGCCACAAGGTCTCCCTCGACAAGGTCATCCGGACCATGCGCGAGACCGGCGCCGACATGTCGAGCAAGTACAAGGAGACCGCCCGCGGCGGCCTCGCCGTCAACATCATCGAGTGCTGAGCGGCGGTGCGGGCGGGCGGGCTCAGGTCCGCCGCGTCCGCTGGCGTGGACCGCCTCGCTTGCCAGCGCGCGCTGTCACTGATCTCACGGCCTTGGGGGGGGCGCGCGACGGTGGCGCGGGCGAGGCCGCGTCAGCTCTCGCCGCGGCACGAAACCTAGCGAGGTACTGTTCGGTGGGGACGCGGACCTCGGGCGCGAGATGGGTCAGGTCGCCGGTCTTGCCGTCGGCGAACGCGCGCAACGCCTCGTAGAGCGGCAGGGCGCGCTCGTGGAGGTTGAGTTCATGCAACAGGTCGGCGGCCTCGCGGGCGCGCTCGAAACTCGCCGCCATCACCCAGACCGTCGCGTCTTGCCACAACGGATCGGAATCGTCATCGATCCGTGAAAGGGCCTCTGCAATCCGAGTCTTCGCGATCGGCCAGTGCTGTGCGTTCGAAAGCGACCAGATCACCGCCAGCCCAACGTCGATCCGCTCTGGCCTCGCGAAAGCGTCGTCGGAAGCCGCGGGTGACGCCAAGCCTGCGATGTACGCGAGCACTTCGGAGCGATCCGCCTCGCGGGCCCGACTGAGGATGTCGTCGACGTCATCGACAGAGTTGGCGTCAGCAAATGACACAATCTCGGCATGTCGAACGGCGCGGAGTAGTTCCTCTGGCCAGAAATTATTATCGGACTGCGCATTGAGGAGATGAACCGAGCCGCTGTCGCCGGATGCGATGTTGGCGGCAATTTGCTCTTTTTCAGCGAGGGAGGCAATTGGTGCCCCGGTCATCGCGTCGGCGCATTGCGTCGCCGTCATTCCCTCCGGCGGCACTATGTGCTTCTCGATCATCCGGTGAACCTGCTTGAGGCGGCGTGCATAGTCGGCGTGGTCTCTGAGGTCGCGATCCGCGCCATCGAGGTCGAGGCCGTTCCACTGCTGCGCCGATTCGCCGGCTCGCACCAGCATCGACACCGCGCGCCGCTCGAGCCGCCGCTTCATCGTCGGGTCCTGCGACGCCTCGGCGAACGCCAGCAACCTCGCCGGATCCGCGTCGGCGAGGCCCTCGGTCGCGGTCAGCAGGTCCGCGGCCTGGCGCTCGAGCTCGTCGTGGCCGTACAGCTGCTGCACACACACCGCCAGCCAGAACAGCTTGCGCCGCAGGCGCCGGCTGGCGCGCATCATGTACCAGATGCCGAAGAACCGCTCGGCGATCTGGAACCCCAGCTTGCCGCTGACGTGCGGCACCTTGGCGATCACGCCCTGGCGCGCCAGGCGCGTGAGCTGGGCCGACACCAGCGTCACGTCGAGCCGGGTCTTGTCGGCGCACTCGATCGCGGTCATCGGGTGCCAGTGCAGCGCCACCGCGTCGACGATCTGCTGCGCCTGCGCCGGCAGGTCCTCGAAGCGCGCCTTGTAGTACGGCGTGACCTGGTCGAGCATCAGCTCGATGTCGCGCTCGGCGCTGCGGGTGCTGCCGAGCGCCAGGACGCCGTGCAGGAGCTGCAGGGTGCGCGGGGTCCCACCGCTGAGCAACAGCAGCGACTTCAGGCGCCCCGGGTTGTCAGTGATGGCCTGCGTCACCTGCGGCGTGCCCAGCACCTCCGACAGGCGCACCAGCACGCGGCGCGCCTCGTCGTCGTCGAGCCCGCCCAGCTCGTGGACGTTGAAGAAGTCGTAGAACGCCTGGCCGTACTCGAACGTCTCGGGCACCGCGCTCGAGCTGGCGCCGACCAGCACCAGGCGCTTGTCCTCGGTCAGCACCTTGCGCAGCGCCCAGTGCGACTCGCTCAGGCGGTCGAAGACCAGGTCGAGGTTGTCGACCAAGAGCACGACCAGCCGCTTGGCGCGCCGGGCCCAGGCGCTGAGCTGCCCCAGCGCGCGCTCGGCCCGCTCGGCCTCGTCGTCGAGCGCGTCGGTCTCGTCGATCACGGCCTCGAGGCGCTTGGCCTCGTCGGTGGCGCCGCGCCGCTCGAGCGCGTCGACCAGCGCGTCGAGGCAGTTGAGCCACAGGTCCGAGGCGCGGATGATGTTGTACTGCTCCTCGGGGAAGCGCAGCGCGATGGCCCGCCTGGCCAGCGCCGGATCGTCGTCGATGGCCAGCCCTAGGCGCAGGAGCAGCGTGGTCTTGCCGGTGCCGCGCGCGCCGACCAGCAGGTGGTGCTGTCCGCCGCCGCGGCGCAGATCATCGACCAGCTCGTCCAGGAGCGGCTGGCGGGCGATGAAGCCGGCGATCAGCTCGTCCTTGCTGAGCAGGTGCGGGTTGTGAAGGGTGGTCGGGCGGGTGCGTTGGGTCATGCGAAGTTCCGGAGCCAGTAGCGGCGGAGGAGGGCCGAGCGAAAGCGATATCGGTCGTCAGCGAGGACCAGGTAGCCGTCGTGGACCAGGACCTCGATGAGCCAGGAGAGCGTCTTGGCCCGATCGCTGTCGCCGACGCCGGCGGCCGCGAGCGTCTGCGCGAGGATGCTCCGGCTCACGCCCGCGCGATCGTGCGCGCAGGCGACCAGCAGCGCGCGCGCGTGGTCATCGTGGGGGACGCCGAGCGAGGTCGTCAGCCGCTCGTCCCAGGTGTTGAAGTACGTCCGGTTGGCGAGCAGCGCCTCGGTGGCCGCGGCGACGCTGGCGGGGGCGATCGTCGTGCGGCCCGCGCCGATGAGCTCCTGGGCCATCGCCTGGAGGTGGTGCGGGATCAGCCACTCCAGCTCGTGCGCGATCGCCGCGCGCACTTCGGGCGTGAGCGCCGCGCCGTAGGCCTCGCCCAGCGCGACCAGGAACGCATCGGCGTCCTCGGCCGAGAACGCGCCGATGGTCCACGAGCACAGATCGTTGATCGTGTCGGTGCAGCGCAGGCGCCGGGCGACGTTGTCGAGGCCGATCGAGCCGCACACCACGAAGTGGAGCTTGCCGTCGCAGCGATTGCGCAGCGCGCGGAACCAGGCCAGGAACGCCCGCGCGCGCACGCCGCTCGCGTCGAGGTCGGCCAGGGCCGCGACCACGTTGGGCAGCTCATCGATCAAGACGACCCAACGGGGGGCGCCCGCGAGGACGCGCGCGAAGGCTGCGTCGGCATCGTGCTGCCACGCCGTGGCGAGGTGCTCGAGCTCAGCGCCGGCACCGCCCGGGAGCTGCACCTGCTTGATGCGGGATGTGCGCCCGGCGCGCCACCGCGACCACCAGCCCGGGCGAGCTACCTTGCCGGCCGGCGTGGTGTAGATCGCGTCGAGGACCGTGCGAACGAACTGCGCCTCAGCGTCGGCGCTGGGACGGATGTCCTGTACGTCGGCGTAGACGACGACCGCGCCATCGGTGCGTGGCCGCGCCCGGTACGCCCGCAACAGCGAGCTCTTGCCCACGCGGCGGGGCGCGAGCAGGAGGACGTGGTGGCCTTCGAGCAACCGGTCGAGGTGGGCCAGTTCTCCGAGTCGACCAAAGAAGTTATCTCCTTCTGCGGTGTTACCGACGATGATCTTCATGTGCCGCCCACCTCGTGCATGCCCACGCTGCACAGCAGTCGCGTTGTGCAACAACTACGTTGTACAGCAAGTTCGTTGTGCGTCAAGCGCGATGTGGGCTTCGCCGGGTCGATCGATGCCGGCTCGATGACGGGCCCTCCGGTCACCGAGGACCGCGCGTCCGGGGCGCCCGGGCCCAGGCGTGTTGACAGTCCCCCCGACCCCCGACAGACTGCGCCGATCGTGACCGGCGCGAGCCAGAATATCTACTTCGTGTCCCTGGGGTGTCCCAAGAACCAGGTCGACACCGAGATCATGCTCGGGCAGGTCACCGAGGCCGGCCACGCGCTGGTCGACGCGCCCGACGACGCCGACGTCATCGTCATCAACACCTGCGCGTTCATCGACTCGGCCAAGGCCGAGAGCGTCAACACCATCCTCGAGATGGCCGAGTGGAAGAAGGGCCGGGCGAGCAAGCTGGTCGTGACCGGGTGCCTGGCCCAGCGCTACGCCGACGAGATCGCCAAGGAGATCCCCGAGATCGATCACATCCTCGGCTCGAGCGACTTCCCGTCGATCGCCCGCACGCTCGAGGCGCCGGCGCCCAAGGCCCGCCGCGGCAAGAAGCCGTTGCCGATGGTCCAGGTCACCGAGGCGCCGGCCTACATCTACGATCACGACGCGCCGCGCGTGCGCATCGGCGCCCGCCACACCGCGTACGTGAAGGTCGCCGAGGGCTGCGATCGCCCGTGCGCGTTCTGCATCATCCCCAAGCTGCGCGGCGCCCAGCGCAGCCGGTCGATCGACGACATCGCCGCCGAGGTCACCGCGCTCGCCGCCGCCGGCACCAAGGAGATCTGCCTGATCGCGCAGGATCTCACGCGCTACGGCTGGGACCTCGACGGTCGGCCGACGCTGGCGCAGCTGCTGCACCGGCTGGCGCCGATCCCCGGCGTCCACTGGATCCGGCTGCACTACACGTTCCCGTCGGCGTTCACCGACGAGCTGGTCGACGCGATCGCGACCTTGCCGACGGTGGCGAAGTACGTCGACGTGCCGCTGCAGCACGTCGACGACGGCATGCTCAAGCTGATGCGCCGCGGCCACACCAACAAGGTCACGTACGACCTGCTCGAGCGCCTGCGCGCGCGCGTGCCCGGCATCGTCATCCGCTCGACCTTCATCAGCGGCCACCCGGGCGAGACCGACGCCATGCACGCGGCCTTGCGCGACTTCCTGGTCGAGGCCCAGCTCGATCGCGTCGGCGTGTTCCCGTACTCGATCGAGCCCGGCACCGTCAGCGCGATGCTGCCCAACCGGGTGCCGGCCAAGGTCGCGGACGCCCGGGTCGCCGAGCTGCTGGAGCTGCAGCGCGGCATCTCCCGCGCCAAGCTCGAGACCCTGGTCGGGCGCGAGCTCGAGGTGCTGGTCGAGGGCGTGTCCGAAGAGACCGACCTGTTGCTCGAGGGCCGCTACTTCGGCCAGGCGCCGGGCATCGACGGCACCGTCTACCTGGCCGACGGCACCGCGCCGACCGGCGCGCTGGTGCGCGCGCGCGTGACCCAGGCCGCCGATCACGATCTGGCCGCGTCGCTCGAGCTGGCCTGACCCGCCGTCAGGGCGCGCAGGGCCGTTGCAAGCGATCGGCGGCGTTGGTACAGCGAGTGGGCTGTCGGGATGAGCCATGACGACGAGCACCTTCGCGCCCCGCCCGACGGCCCGCTGCTGCGGCCGGTCCGGTGGCTGTTCGCGCCCGATCTGATCGCGTACGCCAAGAAGCTCCTGCTGCACGCGTTCTACGGCGGCGAGCTCGACCCGCGCGACTGGATGCGGATCGAGGACGGCCACGGCCACGTCGAGGACGCCAGCCCCGCGGCCGGGCGCGAGCGCGACCTGCGGGTCGCCGAGATCGTGGCCCCGGCGTCGGGCGAGCTGTGGTTCGACTACCTGGCCGACACCGGCGACGGCGGCGTCGCGATGTTCACGACGGCGTTCGCGTGCGGCGCCGACCTGACCGTCGCCGGCGCCGACCCGGCGGTGGCGTCCGAGGCCCTGGTCGGGCGGGCGCTCGAGGTCGCGACCGCCGGCGCGCCGATCCTGCCGCGCGGGCAGTTCCTGTTCGTCGGCGGCGACACCGCCTACCACGTCGCCGACATCGACACGCTGGCGGCGCGGGTGCAGGTGCCGTTCGCGCGCGCGGCCCGGGCGCTGGCCGAGGTCCAGCCCGCTCACGCCCCGCGCCGACTGTACGGCCTGCCCGGCAACCACGACTATTACGCCGAGCTGGTCGGCTTCAACCGCATGTTCCGGCACGGCGTCACCGGCGAGCACCAGCCCGGCCCCGGCGGGCGCCCGCCGCTCCTGGCGATGCCGGGCTACGTCCGGGCCCAGGAGGCGTCGTACCTGGCGATCCAGCTGCCGTGGGGCTGGCAGCTGCTCGGGCTCGACATCGACGAGTGGCTCGACGCGCGGCAGGAGTGGTACTTCGGCTCGCTGCCGGGCGCGGCCAAGCGGATCATCGCGACGCCGTCGCCGCCGATCGTCCACGGCGCGGTCGTGCCCGACGCCGCCCACCAGGACGCGATCGCGCGCCTGGGTCTGGCGCCGCTCTACGACGGCGGCACGCCGACGCCGGGCACGTGTCGGCTCGATCTGTCCGGCGACACCCACCACTACGCGCGCTACCAGCCGGCGTCGCCGCCGCCGCGCGCGCCGGTGGCGGTGGGCGAGGGCGAGCGCACGCCCGCGAGCGCCGGGCCGGTCAGCTACGCCGGCGTGGTCGCCGGCGGCGGCGGCGCGTTCCACCACCCGAGCTTCCAGCCGCTGGGCTCGATCCCGGCTCGCGCCCTGTACCCGCGGGCCGCGGTGTCGCGGCGCGCGATCTCGCGCCGGCTGCTCGAGCCGTGGTCGATCTTCGACGGTGGGCTCGCGTGGATCATGCCGCTGGTGCTGACGTTGACCGGCGCGATCGGCGCCACCCGCAGCGCCGGCACCCGCTGGCTGGGCGATCACCTGCTCGCGTGGTTCGGGATCGATCACGAGCGCCCGCTCGGCGGCGCGCCGGCGCCGATGGCGCTCGGCCGACCCACCGAGCTGGCGCCGTCGCTGGCGTTCCTCGGGTTCGGCGTCCTCGCGGTGGTCCTGGCCTACCTGGCGCTGCGCATCCACGGGGTCACGTTCACGGCCAGCCAGCGACGCGCGCCGGCGGGCCTGGCCGCGCGCCTGAGCCCGCGCGCCCGGCGCTACCTGGCGACCGTCGTGGCCGCCACCGCGATGCTCCTGCCGTTCGCGTCGCCGTGGTTCATCGAGGCGCCGCTCGCCGACGATCTGTGGTTCAACGCCTGGTGGGTGCTGGTCGGCGTGATGACGCTGGCCAGCGGCGTGACGATCGGGGCGGTCGGCGGTCGGCTGCTGCCGGGCCGTGGCCGGGTCGGCATGATCGCCCTGGGCCTGGCGCACGGCCTCGCCCACGTGATCACGCCGTTCGTGATCGCGCGCGTCGCGCTGACCGCGTGGTGGATCGTGCCGGCGATGGTGCTGGCGATGGCGGCGCCGCTGGCGCTCGGCCGCGCGCTGCTCGACCGCGGCACGCGCTGGTGGGTGCTGCTGGCGCTGTGGCTGGGGCCGTGGCTGGCGGCGCTGGCGCTGGCGGTCGTCGGCAGCGACGGCGTCGCGGTCGCGCCCGGCGGCGTCGGCGCGTGGCTGGTGGTGCTGGGCGTCACCGCGGTGGTCGCGATCGCGATCGGCTGCGCCCACATGGGCTGGTACCTCGCGGTCGCGGCGGCGCTCGGCGCCCACGGCAACGAGGTCGGCGGCGCCGCGCGCATCGACGACTACCGCCAGTTCATCCGGTTCCGGGTCACGCCCGAGCGCCTGACCGCGTTCGTGATCGCGATCGATCGCCCCAGCGCCGACCCGGCGGCGATCAAGCCCTACGTCGTCGACGTGTTCGAGATCGCCCCGGAGCCCACCGATGGACCACCCTGACCCCTGCGCGCGCTGCGGTGCGGCCGACGCCGACGCCGACGCCTGGCCCGATCACACCCTGCCGGCGCCGCTGCGCGCGGCGCTGGTCGCCTGCGTCCGGTGCCTGGCCCACGACGGCGTGACCATCGATCGCGCCCACGTCGAGGCCGTGCACCTGGCGTTCGGCGCCACCGCCGAGCCGCTCGAGCCGTGGCTGGCGGCGCGCGCGGTGGCGGCGCGGCCCGAGCTGGCCGGGGCGCCGCTCCTGGTCGCGCCGCCCGAGGCGATCCTGGTGGCGGCGGCCGAGAACCACCAGCGCCGCCTCGACCGGCTGCTCGAGCTCGCGGCGCCGGCGGTCATCCTCGACGAGGCCCGCGCCGCGCTGGCCGACGCCCAGGCCCGACCCGAGCGCCTGACCTGGGAGCTGGTCGCGCCGTGGCCGGCGGCGACCTTCCCCGGCACCACCGCCTTCGCCGAGATCGCGCGCACCCTGGCGGCGCTGGCGCTGCCGGCGCTGGTCGACGAGCCCGCGCCGTTGCTGGCGCGCATCGACCTTGCCGCGACCGCGCTGGTGCTCGACGCCGAGGCCCTGGCCGCGCGCCACGCGCTCGCGGCCGCGATGGCCACCGCCGCCACACCGGCCCAGGCCGGCGGCCTCGAGCTCGCGGTCCGCTTCCTCGACGAGCTCGGCCACACCGACCTGCGCGACAACCAGGACACGCTCGTCGACGACTGCTACTTCGCGCTCCGCCACCACGGCCGCGCCGACGTCGCCGCCCGGGTCTACCGGACCTGGCTCGACGACGCCGTGCCCCGGGCCTGGCGGGCCGTCGCCGCCGCGGCCGCGGCGCGGTAGCGGCGCTACTCGATGCGATCGACGCGGCGGAGCGCGACGGTCAGGCACAGCAGCGAGATCACGGCCGCGGAGACGAGCGCAGCCATCGTGTCGCGGCCTTCGGCGAGGGCCGCCAGGCTGAACGAGGTCGCGAGCACCCGCGCCCCGATCGCGCGGCCGCCCAGGGCGACGTCGAGGGTCAGCAGCCAGCACATCGCGATCACGACGCCGAACCGCGGCGCGAGCACGACCGCCATCACCGTCAGCGTCGACGCGGCGATCGATGTCGCCGCGACGCCGACCAGGGTCCGCGCCAGGTCGAGGGTGTCCACCCCGGCGGCGTCGCGCGCGATCACCCACGCCAGCGCGGTGCTGATGCTCGACAGGACGATCACGATCGGGACCAGGTACACGAGCTTGCCGACGAGGATCGTCCAGCGCTGGAGCGGCCGCGACCACAGGTACGCGGCGGACTTCTCGCCGATGTCGTCGGCCAGCGACGCGCCGACCAGGATCGGCGGCACGATCAGCAGGGTCAGCCGCAGCGACAGATGGACGAACGCCCAGTTCTGCGCGGGCTCCTGCTTGGAGTTGGACGCGATCAGCGCCACGGCCATCGGGAGGAGCGCCAGCGCCGCGGCGATCCACAGGGCCTTGCCGCGGACTAGCCGCTTGAGCGACAAGCGGCCGATCGCCGTGACGGCGGTCCAGGGAGGGAGCACGGTCGTGGTCATTCGGCGATCCTCGCGCGGTGGCGGTTGCCATCGCTGGTCAGGTAGTCGAACACGGCGCCCAGGTTGTTGTCGGGCGACGTCAGCTCGCTGACCGGGAGCTGGTGGTCCACGACGGTCGCGTTGATCTGGTCGTAGCAGCGATCGGGGTCGTTGGTGTCGACCAGGATCGTGTCGCCCTCGACCTCGACCTTGGTGACGTGGGCGGCGCCGGCGAGCGCGGCGGCGAGGGCCCGCGGCTGCGTGCTCACGATCCGGATCCGGTGGGGCCGGTGGTCGATCAGCCGGCGGATCGTGTGGACGTCGCCGTCGGCGAGGATCTGGCCGCGGTAGATGACCAGGATCGTCTGGGTCAACGCCTCGATCTCGAACAGCACGTGGCTCGAAACGATCACGGTCTTACCGTCAGCTGCGAACCTGCGGATGCGATCGATGATCTCGGTGCGGGCGATCGGATCGACCCCGGTCAGCGGCTCATCGAGGATCAGCAGCTCGGGGCCGTGGGCGATCGTCGCGGCCAGCTTGGTGCGTTGCCGCATGCCCTTGGAGTAGCCGCCGATGGGCCGGTCCATCGCCCCGAGCATGCCCATCGTCTCGAGCGCCGCGACGGCGGCGTCGTTGGCCTGGTGCAACGGGACGCCGGCGATGTGGGCGAAGAACGAGACGAACTCGCGGCCGGTCAGATCGTCGTAGGAGCTCTCGTGCTCGGGGCTGTAGCCGATGCGTCGTCGCACGTCCGGCGAGCTGGCCGGCGCCTGCCCGAAGACCTCGATCGTGCCTCGGCTCGGCCGGATCAGGCCGGCGGCGAGCTTCATCAGGGTCGACTTGCCGGCGCCGTTGGGTCCGAGCAGGCCGACCACCCCACCGGAGAGGCTCCACGAGATGTCGTTGACCCCGAGCACCGCGCCGTACCACTTGGAGCACTGGTGCGCGCGGACGATGGGCGCGGTCACGAGCTGGCCCCCACCGCGGCCGTGCCGCGGCTGGCGACCGACCAGGCGAAGACGCCGGTGGCCACGACGATCAGCGCGCCCAAGGCGATCGCCGCGGCGGCGAGCGACGGGTGGGTGTCGCCGTTGCCCGGCAGCCGGACCTCACCGAGGCGGAACGCGATCGACTCCAGCGCGTGCGGCGGATCGAGCGCGGCGATCGAGCGCGGCCCGACCTGGCCCATGATCGCGAGGATCGTCGTCAGCGGCACGTAGTAGCCGGCCCAGAGCCCGAGCGCGAGCCAGCGTCGGCCCAGGAGCGCCGAGATCGCGAGCGGCACGACCGCGAAGAACAACGACGCGATCACGCCGACGAGCGCCACGACGGCGACCATCGGCAGCGCTTCGGTGGTCGCGCTCCAGCTGCTCGAGATCGCGATGCGGAACAGCGCCAGGAGCACCGGCCCCGCCAGCAACAGGCACGCCATCACGACGAAGTTGCCTGCCAGCTTGCCGGCCACGTAGTCGATCGGGCGGACCGGACGGGAGAAGTAGAACGCGAACGCCCCGGTCTCCATGTCGCGCGCGACCAGCATCGAGGTCATGGTCATCGACACGACGAACGCGGGCAGCCGATAGAACGACATGGTCGTGGCGACCGTCAGGTCGCCGCCCGCCCCGGGCACCAGGTACAGGATCCCGCCGCCGATCGCGGTGATGACCACCGCCAGGCCCAGCGCCAGCTTCCAGCGCCACCAGGTCGACCACGCGAACGCGATCTGCTGGCGCGCGATAACGAGCCAGTTCGACGACGGCGCGCGCCGCGTGCCTTGGTAGCGTGCGTAGCCGAGATCGTGGATCGCGCCGCGCGCCGGGGGCGCGACCGCTGGCTGATCTCTCATCGCAGGGGCTCGCCAGCCGTGGCGGCGTCCGCCGCGCTGATCACGCGCATGAACGCTTGGTCCATCGTCTCGCGCATCGGGTCGAGGACGCGCACCTGGAGGTCGGCGGCCCGGGCCAGGGTCATGACATCGGTCGGCGTCATCGTCGCCGGCAACGTGACGGTCAGGCCGACCGGCGAGTACGCCTGGGCGGTGGCGCCCTTGGCCGTGAGGAGGTCGAACAGCTTGGCGCCGTCCTGGCGTACCTCGACGACGTAGGTCTGGGTCACGCCGGGCCGCGCGCGGAGCTGATCGACCGTCCCCGCGAACCGGACCTGGCCCAGGTGCATGATCAGCGCGCTGTCGCAGACCCGGTCGACGTCGGTCAGCAGGTGGGTCGAGATCATGATCGTGCAGCCGCGCTTCTCGGGCAGCTCGGCGATCAGCTCGAGCATCTCGTCGCGCGAGCGCGGGTCGAGGCCGTTGGTCGGCTCGTCGAGGAAGAGCAGCTCGGGGTCGTGGACCAGGGCCTGGGCCAGCTTGACCCGCTGCTTCTGCCCGGTCGAGTAGCCGTCGACGTTCTGGTAGCGCTTGTCCTCGAGCCCGGCGTAGTAGAGCGCGGCGTGGGCGCGCTGCAGCGCCTCGGTCCGCGGCAGGCCCGACAGCTCGGCGGCGTAGGCGCACAGCTCGACCGCGGTCATGCCCGACAGGAACACGTCGCTCTCGGGCATGTAGCCGACCCGGGCCCGGATGGCGGCGCCGTCGACCCGCGGGTCGTAGCCGAGCACGCGGGCGTGGCCGTCGAACGGGATCAGGCCCAGCATGCACTTCACCAGCGTCGACTTGCCGGCGCCGTTGGGCCCGAGCAGGCCGACCACCTTGGTCGCGGCCGCGACCTTGGCGTCGACGCCGCGCAGCGCCATCACCGGGCCGTAGCGCTTCACCACCGCGCGCAGGTCGAGCAGGTTCTCGGTCTCGGTCATGGAGCTCCCAGGATCTCGAGGGTCACGTCGGCGACTCCTGCATCGATGATGCCGAGCTTCCGGGCCGCGGCCTCGGTCAGGTCGATGATGCGGCGCTTGTTGCCGAACGGGCCGCGATCGTTGACGCGCACGATCACCGTGCGGCCGGTCTTGGTCGCGGTGACCTTCACCCGGGTCCCGAACGGCAGCGTCCGGTGGGCCGCGGCCATGGCGTGCTTGTCGAAGCGCTCCCCCGAGGCCGTCATCCGTCCCGAGGCGTACCACACCGCCTGGCCGCGTTCGATGGCGCCTGCGGCGGTCGCAGGGGCGTCGGGTGCGACCGTCGCCGGCGTCGCAGGCTTCGGACGCTTCGGCCGGGGCGCCGGCTTCGGCCTGGGCGCCTTGGTCGTCGTCGTCGCCGTCGTCGTGGTCCGCTTCGCCGGCGCGCCGCACGCCGCGAGCGCCAGCACCGCCAGCGCCGCCAGCGCGGCCCGCCTCACTTCGGGCACCCGGCGCCGAGCGTGGCCGAGGCCTTGGCCAGCCCGGCGGTGCGCAGGTCGTGGCCGGTGGGGCCGTCACCGAGGAGGGCGCGGGCCTTCTCGCCGTGGCCGGGGCCGATGATGTCGCGCAGGTACGCGGTGCGATCGAACGTGTCGGAGTGCTCGGGCGTGTGGCACGCGGTGGCGCACAGGTCTGGCGCCGGCGCCAGGGCGATGGTCTTCTTGGCGTCCTCGTCGTCGGCGTCGACGTGGATCGAGCCGGGGCCGTGGCAGGTCTCGCACTGCACGTCGCGCAGGCCCTCGTTGACCGCCATCGTCGCGCCGGTGGGCTTGCCCCAGCCGGTGACGTGGCAGTTGATGCAGTCGAAGTCGAACTGCTTGTCGACCTCGACCAGCGTCTGCCACGCCTGGGCGTGGCGGGTCTGCTTCCAGAACGTCACCGCCTCGGCGTGGCAGTCGGCGCACGCCTCGCTGCCGACGTAGGTCGCGGTCCCCGGCGGCGGCGGCGGCGGCGGCGGGGCGGCCTTGGCCGCCGCGACGTTGGCGACCCCGGCCGCGCGCGTGTACTCCTGCTTGGCCGCGACGACGTCGCCGTCGCAGGCCAGGGCCTTGCCGATGCGGAGCTGGGCCAGCTCGAAGTAGCTGCCGGCCGCCGGGATGCGCCGCGGGTCGGTCGCCAGCGCGGCCTGGGTCGCGGCCAGGTCGGCGCGCTCGTGCCTGCGGGCCTCGACGAACGCCGGGTCGGCGGTGGGATCGTCGGCGAACCGGGCCAGCTCCGCGTCGAGCAGCGCGATCCGATCGCCCAGCTCGCGCTGGCGGTCGGCCGCGGCCGCGGGGCCGACCGCGTCGATCAGCGGTCCGCCGCCCGGGCGCAGCGTCAGCTCGAGCCGGCTGACCACCTGACCGCGGTTGGCCGGGACCAGGAGCACCGTCGTGCCGATCAGGTCGGCGGTCGCGCGGACGTCCTTGGGCTCGGGCGCCAGGGGGCCGGTCGCGACCACGAGCACGTCGATCCCGGCGACCTTGCGCGCCAGCCCCGCCGCGTCCTTGCGCGACATCGACGCCAGCCCGATCACCCGGGTCGCGCCGCCCGTGCGCAAGCGGGCCACCGCGGCCTCGGCGGCGACCACCGGATCGGTCGCGCCCAGCTCGGGTACCAAGGTCGGGTCGATGACCCCGCACACCCCGGGCGTGTCGCCGCCGACGGTCACCAGCGTCGGCTCTGCCAGCGGCACGCCCGCGCTGGCCGGCAGGTTGGCGACCTGCCGCGGCATCCGCACCTGATCCCGGCCCGCGGCCAGGTCGGTCGGGCCCAGCCCCACCGCCGCGGCCTGGAGCTCGTCCTTGTAGACGCGCGCCAGCAGGTCGGCCTTGAGGTCCTCCTGCGGCTTGGCGGCGGGATCGATCGTCGCCCGCGGGTAGAGCAGGGACCCGGCGTCGACCACCACGACCGGGCCCCGGGCCCGGGCCTCGCCGACGAGCTGGGCGGTCCGCGCCAGATCACCGAGCGGCTCGGTGGTGCAGCCGCACGGCTCGATCTGGCCCCGGACCTCCGCCAGGGCGAAGAGGGTCACCGTGGTGCCCTGGGGCGGCACCGGGGGCGCCTTGCTGGTGCGGCCAGAACAGGCCACGCTGGCGGCCAACGCCGCGATCACCGCGCAGCCCGCGCGGCCCGTCGGTTCCACTCGCATGCGCGAGTCCTATAGCACGCTTGACAGGGCCGGACCCGGCCCGTAGATTGCGCCGCTCTCACGTCACCCCCCGTCCGAGGAATCCATGGTCGTCCTCCGCATGTCTCGCCAGGGCTCGAAGAAGCGCCCGTTCTACCGCATCGTTGCCGCCGACAAGCGTCGGGCCCGCGACGGTCGGTTCATCGATCTGATCGGCACGTTCGATCCGCGCACCAAGGCGTTCTCGATCGACGCCGATCGCTACGAGCACTGGGTCAAGGTCGGCGCCCAGCCGTCCGAGACCCTGGCCAGCCTGGTCCGCCGCCACGCCGCCGCGGCCGCGGCCGCGCCCGCTGCCAAGGCGTGAGCGTGTCCACCAACGGTGAGGCGCCGGCGATCGACGTCGCCGATCTGGTCAAGTTCATCGCGAAGGGCCTGGTCGACAAGCCCGACGAGGTGCACGTGGCCCTGATCGAGGAGCGCCAGGCGTCGGTGTACGAGCTCGAGGTCGCCGAGAGCGATCTCGGCAAGATCATCGGTCGCGGCGGCAAGACCGCCCGGGCGCTGCGCACCCTCGTCACGCAGGCGGCGCCGCGGTCGCGCAAGCGCATCCTGGTCGAGATCCTCGAATAAGACCGTGACCGAGTCTCGCGACGCGTCCCCCGCGTCCCCCGAGGTCCCGGACGATCTCGTCGAGGTAGCGCGTGTGTCCAAGGCCCACGGCATCCGCGGCGAGGTGCTCGTCGTGATGATCGATCCCGCGTCCGAGTCCCTCGGCGCGGTCGACGCGGTGTGGGTCGGCGCGACCCGCTACCCGCTGGTCGGCGCGCGCCCGGTCGGCGGCGCCTACCTGCTCGCGCTCGAGGGCGTGACCGATCGCGACGTCGCCGCCGGCCTGCGCGGCCAGCCGGTGTCGGTCGCCCGCGACGACCTCGACCTCGACGAGGATGACGTGCTCTACGCCGACCTGGTCGGCTGCCAGTGTCAGCTCCCCGACGGCCGCCCCTGGGGCACGATCGTCGCGATCGAGCTCGGGCCGCAGGATCGGCTGGTCATCCACGACGACGTCCGCGAGGACGGCACGCCCGGCGCGATCGAGCGCCTGCTGCCGCTGGTCGACGCGTTCATCGCCGACGTCGATCGCGAGCGGCGCGTCGTGTTCGTGACGCCGCCCGACGGGATCCCCGAGGACCCGCGGTGACCCGCTTCACGGTGGTGTCGATCCTGCCGGAGATCGTCGACGCCGCGCTGGCGGCCGGGGTCGTCGGCCGGGCCCGCACCGCCGGCAGCCTGACCCTGGCGTTCCAGAACCCCCGCGACTTCACCCACGACCGGCACCGCTCGGTCGACGACACGCCCTACGGCGGCGGCCCCGGGATGGTGATGCGGTGCGAGCCCCTGGCGGCCGCGATCGACGCCGCCGGCCCCGGCCACCGGGTCTTCCTCGGCCCGTCGGGCGCGCCGCTGACCCAGGCGACGGTGCGACGCCTGGCGGCGCTCGAGCACGTGGTCCTGGTGTGCGGGCGCTACGAGGGCGTCGACCAGCGCCTGCTCGACACCGCGATCGACGAGGAGATCTCGCTCGGCGACTTCGTCCTCACCGGCGGCGAGCTCGGCGCCGCGTGCGTGATCGACGCGGTCGCCCGGTTCCTGCCCGGGGTGCTCGGCGACGCGGCGTCGGCCGAGGACGAGTCGTTCGCCGCGGGCCTCCTCGAGTACCCGCAGTTCACCCGCCCCGCGGTGTTCCGCGACCGGCCGATCCCCGAGGTCCTGGCCGGCGGCAACCACGAGGCCATCCGCCGCTGGCGGCGCACCGAGGCCCTGCGGCGCACCGCCCGGCGCCGGCCCGAGCTCTACGCCCGCCATCGCCTCGACAAGGCCGATCGCAAGCTGGCCGACGCCGCCGGGCTCGATCTGGCCGCGCGCACCGCGGTCGCCCTGGTCCACCACCCGGTGTTCGACCGGACCGGCGCCGTGGTCACCAGCGCGGTCACCAACCTCGACGTCCACGACCTGGCGCGCACCGCCCGCACCTTCGGCCTGACCCGCTACTTCGTCGTGACCCCGGTCGAGAGCCAGCGGGCCAAGGCCGAGCACATCGCCGCGGCCTGGCAGGAGCTGGCGGCCGACACCGGCCCCCGGGGGCCCGGCGGCGGTCACGACGGCCGGGCCTCGGCCCTGCGGATCATCAGCGCGGTCGAGTCGGTGGCCGCGGCCGTGGCCGACCTGACCGCCGAGTTCGGTCAGGCGCCCTGGGTGGTGGCAACGTCGGCCGATCCCGTCCGGTTCCCGGCCGCGGCCCGCGTCACGGCCGATCGGCTCCTGAGCGAGCTCATCGACGCTCCGGGCCAGCCGGTCCTGATCCTTTTTGGCACCGGCTGGGGGCTCGCCGACAGCGCGCTGCCGTCGGTCACCCACCTGCTGCCCCCCGTCGAGAGCCGGACCGGCTGGAACCATCTGTCGGTCCGGAGCGCGGCCGCGATCGTCATCGCCGAGCTGTTCGCGGTGCGGTCGCCGGCACCCATCGCTTGACGCCCCCCCCGCTTTCTGGCAGAAACACGCGTCCGCGCGCAGACCTTCTCTGCGCCGCCTCCCGAGGCCTTATGAGCGCCCATCGCATCCTCGAATCCATCGACAAGCAGAACCGCCGCCAGGGCGCTTTGCCGGAGTTCCGTCCTGGTGATTCCGTCAAGGTCTGGGCGAAGATCCGGGAAGGCGAGAAGACTCGCCTCCAGGCCTTCGAAGGCGTGTGCATCCGCCGCGTCCGCAAGGGCGCCCGCTCGACGTTCACCGTCCGCAAGATCTCGTACGGCGTCGGCGTCGAGCGCGTGTTCCCCGACAACTCGCCCAACATCGACAAGGTCGAGGTGATGGCGCGCGGTCGGGTCAACCAGGCCCGGCTGTTCTACCTCCGCGAGCTGTCCGGCAAGGCCGCCCGCATCAAGGAGCGCGTCATGACCCAGACGGTCGAGGCCCCCGTGGTCGCGGCGGCGCCCGACGACGGCAGCCCGGTCGTGCCCAAGGAGATCATCAAGGGTCGCGGCAAGCGCCAGAAGAAGAAGGACCTCAAGGCCGCCGCGGGCGCCTGAGCGATCCCGGTCCGCGTCATGTGGGGGAGGGGAGTGGGGCCGTCAGCGGGACGGCACGAGCGCGGCACCGCCGCCGAGCGTCGCGCCGAGGCCGAGCTGGTCCGGCGTGGCTACCGCGTGGTCGAGCGCAACTACCGCGCCCGCCTCGGTGAGCTCGACCTGATCGCCTACGACGGCGACGTGCTGGTCTTCGTCGAGGTACGGTCGCGCGCCGACGCGCGCCACGGCGGCGGCCTCGCCGCGGTGCCGCACGCCAAGCAGCGCCAGGTCGCGCGGGTCGCCGCGCTCTACCTCGCCCACCGCCGCCCCAAGTTCTCGTCGTGCCGCTTCGACGTCGTCGCCATCACCGGCGCCGACCTCGTCGTCATCCCCGGCGCCTTCCACATCACCTGGTAGCGCCCCGCGGGGCTCCGACGCCTCGAACCCACGCTCGAAGCCCCGGGCCGCCTCGCGAGCTCGCGCTCACCGTCTGGGCCGTCTCGGGACGCTGCGATCCGGGCCGTTTCAGGAGCGCGCTCAACCGTCTGAGCCGTCTCGGGAGCCCACGCTGAACGATCCGGGCCGTTTCAGGAGGGGGCCCCAGCGAATGCTGGGGGAGGAGCTTTGCGAAAGCTCCTCAAAAAAGCACGAGAAAGCTCCTCAAGGAAACACGCTCAGCCCGGGCAGTTCGGGTAGGTCGGGTTGCCGACGCGGCCGGGCAGGTTGCAGCAGATGTTGTTGGCGTTGTCCCCGTCGCAGGCGAGCGGATCGGGCAGCTTCCCGGAGTCCGGGATCACGACGTAGTCCTTGCAGATGCAGAACTTCTGGCAGCAGAACGGGCCGACCGTGAGGGCGACGCCGCAGGCGAAGCCCGTGACGCACGGCGACTCGGGGACCTTGTCGCAGTCGCTGTCGCTCTCGCACGTCGCCGTGCACATGCCCTTGTTGGCCGAGAGCGGCTGGAAGCCCTCGGGGGTGTCGGGGTTGACCTTCGGCACCTTGAGGCAGGTGCGGGTCGGGCAGTCGAGGGACGGCGAGCCGACGACGGCCTGGTTGAGGCCGGGATCGTCGAGGCCGAGATCGCAGATGCGGCCCACCGGGTTGTCACTGCAGCCGACGAGCGCGCGCGCGGCGATGGCAGCGACGAACCACAACGAGCGATGCGAGCGAGCGGAGGTGTTCATCGATCTTCCTGGCGAAGCTTCTGGGGTGGCGGCGGTGCCGCCGATCGGCTCGAGCGTCGAGCCGCGATAATATGGGCCGAGGTGGCGAAGTCAAGGAGGCGCGCGACCTTCGGTAGGTGGTGGCGTCGAGGCGATCCGTCACGGGACCACGATCGGGGCGGGATGCCACGGTCGGTGTGCAACCGCGCCCGGCCCGAGGTGTCGCTGTACTCGATGTCCGGACCATCCTCACGCGTACGCGATCGGCGCCGAACGGTCGCGGACGTGGTCCAAGGTCGCACGGGCGCCTTGACATTTCCGCGCGCGGACGCCGATGATTCCGCCGCCCGAGAGGACCGCGAAAGGCTTGGCGATGCGCCCAGGTACGATCCTGTCCGTCGCCGTGACGACCTGCTCGGGCGCCCGTCTGGAGGAGACCTGATGCGCCGTCTGTCAGCCCTTTCCACTGCCATCCTCGGTGTCGCACTCGGCGCCGTCATGCTCACTGCCGACGTCCGTCCGGCGCAGGCTCAGGTCGATGACGACGACGCCGCGGCGGGGACGCCCGCGTCGAAGACGTTCGAGCGCGCCATCGATCTGTACAAGAAGAAGGACTACTACAGCTCGACGATCGAGCTGAAGAAGGTCCTCGACGGCGACACCAGCGACGACGCGGGCAACAAGCAGCGCGCCGAGTTCTACATGGGCAAGACGCTCTACCAGATGGGCTACTACGCGAGCGCCCAGAGCTGGTTCGAGAAGATCGTCACCGCCGGCGCCGAGCACGCGTACTACCCCGCCACGCTCAAGTGGCTCGCCGCGCTGTCGCGCGTGCTGCCCGAGACCTCGGGCATCCTCGACCTGATCGGCAAGTACGATCCGTCCTCGCTCGACGAGCCGATCATGGAGCAGGTCCGCGACGAGCTGTACTTCCTGCTCGGCCGGCACTTCTACAATCACGCCGAGTTCGACAAGGCCATCGAGCTGTTCGGCAAGGTCGGCGACACCAGCGACTTCTACGTCAAGGCCAAGTTCTTCGAGGGCGTCACCTACGTCCGCAAGTACGAGGGCCGGCCGGCCGGCGAGGCGTTCAAGCGCGTGCTCGAGGTCGCCCGGGAGCGGCCCAAGCAGTACAAGGCCGACGACCTCGATCGGTACGAGGAGCTCGCCGTCCTGCAGATGGCCCGCGTGTTCTACTCGACCCAGGACTTCGACAAGGCGATCCGCTACTACGAGAAGCTCGAGCAGACCTCGGGCGAGTGGCCGGAGTCGCTGTTCGAGGCGTCGTGGGCGTACTTCATGAAGACCAACAACCCGAAGGCGCTCGGGAACATCCACACGCTCAACGCCCCGTACTTCGAGAACCAGTTCTTCCCGGAGTCGATCCTCCTCAAGAGCGTCATCTACTACAAGTACTGCCTGTACGACCGGGCGCTCGAGGCGGTCAGCGAGTTCAACACCAAGTTCAAGCCGCTGCGCGAGAACCTGCAGGGCGTCGTCGGCAAGTACGAGGACAACGCCGAGTTCTACGAGTACGTGAAGAAGATCAAGGCCAAGAAGGCTGGCCTCGACGACGTCACCCAGCGCCTGACGATGTCGGTGCTCGGCGACAAGACCCTGGGCAAGACCTTCGCCTGGGTCGACGAGCTCGACCACGAGCTGCAGATGCTCAGCAAGGCCGACAAGGCCTGGCAGACGACCGCCGTCGCCGGCGACATCAACGCCGACCTCGAGCTGGTCAAGTCGGTGGCCGCCGCCGACGCCGGCCGCCTCGCCAAGGAGCGCCTGAACCGCCTGGTCAAGGAGCTCCAGGATCTCGGCCGCGACGGCATCAAGATCCGCATCGAGGTGCTCGACGCCCAGGCCGGCAAGATCAGCGCCGAGCGCACCGGCGATCGCATCTCGAAGGATCGCAAGGAAGACCCGATCATCGTCGACGACGAGCACTTCGTCTGGCGCTTCAACGGCGAGTACTGGAAGGACGAGCTGGGCTACTACCGGTTCAAGGTCCGCAGCCAGTGTCCTAAGTGAGAGGGTTTTCGCGCTCCCCGGCCGTCCCGGGCCCGCACCACGGCCCGCCCAGACGCTGGCCGAACGAACCGTAGCGAGATTGATCAGACCGGACCCTGACCACCACTCAGACGCTGACATCTCGCGCGACCTTGACGACGCGGCGTTGCCGCGACCCGGCACCTCCGCCACGCCCCACCGAGGAATACCCGATGGCACGTTCGATCCGCCCTTACACCACGTCGCTCCTGGCCCTGGCCGCCTTCGGCGTCCTCGCAGGCCCGGCTGGCGCCGATGACACCAAGTACAAGCGCCAGACCCAGGTCAAGGTCGACGTCAAGATCAGCGATCGCGTCCGGCCGTCGACCCCGAAGGGTGACGACGGGGCCAAGAAGCCGTCGATCAGCGCCGACGAGGTGCTCGAGATCCAGGGCGCCGTCGGCGCGATCCGGAGCGAGCAGATCCAGCTGCTCGAGGGCCTGATCGAGGAGACCTCGGACTCGGACGCGACCGAGAAGGCCGACCTCTACTTTCGCCTCGCCGAGATGCACTCGCAGCTCAACCGGTACCACCGGCTGAAGTCGACCGAGGCCTCGATCAAGGCCGACAGCGCCAAGGGCGGCGACAAGGCCAAGCTGCAGCAGGCCGCCAAGGACAACATGGCGAAGGCCGAGGCGTCGCTCAAGAGCGCCGTCAAGGTCTACAAGACGCTGACCGACAACGACAAGTACAAGAACTACCCGCGGATGGACCAGGCGCTGTTCGCCTTCGCGTACTCGCTCCAGCAGGGCAAGTACATGAAGGAGGCGCGGCAGATCTACCACCGCCTGCTCGAGGACTACCCGCAGTCCCGGTACGTCCCGGAGGCCTACCTGGCCTTCGCCGACTACTACTTCGGCGCCAACGAGCTCGCCAACGCCGAGGCCTTCTACCAGAAGGTCCTGCAGTTCCCGAAGTCGTCCGTGTACGACTACTCGAACTACATGCTCGGCTGGGTCTACCTGAACCTGGCCCGCCACGAGGAGGCCGGCAAGCAGTTCCTGCAGGTCATCCGCGACACCAACGGCGAGAAGAAGCAGGCGACGCTCAACCGCGCCGCCAAGAAGGACTTCGTCCGGGCCTTCGCCGACTTCGGCCAGGTGCAGAAGGCCTGGCCGACGTTCCAGAAGGTCGACGCCGACTACGCGTCGACGATGTACACGATCCTCGCGGACCTCTACCTCGAGCAGGGCAAGAACGACAAGGCGATCTTCGCGTTCCGCCAGCTGATGAAGGAGGAGCCGAAGAACAAGAACGTGTGCCTGTGGCAGTACAACATCGCCCACGCGATGCTGTCGACGCCCGGCGCCGACAACGCTGGCAAGGTCGCCGAGATCGAGCGCCTGACCAAGCTGTTCGGCGCGCTGCGCGACACCAAGGCGCTGCCGGCGGCCGAGGCCAGCGAGTGCCACGACAACGCCGCGGCGATGTCGGGCGAGATGGCCCGCGCGTGGCACAACGAGTCGATCAAGACCAAGAACCCCGAGACGCTGGCGTTCGCCGACAAGCTCTACAACGTCTACCTGTCGGTCTTCACCGACGCCCACGACTACGGCGAGACCCAGTACTACTACTCGGAGCTGCTGTGGTCGCGCGCCGACGGCGAGACCAACGCCCGGCTCAAGACCGAGCTCTGGGAGAACGCGGCGGTGTCGTTCACCAACGTCGTGAAGAACGGCAAGGTCGACGCGAAGCTGATGAAGGAGTCGGCCTACGCGGCCGTGCTCGGCTGGAAGAACGCGCTCGCGGTCGATCCGCGGGTCCAGGCCAGCCAGTCCAGCCCGGTCGCGGTCGGCGACGAGGGCGACAAGATCCCCGAGCCCAAGCCGATCCCCGAGCGCGAGCAGAAGATGCTCGAGGCGTTCGACGTGTACATCAAGTACATCAAGGACCCGAAGGACGACGAGCTGGTCGGGATGAAGTTCCTGAAGGCGAACATGTATCGCCGGAACAACCACTTCGATGAGGCCATCCCGCTCTTCGAGGACATCATCAAGACCCACCCGGGCCACGAGACCGCGTACTACTCGGCCAACGCGGTCCTCGACAGCCTGATCCTGACCCACAAGTACGACGAGATGCTCAAGTGGGTCGACTACTTCGCGGCCAACCCGAAGTTCCTGACCGCCAAGGAGGATCAGGATCGCTCGGACCTCGGCGACCGCGTCGCGGACATCCAGGCCAAGGCCAAGCGCAAGATCGCCGAGCAGCTCGAGAAGGACGCCAAGTCGTCGGGCGACTTCGCCAAGTACGTCCTGTGCGGCAAGACCTACCTCGACATCTTCAACAGCAACCCCGAGGCGCCCAAGTCGGACGAGGTGCTCTACAACGCCGGCGTCTGCTTCGAGGACGGCCGCTCGCTGTCGACGGCGATCGAGGCCTACACCGAGCTGCGCAGCCGCTTCCCGAAGAGCGTCCACGCGGCCAAGTCGCTGGCCCGCCTCGGCGGCGTCTACGGCCGGGTCGCCTACTACGACCGCGCCGCGACGATGTTCGAGGAGTACGCCAAGAAGTACGCGGGTGAGAAGGACGCGTACGACCTGATGAACGACGCGGTGTTCTACCGCAAGGGCATCGGCGACGACGACAAGGCCATCGAGAACACCAACTACTTCATCTCGAAGTTCGCGTCGAAGAAGCCGGCCGACGCCGCCGGCGCCTACTTCAGCATCGCCAGCATCTACGAGAAGCGCGGCGATCTCGACAAGGTCGTCGACCACTACCGCAACTACCTGAAGCGCTACAACGAGAAGGGCGGCGCCGACAAGGTGGTCGTGGCCTACGGCCGCATCGGCCAGATCCTGTGGGAGCAGAGCTGCCCGGTCAAGACCGTCGACGGCTCGTGCGTCCGGGTCGTCCGCGAGCGCGCGGTGTCGCTGCGCGGCAAGGGCAAGCGCAAGAAGGGCGACGCGACCCGCACCCAGTGCGGCCCCGAGTCGAAGATCAAGCTGACCGTGGTCGCCCGCGACCCCAAGAAGGTGAAGGCCGCGATGGCCGCGTTCGCGGCGGCCGCGTCCGAGTTCGAGCGCAAGGGCGGCAAGTTCCCCAACGGCGACCAGCGCTTCGCGAGCTACTACTACGCGCTCGCCAAGTTCCACCAGGCCGAGGTGGACTACGAGAAGTTCCTGACGATCAAGTTCCCCGAGAGCCTGAACTTCGGCGACGGCACCGACAAGACCAAGGCCGAGGCGGCCAAGTCGCTCAAGCGGTTCGAGGACTGGTTCAAGGAGAAGCAGAAGCTCGCCGCGAAGGCGTCGGGCCAGTACCAGGACCTGGTCTTCAAGATCAAGGAGCCCGCCAACGCCATCGCCGGCGCCGCGCGCTTCGGCCAGATCTCGCAGAACTTCTCGGACGCGCTGTTCACCGCCGAGATCCCGACCAACATCCGCGCCTACGAGGAGGCGGTCGACGTCTACTGCGACGCGCTGACCGAGAAGGCCGAGCCGCTCGAGGCCGCCTCGCTGCAGGGCTTCGGCGCCTGCCTCAAGGCCTCGACCGACTTCGGGTGGTTCTCGAGCTGGTCGAAGCTGTGCGAGCGCGAGCTCGGGCAGATCAAGCCGGAGGAGTTCCCGACCGCCGCCGAGCTCCGGGCCGAGCCCGACGCCGAGGCCTCGGTCAGCGACGTCGAGCCGCCGGTGTCGCGGCTCGAGTAGCCCGGCGCCCTCCGCCCCTACACCCCGTCTCCACCGCGAGCCCCGACGCTCGCTCGACCTCATCGAGGCCAGCACCATGCGCGCAGCGAAGATTCTCGGATGCACCCTCCTGACCACCGCGACGATGACGCTCGTCGCCTGCGGCGGCGCCCAGAAGAAGCCCTCCTCGGGGCTCCACGCCGACACCAAGGACGTGCCGCCGCCGCCCGACGTCAGCAACGTCAAGCCCGACGCGCCCGGCGAGACCCGCGAGGTCTCGAGCGACGCCAAGGCCGACTACGCCAGCGCGCTCGACTTCTACAACAAGTCGGCCGCCGCCGGCTGGAACGAGTCGAGCTGCCGCTCGGCGGCTGATCAGTTCAGCGCGCGGTGGCCCGGGCCCACAAGGAGATCGTCGAGGCCCAGTACATGGTCGGCCGCAGCTACCACAACTGCGGGCTGGCCAAGGACGCCGAGGACGCCTACCAGGCCGCGCTCAAGATCAAGCCGAACCACGGCGCCTCGATCTCGAACCTCGGCGAGCTGTACTTCGCGGCGGGCAAGATCGACGGCGCGCGCAAGTACTGGGAGAGCGCCATCAAGGCCAATCCCAAGCTGACCGCCGCGTACGTCAACCTGGCGTCGCTGAACCTGACCGAGATGCGCCGCACCAAGGACGCCGCGGCCTGGGGCAAGCTCGAGGAGGACGCCCGCAAGAAGCTGTCGAACGCGCTCGCCGTCGACAACGACAACGTCCGCGCCTACACGGTCTACGGCCTGGTCTACATGGAGGGCCGGCAGAAGAACCGCAACCGCCTCGATCTCGCGAAGCTCCTGCTCGAGGAGGGCGAGAAGAAGAACCCGAAGTACGCGCCGCTCCAGCACGCGCTCGGCCTCCTGTCGCTGGCCAAGAACAACCTGACCGACGCGCTGGCCCGGTTCCAGGCGGCGACCGAGCTCGACCCCAAGCTGGCCGAGGCCCACATGAACGTGGGCCTGATCCAGCTCGGCACCCGCCGCTACGACGTCGCCAAGGCCGCCTTCGAGCGCGTGCTCGGGCAGCAGCCCAAGAACTACGACGCGCTGATCGGGATGGGCATCGCGCAGCGCGGGCTCGGTGACCTCGACGGCGCCGAGGCCAGCTACAAGAAGGCCAAGGACCTCGATCCCAAGCGGGGCGAGGCCTACTTCAACCTGGGCGTGCTCTACAAGGACTTCCGGGCCAACAAGGAGAACGACCTGAAGGCGATGCAGAGCACCGCCAAGGTCGGCCGCCAGTACTTCCAGGACTTCCAGTCCAAGGACGCCGGCAAGGACGACAAGGACGAGGCCCAGGAGAACATCAAGGCCATCGACAAGCTGGTGAAGCAGCTCGACGAGGCCATGAAGATGCAGGCCGCTCAGCCCCCGGCCCCCGCCGCTGGCGGCCAGTAGTTTCAGTGGTTTGAGCTGTGGTCCGGGGCGGGGCGATCTCCCCTGGACAAAACGAGTCGACGCGAAAGAAAATCGGAACCGAGTCGAACCGCGAGTGTCAGACGGACCAGATGTTGGTGCGCCGGACTCCCGCCTCGACTCGAGCCTCTCGAGCTGAAAGGGTCCCCATGTTCGCCCGCACCATCACCGCCTTCTCGATGCTCGCGCTCTTCACCGTGCCCGCACTGGCCCAGCCCAAGGACAAGGGCGACAAGGCCAAGGTGAAGGTCTACGACTTCTCGGGGGACACGATCGAGGGCGACCTCATCAAGCCCGAGGGCACGTCGGTCGATGCGCGCGACTTCGCGAAGCACTCGAGCCTCATTCGCATCCGCAAGGATTTCATCGCCGAGATTCTGAAGTCGGCCGAGGACTTGTGATCCAGGCGCGGACGTCCTCGGACGTCCGGCGCGCGCCCCTCGGGGCCTGAGTCACACGCCGTCGGCCTGGTTCCCTGAGTTCGCTCCTCTGGAGAATTCCCATGGCCGGTGGCAAAGTTCCTCTGACGTTCCGTCTCTTCAAGGGTGAGGAGTTCCTCCGCGAGGAGAAGCTGACCCTCCCCGTCATCAAGGTCGGCAAGCTGTCGTCGTCGCACCTGCGGCTCGATGACAAGAACGTCAGCCGGATGCACGCCCTCATCGAGGTGACGGGCCCCGGCGACGTGAGCATCATCGACCTGAGCTCGACCACCGGCACCTTCGTCAACGGCCAGAAGGTCAACAAGGCGAAGCTGCAGTCGGGCGACTCGGTCGTCATCGGCGAGACCCGCATCGAGGTCACCGTCGGCGGCGCCGAGGAGGACGACGACATCCCGACCCGCGTCCAGCCGCAGATCAGCGACGCGGCCGAGGCGGTGATCGCGTCGACCCCGCGCCCGGCCGCGCCGCCGCCGCCCGCCCAGATGGCGGCCCCCCAGATGTCCGCGCCGCCGCCGATGCCGATGGCGCCGCCGCCGATGGCCCAGCGCCCGCAGATGCCGTCGCCGCAGTCGGTGCCCGCGCCCTACGGCGTGTTCACGGCCCCGGCCCAGGCCGCGCCGACCTACGGCGCCAGCGGCTTCATGGCCGAGCAGATCGACGTCCCGGGCGCCCGCTCGGTCGAGATCGCCGCGATGCTCGGCGCGTCGGTCGTCTCGGTCAAGCACGCGATCAACCCGCGCGGCGGCAAGGTCACGCCGACCACCTGGGCCTTCATCGGCCTGGCGGCGTTCTTCCTGCTCATGGGGACCGTCGGCTTCGCCCGCGGCTACACCAACGCCTCGTTCAACGCCGGCAAGAAGCACCAGTGGACCGAGGTCGAGAAGCGCCCGTCGTGGGCGTTCCGGCCGCGCAAGCTCGGCATCGAGAACGACTTCATGATGTTCCTGGGCATGCCCCTGGGCATCGGCTTCGCGATCGCCGGCCTGCTCCGGGCCCGCGACGAGAAGCAGTCCAACCCGTTCTTCCGCATCGGCCAGGACGCCGAGTGCGAGTACCCGACCACCGACGCTCCGGCGGGCGCGTTCCCGCTCGTGGCGCCGTCGGCGAACCCGGCCGAGGACTTCGTCTTCAACTTCCTGCCCGGCATGGAGGGTGAGGTCTCGGCCGACGGCCAGTCGATCTCGCTGGCCGAGATGCAGGCCCAGGGCCGCGCGCGGCCGTCGATGACCGCCCCCGGCGGCCTCGAGATGTCGATCCCGCAGAAGGCCCGCATCCGCGTCAAGGCCGGCCAGACCACCTACCTGGTGACGTCGGTGCCGCAGCCGAAGCGCCAGCCGGTGCCGCTGTTCGCCGGCCTCGAGAGCCAGGTGCTGCTGTTCTTCCTCGGCTCGGCCGTCGCGCACATCGGCTTCTGGTTCATCCTCAAGAACGTCGATCCCGGCCAGGGCGGTGCGCCCACCGATATGTCGCTGTCCGAGCAGTCGTCGTCGAGCGCCAAGACCGAGTCGATCGAGGATCCGCCCCCGCCGGAGCCCGAGGAGACCGAGGACAACGGCGAGGAGGAGTCGGGCGGCACCGGCACGGCCATGGCCCTCGAGGAGGGCAAGATGGGCAAGAAGGACTCGGACCGCGCCGAGGGCCAGTACAAGATGAAGAAGAACTCCGACCAGGAGCAGCTGGCGCGCACCCAGGCCATCGAGCAGGCCCGCACGGCCGGCGTCCTCGGCTCGCAGGTCTTCGCCCAGGGCGGCACGTTCGCCTCGATCACCGGCACCGGTGACATCTCGAGCGGCTTCGACGACATGGACATCCAGGGCGGCCTCCTCGGCAACGAGGCGGGCGAGATGAACGGCGGCTTCGGCTTCGGTCGCTCGGGCTTCGGCCCCGGCGGCGGCGGCACCGGCTGGGGCACGATCGGCACCGGTCGCTACGGCACCATCGGCCACGGCTCGGGCACCGGCTCGGGCTACGGCATCGGCTCCGGTCGCGGCGGCATGCGCGGTCGTCAGTCGTCGGTCCCGTCGGTGCGCATCGGCCAGCCGCAGTCGGTCGGCGACCTCGACAAGGCCATCATCCGTCGCTACATCAAGCGCAACATCCAGAAGATCACCTACTGCTACGAGAAGCAGCTGCTCGCGTCGCCCGGCCTCGAGGGCACCGTCAACACCCAGTTCTTCATCAGCCCCAACGGCACGGTGACGACCGCCAACGCCAGCGGCGTCAACGGCGAGGTGTCGAGCTGCGTGGCCTCGGTGATCAAGGGCATCGAGTTCCCGAAGCCCAAGGGTGGCGGCGGCGTGCAGGTCAACTACCCGTTCAACTTCCGCCCGACCGGCGGGTGAGCGAGCGGAGGGGTTCCCCTCCAGCGGTTGGAACGCAGCGCCCGGCCCCAAGCCGGGCGTTCGGCGTTTCGGGGAGCGGCGTCGGCGTCGGAACCGGAGCCGGCGTCGGCGTCGGAACCGGAGCCGGCGTCGGCGTCGGAGCCGGAGCCGGCGTCGGAGCCGGAGCCGGAGCCGGAACCGGAACCGGCGTCGGAGTCGGAGCCGGAGCGGAGCCGGGCTCGGAGTCGGAGCCGGATCGGCGCCCGACTCGAAGCCCGACCCTCGCGCCAAGGCCGAAACCTGGGATCGGAGGTGTCAGCGATCGTCAGCGATCGTCGACGACAGCCCGGGTGTTTTCGGTGGACGCTGCTTTACGGCGGGAAACGCACGGTCTACGGTTCGGTCACTTGTCGTCGGCGCTCGCACCGCGCCGCCCTGGAGGCTCCTGATGTCGCGCTCGTTCGTCCGCACCACGCTGGCTTCGCTCTCGCTCGTGCTCGTCTTCGCCGCAGGCTGCGGCGACACGGGGCGCAAGGAATCGATCCAGCGCGCCAACGCCGGTCACAAGGCGCTCGGCGCCAAGCAGTTCGACACCGCCATCACCGAGTACAAGGAAGCGGTGCGGGCCTACCGCGACAACCACGCCGCCTACTACTTCATGGGCGAGGCGTATCGGCTCAAGAAGGACTTCGACAAGGCGACCGAGGCGTACGCCGAGGCGGTCCGCATCAAGCCCGACAACGTCATGTACCAGATGATGTACGGCGTCGCGCTCTACGAGGACGGCGTCGCCAAGGCCCGCGAGGACGCGGCCCGGGTCCAGAACAAGAAGCCGGCCGAGGTCGAGGTCGACTACTCGATGATCAACTTCGATCAGGCCGAGCAGCACCTGCTCGCCGCCGTCAAGCTGAACGCGGATCTGTACTTCGAGCACATGTACCTGGGCCGCATCTACCGGGCGACCAGCCGCCCGCGCGAGGCGGCCGAGTCGTTCTCGAAGGCGATCGTGTCCAACCCGCGCGAGTGGGCGCCCTACGTCGCGCTCAGCGAGCTGTACCGCAAGTGGGACTACCCGAACGAGGCGATCCAGGTGCTGACCCAGGGCGTCGAGCACGTGCCGGGGCAAGTCGAGAAGGCCGCGCTCCACTACCAGCTCGGCATGGCCTACACCGAGAAGCAGGACGACGCCAAGGCGATCGAGGCCTTCACCGCCGCCGTCGAGGCCAGCAAGGACCTGCACGTCGCGAAGTTCATGCGCGGTCAGGCCTACTTCCGGAAGGGTGACTTCAAGGCGGCCGACAAGGACCTCGAGGCGTATGCCAAGGCGGCGGGCCCGGCCGACGCGACCAACAAGTCGATCGCCCAGAAGATGCGCTTCTCGATCGCGGCCAAGCTCCAGGGCGGCTGATCGCGGTGGTCGCCCGCGCGCCGCCGGTCAGGCGCCGCACGCGGGTTGTCAAGCGAGGTGGCGGGCGTGATGGGGTAGGGGCGTACGGATCGACGGCCGCGTGCCGTCGAGGATCCGCATCCCCGCAGAAAAATTGACCGCGTCGCGCCTTCCTCGCCCACGGGGCTAGAAGTTTCCCTGCAAGTGCGGGAGGATGCGGCGCAGATGGATACGCGCACGCTGCTGAGGGAGCGCCTGCGCCGCGCCCGCGATTGGGCTGCGGCAATCGATGAGCTGGAGAAGGAGCTGGAGGGGTCCGGTGCAAAACCGGATCAATCTGAGCGCCTGTTCGAGCTCGCCCGCTTGACCGAGGACGTGATCCCGGAACGGGAACGCGCGCTCACGCTGTACCAGCGTGCCTGGAAGCTGCATCCAGACAACCTGAAGGCGTTGTCGCGGGCGCGCGAGGTCTACGGCGAGCTCGGGCGCCACGAGATGGTCGCGAAGCTCGGCGAGATGGAGCTCAAGAGCCCCGCCGCCTCGGCCGAGCTGCCTGGCATCGTCGGCGAGGCGCTGCTCGACAGCGGCCAGCGCGACAAGGCCAGCGCGGTGCTCGAGCGCGCGGTCGAGCGCACGCCCGAGTCGATGCGCGTCAAGGACGCGGTCGCGGCGCTGCAGTGCGACCCGGAGTTCTGGATCGACGAGGTCGAGCGCCTCACCGGCGACTCGGCGAAGTTCGACGACGCGACCGCCGCGCGCATGTTGCTGCGCGCCGCGCGCATCCTGCGGCTCGAGGCGCCCGACGATCCGTCGTTCGAGGCGACCCTGCGCGCGATCCTGACCAAGGACATCCAGGAGCCCTCGGCCAACGTCATGCTCGAGGCCGCGCTGGTCGGCGCCGAGCGCCTCGACGAGATCGAGGCGCTGCACGAGGCGCGCGCGCAGGCGACGCCCGCCGGCACCGAGCGCGCGGACCGCTATCGCATGTTCGCGCTGGTGTGGTTGACGCGGTTCAAGGATCGCGAACGCGCGGCGCGGTTCGCCGAGCGCGCGCTCGCGAACGTGGCGCTCGTCAACGGGGGCCCGCCGGGCCGCTCGATCGTGGCGCCATACGCGATGCTCGCCGCCTACCTGGGTGAGCGCGGCGACTGGAAGCGCGTGGTCGAGCTGGCCGAGCGCGGCCTCGGCCACGTCGAGGCGGAGGACCGCCTGTTCCTGGCGATCTACGCTGGCCGCACGCTCTGGAAGGAGCTGGGCGACATCGACGGCGCGCGCCGGTTCTTCCTCGAGGCTCAGGCCGTCGAGGCCGACGCGCCCGACGTGCTCGACTTCGCCAGCGCGCACGGGCTCGCCGCCGCCCCGGCGGCGCCGATCGCGCACGCCGCGCCCGCCGCCGTGGAGGCCCCGGCCGCGGCCCCCGCGCCGGTGGCCGAGGCGCCGTCTGCGCCCGTGGCCCAGGCGCCGGCGCCGGCTCCGGTCGAGGCCGCGCCGCCGGTCGCCGCCGCCCCCATCGAGGCCGCGCCGCCGGTCGAGGCCCCCATCGAGGCCGCGCCGCCGGTCGAGGCCGCAGTCGAGGCCGCGCCGCCGGTCGCCGCTGCGCCGGCCCCGGTCGCCGCCGCGCCGGCCGCGCCGGCGGTCTCGGGTGACGTCGCCGCCGCGATGGCCGCCGCGCGCGCCGCCGAGCGCGGCGCCGACAAGGGCGTCGCGGCGTGGAAGGACGTCGTCGCCAAGCACCACGCCGAGCTGCCGCCGCGGCGTGAGCTCGCGCGCGTGCTGATCGCCACCGGCGCCTGGCAGCCGCTGGTCGACGCCGCCAAGGACGAGGAGAAGGTCGCGACCGAGCCTCACGACAAGGCCGTCGCGCTCCGCGATCTCGCTCACGGCTACGCCAAGCTCAACAACGAGAACCAGGTCATCGCCGCGCTCACGGCGTCGCTGGCGCACGAGGCCGACGACGGCGCGTACGATCAGCTCGCCGAGATCTACGAGCACAAGAAGCGCTGGCCGGATCTGGTCAAGATGCTCAACGAGCGCGCCGATCGGGCCGAGGGCCCGGCGCAGATCGCGCTGCACCTGCAGATCGCCAACCTCTACCTCGAGCGGTTCTCGAACCAGGCCGAGGCGATCAAGGCGTTCGAGCGCGTGCTCGAGCTCGACGCCGACAACACCGAGGCCGCGAGCCACCTGCTCGCCGTCTACGAGAAGCGGCGCGACTGGGAGAAGCTGATCAAGCTGCGCGAGGCCGAGATCGCGCGCGCGCCGGCGAGCGAGCGCCCGGAGCTCACGATCGAGGTCGCGCGGATGGCGCAGACCAAGGTCAAGAAGCCCGAGATCTGCATGTACTGGTGGGAGAAGGTCCTCGAGGTCGACGCGACCCACGAGGAGGCCCTCTCCGAGCTGGCCAAGCTCTACGAGCGCAACAAGGACTGGGCCAAGCTGGCCGCGGTCTGCTCGAGCCAGGCCGACAACGCCGCCGACGACAAGGTCCGCGCCGACGCGCTCCAGCGCCTCGGCCTGCTCTACACCGAGAAGCTCGAGGACACGAGCGCGGCGATCAGCGCGTGGCAGCGGCTGCTCTTGGTCGACGACCAGAACCGGCGGGCCCAGGACGCCCTCAAGAAGCTGTTCGTCGCCGACGCGCGCTGGGACGATCTCGAGGAGTTCTACCGGACCCGCGGCAAGATCGACGAGTACGTGCGCGTGCTCGAGCGCGAGGTCGAGGCCGGCCCCGAGCCGCACCGCCTGACGCTGGCCGGCAAGATCGCGGTGCTCTACCGCGACGAGCTCGGCAAGCCCGACCGCGCCATGCGCGCGTTCGAGAAGGTGCTGTCGCTCGACGAGGCCAACCTGGCCGCGGCCGAGGCGCTGATCCCGCTGTACGAGGCGGGCCGCGATCCCAAGAAGCTGGTCGGCGTGCTCGAGATCCAGCTCGCCGCCACCGAGGACGTGCACCTGCGCCAGGAGCGGCTCAAGCGCCTGGCCGAGTACAACGAGGAGAAGCTGCGCGACAAGGGCGCGGCGTTCGGCTGGTGGCTCAAGGCCCACGCCGAGGACCACGAGGCCGAGTGGATCCGGGTCGAGCTCGAGCGGCTCGCTCAGGACACCGGCACCTGGCAGGAGCTGGTCGCCGCGTACGGCGCCTCGCTGCCGAAGTTCAGCGCCACGATCGACGCGCTGCCGCTGATGAGCGTGATGGCGACCGCGCTCGAGCAGGAGCTCGGTCAGAGCGATCGCGCGCTCGAGCTCAACCGCCAGATCGTCGACGCCGATCCGTCCAACCAGGACGCGCTCGACGCGCTCGAGCGGCTGTACCTCGGCAAGGGCCAGTTCCAGGCCCTGCTCGACGTCTACACCAAGAAGCTCGAGCTCTCGCACGACGTCGACGAGCGCGTCGACATCCAGGCCAAGATCGGCCAGCTCTACGAGGACGAGGTCAAGGACGACGGCAAGGCGATCGCCGCGTACCAGGGCATCCTCGACGCCGTCGGCGACGAGCCCAAGGCGCTGTCGGCGCTCGACCGGGTCTACCAGCGCAACGCGCGCTGGTCGGAGCTGGCCGACGTGCTGTCGCGCCAGATCACGATCGTCGGCCCCGACGACGACAAGCTCCGCCACCTCGAGCTGAAGTTCCGGCTCGGGCAGCTGCGCGAGCAGCACCTGAGCGACGCCGGCGCGGCGATCGAGGTCTACCGCGACATCCTCGACCTCGACCCCGGCCACGCCGGCGCCCGGACGCGCCTCGAGGCCCGCCTCGGCGACGCCGACCACAAGCTGGCCGCCGCCGCGATCCTCGAGCCGATCTACGAGCAGCTGGGCGAGTGGCGCCCGCTGGTCGGCGTCCACGAGATCCAGGTGGCCGCCGCCGGCAGCGAGCCGCTGCGCAAGGTCGGCCTGCTGCTGCGCATCGGCGAGCTCGAGCGCGCCAAGCTCGGCGACGTCGAGCGCGCGTTCGGCGCGTTCGGCCGGGCGTTCCAGGAGGATCCGGCCACCGAGGCGTCCAAGGCGCAGCTGGTCGAGCTGGCGGCGCTGGCCGACGACGGCTGGGCCCGCCTGACCACCCTGTTCGAGCAGGCGACGACCCGCGCGGATCTGCCGCCGTCGTTGGCCCACGAGCTGTGCAGCGACGTCGCCCGCAACTACGAGGAGCGGCTCGGCAAGAGCGACCGCGCGGTCACGTTCTTCAAGAAGGCGCTCGAGCTCGAGCCCGACGATCGCGACGCGCTGGCCGCGCTCGAGGTGATCTTCGCGCGCGACGAGAAGTACGTCGATCTGCTCGAGGTCTATCGGCGCAAGGCCGAGATCGCCGAGGACCCGGCCGAGCGCCTCCAGATCCTGTTCCGGATCGCGTCGATCCACGAGGAGATGCTCAGCCAGCCGACCGAGGCGATCCGCGCCTACGACGACGTGCTGGCCCAGGACGCCGACAACCTGGCGGCGCTGCGCGCGCTCGACCGGCTGTACGTCGGCGGCCAGCTCTGGCAGGACCTCGGCGACAACCTGACCCGGCAGCTGACCCTGTGCGACGACGATCGCGTGCGGGTGCCGCTGCTCAACCGCCTCGCCAGCCTGCGCGAGACCCACCTCGGCGAGCCCGCGGCCGCGATCGAGACCTACCGCCAGGTGCTCGAGATCGACGCGCACAACGCCGAGGCCACGGCCGCGCTCGAGCGCCTGCTCGGCACCGCCGGCGGCGAGCACGAGCTGACGATCGCGACGATCCTCGAGCCGATCTACAAGCAGTCGGGCGCGTGGCAGAAGCAGATCGGCGTCTACGAGATCATGGCGCGCCACGCCTTCGATCCGGCGCGCAAGATCGAGCTCCTGCACCAGATCGCCGAGCTGCACGAGATCGGCGGCGACGACGGCGCCAAGGCCTTCGACACCCACGCCCGGGCGCTGCGCGACGATCCCCGCCACGAGGCCACCGCCGCCCAGCTCGAGCGCCTCGCGCGCGTGCAGGGCCGGTGGAAGGACCTGGTCACGCTCTACGACGGCGTGGCCAAGGACTCGACCGAGGAGGACCTCAAGGTCGCGCTCCTGTTCAAGCAGGCGCAGATCCACGAGCACGAGCTGGGCGACGACGCCGCGGCCGTGGCGACCTACGGGCGCGTGCTCGCGGTGGCGCCGGGGTCGGTCGAGGCCGCCTCGGCGATCCAGGCGATCCACGAGCGCAACGCCGACTGGCCGGCCCTGGTGTCGGCGCTCAAGAAGAAGAGCGACATCCTGCTCGATCTCAACGAGCGCAAGGCGCTCTTGTACCGGGCGGCGCAGATCGAGGAGGAGGTGCTGTCCGACAACGAGGCGGCGGTCGCGACCTTCGGCCAGGTGCTGGCGGTCGACGACGTCGACCTCCCGGCGATGGACGCCCTCGAGCGCCTCTACATCCGCCTCGAGCGGTGGGAGCCGCTCAAGGACATCTACGCCAAGAAGGCCGATCTGGCCGAGGATCCGTCCGACAAGACCAAGATGCTGTACGTGCTGGGCCAGGTCTACGACCGCGAGCTCGCCGACGTCGCCAAGGCGATCGAGACCTACCAGGCGATCCTCGACATCGACCCGGACGAGACGCCCGCGATCCAGGCCCTCGACCGGCTCTACGGCCAGGCCGAGCGCTGGTACGACCTGCTCGCCAACCTCGAGCGCCAGGTCGAGCTGTCGGACATGGCCGGCGAGATCGTCGGCCTGAAGTACCGGATCGGCCAGCTCTGGCAGCTCCGCCTCGGCGATCAGTCGCGGGCGATCGAGAGCTACCGCGAGGCGCTGGCGATGGAGCCGAGCCACGCCGAGACCCTGGTCGCGCTCGACGGGATGATCCGCAAGACCGACGGCGAGCCGGTCGCGGCCGCGCGCGTGCTCGAGCCGATCTACGAGACCACGGGCGAGTACGCCAAGCTGGTCGAGGTGCTCGAGGTGATCATCGCGCACACCGACGATCCGCTCGCGCGGGTCGAGCTCCTCCACCGGACCACCGCGATCCACGAGCAGCAGCTCGACGCGCCCCGGGCCGCGTTCGCGGCGCTGGCGCGCGCGCTCAAGGACGACAACGCCAACGAGCTGACGCTGGGCCACCTCGAGCGCTTCGCCGAGATGACCGGGCAGTGGGGCGAGCTGGCCACGCTGTACACCACCGAGGCCGAGAAGTCGCTCGACGTGCCGCGGCAGGTCGATCTGCTCGCCCGCCTGGCGCGGGTCTACGAGCAGGAGATGGGCGCCGATCCGGCCCACGTCGACCAGGCCATCGCCACCTACCGGCGCATCCTCGACGTCGAGTTCGACAACAAGCCCGCGGTGCTGGCGCTCGACCGGCTCTACACCGCGACCGGCCGCTGGAAGGAGCTCACCGACGTCCTGCGGCGAGAGATCCGCCTGGCCGAGTCCGACGACGAGGTCACGGCGCTGCAGTTCCGCCTGGGCCAGACCTCGAGGACGCCCTCGACGACAAGAAGGGCGCGATCGAGACCTACCGCGACATCTTGATGGCGACGCCGGGCAACGAGCCGACCCAGGCCGCGCTCGAGGCGCTGTTCTTCGAGGGGCACTTCCAGACCGACATCGCCAACATCCTCGAGCCGCTCTACGAGACCGCCGGCGAGTTCGAGAAGCTGCACCGGATCTACGAGGTCCAGCTCGGCAAGCTGACCGTCCCGGCCGATCGGGCGGCGATGCACCACCGGCTGGCCGAGCTGGCCGAGGGCCGGCTCTACGACCAGCAGCGCGCGTTCGCGTGGTGGGGCCAGGCCACGGTCGAGGATCCGCGCTCGGAGCGCGCGATCGAAGAGGTCGAGCGCCTCGCCGGCGAGACCGCCGGCTGGGACGAGCTGGTCGCGGTCTACACCCGCGCGCTCGAGCGCCACGCCGACGCCGACGTCCGGCGGCAGACCCTGCTCCGGCTCGCGCGCGTGCACGAGTTCGAGCAGCGCGACGCCCACGCGGCGGTCACGACCCACCTGCGCGTGCTCGAGCTCGAGCCCAAGGACCCCGACGCGCTCGCGGCGCTCGATCGCCTGTACCTGGGCGCCGGGATGTACGACGAGCTGGTCGAGGTGCTGCGGCGCCGGATCGAGATCTCGACCGATCCCGACGAGCAGACCGAGCTGCAGTTCCGGCGCGGCGCGATCTTCGCCGACGCGCTCGGCGACCTCGACGCGTCGCTGGCCTGCTACCAGGCCGTGCTCGAGCAGGAGAGCCGCAACCGGCGCGCGCTCGAGGCGTGCGAGGCGATCCACTTCCGGCGCGAGGAGTGGGCGCACCTCTTCACCACCTACGAGAAGCTGATCGACGTCGCCGACGGCGACGACGAGCTGGCCGACACCTACGCGCGCATGGCGCGGCTGTCGTCGGAGGCGCTCGACGCCGACGACCGCGCGGTCGATCTGTGGGGCCGCGTCCTCGACATCCGCGGCGAGGATCCGCTGGCGCTGTCGGCGATGGCCGATCTGAACCAGCGCGGCGGCAAGTTCGAGGAGCTGGTCGAGGTGCTCGAGCGCCAGGTGGCGGTCGCGCCGTCCGACGCCGAGCAGATCGCGCTCTACAAGCGCCTGGGCCGGGTCTGGGCCGACAACCTCGGCCGCGATCCCAGCGCGCTCGACGCGTGGCTGTGCGCCGACCGGCTCGATCCCCGCGACTTCGAGACGCTGACCGCGCTGGCCGGGCTCTACCGCTCGACCCAGAGCTGGGACGAGCTGTCCCAGACCCTGCGGCGGATCATCGACGTCGGGCAGGAGCAGGATCGGGTCGACGAGGACCAGGTCATCGAGCTCTACGCCGAGCTCGGACGCCTCGAGGGCGACGTGCTCGGCCGGGTCGACGAGGCGGTCACCGCCTGGCGCTCGGTGCTGGCGATCGACGCCGGCGACTTCCGCGCGCTCGCGGCCCTCGAGGGGCTGTTCACGCGCGAGGCCCGCTGGGAGGAGGCCATCGAGGTCCTCGAGAAGCGCGCCCTGGTCCAGGACGAGCCGACCGAGCGGATCGAGACGCTCTTGCAGGCCGGCGCCACCTGGGAGGAGAAGGTCGAGGACCTGGGCGCCGCCGCCGAGGTCTACGAGCGCGTCCGCGCGATCGACAACAACAACCCGGTCGCGTCCGATCGCCTCGAGGTGATCTACCGCGCCCAGTACAAGTGGACCCAGCTCACCGAGATCTTGCTCGAGCGGGCCGGCCACCGCGAGGACGTCCACGAGCAGATCTCGCTCCTGGGCCAGGTCGCGAAGATCTACGAGCAGGAGCTCGGCGATCAGGACAACGCCTACGTCGTCCTCGAGGAGGCGTTCAAGCGCGACTTCTCGCACGAGGAGGTCGCCGGCGAGCTCGAGCGCCTGGCCACGGCCACGAACCGCTGGCAGGAGCTGCTCGGCGAGTACACCCACCAGGTCCGCGACCTCGAGACGACCAACCGCAGCCAGGCCGCGGACCTGTGGGTCAAGATCGGCCGCTGGTACGGCGAGCACCTGGCCCACATCGACTACGCGATCCACTCGGTGCAGCAGGCGCTGCGGATCGATCCCGCCCACGTCGGCGCCCTCGCGGCGCTGGCCGAGCTGCAGCGCAAGCGCGGCGCCTGGGGCGAGCTGGTCGAGACGCTGTCGCGCCAGGCCGCGGCCGAGAAGGACGCGGGCAAGCGGGCCGAGGTCAACCTCGCCCTCGGTGATCTGCTCGAGAACCAGGTGATGGATCAGGGCCAGGCCATCGCCGCCTACCAGGCGGCGCTGGTCAACGACCCGACCTCGGTGCCCGTGCTGTCGTCGCTCGAGCGCCTGTACCGCTTCCACCAGATGTGGGAGCCGCTGATCGACGTGCTCGGCCGCAAGGCCGCGCTCGATCAGGACGAGGCCGAGGTCATCCGGCTGCGGATCGAGATCGGCCAGATCTTCGATCTGCGCCTGTACGACGCCGGCCAGGCGATCGGCTCGTACCAGGCCGTGCTCGAGCGCGACGCGTCGAACCTGTCGGCGCTGCGGGCCCTCGAGCAGCTCTACGAGAAGACCGGGCAGTCGGAGAAGTACCTCGAGGTCCTCGAGGCCCAGCTCGACGCCTCGCCGACCGACGCCGAGCGCGTGTCGCTGTACGAGCGCATGGCCTCGGCCTGGGAGGAGCGGTTCGGCAAGCTCGACCGCGCCGCCGAGGCGCTCGAGAAGATCGTCGCGCTCGACGGTCGCAACTACGGCGCCTACCGCGAGCTGTCGCGCCTGTACCACCAGGCCGGCCGCTGGGAGGCGCTGGTCGAGACCTACCGCAACCACATCCTCAACACGAGCGACGTGGCGACGCGGGTCGATCTGTACTGCGCGATGGGCGTGGTCTACGAGCGCGAGCTCCAGGACTTCGATCGCTCGATCGAGGCCTACACCGACGTGCTCGGGTTCGACCCCGACGAGCCGCGCGCGCTCGACGCGCTCGGCCGCCTGTACGAGAAGATCAACGACTGGGACCGCGCCATCGACGTGATGTCGCAGCTGGTCACGCTGACCGCCGACGGCAAGCGCCAGGTCGATCTCTACTACCGGATCGGCCGGATCCAGTACGGCCAGCAGGGCGACGTCACCGAGGCCGAGGCCAACTTCGTCCGCGGCCTGGCGGTCGACCCCGGCCACGTCGCCACGATGGAGGCGCTGACCAAGCTCTACGCCGACCGCGGCGACTGGCTCAAGGCCGCGCAGATGATGGAGCGGGCCGAGGCCCACACGCCGGTCGTGCTCGACAAGATCCGGCTGCTGTTCGAGGCGGCGCAGATCTACAACGATCGGCTGCACAGCGCCGACCGCGCCAAGCCGCTGTTCGCGGCGGTGATCGCGCTCGACCCCGAGCACGTCGACGCGGGCCGGCCGCTGGCCGAGACCTACTTCGCCGGCCGCGAGTGGGCGAAGCTGTCGCCGGTGATCGACATGCTGGTCCGCAAGGTCGCCCAGAGCCGACCGGACCCGCGCGAGCTCAACGAGCTGTACTACCGGGCGGCGCGCACCGCCGACGAGCTCGGCGACTACGATCGCGCGCTCCGGAACTACGAGGCCGCCTACAACATCGACTCGACCTACCTGCCGACGCTGGTCGGCCGGGCCGACCTGCTCTTCAAGATGAGCGACTGGGACGGGGCCGGGAAGATCTACCAGACCATCCTGGTGCAGCACCGCGACAGCCAGCCCGAGGGCGAGGTGGTGCGCATCTACAACCGGATGGGCATGGTTCGGCAGAACCTGAACGAGCGCAAGAAGGCGCTCAACATGTTCGAGAAGGCGCTCGAGATCGATCCGACCCACCGCGAGACCCTGCAGGCGGTGGTGGCGCTCCAGACCCAGCAGAACGACTGGGAGGCCGTGGTCCACGCCAAGCGCGGCCTGATGGTGACCGCCGAGGCCGACGAGAAGGTCGCGCTGCTCGACGAGATCGGCGGGATCTACCAGACCAACCTGGCCAACGCCGGCAAGGCCGTCGCGGCCTTCCTCGAGGCGCTCGAGGTCACGCCCGACGACCACTCGCTGCTCCAGAAGGTGCTCGACATCTACACGGAGACCAAGCAGTGGAAGAAGGTGGTCGAGACCATCCAGCGGTTCATCGACCTCGAGACCGACGGCATCCGCCGCGGCTCGTACTACCTGGCGGCCGGCACGATCGCCCGCGACGAGCTCAAGGCGTCCGACGAGGCGATGGACTACTACAACCTCGCGCTCGACAACTTCTTCGCCGATCCGGCGCGGCTGCCCAAGAGCTACATGCCGCGCGCCCTCAAGGCGTTCGCCGACATCGACAAGATCCTGACGACCAAGAAGGACTGGAAGTCGCAGGAGCGCGCCTACCGGCAGATGATCAAGCGCCTGCCGCAGCCCGCGGCCGGCGCCGGCAGCGACGACACGTACTTCACGCTGCGGGTCAGCCTGCTGCACGCGCTCGGTGAGATCTACCGGTCGCGCCTCGGGCACTTCCAGAGCGCGATCGGCGCGTTCGAGGTGGCCCAGGAGCTCGACGCCGGCAACAAGGAGCGGGCCGAGATCCTGGCCGAGCTGTACGTGCGCGCCGGCGCCGAGTACGCCGACAAGGCCGTGTCCGTGCACATGGGCATGCTCCGCGACGAGCCGTTCAAGTACGACTCGTACAAGGCGCTCGACAGCATCTACAAGGACGCGCACCAGTACGACAAGCGCTGGTGCATGTGCGCGACGCTGGCCTTCCTCAAGAAGGCCGACCAGGAGCAGCTGCAGTTCTACGAGCAGTACAAGCCGCGCGGGCTGGTCAAGGCCAAGAGCCTGATGACCGGCGAGTCGTGGGGCAAGCTGATCCACCCCGACGAGAACCGCTACATCTCCGCCATCATGGGCGCGGTCTGGAGCGGCGTCGCGGCCATGAAGGCCTACCCGCACAAGGAGCTGGGCATCAAGCGCAAGGACCGGCGCGGGCTCGCGACCGACCAGCTGATGTTCTCGAAGCTGTTCTACTACGTGGCCCAGGTCCTGTCGGTGCCCATCCCCGAGGTGTTCGTCATCGAGGACGGCAAGCCGGCCGACATCCAGCTCGCCAACTTCGTCGAGAAGACCGAGCTGTGCCCGGCGTTCGTGGTGCGTCCGCACCTGCTGTCGGGCAAGACCGAGCGTGAGATCGCGTTCCTGTCGGCGCGGCGGCTGACGTTCATGCGGCCCGAGTACTACCTGAAGCTGCTGTTGCCGACGAACACCGAGCTGAAGGTCGCGCTGATGTCGGCGATCATGCTGGTGCGGCGCGACTTCCCGGTGCCGCCCGATCTGGTGCCGCTGGTCCAGCAGTACATGCCGGAGATCCAGAAGCGCCTGAACCCGGCGATCTACGAGCAGCTCGCGGTGGTCGTGAACCGCTTCATCTCCGCGGCGCCCCAGATCGACCTGGGCAAGTGGGGCCACGCGGTCGACGCCGCCTCGCACCGGGCGGGGTTCGTGGTGTGCGGCGATCTCGAGGTCGCGGCGCGGATGGTCTCGGCCGAGCCGGTGACGGTGGGCGGGCCGCAGGTGAAGGACAAGATCAAGGAGCTGGTGCTGTACTCGATCAGCGAGGAGTACTTCGCGGTGCGGCAGCAGCTCGGCGTCACCATCGGGTAGGCCGCTGCGCGCTCAAGGGCGCTGGCTGCGGGGCCCGCCACCTGCGTTGGTGGGCCCCTCCCACGTCCTCACGTACAGACGTACGCTCCGGCGTGGGGCCCTCCCACCGCCTTGGTGGCGGGCCTCCTCGCCGACGCGCGCGTGACGCGTGAAGCTCCGAGGCGAGTTAGTCGCCTGGTTTGGGCCTGCACGACTACGCCGGCCCTGGCGCGAGGTGTATCGGCTCGCTGGACCTGAGGTGGTGGTGGTCTAGCTGGACCGCGCGAGGAAGCCCAGGGGCAAGGCGACGGTGGGGCCCCGAGGCCGAGCGTACGTCTGTACGTGAGGACGCGGGGAGGACCCGGCAACGCCGCCCATGGGCTCCGCAGCCGGTCCGGTCGCGAGGACCACCAAGCTAAGCGCGCGTGGGTTCGGACCACGACGCCGCCGGCGCCCCGGTCGGGCGCAGCGCGGTGACGCGGTAGACCTTGAGCTCGTCGGCCTTGCCCTTGACCCGGACCGGGGGCAGCGCCTCGGCCTCGATGCGCTCGGCGACCATCTGGTAAGTGCTCTCGGACAGGATCACCTCGCCCGACTTGGCGACGTTGACCAGGCGCGAGGCGACGTTCATGGCGTCGCCGATCGCGGTGTACTGGAGCGCGCGCGTCGAGCCGATCGACCCGGTGATGACCTTGCCGGTGTTGATGCCGATGCCGATCTTGATCTCGGGCTGGCCCTCGGCCGCGCGGGTGCGGTTGAACTCGGCGAGCCCGTGCATCATGGCCAGCGCGCAGGCGACGGCCTTGAACGGGCCGTCGTCGATCGGGATCGGGGCGCCGAACAGGCCGATGATCTCGTCGCCGACGAACTTGTCGAGCGTGCCCTGGAACTGGAAGAGCACGTCGACCATCACCTCGAAGTACTCGTTGAGCGTGTTGACGACCTCCTCCGGCGGCCGGCCGTCGGACATGGTCGTGAAGCCGCGGATGTCCGAGAACAGCATCGTGATCTCGTTGAGGCGGCCGCCCTTCTCGATGACCAGCTCGCCCTTGACGACCTGCTCCACGACCGAGGCCGGGATCAGGCGCGAGATCTGGGCGCGGGTCTGGGCCTCCTTCTCGATCCGGCTGGCGAGGCGCGCGTTCTGGATCGCGATGGCCGCCTGCGACGCCATGCCGGTGCAGACCTGCAGGTCCTTCTCGGTGAAGGCGTTCGAGGCGAACAGCGAGTCGAGGTGCATCAGCCCGAGCAGCTCGGCGCCGTACAGGAGCGGCAAGGTCATCGTCGAGCGGATGCCCTGCATGATGATCGAGTGCGCGCCCGAGAACCGCGAGTCCATCGTGGCGTCGGACGACAGCACCGCGGCGCGGTTCTGGACCACCTCGGACAGCACCGTCCGCGACAGCACGATGTTGGTGTCGCTCTTGCCGCTGCGGGTCTTGACGTAGCGCGGCACCGGCTCGCCGCGGTCGTCGAGCAGGAGGATCGCGCCGCGATCGGCGCCGACCAGCTCGAACGCCTTGTCGAGGATCTTGGGGAGCAGCTTCTCGAGGTCGAGCTCGCTGCCGACCGCGCGGGCCAGCTCGTGGCCGATCCGGAGGCGCTCGTAGTCGCGCCGCAGCACCTTCTCGTCCGCGAGCTGGCGCTCCGGCATGAAGTCGCCGGTCGAGGCCTGGATCCGCTGGCGGATGTGGCTCTCGGTCAGGCCCGGGGCGATCGTGACCCGGTGCAGGGGCTCCTGGGCGGCGGGCTTGTCGACGAACTGGATCCGGGTGGATCCCATCGTGACCTCGTCGCCGTCCGCCAGGTAGTGCTCGCCCACCCGCTCGCCGCGGAGGAACGTGCCGTTGAGCGACCGCAGGTCCCGCAGCAGGAACCGCCCATCCCCGGAGCGCTGGATCTGCGCGTGTTCCTTGGAGATGATCCGATCCAGGATCTGGATCGTGTTGTCCGGGTGACGGCCCAGGGTGTTGAACGCCCCGAGCTCGAACTCTTGGCGCTCGTCGCCGGAGATGACGATCAGCTTGGCCATGCGATTCCCGAGCGCTTTCGATGGTATGTCGTCAGGCAGCGCCATGTAAAGCGCCGAGGCCCACGGCAATGCACGGTCTGCGCTGTCGTCGCCACGCTGTCACACGAGCGATCACCCCTGACCGATGAAAAAAGTATACGCAGCGCTTGATCGTACGATCCGCCTGAGTATACTTCCCTTCCACCGCGAAAGTGGCGGAATTGGTAGACGCGCTGGATTCAGGTTCCAGTGGGTAACACCGTGGGGGTTCGAGTCCCCCCTTTCGCACGAGCAGGCCACCCGCAAAGGTGGCCTCGCTAGTTTTCGGCGTCGCCGTCGCCGTCGGCGGCGGGCGTCGGCCGGAGGCCCGGAGTTGATCGTGGTCAAGTCGGGGGCGGCGGACGCTGCCACCGTGGATCCATGATCGACGTCCTGGTGATCGGCTCGGGCTACGGCGGCAGCGTGGTGGCCGCGCGCCTGGCGCCGACGGCGCGGGTGGTGGTCGTCGAGCGTGGGCGCTGGTGGCGGCCGCACGAGTTCCCGACCGGACTGGCGGGGCTGGCCCGGGCCTACCGCAGCCGCCGCAACCCGGGCGGGCTGTGGTCGCTGCACCTGGGGCGCGGCGTCGGCGTGGCGACCGCGAGCGCGGTCGGCGGCTCGAGCGCGGTCAACTACGGCATCACCGCGCAGCCCGACGATCACGCCTTCGCGGGCTGGCCGGTGGGCGCGACCGAGCTGGCGCCGTGGTTCGCGCGGGCGCGCGCGATGCTGCAGCCGACGGCGAGCCCCCGCGCCGATCGGCTCGGCGACAAGGCCTTCCTCGATCGGCTCGAGCCCGGTCGCCGGGTCGATCTGGAGAACACGATCGACTGGGCCGCGTGCACCGACTGCGGCGACTGCGTGCTCGGGTGCCGGGTCGGCGCCAAGCGCGGGCTCGAGCGCACGTACCTGGCCGCGGCGCTGGCCCGCGGCGCCGAGCTGCGGCACAGCGTCGAGGCGCTGCGGCTGGTGCCGCGGGCTCACGGCGGGTTCGCGGTCGAGCTCCAGGCGATCGACACCGGCGCGCGCTCGTGGGTGACCGCCGGCAGCGTCGTGCTCGCCGCCGGCACGCTCGGGACGCTCGCGCTCCTGCATCGCAGCGGCGTGCCGGTGGGACCGCGGTTCGGCACCGGGCTGAGCCTCAACGGCGACGGCGTGGCGTTCCTCAAGGGCACGCCGCACGCGCTGGCGGGCGACAGCGGCGCGCCGATCTCGACGTCGGTCCGCATCCCGGTGCGCGGCGACGACGGCGAGGTCCGGACGCTGATGGTCATGAGCGGGCGGGTGCCGCGCGCGGCCCAGCGCCTGGCGGCGGCGGCGCTGATGGTCGTCGGCGGTGGGCGGCGGTGGCGGTGGCTGCGCGACCTGGTGCGGGTCGAGGCCCAGGGGCCGATGGCCCACTCGTTCATGTACAAGCTCGACGCGCAGGATCGCGCGCAGGGGACCGCGCGCTTCACGCCGCGCGGCGTCGTGATCGACTGGCCCGACTACGCCGACGATCCGATCCTGCGCTTCGCCGAGCGGCGCCTGGGCGCCTGGGCCGCGGTCGCGGGCGGCGCGCCGACGCCCAGCCTGGCCCGGCTGCGCGGCATGCCCGGGCTGAGCGTGCACCCGCTGGGCGGCTGTCGGATGGGCCGCTCGATCGACGACGGCGTGGTCGACACCGTCGGGCAGGTGTTCGATCCGCGCGGCGGCGTCTACGCCGGGCTGAGGATCGCCGACGGCAGCATCGTGCCCGGCTCGATCGGCGTGCCGCCGAGCCTGACGATCGCGGCCCTGGCCGAGCGCATCGCGGACGATCTGCGGCGGGGGCATCGGGGCCAGCCGGCGGGGCCTGCGCGCGCGTCGGCGTGACGTCAGGGCCGCGCGATCCAGAAGCAGCGCTGCCGGCCGGTCGCGCCGGCGGCGGCCAGGCGCGGCTGCACCAGGGGCTCGTCGGCCAGCGGCTCGATCGCCGCGTCGGCGAACAGCGCCCGGACCTCGTCCTCGGGCACGGCGAACGGCGGGCCGGGCATCGCCGCCTGCGGGTACTCGAGCGTGACCAGCAGCGTGGGCGCGCGCGGCGCGAGCGTCCGGACGTGCGCGACGTAGCGGGCCCGGTCCGGCGGCGGCAGGGCGATCAGCGCGGCCCGGTCGTAGATCGCGTCGACCGCGCCGAGCACGGCCGCGGTCACCGCGAACACGTCGCCGGCGAAGATCGTGATCGCGCGGTGCTGGTAGCAGGTCAGGTCGTCGACGAGGGTGCGGATCGGCGTCGCGCCGTGCTCGTGGAAGAACGCGGCGACGGCGTCCTCGACCAGCTCGACGCCGACGACGTCGTGGCCGCGCGCGGCGAGGAACGCCAGATCCTCGGTCTTGCCGCACAGCGGCACCAGCACCCGGCCGCCGGGCGGCAGCCGATCGAGGTAGCGCTCGAGGAGGTGGTTGGGGCGGCCCTCGTGAAAGCCGATCTGGCCGGCCTGCCAGCGACTGCGCCAGAACGCGGGGTCCATCCCGGCGGTGTAGCGCACGTGCCCTAAGTAATAGGTGGCGCGGCGGCCCCCCCCGCCCCCGCGCCGGCTGGGGCGGTGGCCTCGGCTCGCGCTGGCCGGCCGCCGGCCGCCCGCCGCCAGAACCGCAACCACCCCCCCCGCCCCCCGCCCCCTGTGGCAGGGCCCGCGTGCGTCCCCCACAGGCGACGACGGCGAGCGCGAAGAGCGCCGCGAGGCGCGCTCGTATCGTCCGCGAATTGTCGCCGATGTCCGGCACGTATGAAGCCCGGTTGCCTGGCATCCCCGCGATGACAAGAAGGGCCAGCGCTTCCACGAGGAGCACCGCGACGTCCACGAGCAGCACGGCGAGCGCCGACCGGCATGTCAGGGTAGCATCGGTCGCGCGGCGTCCCTGGTGGGCATGGTTCGGCGACGGCGCGAGCGGTCGACGTCTCGCTCAGCAGCTCACGATGGTCGGCTTGCCGGCGCGACAGGCAGCGACCAGGCGGCGAAGGTCGTCGGGGTCGCTGGTGTAGAGGACCTCGGCGCCGGCGGTCGCGACCAGCGCCACGTGCGCGTCGCAGACGTCGGTGGTGCGGGTGCGGCCGCACAGCGCGCCGACCTGATGGGCGAGCGGATCGAACGCCGCCGACACGCACTGGCCGAGCGCGCGGGCCAGGTTGGCCTGGGCCCGGGTGCCGCGCCACACCTGGGCCACGACCGTGGTCGGGACGATGACGGCGGCTCGCCGGACCGCGGCCAGCTTGAGCACCGCCCACATCGCCCGGTCGTCGCGCGCCAGCGCGATCAGCGCGCCGGCGTCGAGCACGATGCCGCTCATCGCCGCTTCTTCGCGGGCCGCTGCCGGCGCTCGGCGGCCTGCAGCTCCGCGAGCGTGATCTCGCCGTGCGTCGCCTCCCAGTCGTGCACGACCTCGAGCAAGCCCTGGGCCCGCAGCTTGCTGCGCGCCGCGTCGGCCAGCCAGGTCGACGTCGGCTCGCCGGCCGCGGCCTTGCGGACCTGGCGCGCCAGCTCGGCGTCGAGCGAGATCGCGAATCGCTGCACGGTCATACCGTGGTATTACCAGCGCCCAGCCGACCCGTCAAGCGTGGGTCGCCGGCCGCCGGCGCCGCCCTCTCAGCAAGCGCGGGAGCGCGGCGATCGGCGCCGGCCCGCCGCCGCCGACCGCGCAGCCGCCGTCGTCGGGCAGATCGTACTCGGTGGCGATGGTGACGCGGTCGGTGGCGGCGCCATCGACCAGCCGCAGGCCGACGTGGGCGGCCTCGCCCCACGTCCGCACGCCGAGCACGTACCCGGTCGCGCCACGTCGAGCGCGGGCTGCGCAACTACCTCGGCTGCGGCCTGCTCGACCGCGGCTTCCTCGGTGTCCGCTGCGCCGGTGGCGGCTTCGAGCGGCTCGTCGGCTTCTCCGGCAAGGGCCGCGCGGTCTGTCCCACGTGTCGGGGCCGCCGGATGTCCGATCTCGCCGCCCACCTCGTCGATCGCGTCCTGCCGCGGCCCCCATATCGCCAGTGGACGCTGTCCTTGCCGTGGCCCTGCGCCCGCGGCTCCACAGCGTCCGGTGCTGGGACGACGCCGCGCCCGCGGCGACGCCGGTCCGGTGGTAGGCCGGACCGCGCGTTCGCCTCCGTCCACCGGATCGAGGGTCGGCGCGCGAGGTGCCGGCCCCACGCGCAACTCGCTGGAACCCGGCCCACCTAGAAGTAGTAGGTCGCGCCGAGCGTGAGCGCGCCGCCGCCGCGCTGCGGCTCGGCCGCGGCCGGCGCGCCGGCCATGCGGGCGGTGGCGTCGGGCTCGCGCTGGCCCACGACGATCGCGCGGAGCTCGGCGCCGACGCCGATCTTGCCGATCCGGCGCTCGACGCCGCCGCCGAACCGGACGTCGCCCATCTGGCTGGCCTGGCGCGCCTCGTCGGTCGCGTCGGGATCGCCGTCGCTGGTCGCGCCGAGGCCGGCCACCAGGTACACGTCCCAGCGCGCGAACGGCCGCAGGTGGTACAGCGCCGAGATCGCGACGCTGTCGAGCTGGCGCGCGACCGACGCGTCGACGTCTTGCTCCTGCGCGTGGGCCGCCGACAGCTCGAGCTGCCAGCGCGGCGACAGCCGGTAGCGGAGCTGCAGCCCGCCGCCGCCGTAGGAGGTGCCGCCGTCGTCCATGCCGGTCGGGTCGGGCAGGGTGATCGAGGCGAGGTGGACGCCCACGCCCCAGCGGGCCAGGCGCGGCGCGGGCGCGGGCGCGGCGGCCGGCGGCGTGACCGCGCAGTCGCAGGACCCGGGGGCCCCGTCGGCGAGGGCGACGGGCGTCGCGAGCAGGGTGCCGAGAAACGCGACAGTGACGGCGGGACGTGTGGTGAACATCGACAGGCTCCTGAGCGGCGAGGGGGATAGCCGGGAGCTATCCACGCGCCGTGCCAGCGTCGATCGCGACGATCACCGCGGCCCGCGGTTCACAGGTCGCGGAACGGCAACGCGCCGAGGAACTCGGACTTGCCCAGCTCGACGCCGTTGTGCCGGAGGATCGCGTAGGCGTGGGCCAGGTGGAAGTGGAAGTTCGGGATCGCGAACCACAGCAGGTAGTCCGCCGCCGTCAGGTACTTCCCGGGCATCCACGGGAACTGGATCTGCGCGTCCGCGGCCTCGGCGAAGTCGGTGGGCATGAGCGTGTCGAGGTACGCGATCACGTCGGCGACGCGGGCCCGGCACGCGGCGCAGGTGCGCTGGTCGTCCGCGTGGGTCGGGCCGGGCCGACCGGTCAGCCGGGCGGCGGCGAGCTTGGCGGTGTCGCAGGCCGCGCCGATCTGCCGGACCAGCGGGAACTGATCGGGCGCGAGCCAGGCGGTCAGGAGCGTGTCGGGCTCGAACTTCTTCGCCTCGCCGTGGGCCACGGCCTTGTCGAGCCAGGTGGCGAGCTGGCCGAGCTGCGCGGCCATGTGGGCGATGATCGCGGCGGGGTCGAGCATGGTGGGCGCAGTCTACCCCGCGCGCGATCGTCACGGCGCCGCGGGCGGCGGCAGCGCGAGGACGCCGAGGTCGTCGGCGCCGTGGCCGTCGGCGATCAGCGCGTCGGCGCGGGCGGCGATCGCGGCCAGCGCCGCCAGCGGCGCCGGCGTGACCTCGTCGATCATGAGCCCGAGATCCTTGCGCGCCATCGTCAGCTCGAAGCTGGCCGCGAAGTCGCCGGCCGCCATCTTCTTGCCGCGCAGCTCGATCGCGCCGCCGGGCTTGAGCCGGGTCATCACCTCGAGCACGTCGGCGCCGGCCAGCCCGGCGCTGCGGCCGATCGCCAGGGCGTCGGCCATGCCGGCGGTGATCGCGATGATCATCGCGTTGCCGCACAGCTTCATGGCCGCGGCCCGGCCGTGGTCGTCGCCGACGTACCACAGGTCGCCGGTCATGGCCGCGAGCGCGCCGTCGACGCGCGCGAACACGTCGGCGGCGCCGGCGCACATCATGATGCCCTTGGCGGCGGCGGCCGCGCCCGGCGACATGAACACCGGCGCGTGCAGGAACCCGACGCCGGCGACCGCGGCCCGCGCGGCCCGGGCCCGCGAGCCCGCGACCGACGTGGTCGTGTGATCGATCACGACCGCGTCCGGGGTCAGGACCGGCAGCACCTCGGCCAGGATCGCGTCGACGGCGGCGTCGTCCTTGACGCACAGGTGGACGCGCGTGGCTCCGGCGGCGGCCTCGGCCGGGGTCGCGGCGGCGCGGGCGCCAGCGGCCACCAGCGGCGCGAGCTTGCGCGCGGTCCGGTTCCAGATGGTGATGCCGCCGGTGGTGGCGAGCAGGTGGCGGACGAAGCCCGAGCCGAGCAGGCCGGTGCCGAGGAACGCGATGGGCATGGCCCGACGCTACCTGATCTCGATCGCGCCGGCGCCGTCGAGGCGCACCCGCAGCCGCCCGGGCTCGGCCAGCCAGCAGGCCCGGGCGCAGGCCGCGAGCTCGGCCGCCGACGCGACCGCGGTGATCGGCGCGCCGTCGACGGTCACCGCCGCGGCCGTCGCCACGCGCGGCGCGGTGGCCGCGCGCAGATCGAGATCGAACGTGGCCGCGTCGTACTGGCCGCCGGGCGCGAACGTCAGGCGGTAGGCGTCGGCGCTGGCGCCGCCGGTGGCCCGGGCGCCGTCGTGGAGCGTGACCTCGGCGGCGCCGCCGTCGGGCGTGATCACCAGCCGCAGCTCGCGGCCGTAGGCCGGATCGGCGTACGACGTGACGCCCGGCGCGGTCGCGGGCTCGAGCGTGTCGGCGGCGCGCGCGAACATCGGCACGAAGCGATCGGCGGCGCGCCACAGCGGCAGCTGCTCGAGCGGGGCCGCCGCGGCCAGCGCGGTGGCGCCGTCGCCGACGACCGCGGCGCCGGTCCACCAGTCGATCCAGCGGCCCGGCGGCAGCACCGTCGCGCGCGTCGTGGCGCCGGCCTCGACCACCGGCGCGACCAGGACGTCGTCGCCGAGCAGGAACATCGCGTCGTCGCACGCGGCGTCGGGGTAGACGAAGCCGCACGGGCGCGTGACCGGCGTGCCGTCGGCGCCGGCGGCCTGGGCCAGCGTCCACAGGAGCGGGTTCAGGTCCATGTGCAGCCGGGCGTAGGTCCGGTACACGTCGAGCGCCGGGGCCGGGTACAGCGCCGTGTCCCACGGGTTGTGCGACGGGCCGCCACCGCCGAGCTGCATGATCGTGCCGAGCGCGGCGTACTGGGCCCAGCGGCACAGCACCTCGGTGGTCGGCGTGCCCTCGCGGTAGCCGCCGATGTCCGAGCCGAAGAACGGATAGCCCGACACCGACAGCGACAGCCCGCCGGCGATCGCCGCCGGCAGGCCGCCGACGTTGCGCTGGCCGGCGCCGTTGTCGACGCCGTGGCGCGAGAAGTCGCTGTCGAGATCGCCCGGCCAGATGCTGGTGTTGCGATCCTGCTCGCCCCAGGCGCCGGCGCGGGTGATCAGGAAGCCGTCGCCGGGCGGCAGCGCGCCCAGGTAGGTGTCGTGGTACGCGCGGTTGAAGATGCCGTGGAGGTCCTGGTTGTCGCCGGCGCTGGTGCGGATCGTGAGCTTGATGCCGTAGAGCTCCGGCACGACGTCCTCGCCGTAGTCGAGCTTGAAGCCCGAGATCCCGCGGCTCGTGACCCGCGCGATGCGCTCGCGCCAGAACGCGACCGCGGCCGGGTTGGTGAAGTCGATGAGCCCGACCGGGCCGGCGTTCCACGGGAACGGCATCGTGCGGCCGCCGTCGTCCTGCACGAACAGCCCGGCCGCGTCGGCGGCGCGGTAGTCGTCGGCGGTCGCGCCCGACGGCAGCAGGTACGGCGTCGACCACACCACGACCCGGTAGCCGAGGCCGCGCAGCTCGGCCAGGAGCGCGTCGACGCCGACGAAGCGGGCCTCGTCGAAGACGAACGTGTTGTAGCCGGTCTGCCACGGGTTATCGATCCACAGGGTCGAGCCGGGGATCCCCAGCGCGCGCATCTGCTGGGCGTCGTCCCTGACCTCGTCGCTCGACCGGTGCTCGTTGCGCCACTGCTGCGGCGCCAGCGCCCACCGCGGCGGCACCGCCGGCCGCGCGGTGCCGGCGACGTAGCGGCGGACCAGCGCGAGCGGCGCGTCGGCGACGAACAGCTCGAACGCCAGCGGGCCGCGCTCGGGCAGGCCGAACGTCGACGCCAGCGCGTCGGGCGCGGTCGCGCCGACGTCGAACGCGCCGACCCGGCGATCGCGCACGAACAGGCCCAGGCCGCGCCGGGGCCACAGCGCCAGCGGCACCGGCACGTGGGCCTCGTTGAGCCCGGACTCGCTGTCGCCGTCGACCCGGAACTGGGCCTCGCGGATCTGGCCGGTGGCCCGGGCGCCGCCGAAGCTCTCCCCGAAACCGTAGATCGGCTCGTCGGCCGCCATCGGCAATGTCACCCGCGTGAGCACCGCGTCGGCCACCGCCGCGGCGTCGACCAGCAGGGTCGCGTCCTGGGCGCCGGCGCCGGCCTCGAGCCGGAGCCGGACGCCGCCCTCGAGCACCAGCCACCCGTCGGCGGTCAGCGCGGTCGCGCGGGCCGGTCGGGTCCAGGTCAGCGGGTCGACCCCGGTGGCGCGCGGGTCGTAGTAGTGGCCGGGATCGATCGCCGGCACCGTGGCCACCTCGAGGAACTGGGCGCGGGTGATCGTCCCGCCGGCCGGGGGCGCGATCGTGATCGCGAGCGGGTCGGTCGTGATCGTCACGGCCCCGACCGAGACGCTGGTCGGCGGCGGCGTCGGGCCGCCGTCGTCGCCGCACCCGAGCAGGAGCCCCAGGACCGCACACGGACCGAGCAGGCGACGCATGGCGGGCAGTGTCGCAGAGGTCGGCGGCGCCGGGGCAAAACTTGCCCGCGCGGCCGCGGGATCGATGATGCGTCATGCCCGGCCCGCCCGCGCCCGCGCCCAGGTTGATCCTGCTCGGGGACCGTCGGCGTCCGCTCCAGGACCTGTACCACGCGCTGCTGATCCGGCCGTGGTGGTTCGCCCTCGGCGGCCTGGCCGTGGCCATGGTGGCGCTGAACCTGGTGTTCGCGCTCGTCTACTGGGCGATCGGCGGCGTCGCCAACGTCCACGGCTTCGGCGACTGCTTCTTCTTCAGCATCCAGACCGCGGGCACGATCGGCTACGGTGGCATGACGCCGACGACGACCGCGGCCAACGTCGCGGTCGCGATCGAGTCGATCGCCAGCCTGCTGGCCACCGCGCTGGCCACCGGCATCGTCTTCGCGAAGTACTCGCGCTCGACCGCGCGGATCCGGTTCGCGCGCCACCCGACGATCGCGCCGTTCGACGGCCAGCCGACCCTGCGCCTGCGCATCGGCAACATGCGCGGCAACAGCATCGTCGAGGCCCAGATCCGCGTGGTCTACAGCCGCACCCACGTGACCCGCGAGGGCGAGACGTTCTACCCGCAGGTCGATCTGACGCTGGTCCGCGATCGCGCGCCGGCGCTGGCGCGGGCCTGGACCGTGATGCACACGATCGACGCGACCAGTCCGCTGGCCGGCGCGACCGCCGCGTCGCTGGCCGCGATCGAGGCCGAGCTGCTGGTGTCGGTGACCGGGGTCGACGAGACGACGCTGCAGACCGTCCACGCCCGGACCGCCTACGACGCGAGCGCGATCGCCTGGGGCGCGCGCCCGGCCGACATCGTCGAGGATCGCGGCGCCGGCGGGTTCGTGGTCGATCTCGGCCAGTTCGACGAGCTGGCCCAGGTCGGCTGACGCACCGCGGCAGGGCCGTGGCCATCGCGGCGGCGGCGGCTTTGCGATACACCGGTTGGAGATGTCCGCCAGTGACCGCCTGATCGAGACCATCCGCAGCGCCATCATCGGCGACGACAGCGCCCTCGACGGGCCCTACGGGTCGCGGCGCGTGACCTACGCCGACTACACCGCGTCGGGGCGGTCGCTGACGTTCATCGAGGACTTCATCCGCACGCAGGTGATGCCGCTCTACGCCAACACCCACACCGAGACCTCGGGCACCGGCCTGCAGACCACCCGCTTCCGCGAGGAGGCCCGGGCGATCATCAAGGCCGCGGTGGGTGGCGGCCCCGACGACGTCGTGATCTTCTGCGGCTCGGGCGCGACCGGCGCGATCAACAAGCTGATCGACATCCTCAACCTGCGGCTGCCGGCCGATCTCGACGCGCGCTTCCACCTGACCGATCAGATCCCGGCGGCGGCCCGGCCGGTGGTGTTCATCGGCCCGTACGAGCACCACTCGAACGAGCTGCCGTGGCGCGAGTCGATCGCCGACGTGATCACGATCGGTGAGGACGCCGACGGCCACGTCGATCTGGGCGAGCTCGAGGACGAGCTGCGCCGCTACGCCGATCGCCCGCTCAAGATCGGCAGCTTCTCGGCCGCGTCGAACGTGACCGGCATCGGCTCGGACACCCGCGCGATCGGCGCGCTCTTGCACCGCCACGGCGCCTACGCGCTGTGGGACTTCGCCGCGGCCGGGCCGTACGTGCGCATCGAGATGAACATGGCTGACGACCGGCCCGACGGCGACCTGATCTACAAGGACGCGGTGTTCCTGTCGCCGCACAAGTTCATCGGCGGCCCGGGCACGCCCGGCGTGCTGATCGCCAAGCGCCACCTGTTCCACAACTCGGTGCCGGCGACGCCCGGCGGCGGCACCGTGCAGTACGTCAACCCCGAGGAGCACCGCTACCTGGACGACCCCGAGCACCGCGAGGAGGGCGGGACCCCGGCGATCATCGAGTCGATCCGCGCCGGCCTGGTGTTCCAGCTCAAGGAGGCGGTCGGGTGGGAGACGATCCGGACGCGCGAGCACGAGTTCATCGAGCGGGCGATCGCGTCGTGGACCGCCAACCCCGACCTGCTCATCCTCGGCAACCACGACGCGTGGCGCCTGTCGATCGTGTCGTTCGTGGTCCGTCACCGCGACGCCTACCTGCACCACAACTTCGTCGTCGCGCTGCTCAACGATCTGTTCGGCATCCAGGCCCGGGGCGGCTGCTCGTGCGCGGGCCCGTACGGGCACCGCCTGCTCGGCATCGACCTCGCGACCTCGAAGGAGTTCGAGCGCGAGATCGTGCGCGGCTGCGAGGGCATCAAGCCCGGCTGGGTCCGGGTCAACTTCAACTACTTCCTGTCGGAGACCCAGTTTCAGTACCTGATCGACGCGATCCACCTGATCGCCACCGACGGCTGGAAGTTCCTGCCCGACTACACGTTCTGCCCCGAGACGGGGCTGTGGCGCCATCGCCGCGGCCGGCCCGACGCCACGATGCGCCTGGCCGACGTCACCTACCGGACCGGGCGGATGGAGTACCGGTCGCGCCACGCCACCGAGCCCGAGAGCGCGCTCGGCGGCTACCTCGAGGAGGCGCGCCGCCTGGTCGCCGCGCGCAGCGCCGGGGTCGCGGCCGACGCCATGACGCCCGGGCCCGAGGCCGAGCGCACGGTCGACTTCGAGGCGCTGCGCTGGTTCCCGCTGCCGACCGAGATCGCCGCCGAGCTGACCGGGCAGGTGGCGTCGCCGTGCCCGCGGCCGTCGTTCAAGCGCTGACGCGGGCGGCGCTGATCGCGTGCGGTGGCGATCGCGTCGGCGCGGCTGGCGGCCGTGGCGCCGACCGAGCGCCGCCGTGGCGCGCGGGCCCGTCCGGAGCTTCAGTAGCGGACGCCGATGGTCAGCTCGGCGTCGACCGAGCGGTCGATCGCGCCGTAGACGTCGGGGATGTCGGCGTCGGGCAGGAAGCCGAGGTCGCCGCCGCCGCTGAAGGTCATCGCGACGTGGTGGTAGCCGAGGCCGGCGTGGGCGAACAGCCCGCGCGCGACCGGCAGATCGACGGCGGCGGTCAGGTCGTAGGCGCTGATCGTGCCGGGGCCGTAGCCCGCGTCGCTCATCAGCTCGCCGGCGTCGAGGACGTAGTGGTAGCCGCCGCCGAGCGCGATCGTGGCCCGGCCCCGGACCATGGCCTCGGCCCGCGCTGACACGGCGATCGACCGATAGTCGGCGTCGGGTAGCTCGAGCCAGTCGGGGCGCTCGTCGACGCGGTGGCTGGCGCTCTGGTGGGCGGCGCCGACGTCGAGCAGCACCGGCCCGAGCGGCTGACGGTAGCGCAGGCCGATCGACCAGGCGCTGTCGACCACCGGCAGCTCGAGCAGCTCGTCCGCGACCTCGTCGTCGAACGTGGCCGTGGCGCCCAGCGAGTGGCGGTACGACGCGGTGATGCCCGGGCCGACCAGGCGGCCGCGGTCGTCGCGGCCGCCGGCCGGGAACAGCGCGGCCGCGACCTGCGCGCCGATCAGCGTCGACTCGGGCGAGGTCGCCGGCAGGTCCCCGATGGCCGTGCCGCTCGACACGTCGAACGCGAGCGTGCGCGTCGACGTGTACGGGCCGAGCGCCAGCTCGAGGCGCGGGGTGGCGGCGGCGCGCGGGGCCGGCGGCGCGGGGCGATCGAGCGCCGGCAGCGGCGCGGCCGGCGGCGCGGAGGTGCGCGATGAGTCCTCGAACGCGACGCGGTCACGGGCAGCCGTGGTGGCGAGGTCGGCGCGCGCGAGGGGGAGCGCGGCGCCGGCGGCGACGAGGAGGGCGGTGGTGGTGGGGATCCGAGGGCTCATCGCGACCTCCGAGAGCTGAGTGGACGTCCGATCAGCAGCGGCGGCGGCGGCCGCAGGTGATGATCTGCGGCGGCGGCGGCTGGTTCATCATCGACAGCGCCAGGATCGGCATCAGCTGGCTCATGGGGTCGGGGCCAGTGTTGGCGTTGCGGCCGAGGTCCTTGATGGCGCGCTCGATGCTGGTGAGCGTGTCCATCATCCGATCGTCCTGCGCGGCGCGGCTCGAGCCGGCCGAGCGGCGCCCGCCCGCGACCGGGGTGAGCGCGGCGGGGGCGATGAGCGTGAAGGGATCCTTGCGGGTGTTCGACATGACGCGTCCTTGCGGGTGAGGGGCGAGTGGGCGGGCGGGGCTGGCGGGCGGTCGCTAGAACACCGACCGGTTTGAATGCCGTCGCAGCAGGCACTTCAACGCGGTCGGTGTTCTAGGGCTGGGTGCGCTTCATCATCTTGAGCGCGACCAGCGGCATCATCTGGCTCATCGGATCGTTGCCCTTGGCGGCGTCCTGCTGGGCCGCGACGTCGCGGATCGTCGTGGTGATGCTGGTGAGCTTGTCCATGATGCGCTCGTCGGTGACGGCGCGGCTGGAGCCGCCGGTGACGGCGGCCAGCGACGAGGGCTCGATCGCGGGGAAGCTGGGGGTGGGCATCGGGCGGGTCCTTTCTGGGTGAGCGCGGGGTGGCTTGGGGGAGCGGTGCGTGGGGTGCGGACGGGCGGCTCAGTACGTGAGGCCGAGGCCGAGCTGGCCGCCGAGGAAGGTGTCGGTGATCGAGTCGACCTCCCAGTCGGCGTCCATGTCGCCGGTGCCGTCGAAGGCGACGGTGTAGTGCGACAGCGTGGCGCCGACGTGGAGGAACGCGGCCTTCGACAGCGTGATCTGGACGTCGGCCTGGGCGCGCGCGCCCCAGGCCTGGCCGCCGCCGAGCATCGTGGTCTCGGAGATGACGCCGATCGACGTGAGGTACAGGTACTCGGCGCCGATCCCGACGGTGGCGCGCGGCGTGGCCGCGAACTCGAGCCGGGCGCCGGCGGTGAGCGCGCCGAACTCGCCGTCGAGCGCGTCGAGCTCTGCGCCGGTGAGGTCGTCGACCTCGTCGATGACGTCGAGGACGTGGGTGACGCTGCGGTAGCCGAGGGCGCCATCGACCGACAGGTCCTTGGTGTTGACGCGGTAGTGGGCGGCGGCCGCCCACTCCTGGTAGACGACGTCGTAGTCGACCGGCAGGTCCTCGCCGATGTCGACCGCCGCGGTCGACGCGACGCCCCGGGCGTACTCGAGCGAGACGCCGACGCCGCCGAGGCGCCCGGCGGGGTCGACGCTGGTCGGGTAGATCGACGCGGCCAGGGCCAGGCCCTTGGTGACGCCGCCGGGGTAGTCGAGCGGGGCGTCGGGGCCGCCCTGGAACGACCGGCTGCGCGAGAACGCGATCGCGCTGGCGTCGGCGGTGAACCGGCGGACGCCGGTCGCGGCCTGGCGGGCCCGCTCGGACGAGCGGGTGCTCTCGGCCGGGCTCAGGGCGGCCTCGTCGCCGAACAGCGCCATCACGTCGTCGCCGCGGCCCGGCCGGCGGTCGTCGTCGCGGTCGTCGTCGCGGTCGTCGTCGCGGTCGTCGTCGCGGTCGTCGCTATCGCGGTCGTGGACCGAAGCGCGGCCGTCGCGGTCGTCGTCGCGGTCGTCGCCATCGCGGTCGCGATCGTCGGCGCCGTCGCGGTCGCGGACCGAGGCGCGGTCGTCGCGGTCGTCGCGGTCGCGCCGGTCGCTGCGCCGGTCGCGCCGGCGGCGCTGGCCGCGGTCACCGTCGTCGTCCTCGAGGCTCTTCAGGTCGTCCATGTCGGTCAGGTCGGCGTCGCCGATCGAGCGCGTCGAGGACACGCCCTCGACCCAGCCGAGCAGCTCGCCCAGCTCCTGGCGGACCCGGTCCTCGCCATCGTCGTCGAGGCCGTGCGCGGTCATCGGGATCTCGGCGCGGTCGACCTCGGTGCCGGCGTGCGCGTCGATCACGGTGATCGCGAGGGTCGCCCGCTTGCCGCGCACGACGATCTTGCCCTCGACCAGGGCGTCGACCTTGGCCTTCTTCGCGGCCCGCGACCACACCTTGGGCCCGAACTCCTGCGACTCGGCCGCGCGGCGGGCCTTGACCCACGAGGTCGGCGGCACGACGTCGTAGGCGCGGCTGACCTCGCTGACGATCGTGGCGCGGGTGTCGTCGGCGAGGCGGTCGGGGCCCTCGAACGGCATCACGACGATCCGGCCGGAGCCAGCGTGCGCGAGCGCGGGGGCGGTCAGGGCGACGGCGACGGCGAGGGTCGCGAGCCAGGAGCCGAGCGAGGAGGGCAGGGGGCGCATGGGGATCTCCTTCGAGCGTGCGGATCAACCGTGGGGTTCGAAGTCGGGCTGGCTGGCGGTGCCGTTGCCGAGGATCGTGCGGGTCGGGAACGCCGCCTGGTGGGTGGTGTTGTTGGTCAGGTGGTCGGCGCGTGGGCGCGACAGCGCCGGGTTGCCGGTGATGACCAGGTTCGACGCGCGCACGCCCAGGTACAGCGCGTAGATCGAGTCGAGGCGGCTGTTGCTGGTGATGCGCAGGCCGCCGGCGACGAACAGGCCGGCCGAGAGCCCGTCGACGCCGACCAGCGACGGGTTCGACGCGATGATCAGGTTGCCGCCGACCTGGGTCAGGTTCGACAGCGAGCCGAGCGTCGTCAGGCCATTGTTCTCGAGGTCGAGATCGCCGGACACGCGGGTGAGGCCGAGCCCGGTGAGCGAGGTCAGCGCCGGGTTGCCGGTGATCAGCACGCGGTCGGTGGACGACAGCGCCGACATGCCGGCGACGCTGGCGAGCCGCGGGTTGCGCTCGAGCGTCACGCTGGCCACCGCCGACAGCCGGCCCAGGCCGGTGAGGCTGGTCAGCTGGTCGTTGACCTCGATCACCAGATCGCCGTGGACTGTCCGGAGCTTGTCGAGACCGGCCATCGTGGTCAGGGCCCCGTTGTTCGAGACCAGCACGTCGCCGGCGACGAGGTCGAGGTTGCGCAGGCCTGACAGATCGCGGAGCGCGTCGTTCGAGCGCAGGGTCAGCGCGGTCACCTCGTCGGTGCCCTCGAGACCGGCGGTGTCGGCCAGGCGGCTGTTGCCCTCGATCACCAGCTCGCCGGAGACGCGGACGTCGTTCAAGCCGGTGAGCGTGGTCAGGTCGCGGTTGTCCTCGATGCGCAGCGCGCCGCGCACGTCGCGCAGATCCTTGAGCGCGTCGAGGTCGGTGAGCGTCGAGCGCTCGATCACCAGATCGCCGTCGAGCGAGAAGCAGCCCTTCGGGATGTCGCGCAGGTCGGCCTCGGTCGACAGCGTCAGGGTGTAGCGCTCGACCGGGCAGTCGCTCGTGTCGCGGTCGTCGCGGCCCGAGCCATCGGTGGGGCCGACGGTCGCGACGCAGGCGCCGGTGACGGTCGCGAGCAAGACAGTGGCGAGGGTCGGGGTGTTCATGGTGGGCTCCTTGGAAGCAGCGGACGCTAGGAGCCAGAGCAGGCGCCGTGCCATCGACCTCGCAACCCGCGTTCGCGCAGTTGGCGCGGCCGAGCTGGGTGGGCGCGGCCCGGGTTGTCGACCCAGGGTCGCAAGCGACCGATCCGGATCCGGATCCCGATCCGGATCCCGATCCCGATCCCGATCCCGATCCGGATCCCGATCCCGATCCCGATCCCGATCCCGATCCGGATCCCGATCCGGATCCCGATCCCGACCCCGGCTCGACACCGGCTCCGGACCCGGCTCCGACTCCGGTTCCGGCTCCGGTTCCGGCTCCGGTTCCGGTTCCGCCTCCGACACCGGCTCCGCCCCCGCCTCCGGCGCTCCTCGATCAGCGTCGGGGCGCGTGGCCGGGCCGCACCTCGACGCCGTAGCGCCCGAGCAGCACGCCGGTGAGGAACTCGAGCTTCGCGACCGCGACGTGGTAGTCGGCGATCGAGCGCGCGCGCCGCAGCTCGGCCTCGATCAGCTCGTCCTGGCGCTGCAACACGTCGAAGTTGGTGGTGCGCGCCGCCTTGAAGTTCGCGATCTCGGCCTGCACGGTGGCGACGGCGAGGTCGATGGCCTTCTCGGCGAGCTCGGCGCGCTTGCGCGCGGCGGTGACCGCGTGCACCGACTGCACGACCTCGACCTCGATCATCCGGCGCAGATCCTGGGCCTCGATCACGACCTTGCTGCGCCGCTGGGTCGCCGCGACCTCGGCGCCGCGGCGGCCGCTGCCGATCTCGAACTGGAACGCCAGGCTGGCGGTGAGCTCGTAGCCGCCGCCGGCCCCGAGCGCGCCGACGGCCTCGCCGGTCGAGGGGCCGTCGCCGAACAGGGTGCCGGCCAGGGTCACGTTGACCTGCGGGCGCGCGGCGTCGCGGGCGATCGCGACGTCGACGTCGGTGGCGCGCTTCTCCGCCAGGAGCGCCTGGAGCCGCGGGTTGTCGGTCAGCGCGTCGTCGAGCGCCGCCTCGATGCTGTGCTGCTCGGCGTCGAGCTCGAACCGCTCACCCGGGACCAGCACCAGCTCGCGTCGGCTGATCTCGAGGCCGCTGAGGCGGCGGAGCTCGAGCGAGCGTGCCTCGACCTCGACCTGCGCGCGCAAGAGCGCCTCCTCGCGCACCGCCTGCTGGTACTCGACCGCGCGCAGCGCGCTGTCGGCGACGGTGCCGGCGCGCCGCGCGTCGCGGGTGGTCGCGTACTGGGCCGCGGCCAGCTCGAGGCCCTTGCGCCGCACCTGCAGCTCCTGCGCGGAGTAGGCCAGCTCCCAGTAGCCGACCACCAGATCACGGATCAGCTCCTCAGCCGCGAGCTGGGCCTTGACGTTGGCGCCCTCGGCGGCGGCCTGGGCCCGACGGTGCGGCGCGGCCGCGGCCTCGCCGAAGCCGCGCACCAGCGGCTGCTCGAGCTTGAGCTGGGCCGAGGCCTGGCTGTTGTCGACGAACTGGTGCTCCTCGGTGACGTCGACGCCGAACAGCGGATCGAGGTCGTACTGCTGGGTCATCTGCGCCAGGCCGATCTGGGCCGACAGGGTGGCGCCGGTCGGGATCTTCTTGGCGACCCCGACCGCACCGGAGACCTTGCTGTCCTCGATCAGCTGGACCGGCTGGTACTCGACGTTGGTGCCGACGACGGTCTTGTTCCAGTCGATCGACGCGGTCGTGATCCAGTCGTCCTCGACCCCGGCGGCGTCGGCCTCGGCCCGGGCGATCGTGCGGTCGGCGCGGATCCGGGCGAGGCCGGCGCTCTGGCGCACGGCCACCGCGATCAGATCGTCGAGGCGGACGGCCTCAGCGGAGGGACCGGCGTCGCTGCGCCCCGGTGCGGTCAACAGCAGCGCCGCGCACAGGGCAGACGACGCGAGCGAGCGGCTCGGGGACAGCATGCGATCGGTACAGCACCAGGCGTGCCAGCCCCGCGCCCGGCGCAAGTGCGCGTTGTCCGAAGGCGCCGCGCCTCTGGGGGCGAGGTCCCGCGCGTCGACCCAGGTCGGCAGCTCGCCCTCGCGAGCCCCAGGCGAAGCGCGGTCGCCCCTGCGATCACGCTCGGATGCGAGGTCGCCGCGGCCTGGCGAGCGGGTTGCAAAGGTCGACGTCCATGAGCCTCCCGCAGCGCCACCTGGTCCGTCGCTCGGCGGCGTCTGCATCGCAGGCCGCCGCGGCCCGAGCGCCGGAGGCACGCCGCCCGACCTACGACCCGGGCGATTTCGGCGAGAGCGACGACACCGACCCGAGCGTGGCCGGCTGGGGCGCGCACGGCCACGACGACCCGCCGACCACGCGACCGAGCACCCAGGTCGCGCGCCCGCAGCCGCGCCGCCAGGCCGCCGGCACGCCGGTGCCCGACGCGGTCGAAGCGCCGACCCGGCTGGCCCGCCGCGCGACCTCGGCGCCGTGGCAGTCGGCCGAGGGCGCGACCCCGTCGCTGCGGCGCGCGTCGCCGCCGAGCGCGCTGCCGCCGCCGCCGGTGCGCGCGCGGGCGCTGCCGCTGCCGCGCCAGGCCTCGGTGGTGACCCCGCTGCCGCGCCAGGCCTCGGTGGTGAGCCCGCCGCCGCGACCGGCGTCGGTGATGGCGCCGCTGCCGCGGGCATCGGTGGTCGCGCCGCGTCCCCGCGCGCCCGAGGCGCCGCCCGCGCCGGGACCAGCGACGGCGGCGCCGGCGCAGCTCGATCTGCCGGCCGAGCTGGCGGCACCCGTCTACGGCCTGGTCCGTCGGCTGGCGCTGCAGTCCGAGCTGGTCGCCGCCGATCGGGTGCTGCGAGTCGGTGTGGCCGAGTTGACCGACGCCACGGTCGCGATGTCGCGGTTCATCGGCGACGACGGCCAGCCGTGGGCGCTCGAGGATCAGGGCGACGGCGGCCCCGGCGACGCGATCCTCGCGCAGATCGCCGCGGCCGGGTGCCAGGCGTGCCAGGGCCACCTGCTGGTGCAGCCGATCGTCGCCGCCGGCCGCACGGTCGCGCTGCTGATCCTGACGCGCACCGAGCGCCTGGCCGGGTTCGGGCTGGTCGAGCGCGCGATCGCGATGCTGGTCGCGCGCGAGTGCGCCGGCCTGGTCCACCAGCTGCTCGGCGCGCACGCGGTCAAGGCCCGCGAGGCCGTCGCCGACGCCCGGTCGCTGTTCCGGCCCGAGGCGCTCGAGCGCCACCGGTCGCGCGGGTCCGAGGGCGCGCTCATCAACCTGTCGCCGGCGTGGATCCGCCGCGCCTATCCGCTGGCGTGCGCGCTGGTCGTGGCCGCGCTCGCGTTCGCGGCGTTCGCCCGGGTGCCGACCTACTCGACCGGGCCGGTGGTGATCACCGTCGACGGTCACGACGTGACCGCGCCGGCCCAGGGCACGGTCGATCAGATCGCGGTGGCCGCCAACGATCGCGTCGTCAAGGGCCAGGAGCTGGCGCGGCTGTACTCGATGCAGGAGCAGGCCGAGCTCGAGCAGGCCGAGCAGGAGCGCTCGAACGCGCTGACGACGTTCTTGCTCGACAGCGACGACAGCGCCAAGCAGACGCTCGCCGCCGCCAGCGCCAAGCGCGAGCGGGCGCGGGCCGTGGTCGACGCGCGGACCGTGCGGGCGAGCAGCGACGGCGTCGTGTCCGACGTGCGCGTGCGCGCCGGCCAGAACCTGATGCCGGGCGATCGCATCCTGACGATCGTCCCCGAGGGCGCCGACCCGGTGGTCGTCGCGCTCCTGCCAGGCCAGGATCGGCCGCGGCTGCGGGTCGGCCAGACCCTGCAGGTCGAGCTCAAGGGCTTCATCAAGCCGCGCGAGCGCGTCGTCATCACCGAGGTCGGCGCCGAGGTGCTGGGTCCCGACGACGCCCGCCGCACGCTGGGCGCGCAGTTCGCCGATCTGGTCGGCAACAGCGGCGCCTACGTGCTGGTCAAGGCCCGGCTGCCGCGGCGCACGTTCGAGGCGCAGCACCACACGTACCACTTCCACAACGGCCTGCGCGGGACCGCCGAGGTGCGGATCGAATCGAAGGCCTTCCTCGCGACGCTGCTGCCGGCGATCGAGAAGATCCTCTACTGACCGAACCGCGAGGCCCGCCGCCAGGCCTCGTCAGGGTGAGCGCCGACGAGCCTCCCCGCCGCGCCACGCGCCACGAGCCACCCGCCACGAGCCACCCGCCACCCGCCACGAGCCACGCGCCACGCGCCCCGAGATGCCGAGCGCACGAGCCCCGACGATCCGCCGCCGAGCCCCTCACCCGACGCCCCACCGAGGACGCCCCATGTCGAACCCCACATCCACCCCGTCGCTGGTCGAGCGGTTCCCGGCCCTGGCCCGGCTCGGCTTCGCGGGCGGCGCCCGCGCCATCCCGTTCATCCAGCAGATGCAGTGGACCGACTGCGGCGCCGCCTCGCTGACGATGGTGATGGCCTTCCACGGCAAGGCCGCGCGGCTGGCCGAGGTCCGCGACGCGATGGGCATCGGCCGCGACGGCGTCTCGGCCAAGGCCATCCTCGAGACCGCCGACCGGTTCGGCCTGCAGGGCCGCGCGATCAAGGTCGACGTCGACCAGCTGCCGATGCTGCCGCGCGGCGCGATCCTGCACTGGGAGTTCAACCACTTCGTCGTCTTCGATCGCCTGGTCAAGGGCGGCGTGCGCATCGTCGACCCGGCGGTCGGGCCGCGCGACGTCAAGCTGGCCGACTTCGGCAAGCAGTTCACCGGCGTCGCGCTCGAGCTGTCGCCGACCGCGCGCTTCACCAAGGAGCGGCCGGCCAAGGGCCGCCTGGGGCGCTACGTCAAGGAGCTCCTGAGCGAGCGCACGATCTTCACGCGGGTCATCGTCATGTCGATGGTGCTGCGGCTGGTGGCGCTGGTGCTGCCGCTCCTGACCGGCATGATCATCGACCGGGTGGTCCCGCGCTCGGACTACGCGCTCTTGTACGTGGTGCTGGGGTCGATCGGCGGCATGGTCGCGTTCAACGCGATCATCGGCATCATCCGGGCCCACCTGCTCCTGCACCTGCGCATGGCGCTCGACACCCGCATGACCCTGTCGTTCCTCGACCACATGGTCAGCCTGCCGTTCTCGTTCTTCCAGCGGCGCTCGACCGGTGACCTGATGCAGCGGGTCGACTCGAACGGGACCGTGCGCGAGATCGTCACGTCCAAGAGCATGTCGGCGGTGATCGACGGCGTGTTCGTGCTGACCTACGCGGTCATCATCTTCTGGGTCAACCCGCTGCTCGGCGTCATCGCGATCACGCTGTCGCTGACCGAGGCGCTGGTGTTCCTCGCGGCCCGGCCGGCCAACCACCGGCTGCTGGCGGCCAGCCTCGACAAGCAGGCGAAGGAGCACGGGTACATGATCCAGATGCTCGGCGGCATGGAGACGCTCAAGTGCGCCGGCGCCGAGCAGCAGGCGGTCGAGAAGTGGAGCAACCTCTACACCGACCAGCTCAACGTCACGATCCGTCGGGTCCGGATGCAGGCCTACGTCGACGCGGTCCGCGGCGCGATCGCGTCGCTGGCGCCGCTGCTGATCCTGACGGTCGGCGCGACCGCGGTCATGAAGGGCCAGATGAGCCTCGGCACGATGCTGGCGATGAACTCGCTGGCCTCGAGCCTGTTCGAGCCGCTGAGCGCGCTGGTGTCGTCGGCGCTCGAGCTCCAGCTCGTGCGCGGCCACATGGAGCGCATCGACGACGTGCTCCAGACCCAGCTCGAGCAGGATCGCGAGGTCGCGGCCGCGCCGCCGGCGCTGCGCGGCAACATCCGCCTGCGCGGCGTCCAGTTCCGCTACGGCGAGCAGGCGCCGCTGGTCGTCGACGGGGTCGACCTCGACATCCCGGCCGGCGCCGCGGTGGCGCTGGTGGGCCCGTCGGGCTCGGGCAAGACCACGCTCTTGTCGCTCCTGGCCGGGCTGCACCAGCCGGTCGCCGGCGAGATCGCCTACGACGGCAAGGCGCTCAAGGATCTCGACCTGCGGGCCGTCCGCCAGCAGATCGGCATCGTGCCCCAGCACCCGTACATCTTCGGCTCGAGCGTGCGCGAGAACATCGCGCTGACGGTGCCCAACGCGCCGATCGAGCGCATCGCCAGCTCGGCCCGGGTCGCGTGCCTCCACGACGACGTCGTCGCGATGCCGATGGGCTACGACACGGTCGTGTCCGACGGCGGCGGCTCGCTGTCGGGCGGGCAGCGCCAGCGGGTCGCGATCGCGCGCGCGGTGCTGCGCAACCCCAGCGTGATGCTGCTCGACGAGGCGACCTCGGCCCTCGACAACAAGATCGAGGCGACCGTGATCACCAACCTCGAGCGCCTGCGCTGCACCCGCATCACCGTCGCCCACCGGCTCTCGACCGTGCGCAACGCCGACCTGATCGTCGTGATGGACAAGGGCAAGGTCGTCGAGCGCGGCACCCACCACGAGCTGGTCGCCCGGCGCGGCCTCTACCACGCCCTGCTCAAGGCCACCGAAACCCCCGCGGAGTCCACCCATGTCCTCGCCGTCGCTAGCTAGCCTCGCCCTCGCCCTCGCCTCGGTCCTGGCCGCCTGCGGGCGCGGCGACCGCGATCCGGTCGGCAGCGATCCGTTCGCGGCCCAGCACCAGCGGGCGGCCGCGCCGGTCGCGCCGCCGCTCGAGCTGGCCGGGGTGATCACGTCGGCCCAGAGCCAGGTCGTCGTCGCCGAGTTCGACGCCAAGGTCGCCGAGGTGCTGGTCAACGGCGGCCAGCGGGTCGTCGCCGGCCAGGTGCTGGCGCGCCTCGACGACAGCCAGCTGCGGCAGCGGGTCGAGAGCGCGCGCCAGGCCGCCAACGCCGCCCGCGCCGAGGCGGCCCGCGCCTCGATCGGCGTGGCCGAGGCCCGGCGCCAGCTCGCCACCGAGGACCGGCTGTACCGCAGCGGCGCCCAGTCGCGGGGCCGCCGCCGCCAGCGCGCGCGGGTCCGAGGCCCAGGTCAAGGAGCTGACCGATCAGCTGGCCAAGGCCGAGATCAAGGCGCCGATGGACGGCGTCGTCACGATGATCAAGGTCAAGCAGGGCGAGATGGCCCAGCGCGGGACCCGGATCGCGCGCGTGTTCGATCCGGCGGACCTCCAGGTCCGGTTCGAGGTGCCGCGCGGGCACCGCGCCGAGTTCGCGGTCGGCACGGCGGTGCTGGTGACGATGGACGGCGTCGATCATCCGCTGCCGGCCAAGGTCATCGACCTGTCGGCCGATCTCGAGGCGCCGCTGCAGTTCGCGGTCGGCACCGCCGACATCGACGACGCCGGCCTGCCCCCGGACGACGGCCGGGTCGGGGCCACCGCCAAGATTCGCCTGGCCGCGCCGGCGCCGGCGCCGGTCGCGGTCGCGGCCCAGTGATACGGTCGCCCGGCAGGCAGTCGTCAGGAGTCGTCCGTGAGCGGTGATCTCGAAGCGCCGACGTTCGTCACCTCGCACCAGGGCGCGATGCCCGGCCTGTCGGTCCGGCGCTGCCGGCTCGAGGTCGTCAGCGGCCCCGACGCCGGCCTCGTCGTCGAGTTCGCCCAGCCCACGATCCTGCTGGGCCGCAGCGGCGCGGACCTGACGCTGTCGGATCCCAAGGTCTCAGGCCTGCACTGCGAGCTGCGGCTCCAGCCCGAGGGCTACCGCCTGCGCGACCTCGAGTCGACCAACGGCACCCACGTGCGCGGCGTGCGCGTGGTCGAGGGCTTCATCCAGCCCGGCGCGACGATCGCGCTGGGCAAGAGCGCGGTCGTGTTCACGCCGCTGCCCGACGCGGTGGCGCTGCCGCTGTGGACCGAGCCGCGCCTGGGCAACCTGATCGGCGCGGCGCCGTCGATGCGTCACCTGTTCGAGCTGATCGAGCGGTTCGCCCAGAGCGACGCGACCGTGCTGATCCAGGCCGAGACCGGCACCGGCAAGGAGCTGGTGGCCGACGCGATCCACCAGCGCTCGCCGCGGGCCCACGGCCCGTTCCAGGTGCTCGATTGCAGCGCGATCCCGGAGCAGCTGTTCGAGGACCAGATCTTCGGGCACGAGCAGGGCTCGTTCACCGGCGCCGGCAAGGCGACGATGGGCGTGTTCGAGGCCGCCCACGGCGGCACGCTGTTCCTCGACGAGATCGGCGAGCTGCCGCTCGAGATCCAGTCGAAGCTGCTGCGCGCGGTCGAGACCCGCCGGATCCGGCGGATCGGCTCGACCCGCACGATCACCTGCGACGTGCGGATCGTCGCCGCGACCAACCGCGACCTCGCGGTCGAGGTCAACCGCGGCACCTTCCGCGCCGACCTGTTCTATCGGCTGGCGGTGGCGCGGCTCGGCATCCCGCCGCTGCGCGAGCGCCGCGAGGACCTCCCGCTCCTGGTCGCGGCGTTCCTGCGCCAGCTCGACGGCGTCGAGCTGGCCGCGCTGCCGGCGGACTTCATGGAGCGCGCCGCGCGCCACGGCTGGCCCGGCAACGTGCGCGAGCTGCGCAACGCGGTCGAGCGGGCCGCGCTCCTGCCGCACCACCCGTCGCTCGCGGTCGAGCCGCACGCGGCCCCGCAGCACGGCGGCGACTGGGCGACGATCGACGTCACGACCCCGTTCAAGGTCGCCAAGCAGAAGCTCGTCGACGAGTTCGATCGCCGCTACCTCGAGACCTTGCTCGAGCTGCACGACCACAACATCTCGGCCGCGGCCCGGGCCGCCGGCATCGACCGGATGTCGATCTACAAGATGATGCGGCGGCTGGGGCTGTCCGCCGACGCCGAGGCCGCCGCGGAGTAGCGCCGCCGGCGTCGCCCGCACGTCGATCGACGCGCCGAGGCGGCGGCTGGGGCTGGCCGCCGACGCCGCGGCCGCCGCCGGGTAGTGCTCCGACCGCGTGATCGTGATCCGTCCACGGCGTCGAGGCGCTCCAGGGGCGAGGCGCGACGACGACGGGCTACTCTCCGTAACTCGAGGCGTTGCAAGCGCAGCCCATGGAGATGCATCGGCGGCGTGGCGGTCCAGCATCACGCGGTCGGAGCACTAGTACCTCGCCGCAATGAATTTGACCGGTTGAGGACGCCGATCCATCGCCAATCGCTGCGTTGAACCTCCTCGAGTTCCAGCGAGGAGCCCGTCGTCGGTTCGCCTTGCGCTCGGCGCGCCTCGACGCCCGCAACCGGTCAGATTGCGGCGAGGTACTAGCCGCTACATCGGGATCGACTGGATCCCGGGCACGTCGACGCCGCCGGCCGCGAGCGCGACCCGGCGGGTGGTGTGGCCGGGCGCGCGGATCTCGATCTGGGTCGGCGCGCCGATCTCGATCGCGAACAGGCCCGAGGCGGTCGTGGCGGTGGCGACCGACGGCGACACCGTCCCGGCCGCGAAGTCGAAGTAGCGGAAGCCGTACGTGGCGCTGCCGGGGACCGGCGTGACCGTCGCGCCGGCCAGCGGCCGCCGGGTCGCGCGATCCCAGACCAGGCCGACCGCGATCGCCGCGCCGATCTGCCGGACGCCGGTGAACGCCGCGAACATCGTCGGGCTGATCGTCAAGAGCTCGGCGGCGCCGGGCGGACCGCACAGGGTCGGCTGCTCGACGTCGATGCAGGTCGTCACCGGCAGCTCTCCGAGCGGGACCGCGCCGGTGCCCAGCGTCATGCAGCTGGCGTCGACCGCGCCGACGAAGTGGGGGCCGGCGAGGGTCGCCTGCCCGCTGGCCGCGACCGCGACCACGTTGAGCGGTCGGTCGGCGGAGACGTCGAGCTCGCCGGCGCCGAGGTCGTACGGGTACTGGTGCTGCAGGTACACCGCGTAGCTCGTGGCCGCGGCCGGCGGCGCGCAGCGATCGGCGCCGTTCGTGAGCAGCTTGGTCAGGTCGAGGAGCTGCGCGGTGGTGGCGGCGGTGGTGAAGTCGCGGCAGTCGAGCGCGTGGCGCAGCGGCACGTCCATGGTCCAGCCGCCGTCGTAGTAGCCCTCGCCGTGGAAGATGGTGTCGGCGGCGACGCAGTCGTCGGCGTCCGCGCGGACCCCGCGGATGTCGAGCGCGAAGAACCCGTTCGGGAGATCGGCCGAGAACAGGCCGTCGAGGTGGTGGTCGCGCAGCGTGTCGATCGTCCCGGGGGTGATCGGCAGGCACTGCGCCTCCGCCACGAGGTTGCCGTAGGGGACGATCTCGATCCGGTTGACGCAGCTGTAGTCGACGGGGCGCGCCGACTCACCGACCGGCGCGATCAGGCGGATGTCGACCGCGTCGTCGCAGGCGGCGACGACGACGAGCGCGGTGAGGGCGAGGCGGCGCACCATGGTCGAGGGCTCAGGCTAGCAGCGGGCGAGGGCGCGGGGCGCGCGGCGGGTGGGGCGTCTTTCGGTCGAGCGCCGGTCCGCGCGTCGGCGGCTCCCGCGCTGGGGCGGTGGCCGCGACGAACCCGCAGGGACGCTCGGCGCGCGCGGCGGCCCGGCCCACGTCAGAACCCCATGATCCGCGAGGGCTCGCGCTGCGAGTACGCGTAGATGCCGATGCCGCCGCCGGCGACGACCGCGCCGACCGCCGCCCACACGTACCAGCGCTTGTACCAGACCGCCGGGCCGTCGTGGAGGCCGCCGCTGTCGACGCCGAGCAGCGCGGCCAGCACCGACGGCTGCGACGCCTTGCGCAGCGACAGCGCCGCCGACTCGGTCTCGGCCACGGCGTCGTAGACCCGGACCTTGGGATCGGGCTCGTCCTCGATCACGACGAACCGGCGGGCGCCGGTGAGCTTGGCCAGGCGGCGGGTCCGCTTGAGCCGATCGTCGGTGGTGCGCGCGTCGAGGGTCTCGAGCCGCAGCCGCCGGGCCCAGCTGACGTCGTCCTCATCGTCGAGCTGCACCGTCAGGCCGTTGTCGCGGTTCGAGCGGATGTCGACCATCGTCGCGAACGGCTTCTTCTTGCGGGCCGTGATCACGATCAGGTGCAGGCCGATCGCCAGCGGCACCTCCTCGACCACCGCCTGGACCGGGCCGCCGTCGATCGCCAGCTCGGCGTCCTCGGCGCCGGGCTCGGCCCCGTCGATGTAGAGCGGGCGCAGCGCCGGGCGCGCCTTCTTGGCCGAGTTGATCAGGCCGCGCACCTTGGGCGACGCGGTGGCGTCGTCGACCTCGAACGCGGGCGCGATCCGGAACGTCGCGGCGAACCAGGCGAGCGCCTCGTCCTCGCGATCGTCATTGGCGGCGACCAGCCCGCGCCAGTAGAACAGCTCGGCCGCGCCGTCGGCGATCTGCGCCGGCGCGCCGTTCGCGAACAGGTCGCCGAGCCCGGCCTCGATCAGCTCGTCGGCGCGATCGAACTCGAAGTTGGCGTAGGCGTTGCGGATGGGCCGCAGATCGTAGGCTGGGCCGTTCTCGAGCGCGGCGGCGATCGCGGTCGAGGTCGGCTGCAGCACGCCCAGCACCTCGATGCGCTTGCGCAGGAGCTCGAGCTCGCGCGGGCTGGCCCCGCCGTTGATGACGACGACGCCGTCGTTTTCGGGCTCGGCCGAGGCCGGCGCCGCGAGCGCGAGGCCGGTGCCCAGCACGACGAGCGCGGCCCAGGTCCTCACGGCTTGAGGCTCACCCGCACCGGGCGGTTCGCCCCGGGCCGCACCGTCACGAACCGCGTGATCTTGGCCCCGAGCTTGGGGTTCTCGAACACCAGGTTGTACGAGCCCGGCGCCAGCCGCAGCGTCGTCGGCGTGACGTGGCGGGTGCCGTCGACGGTGACGTAGGCCCACGGCACCGCGTGGACGCTGACCGTGCCGACGCCGGCCGCGGCGACGGCGGGCTCGCGCGGCTCCCGGGGCTCGGCGCGCGGGGCGCGCGGACGGCTCGCCGTCGGCCGGCCTGGCGCCGGTCGGGTCGGGCTGGGCGGCGGCGCCATGACGACCTCGTCGGCGACGTCGGCGACCTCGGCGGCCGCGACCGACGGGGCGAGCGCGGCGTCGGCGACCTCGGCGGCGACCTCGGGCGCAGCGCGCGGCGCCGGCACGTCGTCGCTCGGCGCGACCTCCACCACCGGCGGCGCGGGCCCGGGCGCGGGCGCGGCGGCGACGGGCGCGGCCAGGGCCGGGTCGACCCCGTGGTCGCCGGCCTGCGCGATCACGATCGCGGCGACCATGCCGGCGACGATCGCGCCGCCGAGGATCGCGGCGGCGACCGCCCACGAGCGGCGGCGGTGGGCCTGCTTGCGATTGATCGTCCACGCGTGCGGCGTGGTCGCGGCCAGGGCGTTGGCCTCGGCCGCGAGCGCCGCGAGCTGCGGATCGGTCTCGAGCCCGCCGATCAGCGAGCGCGTGATGATCGTGACCGGCTGCGCGGTGACCTGGGTGCGTCCGGCGGCGGCCATCGCGACCAGCTGCATCGCGTCGGGCGGGGCCGGCCGCGACATCCCGTTGAGCTCGCCGATCAGCGCCGCCAGCTCGCTCGCGCCGTCGCGCCAGCCGCTGGCGAACCGGACCTCGGACAGCGCGTCGTGGAGCTGCTGCACGCGCGGGAACCGGTGGGCCGGATCCGCCGACATCGCGCGCAGGCACGCGGCCTCGAGCTCGGCCGGGATCTCGGGCCGGAGCTCGCGCGGGCGCCGGACCTGGCGCAGCGCGGCCTCGTCGCGGCCGTGCTCGGTGACCCGGCGCGCGAACGGGTGGACGCCCGTGAGGAGCTCGTACAGGCACACGCCGAGCGCGAACTCGTCGCTGCGGTTGGTCAGGGCCGCGCCGGCCGCTTGCTCCGGCGGCATGTACGCCCACTTGCCCTCGACCGCGGTGGCGATGCCCTCGCGGCGCGCGATGCCGAAGTCGGCGACCTTCACCTCGCCGGTCGTGGTCAAGAGCAGGTTCGACGGGCTGATGTCGGCGTGGATGATCGCGCCGGTCGGACGCCCGTGGGCGTACTCGAGCCCGGCGCACGCCGCCTGGATGACGTACGTGACCAGCGACAGCGGCAGCGGGCCGCGGCCGGCGCCCGCGTGGGCCCCCAGCAGCTGCCGCAGGCTGGGCCCGTCGACGAACTCCATCACCAGGAACACGTCGTCGCTCTCGCGCACCAGGTCGAGCACGCTGATCACGTTGGCGTGGGACAGCCCGACCAGGAGCTTGGCCTCGTCGACCAGGCGGCCGACGAACTCCTCGTCCTGGGCCAGCGAGGGCAACAGGCGCTTGATCGCCACCGGCTTCTGAAAGCCGAGGCTGCCCAGCGCGCGGCCGGCGAAGACCTCGGCCATGCCGCCGCGACCCAGGAGGTCCCCCAGGATGTACCGACCGCCCGCGGCACGACGGCGGTTCGCCATCGTCTCGTCCCCCGGTTCGGTTGCAAGCTTGGTGGTCCCGGCCACGATTCTGCGAGTGTAGCAACAGACGGGCCGCCCTTGAACCATCCCAAGTACCTGGACTGCTTGTGCGCGGATCCTCGACGAGGTGGGGGCGGGGTGGGGGGACACCGCCCGATCTGGGCCGATCGTCCCCGCTAGGTCGGCCGACCCCACCTGGCCCCGTCGGGCGTCCCATCCTGGCGACAATGCGCCCCATGGATCCCGGTAGACGGGTAATTCGGCTACCCACGAAAATGTCGAGAGCCAGGGCTCCGACGATCGATGCCGTGGTACCGGTACTTCGTGGAAGGGGACCACGAAGATCCGGCGTCCGGAGTCGTCCCTTCGGGTGAACCCTTGCTGTCACCTGGCTCGCTCGAACCGGTCGTGCGCGCGCCGACCCCACCGATCTCGGGGATCGGGGCGGCCCGGGCCGGCGATCCCGACGCGACGTTCGAGGCGCTGGTCGCCGCGCACCTGCCGGCGCTGCGGGCGCGCGCGACCCAGATGTGCCGGGGCGTGGGCGACCCCGACGACGTCGTCCAGGACGCGCTGGTGCGCGCGTTCCGGGCGCGCGATCAGATGAAGGATCCTGGGCGCGCGCGCGGCTGGCTGCTGACGATCGTGACCAACACGTTCCTCGACGCGGTCCGCCGCCGCAAGGTCCGGCCGGGCGAGGTCGAGCTGGCGATCGATCCGCCCGCGCCGGCGCCGGGCGCCGAGGCGCCGTGGCAGCGGCTCGATCTCGACGACGTGCGCGCGGCGGTCGCCGAGCTGCCCGACGACGTGCGCGACACGTACCGCATGTTCGCGCTCGAGGGTCGCGACTACCTGGCGATCGCCCGCGCCCTGGGCGTGCCCAAGGCCACCGTCGGGACGCGCATCCTGCGCGCCCGCAAGCGGCTGCGCGAGCTCCTGGCCGCGCGCATCGGAGGTGGCGCGTGAGTCCCCACCGCGTCGACGAGTACCTCGAGGGCCTGCTCGCGGAGGACGCGGCCGACGCGTTCCTCGATCACCTCGCCGTGTGCGCCGCGTGCCAGCGGGCGCTCCACGCCGACGTGCAGCTGCGCGATCGCGAGGACGCGCTGCGGGCCGAGGTCGCGGCGCGGCCGACGCCGGTGGTCGCGATCGCGACGGCGCGCCGGCGCCGCGGCGCGCTCGTGATCGGCGGCGCGCTGGTGCTCGCGGCGGCGGCCGCGGCCTTCGTCGTGACGCGGCCGGCGCGGCGCGCGCAGCCGTCGACGCCGGCGCTGGCGCTCGCGCCGAGCCGTGGGCTCGAGGCACGGCTGGCGTGGGCGCCGGCCGCCGGCTACCGCCCGTACGATCCGGTGCGCAGCGAGCGCGCGGTCGGCGAGGCCATCGACCCGCGCGTGATCGCCGCGCTGGCCGAGCGCGGCGACTGCGCCGGCGTGGCCGCGACCTACGTGCTGTCGGGCGAGCTGGTGCGCGCGGGCCAGCAGTACGATCGCTGCGGCGACGGCGCCGATCTCGACGCCGATCGCGCGGGCCGCGCGGTGATGGCGGGCGAGCCCGAGCGCGCGCTGGCGCTGGCGGATCGGGCGCTGGCGATCGCGCCGGCGCACCCGGTCGCGCACTGGAACCGCGCGCTGGCGCTGCGCGACCTCGGGCTGGGGTTGGCGGCGGCCGCGGCGTTCGAGCGCGTCGCGGTGATCGATCCGCCCTGGGCCGAGGAGGCCCGGCAGCGGGCCGAGGCCGCGCGCGCGCCGCTCGAGCGCCAGCGCGACGGCTACGATGAGGCGATCGCCGCCGCCGCCGCCATGGCCGCGGGCGGGCCGCCGGTGACGCTCGAGCTGGCGCGGCGGTACCCGGCGCGGGTGGCGCTGCGCCTCGACGACGCGATCCGCCTGGCGGCGACGCCGGCGCGGCTGGCCGAGCTGCGGCCGCTCGCGCTCGAGCTCGACGCCGTCGCCGACGTCGGGCTGGTGGCGCGGCTGGACGCCGCGCGTCCGGCGCCGGTGCCCGCGGCGCTGCAGGGACCTTACCTCGGCTGGGTCGAGCAGCTGACGATCGCCGACGACGCCACCCGGCGCGCGTGGCTGACGGCGGCCGCGGCCCGCCGCGCCGACGAGCTGATGATCGGCGCGGTCATCCTGGGCGCGCGGGCCGACGGCGTGCCGGCCCGGCTGGCGGCGGTGGCGGCGGCGCGCGGCGGCTGGCTGGCCGCGATGTACGAGGTCGTCGCGGTCCGGACCGCGGCGCCGGCCGACGCCGAGCGGCGCCTGGCCGAGCTGACGCGCGCGTGCGCGGCCCGGGAGCTGTCGGCGTACCCGTGCGCGCGGGTCGCGTACCAGCGGGCCGAGCTGGCGTTGGGGCGCTACCAGGCGCCGGCCACCGTCGCCGCGGCGCGCGAGGCGGTGCAGCTGGCCGAGGGCACCGGCGAGTGGGGGCTGCGCTGGCGGGCGCTAGCGCTGGCGGCCACCGCCGAGCGGATCCGTGGCGCCCCGGCGCTGGCGCAGGCCTACCTCGACGAGTACGTGCGGTCGGCCGCGACCTGCGAGGCCGCGGCCGACGCGGCGCGCGTCGCCGGCGAGTACGCGTTCGATCGCCACGACCTCGCCGGCGCCGAGGCTGCGCTCCGGGACCACCCGGCGTGCGGGCCGACGCCGCGGCTGATCGATCTGCAGCTCGAGGCCGACCTCGCGACCGCCGGGCGCGCGCTGCGGCCGAGCGCGGCGCTGCGGGCCGATCTCGCGGCGCTGGCGCCGCGCGACGAGTTCGAGGCGCGCATGGCCGCGTTCCTGCGCGCGCGGGCCGGGCTCGACGACGATCCCGCCGCGGCCGCCGCGCTGCGCGCGCTGGTGATCGCGGGCGACGCCGCCGATGGCGGTCCGGGCCGGCCGTCGGTGACGTGGCTCGCGGCCAGCGCGCTGACGGTGACGGCGGCGCGGGCCGGGCGCTGGGATGACGGCGTCGCCGCGCTGGCGCTGGCCGCCGGGACGCCGCCGCCGACGCGGTGCGCGCTGGCCGTGGCGTCGGACAACTTCCGGTTCGCGGCGATCGCGATCGGCGCGGACGGTCGCGCCAGCGGCGTCGCGCTCGACGATCGGGTCGGCCGCGATCAGCTGCCGGTGCCGGTGGTCGACGCGCTGACCGGGTGCGCCGAGGTCGCGGTGTGGGCGACCGCGCCGTGGTTCGGGCGCGACCTCGGCCTGCCGCCGGGGCTGCCGTGGTGGTTCGTGCTCGGGCCCGCGCGCGCGCCCGTGGCCGGCGCGACCCGGCGCGTGGTCGTGGTCGACCCGGTGCCGCCGGCCTGGCTGGCGCTGCCGCGCATCGGCGTCGGCGTCGCGCCGGCCCCGTCGGCGACGACGACGATCCTGCGGGGCCCCGACGCGACCGTCGCGGCGGTCGCGCGCGCCGCCGCGACCGCGACCGTGCTCGAGATCCACGCGCACACCGCGCGGGTGCCGGCGTCGGACGCCCCGGCGCTGGCGCTCAGCGACGACCGCGACGACTGGGCCGCGACCGCCGAGCGCGTGCGCGCGTGGCGCTTGGCCGGCGCGCCGGTGGTGCTGCTGGCCGACTGCAACGCGGTCGCGACCGCGGCCTACGAGCAGATCGACTGGGGCCTGCCGCGCGCGTTCGCCGCCGCCGGCGCGCGCGCGATCGTCGCCGCCGACGGCCTCATCCCGGACCGCGAGGCCGGCGAGGTGTTCGCGGCGCTGGGCGACGCCGCCGCGCGCGGCGTGGCGATGCCGGCCGCGGTCGCCGAGCTCCGCGCCGCGAAGATCGCCGCCGACCCCGCGTCGTGGGTCCGGCGGCTGGTGGTGTTCCAGTGACCGACGTCTGACCCGTTGCTGCAAAAGGAGATCGACCATGTTCAAGCGACTGTTGCGCCAGCTCATCGACAGTGTCCGCGAGCCCCACGTCGGGCTGGTCACCGAGCCGACCGCGATCGTGACCACCCGCGAGCGGCGGGAGCTGCGGCGGGTCTCCCTCGAGCAGTGGCATGCGCTCGCCCCCGCCCACGCCAAGCTCGCGATGTCGGCCGGCCTGGTCAGCGCCGGCCCCGAGGATCGCCACGCCTACGCGGTGGTCGCGATCGCCGGCGAGTCCGAGCTGGTCATCGTCGAGCTGCCCACGCCCAAGGACCTGGCCGGCTTCATCGAGAAGTTCGTCGACGCCGAGACCCAGGCCAGCCGCAGCCTCAACCGCTTCGACCTCGTCGCCGCGCGGATCCTCCCGCCGCCGCCGCCGCCGCCGCCCGGCTACCCGCCGATCGATCTGATCGCGCGGCTCGAGGCCGGCCTCCGGTTGATGCGGGTGCCGGTGATGATCGCCGCGGTCGAGGTGCAGCTCGGGTTCGAGACCGCCGAGCGCTGACCCGGAACGGAGCGGGAGCCGGAGGCGGAGCCGGAGCCGGAGCCGGAGCCGGAGCCGGAGCCGGAGCCGGAGCCGGAAACCGGAGCCGGCGCTCAGAACGCGCCGCTGAGCACCGGCAGGACCAGCGGCGTCGCGGTCGGCGTGTCGTTCGACGCGAACATCCGCTCGTGACCCTGGTAGACCAGGTACCCGAGGCCGGCCGACGCCAGCGCGAACCCGAGGCGGATCGGGAACCGGCGCAGCTCGTCGGTCGCGCCGACGATGGTCATCGCCTTGACCAGATCGTTGTGGCGGCTCCACAGGATCGTGTCCTTGGCGAAGTCGAGCCAGAACCCGGTCGCGAGCACGACGACGACGAGCTGGCCGTAGGAGCTCGCGGGGTACGCGTCGGAGTGGTAGTAGCCGACGTACGCGCCCAAGAGCGCCAGGTCGGTCAGCTTGGGCGCCAGGTAGAACGCCAGCCGGGTCTTGTCGCCGTACAGCCCGGTCACGCGCGTGAGCCCGAGCTGGAACGCGCCGCTCCTGGGATCGCGCCCGGGCCACGGTCGGAACACCTCGACGTCGGCGCCGGCGAGCTTGGCGGCGACCGCGTGGCTGCCCTCGTGGGTGACGACCCCGACCGCGTAGGTCGGCAGCGCCAGCGCCAGGCCGACCACGACCAGCGTGCGATCCGACGGCGGGTCGGCCGCGGCGCCGCCGGGGCGAGCGGACGTGAGCGCGAGCGCGGCGGCGATCGCCAGCGCGGTCGGGCGCGTCACTTGTCGTGCAGCCCCTTCAGGTACGTGATCGCGGCCTTGGCGTCGTCGACCAGGCACGCGTTGACGTTCTTGCCCTTCCACTTGCCGACCGTGCCCAGGCGCACGAGCGCCTTCTGCAGCACCGGGATGGCGGCGGGATCGCCGAGCGTGCGCAGCTTGGCGACCGCGGGCTTGCGCTGCGCGCACAGCTCGCCCTGCTCGAGATCGAACCGGTAGCTCTGCTGCCAGTCGACGCGATCGCCCAGCCCGAGCTTGGTGACCAGCGGCACCGCGGCGGCGCGGCGGGCGGCGTCGTCGCCGCCGGCCCAGGCGATCAGCTTGTCGGTGGCGGCGTCGTCGCCGAGCTGGTCGCGCTGGAACATCAGGCCGGCGACCGCGGCGGCGCCGTCGGTGTCGGACACGATCGCCGCGACGTTGGCGCGCAGCTCGCCGTTGCGGCGCGGGTCGGTCGCGACCGTCGGGTCGAGCTCGAGCGCGCGCTTGTACGCGGTCAGCGCGTCGGCGTTCTTGCGCTGGAACGCGTAGGCGTGGCCGAGCTGGAGCTGGGCCTGGGGATCGCTCGCGGCCGCCTTCTTGCCGGCCTCGATCGCCTTGATCGCGCCGGCGGCGTCGCCGACGTCGAGCTGGGCCGCGGCCTTGCCGGCGATGGTCTCGGGCGGCGGCTTGGCCTGGGCCGGGGGCGCCGGCTTGCGCAGCGCCAGCGCCAGCAGGATGCCGGCCGCGGCCGCCGCCACCAGGATCAGCGTCGCGAGCGCCGCCCGCGGCGGGCGCCGGACGACCGTCGGTGTGCGCCGCTCGGTCAGCAGCACCGGCTGCGACACCTGCGCGGGCGCGGCGAACATGTCGAGCAGCGGCTCGGCGCCAGTGGCCTGGCCGGCGCGGGGCGCGGCCGCGCCGTTGCCGAGCACGGCGTCGATCGCCGCGACGTAGGCGGCGGCGTCGGGGAAGCGGTCGTCGGGGCGCTTGGCCAGGCCGCGGGCGATCAGCGCCTCGATCGTGGCCGGCACCGGCGGCGCCGGCCGACCGAGCACCGCCGCGAGCGTGTCGGACATCGCCGGCGGCGGCCGGGTCGTGTGCATCGACAGGATCTCGAGCTTGTCGTCGGAGTAGAACGGCGGGCGGCCGCAGATCATCTCGAACGCCATCACCGACGCCGCGTACAGATCCGAGCGGCCGTCGAGCGGGTTGCCGATCGCCTGCTCGGGCGACATGTAGATCGGCGTGCCGAACGCGACGCCGGCCTGGGTCAGCTTGACGCCGTCGTCGAGCTCGCCGCCGCCGATGACCTTGGCGATGCCGAAGTCGAGGATCTTCGCGAACTCGAGGTCGCCCTCGTGCGGGACCAGGTAGACGTTCTCGGGCTTGACGTCGCGGTGGACGATGCCGGCGGTGTGGGCGTGGCCGAGGCCGCGCAGCACGTGGCGCAGGATCGCCAGCGCGCGGTGCGGCGCGATCGGCGCCTCGGCGTCCATCAGATCGCCCAGCGAGCGGCCGTCGAGCAGCTCCATCACCAGGAACAGCGAGCCGTCCTCGAGCTTGCCGAAGTCCGAGACGTCGACGCAGTTGGGGTGATCGATGCGCCCGATCGCGATGGCCTCGCGCTCGAACCGGCTGCGCAGCTCGGGCATCGCCGCCAGGCTCGGGTGCAAGAGCTTGACCGCCACCGCGCGCCGGATCGCCACGTGCTCGGCCCGGAACACCACGCCCATGCCGCCGCGGCCCAGCAGGGCGTCGAGGCGGTAGCGCCCGTCGATGACCGTCCCGAGCCGCGCGCGGTCATCCTGCGCCGCGGTGGGCGCAGCCTTGACGCGGGGTTCGGTCGAGGCCATGACCCTCCCGTTCTATCGCAGTCCGCCCGCGCGCGCCCGCATGAAGCCCGCCTCCCTGGCGAAATCCGCGCCGCCCCCATGGACAGATCGCCGCGGCTTCGGTAGTTTCCGCAGCCGACGCCCAGGTAGCTCAGCTGGTAGAGCAGCGGACTGAAAATCCGCGTGTCGGCGGTTCAACTCCGTCCCTGGGCACGAGCAGATGAGGTGGTGGTGGTGGTGGGAACGACGGCGGTGCTGGTGACAGCGCCGCGGCCGGCCACGTGCGGTCGACGCGCGCGGCCGGGATCGGCGGACGTCAGGCAACGGTCCGCGTGCGCGGGAGCTGGGGCCCGGAGGCGATCGCCGCGGCGCGGATGATCACTTCGGGCGGCGGTTCTGGCGAACCCCTGTGAAAGGACCGCCATGACCCACGCACGGATGATCACGACCCTGGCCCTCGGGCTCACCTTGGCCGCCTGCAGCGGCGACGATGCCGGCCCGCCCCGCTGCGGGGCCACCAGTCAGGAGCAGGCGCTCGACTGCCTGGGCGTCCCCCGCGATGACGCGCCTCGGGCCGACGTCAAGGGCGCGGCGCTGCCCGGGGACTACAGCCCGCTGGGGCCGACCCGCGCGGTCGGCGTCAGCGCCGAGATGCTGCTGATCGGCATGCAGATCGCGCCGCCGGCGCCGGCGGGGCCGCCGGTCCTGCTCGCCAACCGCGGCGTCGTGGTCGAGCTGGCCGACGACGCCACCGGCGCGGTCGGCGCGTCGGTGCTCGACGCGCTGCCGACCGACGCGCCGTGGCTGCACGACGGCACCTCGCCGCACCCGTCGGCCGGGACCAACGCTCCCGGCGGGGTCACCACCCGGGCCGCGACCGGCGCCGATCTCGACGGCGACGGCGTCGACGAGCTGGTCGTCGCCTACCTCGATCCGGTCGACCCGGCCAACGCGGGCGTGGTGTTCGTCGAGATCCTCGGCGGCGCCGGGCCGCGGCCGCTCGTGACCCTGACCGACGCGCGCGACGTCGCGCTCACCCGCGGCGACTTCGACGGCGACGGCGACGACGAGCTCGCGCTGGCGGTCGCGTCGCGGACCGCGGCCCAGGTGGTCCTCGTCGACCGCGCCGCCGACGGGGTCGGCCTGGTCGCGGGCGCGGCCCACGCGCTGGCGCCGGTGCTGGCCGCGAGCGCGCTGTCGACCGAGCTGGCCAGCGGCAACCTCGACCGCGACGGCGGCGACGAGCTCGTGATCGTGCTCAACGAGTACGGCGGCGGCGACGGCCACGACGTCAGCCGCTACGACATCCTCGACGACGCCGGGCACGGCCACGCGGTCCTGGCCGCGGCTGAGGCGATCCGCGTGACCGACGGCGGCAGCTTCGAGGCCCAGGTCGCCGACGTCGCGCTCGGCGACGTCGACGCCGACGGCAAGGACGAGATCATCTTCGGCGGGCTGACGCTGATGAGCGGCCGGTCGTGCGCGGCCTACCAGCACGTCTACCTGGCGCTCGACGACGCCGGCGACAGCCCCGCGCCGCTGGCGATCATCGGCCAGCGCGCCGCGAGCCGCCAGTACGTGCCATCGAGCGGCTGCGACGAGGTCACCGTCGAGCTGCCGGTCGAGCACGTCTTCGTCAGCGCCGCCGACGTCGACGGCGACGGCGTCGACGAGGTCGTCGCCAACCTCGAGGTGTTCGACGACTTCCGCGCCGGCGCGTTCACCGCGCTGTACGCCATCGATCCCGCGGTGCTGGCGGGCCCCGACGGCCGCGGCGGGTCGGCGCTGGCGCCGGCGACCACCGCGATCACCACCGGCGACGTCAACGGCGACGGCCGCGCCGACGTCGTGATCTTCGCGCAGCACCGTGACCGGGTCGCCGTGTGGGGGCTCGACGGCCCCAACCCGGAGACCGCGGTGTTCCGCGAGATGACCGCGTTGCCCACCGCGTCCTACAACAGCCAGTCCCGGATCTACCCGATCATCGCCGCGGTCAACGTCGACCACGACGGCGCCGTGCTCAAGTACGCCGACGCCGAGCACCGGTTCGTGTTCACCGAGCCGGTCCTGATCGCCGCGGTCGCGGCCGCGCCGTGCGCGCGCGAGATCGGCCAGAACCTGGCCGCGTGCACCACCTCGTACGGCACCAGCCAGGCCAGCTCGGCGGGCGTCGACGGCCAGGTCACGATCTCGGCCAGCACGTTCGTGTCGTTCGAGGCCAAGGACCCGCTGTTCGGCATCGGCGCCGAGGGCAAGGCCTCGGTGACCGCGACCGCGTCGTTCTCGGCCGCGCGGGCCTACACGCTCGAGGACAGCGTCGAGTACACCACCGGCCCGCTCGAGGACACGGTCATCTTCACGACGGTCCCGCTCGATCAGTACGTCTACACGGTCGTGGCCCACCCCGATCCGGAGATGGTCGGCCAGCGCATCGTCGTCAACCTGCCGCGGCGGCCGGTCACGCTCCAGGTCGAGCGCGAGTTCTACAACCGGAGCGTGGTCGAGGGCAGCTTCCAGGTCGGCGCGAACGTCTTCCTCCACACCCCGGGCGACCTGGCCAGCTACCCGACCGAGGCCGACGCCGACGTGCTGATCGACACCGGCGGGCTGGCCCACCTCGGCCCGCTCGGCGAGCTGGTCGACGCCGCCGGCGCGGCGCTGGGGCCGCTGGCCGAGACCCTGCTGGGGCGGGGCATCAAGGCCGCGCGGGCGATCACGGTCGGGCAGGGCGGGGGCGCGACCACGACCGAGATCGTGTTCACGTCGGCGACCGACTACCGCGCCGGCGCCGAGATCGCGTTCGAGGCCGAGCTGGCGGTCACCGGCGGCGGGGTCGGGGTCGGGGCCGGCATCGGCGCCACCGTCGGCGCCGGCCTGTCGTGGGGCACGTCGACGTCGACCACCTACCGCGGCAGCCTCGGCAGCATCGCCGAGGCCAGCTTCGCCGAGCACCTCTACAGCGCCGGGCTGTTCACGTACGTCTTCAACTACGGCAACCCGGCCGCGCCACAGTTCGAGGTGGTCAACTACTGGGTCGAGCGGTGAGCCGGTATACTGGCGGCCCATGGCGGATGACGTCGGCGTCACCGAGCTCCTCGGCGAGCTCGCCGGCGGTGACGCCCGGGCCTACGACCGGGTGTTCACCCTGGTCTACGTCCAGCTGCGCGCGATCGCCCGGGCCCAGCTCGCGCGCGAGCGCCCGGACCACACGATCAGCCCGACCGCGCTGGTCCACGAGGCCTACGTCAAGCTGGTCGACCAGACCCGGGCGGTCTTCGCCAGCCGCGCGCACTTCCTGTCGGTCGGTGCGCTGGCGATGCGCCGGATCCTGGTCAACCACGCGGTCGCGCGGGCCGCGGCCAAGCGCGGGGGCGGCGAGCGCCTGGTCACGTTCGAGGACGATCACGCCGGCGCCGCGGCGTCCCCGGCCGAGCTGCTCGCGGTCGACCGCCTGCTCACCGAGCTGGCCGTGGACCACGACCGCCCGGCGCGGGTGGTGGTCTACAAGCTGTTCGGGGGCCTCACCGACGAGGAGGCCGCCGAGGTGCTCGCGGTGTCGGTGCCGACCGTGCGACGCGACTGGCGGTTCGCGCGGGCGTGGCTGACCCAGCGCCTGGAGCCGGCGTGAGACCGACGACCTCGACCTCGACCTCGACCTCGACCTCGACCTCGACCTCGACCTCGACCTCGACCTCGACCTCGACCTCGACCTCGACCTCGACCTCGACCTCGACCGACCACGGCGCCCAGGTGCGCGCCCTGTTCGACGAGGTCGCCGATCTCGACGCCGGGGCCCGCGCCGCCTGGCTGGCCGAGCGCGGCGTCGACGCCGCGGTGGTCGCCGAGGTCGAGGCCCTGGTCGTCGCCGATCGGTCGACCGCGGACGTGCCGGTGCTGTCGCCGGGCTGGCTCGAGCGCCTGGGCGCGACGCTCACCAGCCGCGTCGGCGAGCGCGTCGGCGAGTACACGCTGACCGCGCAGCTCGGCGCCGGCGGCATGGGCGACGTCTACCTGGCCGAGCGCGCCGACGGGGCGTTCGAGCAGCGGGTCGCGATCAAGCTGGTCCGGACCGAGCTGTCGTCGGCGGCGGTGCTGGCCCGGTTCGCCGAGGAGCGGCAGATCCTCGCGCGGCTGCGGCACCCGCACATCGCGGCGCTGTTCGGCGGCGGCGTGACCGCGGCCGGCCTGCCGTACCTGGTGATGGAGTACGTCGAGGGCGTCCCGCTCGATCAGCACGCGGCCGCGCGCGGCCTGTCGGTCGGCGCGCGCCTGGCGCTGTTCGAGGACGTCTGCGCCGCGGTCGCCCACGCCCACGCCCAGCTCACCGTCCACCGCGATCTCAAGCCCGACAACATCCTGGTGACCGACGACGGCGCCGTCAAGCTGCTCGACTTCGGCATCGCCGGGGCCCTCGGCGCCGACGGTGGCGATCGGTTCGCGCTCGCGATGACCCCGGCCTACGCGGCGCCCGAGGTCGTGGCCGGCGCCCACGGCACCACCGCGGCCGACGTCTACGCGCTCGGCGTCGTGCTGCACGAGCTCGTGACCGGCCGGCGCCCGACCCCGGGCGCCGCGCCCGACGACCCGGTCGCGCTGGCCGCCACGCTGTCGCCGGATCTGGCGGCGATCTGTCGGGCGGCGCTGGCCGCGACGCCCGACGCGCGCTACCGGTCGGTCGAGGCCCTGGCGGCGGATCTGCGCAACCTGCGCGAGCACCGGCCGGTGGCCGCGCGCGCGGGCTCCTGGCCGTACGCCGCCGGCAAGCTCGCCCGCCGACACCTGGCCGCGACCGCCGTGGCCGGGCTCGCGGTCGTGGTCGTGGCCGCGCTGGTGGTGGTCTACACCGCCCGGCTGGCCGACGAGCGCGACCGCGCCCGCGCCGAGAGCCGGCGCGCCCGGGCGACCGCGCGCGCGCTGGCCGCGATGTTCACCGCGGTCGATCCGGGCGAGCGCGCCGGCGAGCCGCTGTCCGTGCGCGATCTGTTGACCCGCGGCAAGCAGCGGGTCGACGTCGAGCTGGCCGACCTCCCCGACGAGCGCGCCCGCCTGTACCGCGTGCTCGGCGAGGTCCACACCAACCTCGGCGACTACGCCGCCGCCGAGGCGGTCCTCCGCGACGCGCTCGCGCTCGATCGCGCCGCCGGCGACCAGCCCGCGGCCGCCGAGACCCTCGCGCAGCTCGGCAACGCCCTGCGCGAGCGGTCCGAGCTGGACGAGGCCGAGGCGGTCACGCGCGAGGCGGTGGCGCTGCGCGAGGCGTTGTCCGGCGCGCACGCCCTCCCGACCGCCGCCGCGGTGCTCGATCTCGCCACGGTCGCGCTCGATCAGGGGCGGTTCCTCGAGGCGCGGGCGCTGGCCGAGCGGGCGCTGGCCGATCAGCGTCGGCTGGGCGCCGCGCCGCTGGTGGTGGCCACCACCCTCGACGTGCTCGGCGAGATCGACAGCGCGCTGGACGACCACGTCACGGCCGAGGCGCGGGCCCGCGAGGTCCTCGCGCTGACGATCGCCGCGGTCGGCGAGGTCCACCCGCGCACCGCCGCGGCCCGGCTCGCGGTCGGGTACACGCTGCGCAAGCAGGGCCGGCTCGACGAGGCCGAGCCGTACTACCGCGACGCGCTGGCGCTGCGCGAGCGGCTCTACGACGGCGATCACCCCGACGTCGCCCACAGCCTCAACCACATGGCGCGGCTGCTGCATCAGCAAGGCAAGCCGGCCGAGGCCGAGCCGCTGTACCGACGCGCCCTCGAGATGCGTCGGCGCCTGTACGGCACCAGCCACGCCGCGATCAGCGCCAGCCTCGGCGGGCTGTCCAAGGCCCTGGCCGATCTCGGGCGCCTCGACGAGGCCATCGCGCTCGCGCGCGAGTCGCTGGCGATCCTCGAGAAGCTGTACGGTGACAGCCACCCGTACGTGGCCGGGGGCCTCGGCAGCCTGGCCGAGCTGCTGCGCCGGGCCGGGCGCCGCGACGAGGCGCTGCCGCTGGCGCGCCGCGCCCTCGACCTGTCGCGGCGGCTGCTCGCGCCCGCGCACCCGGTGGTCGTCGGCGATCACCTGCTGCTGGGCCAGCTCCTGTGCGACGACGGCACCGCGGCCGAGCGCCGCGCCGGGGCGGCCGAGCTGACCCAGGCCCTGGACCTGCGCCGGGCCGCGCTCGCCGCCGACGATCCGAAGGTCCGCGAGGTCGCCGACGAGCTGGATCGCTGCCGGTGACGCCGTGGGGTTTCGGTCGCGCGTCGTGATACCCACGACCGATGAGCGCGATCCGTTGCCGCGGGCTGGTCAAGCGCTACGGCGCGGTGACCGCCGTCGACGGGCTCGACCTCGACGTCGACCGCGGCACGTGCTTCGGCCTGCTCGGGCCCAACGGCGCCGGCAAGACCTCGACGATGGAGATCGTGAGCGGCCTGGCGCCCGCGACCGCCGGCGAGGTCGAGGTGCTGGGCCTGCGGTGGGACCGGGACGCCGCCGCGCTGCGGGCGCGGATCGGCATCGCGCTCCAGGAGACCCGCCTGGCCGATCGGCTCACGGTGCTCGAGACCGTGACCTTGTTCCGCAGCTTCTACCGGCGCGGGCGCGCGCCGGCCGAGGTGCTGGCCGAGGTCGCGCTCGACGACCAGCGCGCGACCTGGGCCGGTCGGCTGTCGGGCGGGCAGCGGCAGCGCCTGGCCCTGGCGTGCGCGCTGGTCGGCGATCCCGAGGTGCTGTTCCTCGACGAGCCGACCGCGGGGCTCGATCCCCAGGCCCGGCGCCAGCTGTGGGAGCTGGTCGACGGCTTCAAGCGCCGCGGGCGCACGGTGCTCTTGACGACCCACTACATGGACGAGGCCGAGCGCCTGTGCGATCAGCTGGTGATCATCGATCACGGCAAGGTGATCGCGACCGGGGCGCCGGCCGAGCTGATCGCGCGCGCGCCGGCGGCGCCGGTCAGCCACCAGGCCACGCTCGAGGACGTGTTCGTGGCGATGACCGGGCGAGGCCTGCGTGAGTGACCGGCGGCCGAGCCCGCTGTGGCAGCTGTTCCTGGTGCGCGTGCGCGTGTACCTGCGCGCGCCGGTCGACGTGTTCTGGACCTTCGGGATCCCGATGGTGACGGCGATCGTCCTGGGCGTCGCGTTCCGCGCCCGCGGGCCGGCGCCGATCCGCGTGGCGATCGAGCGCGCCGAGCCGGCGGCCACGGCCGAGGTCGCCGCGGTCCTGGGCGCGACGCCGGGCGTGCGCGCGATCGTCGCCGGGCCGGCCGAGGCCGAGGCCGCGCTGCGCGCCGGTCGGGTGGCGGTGACGGTCCGGCCGGGGGCGCCGGTGCGGTACCGGTTCGATCCGACCCGGCAGGACGGTCGCCTCGCGCGGCTCGCGGTGGCGGCGGCGCTCGATCGCGCGGCCGATCGCGCGGCAGCGGACGCGGCCGTCGACGAGCTGGTGACCGAGCCGGGCGGGCGCTACATCGACTTCCTGATCCCGGGGCTGATCGGCATGACGCTCCTGTCGATCAGCCTGTGGGGCGTCGGCACGCCGATCGTCGACGCGCGCGCGCGCCGGCAGCTCAAGCGCCTGGCGGCGACGCCGATGCCGCGCGCCAGCTACCTGCTGGCGCTGGTGCTCGGCCACCTGATCCTCGCGGGCGCGGTGATCGCGGTGATGCTGGGGTTCGCGCGCCTGGCGTTCGACGTCGAGGTGCGCGGGTCGCTGGGCGCGGTCGCGGTGGTCGGCGCGGTCGGCGCGCTCGCGTGCGCGGGCCTGGCGATCCTGGCCGCGAGCCGCACCGCCAGCGGCGAGACCATCCAGGGGCTCAACAACCTGATCCTGCTGCCGCAGATGATCGCGTCGGGCGTGTTCTTCGCGTCGGCCCAGTTCCCCGACGCCGCGCAGCCGCTGATCCGCGCGCTGCCGCTGACCGCGCTCGCCGACGCCCTGCGCGCGGTCACGACCGAGGGCGCGTCCCTGGTCGCGGTCGGGCCCGACCTCGCGATCCTGGCGGCGTGGGGCGTCGGCTCGTTCGCGCTCGGCCTGCGGGTGTTCCGGTGGACGTGACGGTTTCGACGCCCGACCGCCGCGGGCTTTGACTCCGCCGCGTCCATCGTTTACTCAGTGGGCGCGTGTCCGCCCCGACCTCGAGCCCCATCTGCGTCGTGCTGGCCCTCGGCCCGGCGGCCGACAACTACGTCACCGGCCTGACCCTGGCCGAGCGCGGCCGCCGCGTCGCCGTGCGCGCCGGCGTCCCCGCCGACCGCGTCCACGTCGTGCGCGCCGCCGCGGACCTCGCCCGCGCCCGCGCCGCGGCCGCCGACGCGCCGCTGGTCGTGCTCGACGCCAGCGACCACGTCGTCGCCGCGCAGCTGATCGATCCGCTGCGCCTGACCGAGCCCGGCACCCGCCTGGCCTACCGCGCCGGCGCCTACGTCTCGGCGCTGCGCGCCGACGGCGCCGAGGCCACCGCGGTCTGGGACGCGCTGACCGCCGACCTCGACGATCGCGGCGTGACGATCGCCACGACCCTGGCGGCCACGGCCGAGCAGGTCGAGGTCAACGATCGCGCCCGGCACCCGGGCCGGACCAAGGACGATCTGCGCGGCGCCGACGCGTGGCAGTGGGAGCTCGTCAACAAGAAGCTCGACTCGTTCCTGACGGTCTACTTCTACCGGGTCATCTCCAAGCCGCTGACGCGGATGTTCCTGCGCACGCCGTTGTCGCCCAACATGATCACCGTGCTGTCGACGGCGCTGTCGATCGTCGGCTGCGTCATCGGCACCCGCGCCGACTGGCAGAGCCACGTGATCGGCATGGCGATGCTGGTCGCCGGCGGGATCATCGACTGCAACGACGGCGAGGTCGCGCGCCTGCGGCTCGAGGGCTCGACCCTGGGCGGCTGGCTCGACGCCATCGGCGACGACATGTCGCGGCTGGCGCTGATCCTCGCGGTCGGGATGCACATCGCGCCGCGCTACCCCGACCTGCCCATCCACGCGATCACCGGCGCCGTCATCGGCGCGACCTTGCTCACGCTCGGCCTGATCTACTGGTACTGCATCTTCGTCATCAAGTCGTCGAACAACCAGGACTACACCAACGTCCTGGGCATCGGCCCCGGCCAGGGCGAGACCACGCAGCGCTCGATCGGCCGGGTCATCGCCGACTGGGCCAGCCAGATCGTGCGCCGTGACTTCATCGACGCGGCCGCGCTGGTGCTGGCGCTGGTCAACCTGCCGGAGATCCTCGCGGTCGGCCTGGCCGCGGGTGCGGTGGTCACGGTCATCATCGTGATCCCGACCCACTTCAAGATCGTCCGCATGCGGCGCGAGGCCCGGGCTGCGGCCTGAGAGCCGGAGCTGGGGCGCGAGCCCGGGGCGGCGGCCTGAGGTCCGGGGCTGGGGCGCGAGCCCCAAACTGCGGCCGAAGGCCCGGGCCGAAGGCTGAGGCCCGGCGCGACAGAATGAGTCCGATTCACCTCGCGGCTGCTCGCCGGTTCAGTGCGCAGGTGTCGAAGAGTGAACAGCCGTGTGACAGATGTTCGTCGGAGTGGTCGCGACGGGTACGTGATCTCGGTAGGTTGTGCGCCTGACGATCCCCTCGATCGGGGGGCGTGTCGATTGCAGCCACCCCGCCCGTGACCAGGCTCCGTAGCGTCAACCAGCCGTTCGCGGAGACCTTCTCGTCCAGCGGGCATACGCTGCTGAACCCAGGGCCGTGCAACACGTCGAGCCGCGTCAAGGCGGCGGTCATCCACCACGACGTCTGCCACCGCACGTCGGAGTTCGGCATCGACTTCGGCCGGCTGGTCACCAAGCTCGGCCGGGTGTTCAGCCCGTCGCAGCCCGCCGACGAGTTCGAGCACGACGTGCTGGTCCTGACCGGCTCGGGCACCTCCGCGATGGAGGCCTCGATCGCCAGCTTCGTCCCCGCGGACAAGAAGGTGCTCGTGCTCGACAACGGCGCGTTCGGTGAGCGCATCGCCGAGATCTGCCGGCTCCACGAGCTCAACCTCGTCCACGTCCGCTACGGCTACGGCGAGGTGGTCCTGGCCGCCGACGTCGAGGCCGCGTTCGTCGCGCACCCCGAGATCGAGGTGGTCGTGCTCGTCCACCACGAGACCTCGGTCGGCCTGCTCAACCCGGTCGCCGCGATCGGCGCGATCTGCCACCACCACGACAAGCTGCTCCTGGTCGACGCGGTGTCGTCGCTCGGCGCCGAGGATCTCGACGTCGTGCGCGATCACGTCGACGTGTGCTGGTCGTCGGCCAACAAGTGCCTGCACGGCGCCGCCGGGCTAGCGTTCGTGTCGGTGGCGCCGCGGGCGTGGACCAAGTCCGCGGGCATCAAGCCGCGGTCGTTCTACCTCGACCTGCGCCGCTACAAGAAGTACCTCAACGACAGCTCGCAGACGCCGTTCACCCCGGCGGTCGGGCTGGTCTACGGCCTCGAGGCCGCGGTCGACGAGTTCCTCGAGGACGGCCACGAGGCCCGCCTCGCGATGTACGCGACCCGCAACCGCACGCTGCGCGAGGCGTTCGCGGCCATGGGGCTGCGCGCGTTCACGCACACCGGCCACGAGTCGCACAGCGTCGTGACGGTCAGCCTGCCCGACGAGCTCACGTTCGCCGATCTCGACGGCGCGATGCGGGCCCACGGCTTCGTCATCTACGACTGCAAGGCGCCGATGCAGGGCAGCTACTTCCAGGTCGCCAACATGGGGATCCTGTCGAGCGAGACCCTCGATCGGTTCCTGCGCTGCTTCGCGACCGTGCTGGGCGAGCTGGCGCCGGTCGCGCGCCGCCGCGCCGCCTCGCGGTCCTGACCCGCCACCGTGCTGGGCGCGCTGGCGCCGGTCGCAAGCCGACGCGCGGCCTCGCGGTCCTGACCGGCCACGGCGCTGGGCGAGCTGGCGCCGGTCGCGCGCCGCCGCGCCGCCGCGCGGTCCTGACCCGCCACGGCGCTGGGCGAGCTGGCGCCGGTCGCGCGTCGCCGCGCGGCCTCGCGGTCCTGACCGGCCACCGCGCTGGGCGAGCTGGCGTCGGTCGCGCGCCGCCGCGCGGCCCTGGACCCGCCGGCAGCGACGGGACGTGCGCCGCCGCTGATCGCGGTTCGTCGGCGAGCCCGCGCGCGGCGACGATCGCGCGACTTGACCGTCGCCGGTGCGACCGGGCAATGTCGTCGCGATGAAAGCCGTGATCTTGGCCGCCGGACGAGGTACGCGCCTGGCGCCGCTGACCGACAACTGTCCCAAGCCGATGGTGCAGGTGGCCGGCCGGCCGTTGATCTTGCGGACCCTCGAGCGGCTCGCGCAGGCCGGCATCCCCGATCGCGACGTCGTCATCGTCACCGGCTACCGCGAGGACATGGTCGAGGCGCTGATGCGGGCCGAGGGCCTGCGCTGCAAGCTGGTCTTCAACCCGCACTGGTTCGACTGGAACAGCTGGAACTCGCTCGCGGTCGCGCGCGAGGTGCTGATCGGCTCGCCGTTCATCCAGCTCGAGGGCGACGTGCTGTTCGACGAGCAGGTCATCCCGCGGCTGATCGCCGCCGACCGGCCGGCGGCGCTGGCGATCGAGATCAAGCCCGAGCCCGACGACGAGGCCATGAAGGCGATCGTCGACGCCGAGCTGCGGGTGACGGCGCTGTCGAAGACGCTCGATCCCAAGGCCTCGATCGGCGAGTACGTCGGCGTCGCGATGCTGAGCGCCGAGGTCGGACGCCTGGTGTTCGACGACTACGATCGGTTCGTGGCCGAGGGCATCACCCACGAGTACTACGACCACTCGTACCACCGCCTGGCCTCGACCGGCGCGGCCGAGTTCTACGCGGTCGACGTCGCCGACTGCGGCTCGATCGAGATCGACGACCCCAGCGATCTGCGCCGGGCCGAGGCCCTGCTGGCCGCGCGCGCCGGCGCGTGACCGCGCGTCCGCGAGGTCAGCTCAGCTGATCGAGCACGTCGAGCTCCTCGCGGCAGGCGGTGGCGAACGCGGCGAGGCGCTCGTCGGGGATGTCGAACCGGGGCTGCAGCCGCAGGATGCTCCAGTCGTGGCCGCACACGAACGCGAAGAAGCCGCGTCGGTACAGGCGATAGCACAGGAGCGGCCCGATCGTCGGCAGGTGCGCCAGCTCGGGCATGCCGAAGTGCTCGAACGACAGCCACGGGTGCGACGGCTGCCGGAGCTGGACGCCGATCATGAAGCCGGCGCCGCGGGTCTCGACGAACAGCGGGCAGGTCGCCAGCGCCTCGGTCAGCCGGGCGCGGAACTCGACGCCGCGGCGGGCGACGTCGGCGATCAGCTCGTCGGTGAGCAGGTCGAGCGTCGCGAGCGCGGCCACGCACGACAGGCCGTTGTAGCCGAACGTGGTGTTGTGCGACTCGCCGATGAAGAAGTTCTGGCCGTAGGCGCGCTCGAAGATCGCGCGGTGGGTCAGCATCACCGAGATCGGGACCAGCCCGCCGCCGAGGGTCTTGGCCAGGAGCGCGACGTCGGGCTGGCGCGGCCAGCCGGCGCTGGCGAGGAAGTGGCCCGAGCGCCCGAGCGCGGTCTGGACCTCGTCGGCCACCAGCAGCGCGCCGTGCTGGCTCGTCAGCGCGCACGCGGCGGCGATCATCTCGGGCGACAGCGCCCGCACGCCGCCCTCGCCCTGGATCGGCTCGACGACGACCGCGCACACGTCGCCGGCCGCCATCGCCGCGGTCAGGCCGGCGACGTCGTCGAAGGCGACCTTGTCGACCCCGGGCAGGTGCGGACCGAACGGATCGCGCAGCGGTCCGGCGTGCATCATCGCCACCGCGCCGAACGTGCAGCCGTGGTAGCCGCCGGTCAGCGCGATGATGCGCGGCTTGCCGGTCGCGGCGCGCGCGAGCTTGAGCGCGGCCTCGACCGCGTCGGCGCCCGACATGCCGAAGAACGCGTTCGAGTAGCCGGTGCGCTCGCACAGCCGCCGCGCCAGGCGTCCGGCCCACGGGTTCACGCGCGACGGGAACCAGTTGGGGCGATCGCTGTCGAGGAAACCGCGGATCGCGTCGGCGACGACGCGGTTGCGGTGGCCCAGCATCTGGGTGCCGTGGAAGTCCTCGTAGGCCTGGTCGTCGCGGTCGTGCAGGACGCCGTCCTTGACCGCGACGAACTGGATCGGCTCGCGGGCCAGGCGGGCGCGCTCGGCGATCAGCGGGTTGACGAACTCCCGGAACTCACCGAACCCGTCGCGGAAGATCTCGCTGGCCGACTCGGGCATGGATGACGGCACCACGCGCGCCCGGGTGACGTCCAGCCACCGGCGCGGAAATGCCATCGGCGCTGTAGAGTCGGGCGGTGCCGGACGAGCAGCACCCCGTGGCGCCGCGGCTGATCGCGGCGGCGCTGCTGATCTCGGCGCTGGCCGCGCGCGCGTGGTCGCTGGGGCCCGGGCACTACGACGAGATGCTGGCGCTGTGCCACGTCGCCACGTCGGCGATGGTGGTCGGCCTGATCGCCGGCTGGCCGCGGGTGGTGGCGGGCGCGCTCGTGTTCCACCTCGCGTTCGGCGTGCCGGTGTGGCTGATCGACGTCGTCGTCACCGGCACGATCCTGCCGTCGTCGATCGCCGCCCACGTCGGGCCGGTCGTGCTCGGCGGCGGCTGGTTGACGCGGCGGGCGTGGCCCGGGCCGGTGGCGGTCCCGGCGTGGGGGTTCATCATCGCCGCGATGATCGCGGTCCATCCGCTCACCGATCCGGCCCACAACGTCAACACGACCCACACGGTCTACCCCGCGATGGCCGCGGTGTTCTCGTCGCGGGCCGCGTACCTGATCGCCAACAGCCTCTTGTGCTTCGTGGCGATGGTCGCGGTCGAGCGCGTGCTCGCGCGGCTGTGGCGGCGCGCGCGCGGGTAGCGATGTCGTCGGCGGTGGGTGCGCGTGCGACAGCCAAGAAAGTTGCCCGTCCTCGGCGGCGATGGTTCCTTGGCGGTGCGAGGGGGCCTCCATGGACCTGCGATCTTCGACGGCGACCTGGACCGGCTGCAGCGGCCCGGCCGATCAACCCACGAGAGCGTTTGCGCGGCACCACGGGCGCGCCCACACCCGGCCGCCGGCGCGGCCGCCGAGCGAGGCGATCGGTCCGTACCGCGTGCTGGCGCTGCTCGGCGAGGGCGGCATGGCCCGCGTGTACCTGGCCGAGCACACGGTCATGGGGCGCCGGGTCGCGATCAAGCGGCTGCTGCCGGCGCTGGCGCAGCACCAGACCGCGCGCGCGCTGTTCCTGCGCGAGGCCCGCATCGCGGGCTCGATCCGCCACGCCAACCTGCTCGACGTCTACGACTTCGGGACCGATCCGGCCGGCCGGCCGTACTACGTGATGGAGCTCGCCGCGGGCGAGACCCTGGCGCAGCGGCTCCGGCGCGGGCCGCTGATGACGTCGCAGTGCCTCGACACCGCGATCGTGCTGGCCGACGCGGCCGCGGCGATCCACGCCGCGGGCTACGTCCACCGCGACATCAAGGCCGAGAACGTGGTGCTGGCGCGGCACGAGCGCCGCCTGGTCCCCAAGCTGATCGACTTCGGCATCGCCCAGGCGCTCGACCCCGAGGCCGACGATCCCGACGCGCTGGCGATCGGCATGTGCGGCACGCCGCGCACGATGGCGCCCGAGCAGGTCGCGGTCGACCGGATCGACGAGCGCACCGACGTCTGGGCGCTGGGCGTGCTGGTCTACGAGATGCTGTGCGCCGAGCTGCCGTTCGCCGGCGGCGCCTCGGTCCGCGACGACCTGCTGGCGATCGTCGCCGATCCGCCGCGGCCGCTGCCGGCGCACGCCGACCCCGACGTGGCCGCGATCGCCCTGACGTGCCTCGAGAAGGATCCGGCCGACCGGCCGGCGTCGGCCGCGGCGCTGGCGGCGGCGCTGCGGGCGGTGCAGGCGGACCATCGCGTGCGCCACGGCCTGCGCGGGCGCGCGGCCGACGGCGAGCGTCGCCACGCCGCGTGAGGCCCCGCGGGCTCGTCGCCGACCGTCAGCGCTCGACGAAGATCGCCAGCGCGCGCGCGGCGACGTCGTAGCGGCGGCCGTTCATCCGGTACTCGGCGCCGGCGGCGTGGAAGTTGTCCTGGTCCTCCATCCACGCGCCGGTGTCGGCGGCGCGGTACCACGCGGCGTCGGCGGCGGGCGCGGGCAGGGTCGCCGCCACCGCGGCGGGCGCGCCGTTGTACGCGACGTAGATCGAGCGGGCCGGCTCGTCGGGCGCGGCCGCGCCGGCGATCCGCCACGCCAGGAAGTGCACGCCGGGATCGTGGAAGAACGGATCGGGCAGCGGCAGGCCGTCGGTGCCGAGCCACGCCAGCGACGTGCCGTCGTGCCAGGCGCGGCGGCGCAGGGCCGGGTGCGCGCCGCGGAACGCCAGCAGGCGGGCGGTGAAGGTGTGGAACGCCGGCTGCGCGCTGGCCGCGGCGGGGGCTAGCCAGGTCGCGACCGAGTCGAGGTTGTAGGGGTTGTTGTTGCAACGCTGGCTGTGCAGCGCCTCGTCGCCGCCGACCATCATCGGCACGCCGGCCGACAGCATCAAGAGCGCGAGGCTCGTGCGCGCGGCCTGGCGCTGGCGCGCGGCGTCGCCGCCGAAGTCCCAGGCGTAGTTGGCGTCGGTGCCGCCGTTCGACGGCCCGTACGGCCACGCCTGGTCGTTGCGCTTGGCCGTGCACGCGTGCACGTCGGCCAGCGTGAAGCCGTCGTGGGCGACGATGAAGTTCACCGACGCCGCCGGCGGGCGCCCGCCGGCGCGGAACAGGCCGGGCGAGCCGACCAGGCGATCGGCCAGGCCGCCCAGGGTGACGTCGACGACGTCGACCAGGTTGACGTCCTGGCGCACCAGGTCGCGGTACTGGTCGTTCCACTCGGACCAGCCGGCCGGGAAGCGCCCGACCTGGTAGGTGCCGGCGCCGATCGCCCAGGGCTCGGCGATCAGATCGACGCCGGCGCCGCCGTCGGCGGGGCGGGCCGGCAGCTCGGCGACCGCGCGGCGCAGGACCCCGTCGGGATCGCCGGGGTCCCAGCGGTAGCAGCCGCGGTCGCAGCCGTTGGCCAGCACCGGCGCGAGATCGAAGCGGAAGCCGTCGACGCCGAGGTCGCGGTGCCACGCGGCGAGCGAGTCGATCACGAGGTCGCGGAACAGCGGGTGGCGCGCGTTGGTGTTGGCGCCGATGCCGGTGTTGTCCTGGAAGCCGGTGCCGCTGGTCGACAGCTGGTAGTAGGCGGCGTTGTCGAGCCCGCGCAGCGACAAGAGCGAGCCGCCGCCGCCCTCGGCGGTGTGGTTGTAGACCACGTCGATGAGCACCTTGAGCCCGGCGGCGTGGAAGCTGCGGACCATCGCCCGCCACTCGCGGGTCGGGCCGCCCGGCGTGCGGTCGCACGCGTAGCGTCGGTCCGGCGCGAAGAACGCCAGGGTCGAGTAGCCCCAGTAGTTGTCGCCGCCGGCGCTGCTCGGGTCGACGTCGTTGGCGTCGTTGCCGGTCTCCTGCACCGGCAGGAACTCGACCGCGGTGACGCCGAGCGCGGCCAGCTCGGCGGCGCGGGCCGCGGCCCCGGCGTAGGTGCCGGCGCAGCCGAGCGTCGGATCGGCGGCGGTCAGGCCGCGCAGGTGGACCTCGTAGATCACGTCGTCGGCCAGGGCCCGGGTCGGGCGCGGGCCGAGATCGCCGTCGGCGAGCGCGCCACGCGGCAGCACCAGGCCCTTGGGCGCGATCGGCCCGCTGTCGAGCGCGCGGGCGGCGTCGTCGGTGCGGTAGGCGGTGCCGTCGAGCGAGCCGGGCGTGATGGGATCGTGGCTGACCTCGCGCGCGTACGGATCGAGCAGCAGCTTGTTGGGGTTCATGCGGTCGCCGTCGGCGGTGACCCGCGCGACGAAGCCCAGGTCGCTGCCCGGGGTCCAGGCCGGATCGTAGGTCCAGCTCGGGCCCCACGCCCGGTAGCCGTAATGGATCGTCGTGACCCCGGCCGCGATCAGCTCGGCGGCGGTGACCTGCGCGGCCCAGTCACCGTCGACGCCGCGCGCCATCGCCACGCGCAGCCGCGCCGGCGCCGATCGCGGCGCGTCGTAGATCCACAGCTCGACCCGGGTGGCCCGCTCGGACGCGACCCGGAAGTGCACGGCCGCGCCGTCGGGCGCCCAGGTCGCGCCCCGGGGCGGCAGGAACGGCAGCGGCGCGGCGTCGCCATCGTCGGGGCGCGCGTCGGCCGGGACTACCGGATCCTGGGCGGCGGGACACGCCGCGAGTCCTGGCACCAGCGCGAGAGCGACGATGGCGAGCCGCACCGACGCGCACGATGCAACCGGCGTGCGCGCGCCGCGGCCAATGGTCGCGCCGTGATCGGGCGGACGACGGCGGCGGCGCTGAGCCGCGCGGTCGCGCGACGTTGCCAAACGCAACGACCGCGTCGCCCGTCCCGCGGTCAGCGGTTCTGCGGGAACCCGAGGTCGACGCCGCGGTGGCGCGGGTCGGGCCAGCGGCTGGTGATGACCTTGCCGCGGGTGTAGAAGCGCACGCCGTCGGTGCCGTACATGTGCAGGTCGCCGAACAGCGACGCCTTCCAGCCGCCGAACGAGTAGTAGGACATCGGCACCGGGATGGGCACGTTGATGCCGACCATGCCGACCTCGACCTCGTGCTGGAACTTGCGGGCGGCGCCGCCGTCGTTGGTGAACAGCGCCACGCCGTTGGCGTAGACGCTGCCGTTGACCAGCGCGAGCGCCTGATCGTAGGTGTCGACGCGGGTCACGCCCAGCACCGGGCCGAAGATCTCGTCCTGGTAGATCGACATCGACGGCTTGACCTGATCGAACAGGCACGGGCCGAGGAAGAACCCGTCCTCGTGGCCGGGCACCTTGAGCCCGCGGCCGTCGGCCAGGAGCGCCGCGCCGTCGGCGACGCCGGCGTCGACGTAGCCGGCGACCTTGTCGCGGTGCACGCGGGTGATCAGCGGGCCCATCTCGGACGTCGGGTCCGAGCCGGGGCCGGTCTTGAGCTTGGCGATGCGCTCGAGCATCTTGGGGATGAGCTTGTCGGCGGCGCCGCCGACCGCGACCACCATCGAGATCGCCATGCACCGCTCGCCGGCCGAGCCGTAGCCGGCCCCGACCGCGGCGTCGGCGGCCAGGTCCATGTCGGCGTCGGGCAGCACGATCATGTGGTTCTTGGCGCCGCCCAGCGCCTGCACCCGCTTGCCGTGCCGGGTGCCGGTCTCGTAGATGTAGCGGGCGATCGGCGTCGAGCCGACGAACGACACCGCGGCGACGTCGGGGTGCTCGAGCAGGCGATCCACGGCCACCTTGTCACCGTGGACCACGGTGAACACGCCCGGCGGCAGGCCGGCGTCGCGCAGCAGCTCGGCGCAGAAGTTGGCGGCCGACGGGTCGCGCTCTGACGGCTTGAGCACGAACGTGTTGCCGCACGCGATCGCGATCGGGAACATCCACATCGGCACCATCGCCGGGAAGTTGAACGGCGTGATGCCGGCGACGACGCCCAGCGGCTGGCGGATCGAGTAGCTGTCGACCTCGGTCGAGACGTTCTCGGACAGCTCGCCCTTCTGGAGCTGGGCGATGCCGCACGCGAACTCGATGACCTCGAGGCCGCGGTTGACCTCGCCCAGCGCGTCCGACGGCACCTTGCCGTGCTCGCGGGTGAGGATCGCGGCGATCTCGACCTTGTGGCGATCGACCAGCTCGCGGAACGCGAACATGACCTTGGTGCGCTTGGCCAACGACGCGCTGGTCCAGGTCGCGGCCGCGGCCTTGGCCGAGGCCACCGCCTGATCGACCACCGCCGGCGTGGCGAGCGCGACCCGGGCCTGCACCGCGCCGGTCGCGGGGTTGAACACGTCGCCGTGGCGCTCGCTGGGCCGCGGGTCGGCCTGGCCGTCGATCCAGTGCGGGATGATGGTCTCGGTGGTCATGGGCGCGGGTCTATCACGGCGGCGTTGCCAGTTGAACGGCCTTCGCGAGGCGTGTTACCCACGAAGTTCCAGCGCGCGCCGGTCGTCGGCTGCGCCACTCACGCTGCACCGACCCCGGGGGATCACGTGGCCGACCTGTCCATCACCGTCAACGGCATGAACTTCGACAACCCGTTCCTGCTCGGATCGGGCCCGCCCGGCACCAACGGCAAGGTCATCGCTCGGTCCTACGACCTCGGCTGGGGCGGCATGGTCTGCAAGACCTTCTCGCTCGACGCCAGCAAGGTCATCAACACCGCGCCGCGCTACGCCAAGGTCCGCGCCAAGGGCAGCGACGAGGTGATCGGCTTCCAGAACATCGAGCTGATCAGCGATCGGCCGTACGAGGACTGGCTCGACGACCTCAAGCAGCTCAAGAAGAACTACCCGAACAAGATCCTGATCGCCTCGATCATGGAGGAGTACCGCAAGGAGGCCTGGCAGCAGATCGTGCGCGAGGTCCAGCTGACCGGCGTCGACGGCTTCGAGATGAACCTGTCGTGCCCGCACGGCCTGCCCGAGCGCAAGATGGGCATGGCGATGGGCGAGAACCCCGACATCGTCGAGGAGGTCGTCGGCTGGGTGAAGGAGGTCTCGACCATCCCGGTGTGGGCCAAGATGACGCCCAACGTCGGCAACCCGACCGTGCCGGCCGCCTCGGCCCTGCGCGCCGGCGCCGACGGCATCGCGATGATCAACACGATCCTCTCGGTCAGCGGCATCGACATGAAGACGCTGCGGCCGACGCCGACCGTCGAGGGCCACAGCGTGCCCGGCGGCTACTCGGGCCAGTGCGTGCGCCCGATCGCGCTGCGCCAGGTCATGGAGGTCGCGCGCGCCAACCCCGGCGTCGAGATCAGCGGCATGGGCGGCATCGAGACCGGCGCCGACGCCGCGCAGTTCATGCTGCTGGGCGCGTCGACGGTCCAGGTCTGCACCGGCGCGATGCTGCGCGGCTACGAGATCATCGCCCAGCTCAAGGACGAGCTGGCGAAGTTCATGACCGATCACAGCTTCGCGAACATCCGCGAGTTCCAGGGCAAGAGCCTGCCGTACTTCACGACCCACCACGACCTCGTCGATCGGCAGAAGTCGGCGCGCGACGCCAAGGAGGCCGCGCGCGGCCGCTCGAACCGCGACGCCGAGACCTGGAAGGGCGACATCTCCAAGGAGACCGCGACGCTGGTCACGGACTGAGCGCCGCAGCATGACCGCGCTGGCGCGCTCGACGATCGTGATGGTCCTGGCCGGCGCGGCCTGGACGCGACGCCGCGCCGGCGGCCGTGCGTCCCTGGCCGGCGTCCGCCTAGGCCGCGCGCTGGGGACCTGGCCCGGGGCCCGGTCAGGCGTCGGCTCGGCGACGAGGCGCTCGGCCGGCCGCCTCGTGTGTAATCCCCGCCCATCGCAGTCGCCCACCGGCCGGCCCGGTTCGACCCCGCCCCGTGTCGCCCCGGCACGTTGCCGCCCCCGCGCCCGGGCCGCGCTCAGGGGTAAGATGGCGCCCCACCGCACCAACGCTCGAGGGGGAACCTGCATGGCGCGCAAAGTCATCTCCGGCCTGATCCAGGCCAGCAACCCGATCAACGACGAGTCCCGGCCGGTCGCCGAGATCCAGGCGGCGATGCTCGAGAAGCACCTGCCGATGATCCACGACGCCGGCAAGCAGGGCGTCCAGATCCTCTGCCTGCAGGAGATCTTCAACGGCCCGTACTTCTGCCCCGGCCAGGACCGGCGCTGGTACGACGCCGCCGAGCCGTGCCCAGGGCCGCTGACCGAGCTGATGAGCGGCATCGCCCGGCAGTACCAGATGGCGATCGTGCTGCCGATCTACGAGCGCGAGCAGGCCGGCATCTACTACAACACCGCCGCGATCATCGACGCCGACGGCAGCTACCTCGGCAAGTACCGCAAGACCCACATCCCGCAGACCTCGGGCTTCTGGGAGAAGTACTTCTTCCGCCCGGGCAACCTGGGCTACCCGGTGTTCAAGACCCGGTACGCGACGATCGGCGCGTACATCTGCTACGACCGCCACTTCCCCGAGGGCGCGCGCGCGCTGGGCCTCGCCGGCGCCGAGATCGTCTACAACCCGTCGGCGACCGTGGCCGGGCTGTCGCAGCACCTGTGGAAGATCGAGCAGCCGGCCCACGCGATCGCCAACGGCTACTACGTCGGCGCGATCAACCGGGTCGGCACCGAGGCGCCGTGGAACGTCGGCAAGTTCTACGGCAACTCGTACTTCGTGAACCCGCGCGGCGAGATCATCGCGTGCGGCTCCGAGGACGATGACGAGCTGGTCGTGGCCGAGCTCGACCTCGATCTGATCGAGGAGGTCCGCCGCACCTGGCAGTTCTTCCGCGACCGGCGCCCCGACGCCTACGGCCCGCTGACCGAGCAGTAGCGGGCCGCGCCCGCCCCGCGTCGTCGGGGCCCGGCCCCGCGACCCGCCTCACCACGAGACCAGGAGTAGGTCATGACTCGCACGCTCATCAAGGACGGCACCGTCGTCACCGCGTCCGACACCTTCGCCGCCGACGTGTGGATCGAGGGCAGCACGATCGTCGGGCTGACCCACGCGTCACAGCGGGCCGGCCTCGGCCAGCCCGATCGCACGATCGACGCCGCCGGCAAGTACGTCATGCCGGGCGGCATCGACGCCCACACCCACATGGAGCTGCCGTTCGGCGGCACGACCGCGTCCGACGACTTCGCGACCGGCACGGTCGCGGCCGCCCACGGCGGCACGACCACGATCCTCGACTTCGCGATCCAGACGAAGGGGGCGTCGATGCGGGCCGGGCTCGACGCCTGGCACGCCAAGGCCGAGGGCAAGGCCGCGATCGACTACGGCTTCCACATGATCATGACCGAGGCCAACGCCGACACGCTCGAGGGCATGGGCGCGCTGGTGCGCGAGGGCGTGACCAGCTTCAAGATGTTCATGGCGTACCCGGGCGTGTTCCTCGTCGACGATCAGCAGATCTTCCGCGCCATGCTGAAGGCCGGCGAGCTGGGCGCGCTGATCACGATGCACGCGGAGATCGGCCTGCCGATCGACGTGCTGGTGCAGCGGGCGCTGGCGGAGGGCCACACCGCGCCGGTCTACCACGCGCTGACCCGGCCCGAGGTCGCCGAGGCCACGGGCACCGAGCGCGCGCTCGCGCTGGCCGAGATGGCCAAGGCGCCGGTCTACATGGTCCACCTGTCGGCGCAGCGCGCGCTCGAGCGGGTGATGGAGGCGCGCGATCGCGGCCTGCCGGCCTACGCCGAGACCTGCCCGCAGTACCTGTTCTGCTCCGAGGACGATCTGCGCGGCACGCCGGCGACGAGTGGCAGGGCGCTGGCTACGTGTGCACGCCGCCGCTGCGGCCGGCCCACCACCACGAGCACCTGTGGCGCGGCCTGCGCAACTACGACCTGCAGACCGTGGCCACCGATCACTGCCCGTTCTGCATGAAGGATCAGAAGGAGCTGGGCCGCGGCGACTTCTCGAAGATCCCCAACGGCATGCCCGGGGTCGAGACCCGGCTGTACCTGCTGTGGGAGGGCGTCCGCGCCGGCAAGATCTCGATGAACCGCTTCGTCGAGATCACCGCGACCGCGCCCGCCAAGATCTTCGGGCTCTACCCCAAGAAGGGCACGATCGCGGTCGGCGCCGACGCCGACGTGCTGGTGTGGGACCCCGACCGCGAGAAGGTGCTGGGCGTCGACACGCTGCACATGCGCGTCGACTACTCGCCGTTCGAGGGCCGCCGGATCGTCGGCGCGCCGTCGCACGTGCTGGCCCGCGGCGAGGTGGTCGTGCAGGACGACCGCTGGGTCGCCAAGGCCCGCGAGGGCCGCGGCCAGTTCCTCAAGCGCGGCACGTTCGCGCTGTAGCGTCGGCGTCGGGACCGGCGTGCGCGCGCGATCGAGACATGCGAAAGTAGCGGCGTCGTGTCCCTCCTTCCGGTCCGCCTCGATGACCTGATTCACGCTCGCACCGTCGAATCGGTGCGGATCGATTTCAAGGTGGGCTGGAACGACGTCATCCGCGCCAGCGTGGTGCAGACCATCGCGGCGTTCGCGAACGACTTCCAGGGATTGAACGGTGGCTACGTCGTCTTGGGGATCGCCGAGGTCGGCGGTCAACCGGTCCTGCCGCCGGCTGGGCTAGACGACCTCGATCTCGAGAAGGTGCAACAGCAGATCCGGGTCGCGTGTGAGCGGATCGAGCCTCCGTACCAGCCCCGCGTCGTGCCTGAGCGGTTCCAGGACAAGGCGATCATCGTGATCTACGCGCCACTGGGTGATGCTCGGCCGTACCAAGCCCCGAGCGATGTCGCCAAGGGCGCCGCGCGCCAGTACTACGTGCGCATCGGGCCCGAGACGCTCGCGGCCAAGCCGTCGGTGTTGACGCAGTTGCACGAGCGCACCGCGCGGGTGCCGTTCGACGAGCGGCGACGTGTCGACGTCGCGCTGGCGGCGATCTCTCCACGCCTGCTCGCGCGCTATCTGCAGGACGTCGGCAGCGACCTCGCGGCCGATGCCGACGCCCTCGATGTGAGCGACGTGCTGCGCCGACTTCGGCTGACCGGCGGCGTCAACGGCACCGAGGGGCCCCGCAACGCGGCCCTCATGTTCTTCACCGAGTCCCCGGAAGACTACTTCCCCGGGGCGATGATCGAGCTCGCGCAGTTTCGGGACGATGCTGGCGGCGACCTCATCGAGACGCGGTCGTTTCGCGGGCCTGTCGCACCAGGTGACCCAGACCCTGGACTACCTCAGCGGGCTGTTCGGGGAGGTCGTGCGCAAGGTCGCCGACGACCCGCAGGTCGAGCGCGTGGTCGCGTACCCGTCGAAGGCACTGCGTGAAGCCATCGTCAACGCGGTGTACCATCGGAGCTACGACGCTGGCGGTCGCCCGACCCGCATCGCGCTGTACCCGGACCGTGTCGAGGTGACCAGCTATCCGGGGCCGGTGCCGGGTATCGAGCTCTCCCACTTTTCGGTCGGGGCCCATCCTCCGGCGGCGCCGGCCCGGAATCCTCGCGTCGGCGAGATGCTGAAGTCGCTCCGATTGGCCGAGACCTGGCAGACCGGTGTGCCCAAGATCCACCGAGCGATGCAGGACAACGGGTCTGGTGCGCCGCGCTTCGAGTTCGACGACGATCGCACCTACTTCCGGGTCGTTTTACCCGCGCATCCAGGGTACGTCGTGCTGCACGCCGCCCGAGAGGCCACCGCGCTCTGGCACCAGGGCATGGAACACGATGCGATCAACCATCTGAGCCAGGCGCTGGAGCGCGTGCCGACCTCAGGTGCATTGGTCGCACTGCTGGTCGAGTACCTCGCCCGGACCGGCAACCTCGAGGTCGCGCGCAGCGCGTTCACCAAGTTCGAGCGAGCACCCGGTGGTCGCGATCGTCACCTGGCGTACATCGCGATGGGCCGCGGGTACCTCGACGCCGACCTGACTGACGAAGCGGCCGAGCTGTTCCGCGCTGCGCCTCGGCCGCCCGACCTGCGGCATCAGGTCGATCTCGCGATCCTGCACAAGCGGTCGCGCGACTTCGAGACAGCCAATCGCGTCTTCACCGCGGTCGCGTCGCAGATCCAGTCCGACCCGCGCGCCCTGCACTACTTCGCGCAGACCAAGCTCGAGATCGCGCGCCGGACCCGCGCGATGGCGCCCGTCGCGTCCTGCTGCTGGAGGTCCTCGATATCCTGCTGCGCGTGATCGAGCTGGCGCATGATCAACCGGTGCGGGCCTCTCACGCCTGGTTCGACATCGCGCGCGTGCGCAGTGACCTTGGACAGCCCGAGGCCGCGATCGAGGAGGCGCGAAGCCGCGCGGTGACGCTGAACCCGACGGAACCCAGGTTCAAGTTGGCGATCAAGCCACGCCGGCGGGGCTGACCGTCTAGCCAGCGGCGTGCGGACGTCGGCCCGCGTGGAGGTCGAGCACCCGGTCGTCGGCGTCGCGCTGTCGCGGTGCGGTTGGCCGGGCGCGGGCCGGCCGCCCGCGCTAGCCTCGAGGCCTGCCGGGCCGATCGCTGCGCGCGTGGGTGCATCGGGTCGGGCCGGCGGTGCTGGCGCTGGTGGTGGTGCGCTGGGTGCCGGCGTGGTGGTGCGGGCGCGACGCCGCCGGCTGGTACCGCGGCGACCCCGGGCTCCAGCGCGGGCTGGCCGACGAGCTGGTCGCGTTCGAGGCCCACGACGACCGCGCGCGGGCCCTGCCAGGTGGTGGGCGCTTCGCCGGCGGTGGGCGCTGGTCACGCACCAGATGGCGTCGCTGGGCCTGGCGCAGCTGTGCCTGGCCCACCCCGACTGGCGCGCGCTACGGCCGGTGGTCACGCGGGCCGCGCTCAAGAGCTGGCTGCCGGAGATGCGCGATTTCGGCACCGCCGCCTGGCACGGCGAGGACGCGCTGGCGGCGATCGGCGGTCCCCACGGCCACGCCTACCTGGCCTGCGCGGCGCCTGGTCGTGCTGGGCGTCGTGCCGGCGCTGCTGGTGCTCCGGCTGGTGCGCTGGTTGGTGCGGTGGCTGGTGCCGGGCGCGCGTCGGCCGCGTGAGCGTGCCGTGCGCCGGCTATGGCGCGCGGCGCGGCGTCAGGTCGACGCTGGTGTACGTGCCGGCCTCGGCGATCATCGGCGCGTCGGCCAGGAGCGTCAGCGTGCCGCTGGCGAGCTCGGCGGCGGTGCGGAAGCCCCAGACCTGCACGTAGGCCGCGGCGAGCGGCGGCACGCCGAGCACCATGAACACGCCGTCCTTGTTCATCACCGGCGCCTGGCTGTGGCGAACCGGCAGGCTCGACGAGCCCGCGCTGAAGTAGTAGGTGTCGACGCCCGGGGCGTGCGCGCTGCCGGTGCTGACCGTGGCGACCGCGTTGGAGACGCGGTGGCCCTGGCAATCGACCATCGTGCCGAGCGCGGTCGCCGTGGACGGATCGCGCGTGACGCCCAGGAACGCGGGGAGCGCGTTCGCGGTGCCCTGCGACAGCGGCGACAGCTCGATCGCCTGAGCGGTGCCGGGGACGAGGTAGCGACCGACCACGTACGAGCGGACGTATCCGGTCGCCTCCATCACGAACCCGTAGCGGCGGACCCCGGCGGGCAGCGGGGCCACGGTCATCGCGAAGTCGCCGCGAGTCGAGGCGACGTCCGAGCTGGTCGCGGCGCCCAGGCTGGTCGCGGGCGTCAGCATCGGGAACGCGGTCACCTGGGCGGCGCCGACCCCTGACCCGGTCTGGAAGTCGGTGATCGTCCCGGTCAGCGCGATCGACCCCGCCGGCGGCAGATCGGTCGAGGCCGTCTCGAGGCAGCTCCAGTCGGCGTCGCCGAGCTCGGTCCAGCCCCCGGGTCCTTGCTGGTTGGCCCGCGTGATCGCCGTCGGCGTCGGGAACCCCGGGTTCGTGCCGGTCGGGACCACCGGCGTGGGCCCGTCGATCGCGGCGTCCGTCGGGGCGTCGAGCTCGGCGCTGTCGGCCGCGCTGGCGTCGTGCGCCGGCGATTCACCGCCGCCGCACCCACCCAGGACCAACAGGACCGCCGCCCACCTCGATCGAGTCATGCCGGCATCCTAACCGACCGGCGCGCCCCGGCGCGCGCGGGCCGGGCGGGGCGTGATCGGCGCCACGCTACGCGACGTGGGCGAGCGCGTCGCCGAGGACGCTGACGATCGTGTCGATCTCGTTCTTCTCGACGATGAACGGCGGCGCGAGCTGGATCGTGTCGCCGCCGTAGCGGACGTAGACGCCGTTGGCGAGGCACGCCATCGCGATCTCGAACGGGCGCTTGGCCGGCTCGCCCGGCGCCGCGGCGATCGAGAAGCCGGCGGCGAGGCCGTAGTTGCGGATGTCGGTGACGTGCGGCGCGCCCTTGAGGCTGTGGACCGCGTCCTCCCAGTACGGCGCCAGCTCGCGCACGCGCTCGACCGCGCGGTCCTTGACCAGGAGCTCGAGCGCGGCGACGCCCGCGGCGCAGGCGATCGGGTGGGCCGAGTAGGTGTAGCCGTGCGCGAACTCGAGCATGTACGCCGGGCCGCCGGCGGCCATGAACGTGTCGTAGATGTGCTTGGACGCGATCACCGCGCCCAGCGGCTGGGTGCCGTTGGTGACCTGCTTGGCGACGTTCATGATGTCGGGGGTGACGCCGAAAGCCTCGGCGCCGGTGTACGCGCCGACCCGGCCGAACCCGGTGATGACCTCGTCGAAGATCAGCAGGATGTCGTGCTTGGTGCAGATGTCCCGCAGCCGCTGCAGGTAGCCGACCGGCGGCGGGATGACCCCGGCCGAGCCCGCCATCGGCTCGACGATCACCGCGGCGATGTTCGACGCGTCGTGGAGCGCGATCAGCTTGAGCAGATCGTCGGCCAGCTCGGCGCCCTGGGCCGGCATGCCGCGGTGGAAGCCGCCGAGCTGGGTGTGCGGCAGGTGATCGGCCTCGATGCCCTGGCCGTAGGCCTTGCGGTTGCCGGCGATGCCGCCGACGGAGATGCCGCCGAAGTTGACGCCGTGGTAGCCCTTCTCGCGTCCGATCAGGCGGGTCTTGGTGCCCTGGCCCCGGGCCCGCCAGTAGGCGCGCGCCATCTTGAGCGAGGTGTCGGCCGACTCGGAGCCCGAGCCGGTGAAGAACACGTAGTCGAGCCCGGCCGGGGTCAGCTCCTTGAGCTTGTTCGCGAGCGCGAACGAGGCCGGGTGGCCGTACTGGAACGCCGGCGCGTAGTCGAGGGTCGCGGCCTGGCGCTGGATCGCCTCGACGATCTCGCGGCGGCCGTGGCCCAGGCCGGCGCACCACAGGCCGCTGAGCCCGTCGAGGATCTGCTTGCCGTGGACGTCGGTGTAGTACGCGCCCTCGGCGGCGACGATCATGCGAGGGTTGGCCTTGAACTCGCGGTTGCCGGTGAAGGGCATCCAGTGGGCGTCGAGCCAGGCGGCGTCGGTGCGCGGGGGCATGGAGTCGGTCATGGGATCCTCGGTGCGCGGCGGAGGCCGCGCGGGCGCGAACGTAGCCGGCCGGGTCGCGCCTCCGCAAGGCCAGCGCTCAGGTCCGGGCGGCGCGAGGATCGCGCTGCGGATGCCCGCGCCGCGCGACCTCCGACCGAAGGTGCCGGGCGCGATCTCGATCCAGACCGACGCGCTCCAGACGGGCGGATCACATCGCGTCGGGGCTGCCGTCGGCGCCGCCGTCGACGCCAGCGTCGACGCCCTGCGGGCGATCGCGCTCGCACGCCAGCCAGACCGAGAGGTCCGTGCGCTCCTGATCGGTCGGCTGCAGGCACGGCTGCGCCAGCGGACCGCCGGGGGTCGCCGGGCACCGCGACGACGGCATGATCGTGTTGTGCGCGTTCGGGCCGCTGCCGGCGTACTGATCGACGTGGTCGACGACCTGGAGCACGCCGCGGAGCGTATCGAAGTCGTGGTAGATCGGCGCGCCGTTGCGCTGCGACCGCGGCAGCGCCGAGTCGTGGCACATCGTGCAGTACCGGGTCATGAACGCCTGGCCGAACGAGGCCCAGGTCAGCGTGCCGGGATCCGGGCTCGGGCACACCGCGCCGGTCGAGGTCGGGACCTCGCGATCGCCGATGCAGCCGGCCGCCGCGGCCGTGAGCGCCAGGGCGCCGGCGCAGAGCCGGCGCTGGACCATGCGGCGGCCGGCGGTCACCGCTACATCCCCCGCTGGGTGATGTAGTCGGCGCAGCCGGCGGTGACCTCGGCCGGCGTGGCGCTGGTGGTCGCGAGGTTGGTGCCGAGGTAGGTCTCGCAGGCGGGCGCGGTCGCGCCGCACACCGGCGCGACGCCGGCGATCGGGTGCTCGAGGCAGCAGATCGCGATCGCCTCGGTGACCGGCAGGGACTCGACGGTGGTGTGGTCGTCGAAGCACTCCTGGAACGTGGCGTAGCTCTCGGGGTGGTCGTGCGAGTCGCAGGCCAGGGTGGCGACGAGCGTGAGCGCGAGGAAGGACGTGAAGCGCATGGGTACCTCTGAGACGATAGCAGGGAGCGGCGTCGACGCAGCCGACGCACGCGGGACGCCTGACCGCGTCGTGGGCGACGGGCCGGGCTTCGATCGGACGACGGTGGACCGCCGCCAGCTAGGACGGGGCGGCGGGGCGCGGGCGCGGCGGCGCCGGGTGCGGGGCGGGCAGCGCGATCCGCGGGCGCGGCGCCTCGGTCTCGGTCAGCGCGACGGTGATCGCGGTCGGCGCGACGAAGCCGGGCAGGGGCGCGACGAGCGCGATGGCGGCGCCGCCGCCGCACCGGCGCATCGTGGCGTGGTCGCCGCCGTGGTCGTCGTGGTCGACGCAGGTGCAGGCCCGGGGATCCGGGCAGCAGCACGCGCGCGTGGCCGTCACGACCTGCGCCGGGACCAGGGCCGCGACCATCGCGAGCGCGACCCACACGGCCAGCGCGGCGTGGAGCGCGCGCGTCACCGGTCGCCAGGCCATGGGCGGACTTTCGCCGCCGTTCGCCGGCGTGTCAACCCAGGGGCCGACGACGCGCCCCGTCGCGTGACGCCGATCAATCGAGCACGCGCTCGACCGCCGGCACCAGCCGCGGGACCAGCGCGGCGAAGCCGGCCAGGTCGAGGGTCTCGCTGGTCTGGTAGCCGACGATCACGTCGCGGTCGCCGCGGCGCCAGGTGGCGCGGAAGTGGCGCGACCGCGTGACCCCGTCGGTCGACACCGACGCGAGCTGCTCGTAGCCGACGGTGAGGTCGCCGACGGTGACGTGGGGCAGGGCCGCGAGCTTGGCGGCGTGATCGGCGCTGGCGCCGGCGGCGGTGACGTCGAGGTCGTAGTCGCTGTCGGTGCGGTAGACCTTGTCGAGCTCGGCCTTGGCCTGGCGCCCGAGCGCCAGCGCGCGCTCGACGGTCGCGCGGTTGGCCACCGCCGACGCCAGGTCGGCGGCGTCGCCGGCGCGCTCGGCGACCATGGCCTCGGCGCGGCTCGCGGTCCGGCGCGCGGCGCTGGCCTGGGCCTCGGCCTCGGCGCGAGCCCGGGCGGCGTAGCCCTCGGCGCGGGCGCGCTCGGCCTCGGCCTCGCGCCGCGCCTTGGCGGCGTAGATCTCGGCGTTGGCGCGGGCGGCCTTGGCCTCGCGCTCGGCCCGGTCCTGGCACCCGACCAGGCCGAGCGCGACGGCGACGATGACCACGGCGAGGCGAGCGCGCATCCCGATCTAGTACCGCGACCCGGCCGGTCGGTGCCACAGTCGCGCGATGGCGCGCTGCGACGAGGTTGCGCTGCGCGCCGCCGACCGAGATCGCTCGGATCGCGCGCGGCCCGGCGCTGGCGGCGGCCGCGGCCGCGCTGATCGAGCGGGTGCGCTTGCCGTCGGGCGCGCTGCCCGACGACGTCGCGATCGTGCTGGTGCGTGCGGTCACGACCGGATGACGTAACCGACGATCGCCGCGATCGCGATCACGAGCAGCACCACCACGAACCACGGCGGCCCGCCCCCGCCGGCGGCCCGCACCTCGCCCTGGGTGAGCTCGCGGGTCTCGGACAGGTGCTCGCCGCTCTCGAGGTCGGCCATACCGGGAGTGTGCCACGCGGGCGTCGGCGCGCACTGGAATGGAGCGGCGCGGCCGCGCGTCGATCCCGGGTGACCCGACGCCGACGCATGGCGACGCTGGCGCTGGCGGCGCTGGCGCTGGGCGCGGCGTCGTGGGCCTGGGGCGCGCTGGCGTGGCCGGGGCGGGCGCTGGTCCGCGGGCACCTGGGCGACGTGGCGGCGACCGCGCTGGTGTACGCGCTGGTCGCGCTCGGCGGCGTCCGCCGGGGCTGGTGCGCCGCGACCGCGCTCGCGGTCGCCCTGACGATCGAGCTCGGCCAGATCGTCGCCGGCGGTCACGCCGGGTCCGCGCGGGCGCTGGTGCTCGGCGCCCGCTTCGATCCCTACGACCTGATCGCGTACGCCGCGGGCGTGGTGCTGGCGATGACCTGGGATCGCGCGAGTCCCACCAGGGCCCCAGCGCGCTGACGTCCCGGCGGCCCGGCGACGTCCTCCGCCGTCGACCGGCGCCGCGTCGGCTGACACCGCCTTTCGCGGGCGGAATGGGGGGTGGATTCCCCTTGCGTAGCGCCGGTGCGCGCGGCTACGGTCCGCGCCCGAAACGACCCACACTTACCCAAGCGACAAAGGGGTTTAGGATGCCAGAGCACACGATCCCCGAGTCTCTCGTCGAAGCGATCAAGGCAGGGCGCGCGGCCCTCGTCGTCGGCGCGGGAATCGGCGTACCTTCCTGGAAGCAGCTCCTCGAGCGGATGAACAAGGAGCTCGACGGCCGAGGCCACGAGGGCGACAAGGAGTCCGTCAAGGACCTCGACAAGCTGCTGCACAAGGGCAACCTCGTGCGCGCGGTCGGGTTCCTGGCTCGCGCCCTGGGCGAGGAGACCTGCGACGAGCTGGTCAAGGACACCTGGAAGACGCCGGAGGAGACGCCGGCGATCGCCAAGGCGATCGCCGAGCTGCCGTTCCGCCACGTCTGGACCACGTTCCCCGGCGACGTGCTCGAGCAGGCGCTGATCGCGCACCGGCCCGAGGGCTGGCCCGAGTCGAAGGTCGTCACCTACCAGGAGCTGGGCGGGCTGTCGCGGCGGCGCCGCGCGGTCGTGAAGATGCTCGGCAACTTCGACACCTACGTGGTCACGCCGCGGTCGGTGCGGCGCGCGCTGTCGCGGGCCGTCGACCTGCGCGACTACGCGCGCGAGCTGTACGTCGAGGGCACGCTCGTGTTCGTCGGCTTCCGCTTCGGCGATCCCGATCTGTCGGCGCTGCTCGATCGCGTGTTCGGCATGTTCGAGCCGCCGCAGAACGCGCACTACTTCCTCGGCGCCGGCATGGGCCCGGTGACCGTCGACGAGCTCATGGCCGAGCACCACATCCACGTGGTCAACCTGGCCGGCAAGGGCGGCGACGACACCGCCGAGAAGAGCGTGATCGACTGGCTCGAGGCGGTGCGCGACGCCTGCACCGCCGCCGGCGTGACGCTGGCCGAGACCCGGCCCGACGCCGACGACCTCGACGGCTGGCTGGCGCTGCTGGGCGACAACGATCCCGAGGCCCGCGACGCGGTCGACGTGATCGAGCGGACCGCGCGCGACGCCAAGGACGGCGACCGCATCGTCGAGGTGTTGCTGGGCCGGCTCGAGCTGGCCGAGGAGCCCACCGCCAAGGCCGCGCTCTTGCGCGAGGTCGCGACGGTCTACGAGCAGCTGTCGGGCGACCTCAAGCACGCGTTCGAGGCGCTGACCGGTGCCATCCACCTCGACCCGGCCGACGACGCCGTCGTCGCCGAGGCCGAGCGCCTCGCGGCCGCGACCGGCGGCTGGACCGACCTGGTGAGCGAGGCCTCGGAGCTGACCACCGAGCTGACCGACCCGGCGCTGGCGTCGCGCTGGTGGACCCGGCTGGGCGTGTGGTATGGGCTCAAGCTCGATCGCGCCGACTACGCGCTGCCGTCGCTGCGGCGGGCGCTCGAGCTCGACGTCACCAACCTGGGCGCGCACCACGCGCTGGCCGAGCACCTGCGGCGGCAGCAGAAGTGGGCCGAGCTGGCCGACGCGCTCGGCGCCACGATCGAGCACGAGGCCGCCGACGCCGCCAAGCTCGATCTCTACATCCAGCTCGGCGATCTGCTCGAGAGCCAGCTGGTCCAGACCGCCAAGGCGGTCGAGGCCTACGAGGCCGCGGCCGCGCTCGGCGACGGCGCGACGCCCGGGCTCGATGACGCGCTGGCCGCGCTCGAGCGCCTGTACCGCAAGGACGAGAAGTGGGCCCGGCTGGCCAAGGTGCTCGAGCGCCGGGCCGAGGCCCTCGACGACACCGGCCAGGACGGCCGCGCGACCGCGGTCCGGCACGAGCTGGCCACGCTCCGGGCCGAGAAGCTCGGCGACCTCGAGGGCGCGATCACGCGCTACGAGGCCGCGCTCGCGAAGGACGGCGCCGATCGCGACGCGCTCAAGGCGCTCGTCGATCTGTACGACAAGACCGGCCGCTCCGACGACTACCTGCGCACGCTCGAGCGCCTGGCCAAGGTCGCGCCCGAGGGCGAGCGCCTGGCGTCCCTGCGCAAGGTCGCGGCCGAGCTCGAGGACAAGGACGGCGCGGCCGACCGCGCGATCGCGGCGTACCAGGCGATCCTCGACCTCGACGCCGGGGCCGACGACGCCTACCGCGGGCTCGGGCGGATGCTCCGCGCCGCCGCCCGCTGGTACGACCTGACCGCGCTGCTCGAGCGCCACGTCGCCGCCGCCAAGAACCCGGTGCAGCGGATCGAGCTGTACCAGGAGGCCGCGGTCGTCTTCGAGCAGGAGCTCGACGATCCTCACCGGGCGATCGAGGCGTACCTCAACGCCCTGGCGATCGACGACAGCAGCCGCGCGGCGCTGATCGCGCTGCCGCGCCTGTACAAGCGCACCGAGGCCTGGGAGAAGGCGGTCGCGACCCTGACCCGCCACGCCGAGCTCGAGGGCAACCGCGGCGCGGCGCTGTGGGCCGAGGCCGGCGCGCTGGCGCTGTCCGAGCAGGACGATCGCGAGAGCGCCGAGCGCTACCTCGACAAGGCCCTGGCGATCGACGGCGATCACCTGGGCGCGCTGCGGTCGCTGGCCGAGGTCGACGAGGCCAAGGGCTCGTGGTCGAGCGCGCTCGATCACCTGCTCCGGGCCGAGGCGGTCGCGCCCCAGCGCACCGATCGGATCGACCTGCTGGGCCGCGCGGCCGAGATCTGCGATCAGCGCCTCGAGGATCCCGCGCGCGCGCTCGGCCTGCTCGAGCGCGTGCTCAAGCTCGATCCCGATCACGTCGCCGCCGGCGAGAAGGTCGCCGATCGCCTGGTCGCGGCTGAGCGCTGGGACGACGCGCTGCCGGTGCTCGAGATGCTGGCGCGCCGGTCCGAGGGCGGCGATCGCCTCGAGCGCGGCCGGCGGCAGGCCCAGCTCGGCACCGCCTACGAGCACCTGCACCGGACCGAGAAGGCCGCGCGCCACTACCGGCTCGCGGTCGACGCCGACCCCGACAACCTCGCGGCCGCGCTCGGCCTCGCGGGCACGCTCCTGACCGAGGCCCAGGCGGCCGAGGGCAGCGCCACCGAGGGCAGCGAGGAGCGCTGGAAGGAGGTCGACAAGCGCTACCGCGAGATCCTGGCGCGGTTCCGCACCGGCCTCGCCGACGGCGAGGTCGCCGACATCTGGCACTCGCTCGGCATCACCGCGCGCGCGCTCGGCGACGACAAGAAGGCCGAGAACGCGCTGCGGCGCGCGCTCGAGAAGGAGCCCGCCCACGAGGCCACGCTGCAGGCGCTGGTCGAGCTCGGCGGCCAGCGCGGCGACTGGAAGATGGTGGTCGAGGCCAAGCGCGGCCAGGTCGAGCGCGCCCCCGACGCGCTCAAGGCCAAGCTGCTCGACGAGATCGGCGACATCCAGCGCGGCAAGCTCAAGGACGCGGCCGCGGCGATCGGCGCCTACCTCGAGGCCCAGCGCCTGGCGCCGGGCGGCCACGCGCTCCTGCACAAGCTGCTCGACGCCTACGGCGAGCAGAAGCAGTGGCGGCGCGCGGTCGAGGTGCTCGATCAGCTCGCGGCGCTCGAGACCGCGCCGGCGCGGCGCGCGAAGTACCACTACGCCGCCGCGGTGATCGCGCGCGACGAGCTGGCCGACGTCGAGGTCGCGGTCGAGCGCTTCAACCTGGCGCTCGACGACGCGCCGGCGATGCCCAAGGCGTTCGAGGCCATCGACAAGCTGCTCACCGACAGTCACGACTGGAAGGGTCTGGCCCGGGCGGTGCGGCGCCACCTCAAGCGGCTCGGCGACGACGCCGAGCCCGAGCGCACGCTCGAGCTGTGGACCCGGCTCGGCGATCTGTACCTCGATCACCTCGCCAACAGCGAGCTGGCGATCGAGGCCTACGAGATCGCGGCCCAGCTCGACCCCGACAACCACACCCGCCACGAGCAGCTCGCCGACCTGTACCTCGAGGCCGGCGAGGCCCGCCGCGGCGACGCGATCGCCGAGCTGCAGCAGCTCTTGACCTTCGCGCCCGACCGGGTCGAGGTCTACAAGGCGCTGTCGAACCTGTACAAGGACGAGAACGAGCTCGACAAGGCCTGGTGCCTGGCCCAGGCCCTGGTGTTCCTGGGCGCGGCCAGCGCCGACGAGAAGGCCCTGTACCTGAAGTACCGGCCGGCCCAGTTCATCCCGGCCACCCGCCGGCTGACCGAGGAGCTGTGGGGCAAGTCGATCATCCACCCTGACGAGGACCGCGCGGTCGGGGCGATCTTCGCGTCGACGCTCGGCGCCCTGGCCGGGACCACGGCCCAGCCGCCGACCGCGTTCGGGCTCGACGGCTCGGCCCGGGTCGATCTCGAGGCCGACAACCGGCTGCCGGCGCGGGTCGTCAAGTACGCCGCCGGCGTGCTCGCGCTCGATCCGACCCCGATGCTGTGGTTCGACGGCGGCGACGGCGTGCGCGTCGCCAACACCGTCGACCGCGGCAAGCTGGCGCCGTCGATCCTGTGCGGGCAGGGCGCGCGCACCGACGAGCGCGAGCTGGCGTTCGAGGTCGGCAAGCACCTCGCGTACCTGCGGCCCGAGCGGTTCGTCACCTACGCGCTCGCCAGCGTGCCCAAGGTCGAGAACGCGTTCAACGCGGCGCTGCTGGCCGCGGGCACGCGGCCGCCCGGCGAGTCGAGCGACGACGCCGTCAAGCTGGCCGCCGTGGTCAAGAAGGGCGTGCCGGGGCCGCTGCTCGAGCAGGTGGCGGTGCTGGCCGGCAAGCTGGGCGACCGGCTCGGCAACGGCCTGGTCACGACCTGGCGCAGCGCCACCGACCTGACCGCGAACCGGGTCGGCCTGATCCTCGCCAACGACCTCGAGACCGCGGCCAAGATGGTGGCGACCGAGACCTCGACGACGTCCAACCTGACCGTCAAGGATCGCCTGCGCGAGCTGCTGGCGTTCGCGGCGTCCGAGCAGTACTTCACCGTCCGCCGGCACCTGGGGCTGACCGTGCGGGCGGAGGCGTCGGCGTGAACCGCCCCGGCATCGGGATCGTCGCCGCCGGGCTGGTCGCGGCCGGGCTGGCCGTGGTCGGCTCGTGCAGCGACGACGGCCACACCGTGATCTGCGGCGACGGCAAGGCCGAGCCGCCGGAGCAGTGCGACGACGGCAACACGGACGAGCTCGACGCCTGCCGCATGTGCATCGCGTACATCGCGCCGAAGAACGTCGTGAAGTGGGACTTCAACGCGATGGCCGCGCCGGGGTTCTCGAGCGACGGCTGCATCGACGTCGGCGCCAGCACGGTCCGGGTCGCGCTGACCGGCCCGACGGCGATCAGCCGCGACGGCAGCTGCTCGCTGCGCCAGGTGAGCTTCGAGGAGCTGCCGGCCGGGACGTACACCGCGGCGGTGACGCCGCTCGACAGCGCCGGCGCGTCGCTGGTGACCGCCCCGGCCACCGCGATGCTCGACGCCAACCAGACGCCGTCGACGACGGTCGAGACGGTCGTCAACGTCACCCCCGACAAGTGGGCGCGGCCGATGACCGGCACGTTCTTCTTCAACCTGCGCTGGGCCGGCATGACCTGCGCGACCGCGGCGCCGCCGGTGACGACCCAGCTCGTGACCTTGACCATCGGCGGCACGCCGGTCACCGCGGTGACCTCGGCCACGACCGGGCTGCCGTCGTACCGGGTCGACGGCACCCAGCCGGTCGCGTGCGTGATGTCGACGCAAGGCCAGGCCGAGGCGATCGAGAACCTGCCGTTCGGGGCCGCCCAGCTGGCGGTGATCGGGCGCGACGGCGTCGGCGCCGAGATGTTCCGGGAGACGTTCGACACCTTCGTCGGCGCCGGCCGGTCCAACCCGGTGATCACCTTCGACGTGACGTCGACGATCGACGCCGGCGTCGACGCCCCGACCGACGCCCCGATCGACGCCCCGATCGACGCCGGCGTCGACGCGCCGATCGACGCCCCGATCGACGCGCCGATCGACGCGCCGCCCGAGCCTGGCCCGCCCGCGGTGATCGGTCCCCCCCCCGCCGGGGCGGGCCTGGTGTGTTTTTCCGTGGGGGCGCCCCAGGGCCGCTCGGGGATTCGGTATTGTCGGCCTCCGTGGTTCGCCTGTCTCGTTGGCTGGTCGTCGTCTGTGCCCTCACGCTGGTCGGCGCCGCCGCGTGCCCGCGACCGGTGCGCCGCAGCACCGACGGCGTGACCGCCAGCGGCTCCGACTCGTTCCCGTCCGACTTCACGCCGCCGGCGCCGCTGCCGCCGCCGGGCGGGGCCGATCCGACCGTGCTCGGCGCCGGCTACCTCAACCAGGTCGCGGCCCGGATCGAGGGCGGCTGGACCCAGTTCCTCGAGGACTGCCGGCTGCGGCTACCGCCGAGCCACGCGCTCAACAGCCCCACCCTCGAGGCCACCGTCCAGCTCGTGCTCGACGCGCACGGCGCGGCGACCGAGGTCACGCTCACCGCGCCCAGCGGCAACCAGGAGTTCGACGAGGCCGTGCGCGGCGTCGTCAGCGACGCCGCGCCGTTCCCGGCGCCGCCGCGGGCGTTCCTGTCCGACGACGATCGCGCCTACGTGACCTGGCGGTTCGGCCGCGATCAGCGCCAGGCCGGCGCCGCCACCGCCAGCTTGACCCGCGTCGAGTGGCCGATCGAGCGGTCGGTGCCCAAGTTCCTCGACGACGGCAACCTCGCCGAGGCGGCGCGCCGGGTGGCCAAGCCGCCGGCGACGCCGACCGCGGTCTCGATGGGGTTCGCCGAGCGCATCATGATCGCCGCGGTCCGCGAGGGCCTGGCGAGCTCTGACGCCGGCGCGCAGCGCGCTGGCCATGGCGGCCGCGGCCGCCGCCAAGGCCCGCTCGGCGGCCCGGGAGCTGCGCGCGATCGCCGACGGCGCGATGGACGTCGACCTGCGCGGCGCCGCGACCGAGGCCCTGGCGGCGATCGGCGACGTCGACGCCGTGCCGCTGCTGTTGACGATCCTCGAGCGCGACGCCGGCGCCAACATCGAGCTGACCGGCAGCGCGGCCCACGCGCTGGCGGTCCTCGACGCCAAGGCCGACCTGGCGCGCGTGGTCGCCGCCTGGCTGGCCGCCGGCAAGGCCGGCAAGGCGCCGGCCGATCGCGCCAAGACGTGGGCCGCGCTGATCGCGGCCAGCGGCGCGCCGGTGCCGTCCGCCATCGCCGAGATCGGCAAGCTGGTGGTGGCCGGCGAGCCGCGGGTCCGCGGCGCGGCGTGCCGCGCGCTGGGCACCGCCGCCACCGCCGACGGCGCGGCGTGGAAGCCGCTGGGCAAGGGCCTGGCCGACGCCGACGCGTCGGTGCGCGCGACCTGCGCCACCGCGATCGCCCGCGCGGCCGCGGGCGGCGCGCGCAGCCGCGCGACGTTCTGGCTGCTGACCCCGCTCCTGCGCGATCGCGACGAGCGCGTCCGTGCGGCCGTGGTGCTCGCCCTCGGGCGCCTCGATCCCAAGCGCGGGCTCCCCGAACTGCTCGCCGCCACCCGCGACAAGAGCGCGCTGGTGCAGACCAGCCTGGCCGAGGCGCTGGTCCGGGCGGGCGAGCTGGATCGCGCCGTCGCGCTCCTCGGGCACGAGCAGGTCGGCGTGCGCCAGGCCGCCGCGCTGGCGCTGGCGAAGCTCGCGGGCAGCGCCGGTCAGGCGAAGCTGGCGAGCCACGTCGACGTCGACGTCGGCGTGCGCCTGGTGGTCATCGGCGTGCTCACCGATCGCGCGGCGCTCGCCGCCAGCGCGAGCGACCCGGATCCCGCGGTCGCCGCCGCCGCCATCTTGCGCCTCGTGGTGGTGTCGGGGCGCGAGGCCACGATGACCAGCTCGGTCAGCGTCGTCGCCGAGGCCGCGGCCGGCACCGCCGCGCGGGTCCAGGCCGCCGGCGCCTGGCTCGCGGCGCCGTGAACCGCGTCCATGAGCCAGGCAACCCGCGCGCCGGGTCGCGCGTCTTACGTGGACGTGGCCGCCATGCTATCTAGCCGACCTATGGCTCGTGTCGTCGCCTCGTGGCTGCTCACCGCCCTCGTGCTCACCGGCGCCGCTGGCTGCAAGCAGGGTGAGGGGGAGCCGTGCCAGTACACCTCGGACTGCGCCTCGGGGCTGACCTGCGTCGTGTCGTCCCACGTGTGCCAGAGCGGCGTGTCGATCGATGACGGCGGCACCGGCGGCGTCGACGCGCCCAACGACTCCGGCATCGACGCGGTCGTCCCGGACGACGCGCCGTCGGTGATCGACGCGACGCCCCTGGACGCCGATCTCGTCGACGCCGCGCCCGACGCCTGAGGTCCAGACGGCCTGTCGCCAGGCCCAGGCAGTGCAGGGGTCGTGCAGGGGTCGTGCAGGGGTCGTGCAGGGGTCGTGCAGGGGTTGCGCCGCGGTCCGGGCGAGCCCGCTGACCTTGATCCCTCCACCAGCGGCGTCTGCCGACACCCCTCAGGGCAGGCGCGGCGTGGTCGTGATCGGCGCGCGGACCGCGACCGGCAAGCTCGCGCCGTAGACACAGCGAAACCCGATGTGGGTCGCGCGGGTCTCGGGCGGCATGAACATGCTCATGTAGTGCGGGATGTCGGTGCGGCCGAGGAACGGCGGGTCGCGCCACGAGCCGCCGCGCACCATCGCCAGATCGCGGCCCAGGTCGGGCAGGCGCAGCGGGTTGACGTCGGGCAGGCCGATGAACCCGTCGACCGACATCGCGTCGGCCACCCACTCGGCGACGTTGCCGGCCTGGTCGCTGGTGCGGTACGGCCCGTCGGACGCCGGGGACCGCCCGGGCCGGGCCAGGAGCTCGACGCCGTCGCTGTCGTCGGGATCGCCGAGGGACCGCAGGTTGTCGTCGGACTGGCGCAGGACCTCGTCGAGCTCGGCCAAGTCGTGCGGCGGGTCGTCGCCCCACGGCCAGGTGCGGAAGTCGGTGCCGCGCGCGGCCTTCTCCCACTCGGCCTCGGTCGGGAGCCGGCCGCCGCGCCAGCGGCACATCGTCTCGGCCTCGGGCCGAGTGACGTCGACCTGCGGCAGGTCGTCGGCCAGGTAGCGCGGGTCGCCATCGACCAGCGGCTCGAGCGGGCAGCCGGCGGCGTGCACGCACGCGCGATACTCGGCCACGGTCACCTCGTGGCGATCGATCCAGAACCCGTCGAGCCACACCTCGCGCGGGCTCCTCGTCGACAGCACGTTGATCCAGGCCACGCACGGGTCGACCTGGAACAGGCTGCCCAGCGTCTGGGCGCGCTGGCACTCGGCCTGGAGGGTCTCGAGGTCCTCCGGCGGCGTGCCCATGATGAAGCGGCCGGGCGCGACCCAGCTCCTGGTCGGGGGCGGGGCCTCGATCCGGACCAGCCGGCCGCGGCGGCCACCGGCGTGCGCGCCGCCGAGCAGCGCCGCCAGGACGGCGGCGACCAGCGCGGAGCGGTGCCAGGCGCGCACGCGCGCAGCCCCCCCCCCCCCCCCCCCCCCCCCCCCCCCCCCCGGCCCCCCGCCCGCCCCCGCGGACCGCGTCAGGCTGGGCGAGCTGCGGCGTCAGCTGCGGCGTCGGCCGCGTGACGGTCGCGCGCCGACCGATCGATCGCCTCGGGGCGGCGCCGGTCAGACGTCTTCGTCGGGCGGGCCGACCTCGAGCCACTCGACCGAGCTGATCGTGAACTCGCGCTTGCCCTTGGGCGTCGTGATCGTGACGTCGTCGCCGACCCGCTTGCCGAGCAGGCCGCGCGCGACCGGCGCCACCAGCGAGATCCGGCGCTTCTTGATGTCGGCCTCGTGCTCGCCGACGATCGTGTAGACCGAGGTCTCGCCGGTGTCGGCGTCCTCGATCGTCACCGTGCCGCCGAACTGGACCCGGTCGCCGGACAGCTTGGTGGGGTCGATCACCTCGGCCAGCGCCAGCTTGGCGTCGTAGTCGCGGATCTTGGCCTCGATCATGCCCTGCTCCTCCTTGGCGGCGGAGTAGTCGGCGTTCTCGGACAGGTCGCCGTGGCCACGCGCGATCTCGATCGCCTTGGCGTTGTTGGGACGCGCGACCTCCTTGAGGTACTTCAGCCGCTTCTTCATCCAGGCCTGGCCGGCCGGGGTCATCGGGTACTTGTCAGCCATGGCTTCACCGTGCCGCGGGGGGCGCACCCGCGAGCGATCCTTGGTACCCCTGGAGGGCGCACACCCGCAAGGTGTGCTGGCGCAAGAGCGTGATCGCCGCCAGCGCGGCCCGGGCGCCGCGGATGGTGGTGAAGTAGGCGATGCCGTTGCGCAGCGCGCCGCGGCGGAGCGACTGCGAGTCGAGGATGGCCTGGGCGCCCTCGGTGGTGTTGACGACGAAGTCGATCTCGCGGTTGTCCATCGCGTCGACGCAGTGGGGCCGGCCCTCGAGCACCTTGTTGATGCCGCGGGCGGCGACGCCGGCCGCGACCAGCGACTTCGCGGTGCCGTGGGTGGCGATGATCTCGAACCCGAGCGCCAGCAGCGCGCGCGCGACCTCGGTTGCGGCGGCCTTGTCCGAGTCCCGGACCGACAGGAACGCGACGCCGCTGGTGGGCAGCGTGACGCCGGCCGCCTCCTGGGCCTTGAGGTAGGCCTCGGCGAAGGTCGGCCCCAGGCCCATGACCTCGCCGGTCGAGCGCATCTCCGGGCCGAGGATCGTGTCGACCTCCTCGAACTTGACGAACGGGAACACCGACTCCTTGACCGAGACGTGCGCGGGCGTGGTCTCGACCACGCCGAGCTCGGCCAGGGTCTTGCCGGTCATCACCTTGGCCGCGACCTTGGCCAGCGGCACGCCGATCGCCTTGGACACGAACGGGACCGTGCGCGACGCCCGCGGGTTGACCTCGAGCACGTAGACCTCGCCGTCGTGGACCGCGAACTGCGTGTTCATCAGGCCGACGACGCCCAGCTCGATCGCCAGGGCCCGGGCCTGGCGCGCGACCTCGGCGATGATCGCCGGCGGCAGCGAGTACGGCGGCAGCGCGCAGGCCGAGTCGCCCGAGTGGATGCCGGCCTCCTCGATGTGCTCCATGACGCCGCCGACGACGACCGCGCCGGTGCGATCGGCGACGACGTCGACGTCGAGCTCGACCGCGTCGTGGAGGAACTCGTCGACCAGCAGCGGGAACGAGATGCCGGCGGCGGCGCCGCGATCGCCCGCGCCGTGGCCGAGGTGGCGGACGAAGTAGTCCTCGAGGGCGGTCGGGTCGAAGATGCGCTCCATCGCGCGCCCGCCGAGCACGTAGCTCGGGCGGATCATCACCGGGTAGCCGATCCGGGCGGCCTCGGCCCGGGCCTCCTCGGCCGAGTGGGCGATGCCCCAGCGCGGCGCCCGCAGCGCCAGCTTGGTCAGCACGTCGCCGAACCGCTCGCGATCCTCGGCCCGATCGATCGCGTCGGCGCTGGTGCCGAGGATCGGCACGCCGGCCTCGGTCAGCGCCACCGCCAGCTTGAGCGGGGTCTGGCCGCCGAACTGCACGATCACGCCCCACGGTCGCTCGCGGTCGCAGATCGCCAGCACGTCCTCGAGCGTCAGCGGCTCGAAGTACAGCCGGTCCGAGGTGTCGTAGTCGGTCGAGACCGTCTCGGGGTTGCAGTTGATCATGATCGACTCGAGCCCGAGCTCGGCCAGCGCCATCGACGCGTGGACGCAGCAGTAGTCGAACTCGATGCCCTGGCCGATCCGGTTGGGGCCGCCGCCGAGGATGATCACCTTGCGCGCGTCGGTCGGCGCCGCCTCGCACTCGTCCTCGTAGGACGAGTAGAAGTAGGGCGTGTGGGCCTCGAACTCGGCGGCGCAGGTGTCGACGCGCTTGTAGACCGGCACGACCCCGGCGGCCTTGCGCGCCGCCCGGACCTCGGCCTCGCTGGCGCCGGTCAGCGCGGCGATCCGGCGGTCGGAGATGCCGCCGCGCTTGTAGCGGCGCAGGTCGCCCGGGCCGATCGCGGCCAGGCCGCCGGCCTCGCCGATCGCGATCTCGTCGGCGGCCATCGCGTAGATCTGGCGCAGGAACCACGGATCGATCCGGGTCAGCTCGTGGGCGCGCTCGAGCGTCAGGCCGAGCTGGAAGCCCCGGGCGAGCTGGAACAGGCGCTCCGGCCCCGGCACCGCCATGGCCCGCTCGAGGCCGGGCAGATCGTCCTGCAGCGGGCCGAGCGGCGCGTCGAAGCCGGCCCGGCCGGTCTCGAGCGAGCGGATCGCCTTGCCCAGCGCCTCGCGGAAGGTCCGCCCGATCGCCATGGCCTCGCCCACCGACTTCATCTGCGGGCCGAGCGTCGTGCGCGCGGCCGGGAACTTCTCGAACGCGAACCGCGGCCACTTGACGACCACGTAGTCGATCGTCGGCTCGAACGACGCCGGCGTGGTGCGGGTGATGTCGTTCTTGAGCTCGTCGAGCGTGTAGCCGATCGCCAGCTTGGCGGCGATCTTGGCGATCGGGAAGCCGGTCGCCTTCGACGCCAGCGCCGAGCTGCGCGACACCCGCGGGTTCATCTCGATCACCAGCTGGCGGCCGGTGGCCGGATCGACCGCGAACTGCACGTTCGAGCCGCCGGTGGTGACGCCGATCTCGCGCATGATCGCGATCGAGGCGTCGCGCATGCGCTGGTACTCCTTGTCGGTCAAGGTCATCGCCGGCGCGACGGTGATCGAGTCGCCGGTGTGCACGCCCATCGGATCGAGGTTCTCGATCGAGCAGATGATGATCGTGTTGTCCTTGGTGTCGCGGACGACCTCGAGCTCGTACTCCTTCCAGCCGAGCACGCTCTCCTCGAGCAGCACCTGGTGGACCGGCGACATGTCGAGCGCGAACTGGACCATCCGGTCGAGCTCGCGCGCGTTGTAGGCGATGCCGCCGCCGGAGCCGCCGAGCGTGAACGACGGCCGCAGGATCGCCGGGAAGCCGATGTCGTCGATCGCGGCCCGGGCCGCCTCGACCGAGGCGACGACGATCGAGCGCGGGCACGCCAGGCCGATCCGCGCCATCGCCTGCTTGAACAGCTCGCGGTCCTCGGCCATCTCGATGGCCGCGACCGACGCGCCGATCAGGCGGGTGCCGTGCTTGGCCAGGATCCCGGCCTTGTGCGCGTCCATTGCCAGGTTGAGCCCGGTCTGGCCGCCGAGCGTCGGCAGGATCGCGTCGGGCCGCTCGATCGCCAGGATCGCGTCGAGCACCGCGACCGTGAGCGGCTCGACGTAGGTCGCGTCGGCCAGCTCGGGGTCGGTCATGATCGTGGCCGGGTTCGAGTTGATCAGGATGACCCGCAGCCCCTCCTCGCGCAGCGCCTTGCACGCCTGCGTGCCCGAGTAGTCGAACTCGCAGGCCTGGCCGATGACGATGGGGCCGGAACCGATGATGAGGACCGATCGGAGGTCATCCTGGCGCGGCATGGCCGGATCCTTACCGCGGGCGCTCGGGCCAGTCACCACCCCCGGGCCCACGCCGGCGCGAGATCGTCCCCTGACCGTCGTACACTGGCGCGATGTCACGGATCGCCCAGGGCCTGACCAGCGCGATGTTCCACGGCCTGTCCCGGGTCGGGCGCTGGCACCCCCACGCCCGGCCGGCGCGCCACGGGGTCGAGGTCGAGACCGACGTGGCCTACGGCCCCGACCCGCTGCACGTGCTCGACGTCTACCACCCGCGCCACCGCCCCACGCCCTTGCCGGTGGTGTTCTACGTCCACGGCGGCGCGTTCCGGATCCTGTCGAAGGACACCCACTGGCTGATGGGCCTGGCGTTCGCGCGCCGCGGCTACCTGGTGGTCAACATCTCCTACCGGCTGGCCCCGACCCACCGCTACCCGGCCGCGATCGAGGACACCTGCCGGGCCTGGCTGTGGATGCTGGCCGAGCTGCCGCGCCTGGGCGGCGACCCGACCCGGATCGCGGTCGCCGGCGAGTCGGCGGGCGGCAACCTGGTCACCGCGCTGACCCTGGCCGCGTGCCAGCGCCGCGACGAGCCGTTCGCGCGGGCGGTGTTCGACGCCGGCGTGGTGCCGCGCGCGGCGCTGCCGTTCTGCGCGCTCCTCGAGGTGTCGCGGCCCGAGCGGTTCGCGGCCCGGCGGGCGCTGCCGCCGTGGATCCAGGGAATGCTCGAGCGGACCTCGACGTCGTACCTGGGTGACGCCCCCGCCGGCCGGTTCCGCGATCTGGCCGACCCGCTGGCGGTGCTCGAGCGGGGCGACGCGGTCGAGCGGCCGCTGCCGCCGGTGTTCGCGCCGGTCGGCACGCGCGACCCGCTCCTCGACGACACCCGCCGGCTCGAAAAGGTGCTCACCGCCCGGGGTGTCCCGTGCGAGGCGAGGTATTACCCCGGCGGTGTCCACGCCTTCCATGCCTTCGTGTGGCAGCCGCAGGCGCGCCAGTGCTGGCGGGACGCGCTGGGGTTCCTCGACCGGCACGTCGGCCGGGCCACGCCCGCCCGCTAGCGAGCGCGCGTGAGCTACGGCAAGCTCGGCCTCGGCACCGCCGCGGCGCTGGTGATCGCCAACATCATCGGCACCGGCATCTTCACCAGCACCGGGTACCAGGCCCAGTCGCTGTTCGACGGCGGCACGATGCTGGTGGCGTGGCTGGTCGGCGGCGTGCTCGCGCTGGCCGGCGCCGCCTGCTACGCGGAGCTGGGCGCGATGATGCCGCGGGCCGGCGGCGAGTACGTCTACCTGCGCGAGGCCTACCACCCGGCGATCGGCGCGATGTCGGGCTGGGTGTCCTTGACCGCCGGGTTCTCGGCGGCGATCGCGGTCAGCGCGCTGGGGTTCGCGACCTACCTCGGCGACGTCGTGCCCGGCATCGAGGCCGGCCTGGCCCAGCGGCTGATCGCGGTCGGGCTGGTGATCGCGGTGACCGGCATGCACTCGCTCGACACCGTCGTCGGCGGGCGGATCCAGACGATCTTCACGATCGCCAAGGTCGGCCTGCTGGTCGTGTTCATCGTCGCCGGGCTGGCGTTCGGTCACGGCGACTGGAGCCACTTCGCGGCCCGGGCCGGCGGCATCACCAAGAACGTGCCCACCGGCGCGTTCGCCGAGTCGCTGTTCTGGGTCGGCTTCGCCTACACCGGCTGGAACGCCGCGGCGTACCTGGCCAGCGAGCTGCGCGATCCGCAGCGGACGCTGCCGCGGGCGCTGTTCATCGGCACCGCCGGCGTGATCGTGCTGTACCTGCTGGTCAACGTCACGTTCCTGTACGCGCTGTCGCCCGAGGAGCTGGGCGCGCCGATCGTCGACGTCGGCGCGGCCGCGGCCGCCGCGCTGTTCGCGCCCGGCGTCGGCAAGGCCATGGCGGTGCTGGTGTCGCTGGCGCTGGTGTCGTCAGTGAGCGCGATGGTGATGGCCGGGCCGCGGGTGTACGCGGCGATGGCGGAGGACGGGGCGCTGCCGGCGGTGCTGGCCCGGCGCACCGCGCGCGGCGTGCCCGCGGTCGCGGTGACGATCCAGGGCGTGATCGCCGCGATCTTCATCCTCGTCGGCGACCTCGGCAAGCTCATCCAGTACATCCAGTTCACGCTGTTCGTCAGCTCCGCGCTCGCCGTCGGCGCGGTCTACGTGCTGCGCGTGCGGCAGCCCGACCTGCCGCGGCCGTACCGGACCACGCTGTACCCGCTGACGCCGGCGGTGTTCCTGATCCTCGCCGGCTGGTCGATCTACATCCAGGTCAAGGCCCACCCGTGGGGCTCGGCCGCCGGGACCCTGACCCTGGTCGTCGGCGGCGCGCTCTACGGCCTGATCGAGCTGCGCAAGCGGCCGCGGCCGGCGCCGCTGCCGACCGCGACCGCGATCGACTGACGCGCGATCGACCGACCCGCATCGACGGCCCCGGGCGCAGGCCGCGGTTGGTCGTATGCTGTGCCCATGCGGGCCCTCGTCGTCGCCTGGGTGATCGCGTCGGCCGGCGCCGCGGCGGCGCAGCCGTGGACCGAGCCCGATCCGGCGGCGGTGGTGGGCACGTGGCGGGGCTCGGTGGCGTGGAAGCAGTGCGCGATCGACGGCGCGGCCCGGGTCACGCTGGTGGTCGCGCGCGACGGCTCAGGCTATCGGCTCGATCTGGCGCCGCTGGCCGACGGCCTCGGGAGCGAGAGCTTCGCGCCGACCGGCGGGCCAGCGCTCGAGGCCCACCGCGCCGACCTGCACGCGACCTGGACCGGCGCCAGGCCGGGGCGGGCGCGGCTGCGGCTGGCGCTGGGCGGCGGCTGCGTCGCCACGGCAGCCCTGCGGCGCGCGACCGTGGGCGCGGCCGCGTGCGACGAGATGATCGCCCTCGCGGCGATCGCGCGGACGTGCGCGGCGCTGCCTGAGCCCACCTCACCCGAGGTCGACGGGCTCGTGGCCCGGCTGGTCGGCGGGCGCCGCGCCGCCGGCGCGCGGCGGGCGTGCGCCCAGGCGGCCGCGCCCCTGCGCGCGGCGCTGGTCACCGCCGGGTGCGTGCCGGCGCCGATCGAGCGGCCGCGCGGCCCGGCGGTCGTCGAGTGCGACGCGCTGATCGCGACGGTCATGCGCGCGGTCCGATGCGACCGCATCGCGGTCGACGTCAAGCAGCGGTTCCTCGATCAGGTGCGGATCATCGCGCGCAGCGCCGCCGTGGCCGAGCCGATCGAGCGCGCGGCGCTGATCGACAGCTGCCGCACGACCGCCGCCGAGCTCGACGATCTCTTGCCGCGCCTGGGCTGCTGACGGCGCCCGCGCTTGCGGCGCGGCGACGGAGGCGTCATGGTCGCCGCCATGGTCGCGCCCGCGCTCCCGCGCACGTCGTTCCCCAAGAGCGAGATCTCGGTCCTGCTGCTCGAGAACATCCACGCCTCGGCCGACGAGCTGATCGCCCCCGAGGGCTGGAAGGTCGAGCGCGTCAGCGGGGCGCTGCGCGAGGCCGAGCTGATCGAGCGCATCCGTGATGTCCACCTGCTGGGCATCCGGTCCAAGACCCGGGTCACGCCGGCGGTCCTGGCCGAGGCCCGGCGCCTGCTGGCGATCGGCGCGTTCTGTATCGGCACCAACCAGATCGCGTGCGGCGCGGCCGCGCGCGCCGGCGTCCCGGTGTTCAACGCGCCGTACTCGAACACGCGGTCGGTGGCGGAGCTGGTGCTGGCGGAGATCGTGTTCCTGGCCCGCCAGCTCGGCGATCGCGCGCGCGAGGTCCACGACGGCCGCTGGCGCAAGGTCTCGGCCGGCTGCCACGAGGTGCGCGGCAAGACCCTCGGCATCATCGGCTACGGCCACATCGGCACGCAGGTCGGCGTGCTGGCCGAGGCGTTCGGCATGCGGGTCCTGTACTTCGACATCGCCACCAAGCTGGCGGTCGGCAACGTCCGGCCCGTGCCCGAGCTGCGCGCGCTCCTGGGCGCCAGCGACTTCGTGACGCTGCACGTGCCCGAGACCCTGCAGACCCAGGGCATGATCGGCGCCGCCGAGCTGGCGGCGATGCGGCCGGGCGCGCACCTGATCAACGCCAGCCGCGGCACCGTCGTCGACGTCGAGGCCCTGGCCGACGCGGTCCGGCGGGGCCACCTGGCGGGGGCCGCGGTCGACGTGTTCCCCGAGGAGCCCGAGGGGGCCAGCGACGACTTCCAGTCGCCGCTGCGCGGCGTGCCCAACGTGATCCTGACGCCGCACATCGGCGGCTCGACCGAAGAGGCCCAGGAGAACATCGGCCGCGAGGTCGCGACCTCGCTGATCAAGTTCGTCAACTCGGGCACGACCACCGGCGCGGTCAACTTCCCGCACGTCGAGCTGGCCCAGTCGCCCGGCGCCCACCGCCTGCTCAACATCCACCGGAACGTGCCCGGCGTGCTGCGCGACATCAACAGCATCGTCAGCGACCTGGGCGCCAACATCCGGGCCCAGCTGCTCGCGACCGACGCCGACGTCGGCTACCTGGTCATGGACCTCGACCAGGACGTGTCCGACGACGTCCACCGCGCCGTCGCGGCGCTGTCCAACAGCGTCAAGACCCGGATCCTGTACTGACGGGCCGACGGGTCGAACGACGCCGGGCGACGCCGGCTGACGACGGGCTGACGGCCGATAACGGCGGGCCGAAAACGACGACGGGCCGAAACGACGACGGGCCGAAACGACGACGGGCCCGGACGGTGGTCCGGGCCCGGGGGCGGTCACCGTCGCCTGGCTAGCTGCGGCGCCGGCGGCGCGACACCAGCACGCCGAGGCCGAGGGCGCCGAGGCCGATCGGCAGGAACGGCCCGCTGCCGCCCTGGGTGCCGGTCGAGCAGCAGCCGCCGTCATCCGAGAAGTTGCACACGCCGGTGCCGTCGCCAGCGCCGACGTCGGCGCAGGCGAAGCCGCTCGGGCAGTCATCGGCGGCGAGGTCGCACGCCTGGGTGCAGAACGGGCCGTTCGACGGGCTCTCGGCGCAGACGCCGCCGGCGCACGGGGTCGCGTCCGAGCAGGTCTCACCGTTGGCGACCAGGCACTCGCCCTCGACGCAGGTCAGGCCGCCGCCGCAGTCGCCGCAGTCGAAGGTCACGTCGATCGTGACCGTGGCGCTGGCGCGGTTGTTGGCGCCGTCGAGGGCCTCGGCCACGATCGTGTGGGCGCCCTCACCGAGGCGGATCGCCTCGACCGAGTAGGTGGTGCCGTCGGGCTCGACGTCGGTGCCGACGACGGTGCCGTCGAGCGAGAACCGGACCTCCTGGATGCCGCTGGCGTCCGAGGCGGTCGCGGTGATCGTGAACGTGCGGGGCTGGGTGCCGCCGGTCGGCGAGGTGATCGCGACCGCCGGCGGGACGGTCTCGGTGGCGCGCAGGCCGAGGAACTGGGACAGGCGCATGTGCGAGTTGGTCTGGCTGCCGCCGCACGAGCACTGCTGGTTCTGGCCGGGCGTGGTGCCGCACGGCGAGTTGGCCGTCTGGAACGCCTTGGGCCACGCGCCCGCCTGGCTCACGAGCACGTACGACATCTCGTCGTTGGCGAGGGTCTCGTGCTCGAGCGCCAGCAGGTGACCGACCTCGTGGGCGATCGTCGCGCACAGCTCGCGGTCGCTCTGGGGCACCTGCAGGTGGGTGGTCGAGAACGAGAACGCGATGCCGCGCTCGGTGACGCCGCAGAAGTTGTCGGCCGAGGCGATGCCGAACAGCTGGTCGGCGCCGTAGCCGAGCTCGGTGCCGCCGCCACCGACGACCGCCTCGACGTAGGCGCCGCTGGTGGGCTCGGTCTCGACGACGCGCACGTCGTAGCGGGCGTAGGCGTCGCGGACGCACTGGGCGATGAACGTCCAGTTGAAGCTGGCCTCCATCGGCGGGATCACCGCGGTCCGGGCCTGGCCGTTGGCGCTGACCTGGCGGTTCGCGGTGTTGGTCGCCGCGTTGGTCGCCGCGTTGGCGATGTTGTACGTGCCGCCGTTCTTGTTCAGGTAGATCGTGCGGGTGGCCGCGGCGGCCACGACCGGGCCCGACGTGCCCGGCCCGGGGATCTGGCGGGTGCCGCACGAGTGCTCAGACCGGAAGGTCGAGACCTGCGCCGAGGCAGGTAGCGCGAGGGCAGCGACGGCGAGAGTGCCGAGAGTGACGCGGGCGAGGGCGCTTCGCATGGAACGACCACCAGGTGAGGGGAGGGCCAAAAAGAGCCCATAGTGTACAGGGTCACCCTGGGACCGGGTGCGACGATCCGAGGCCGTGCCGCAACCAGTGCTGACCGCACGCGATGCCTCCGGGCATCGCCGCCCGAAAATGACGAACCGCCGGGGAGGCCCGGCGGTGTTGGGGTGGTGCGCGAAGGGGGACTCGAACCCCCACGGTGTTACCCACTAGCACCTCAAGCTAGCGCGTCTACCAATTCCGCCATCCGCGCATGGATGTACGATGAGGCGGGAAACGGATACCGGGCGGCAGCGAGCCTGTCAAGCGGCGCGAGCGGCAAGTCGTGCGCCCCCCGCGGTAGTCACTGGGGCGGTCACGGGCCGGTGACCCGGTGGACCTCGAACCCGGCCGCGGTCAGCAGGTCCGGCAGGTTGTCGGGACCGACCAGGTGCCCGGCGCCCACCGCCACGAACCCGTCGCCCGCGGCCGCCATCTCGGTCAGCGGCGCCACCCACGACCGGTTGCGCCGGCCGAGCGTCGCCTCCAGGAAGTCGCCGAACCGGGCCGGGTCGCGGCCGGCCGCGATCCACAGGGTCTTGTCGTCGAACATCGCGCGGAGCCCGCCGCGTCGCCGGCCCGGTAGTCGCCGACCATCTTCTGGGTGTCGGCCTTGGCCTCGGCGGCGTGGTCGAGCAACGCCTTGATGTCGGCCGCGGTCGCGAAGGGATCGATCGCAGCCAGCTGGGCCGCGACGGTCTCGAGGAAGACCAGCCGCTTGTTGGCGTCCCGGGCTCGCTGGAACAGGACCATGTCCATCGGCGCGGTCATGGGCAGGTCCTTGAGCGACAGCGCCGACAGCGCCGCGAACGGCTTCATCGAGTTCATGCCCTCGGCCAGGCTCTCGCCCAGCGCGGCGCGCAGCCGCTGCCAGTCGGTCGGGCCGAGCTCGTCCGCGAGGGTCTTGCCGTCGGTGCGGACCATGAGCTTGACCACCCCGGGATCGCTCAGGTCGGTCTCCATCGCGAACGCGGGCGCCGCGTCGAGGCGGGCCAGCACCCAGGGCGGCAGCTCGGTCAGCGCGTCGACGCCGACGTGGATTGTGCCGAGGAGCGACAGGGTGTGGCCGTCCTTGGTGGCCTCCCACACCAGCGGCTGGACCAGGGCGGTCGGGGCCGCGGGCGCCGCGGTGCCGCCCCAGGGATCGGGCGCGGCCTGGGTCGGCGTGGTCGGGGGCGGCGTGGCGGGGGGCCGCGGGTCGCTCTTGCAGGCGACGGTCGCGACCAGCGCCGCCACGGCGAGCGTGACGGTTCGCGAGGCGAGGGTGCGCATGGGCACCGTGATAGCACGCGTCGGCGGCTACAGCGCCAGCGCCCACTTGGCGCTCTTGCCGCGCACGCTGAACCGCCGGGTGAGGCCGACCGCGAACTGCTTCTGATCGAAGCCGCCGTCGATGATCGGCAGCGTCGTCGCCGGCAGGTCGGTGGTGCCGCGATCGCGCCACGAGAACGTGGTGTAGATGTCCCAGTCCTTGACCGCGGCGAAGACGGTGCCGATCGTGACGCCCAGGCGGCTGCGCGGATCGAGCGCGTCGGTGTGGACCACCGGCAGCTCGAGATCGAAGCCGAACCACAGCGCCCACTCGCCGCGGGGCGTGTGGAACACCAGCTCGCTCGACGCCGCCAGCCCGGCCTGCCAGACCGGATCGGCGTCGCCCATGCGCAGCGCGGTGGCGGACGCGCCGCCCCCGTACTGGAACGCGAGGAACTGCTCGATGCGCGACCGGTGGATGACGCCGGTCCCGACCGAGCCCCAGAAGCCGTCGTCGCCCATCGTCGGGCCGCCCGCGAGGCCGGCCGAGATCGCGGTGGCGCGGCTGGTGGCGATCTTGAGCCCGAGCGCGCCGCCCTGGAACAAGAAGTCGGTGCGGCTGTCGGGCTGCTTGGCCAGCAGATCGGCCGAGCCCGACAGCTCGACCCGTCGGCCCGCGGTCCAGCGGGTGTGCAGGCGCAGGATGGCCAGATCGGTGAACTTGATCCGCGGCCCGTCGGGCGACGTGCTCGCGGTGATGAAGCGCAGCTCGCCGCCGATGTTGTAGCCCGGGGGCGCCACCAGCCAGTCCTTGGCGTACGAGCGCGTGTCCACGCCGCTGCTGCCCCCGAGGGTCCGGACCTCGGAGACGTCGAAGGAGGTGCGCGCCGCCTCGGGGACCGGCTCGGCGGCGACCGGCGTCGGGGCCGGCGCGGGCGCGGGCGCGGGTTCATCGGCGGGTTCGGCGGCGGGCGCCGGCGGCGGCGCGGGCTGCTCGGCGCGGGCCAGCGACGGGGCCAGCGCCGGGGACAGCGCGAGGATCAGCGTGGTGACGACGAGGCGAGGCGACATGGCGATGCCCATGTCTACGCGCGATCGCGCCAAAGGATCTGCCCGGTCGTGGTGTCGCCCGGCGATCACGCCGCGACCCACGCCTCGCTGCGCTGCCACAGCTCGGCCGCGAGCGCCGCGTCGTCGGCCAGGCGGCTGGGGCGCTTCTCCTTGGAGTCGGTGTAGTAGCGGCCGCTCACGCCGGCGAGCTCGGGCGCGGTCGCGCAGTAGATCGACGTGCGCGCGCCGTCGGCGGTCGACTTCATGAACCGCGTCATCAGCCACGCGACCGGCCGCGGGATGCGCCGGCTCCAGATGTCCGACGCGATCACGCCCGGGTGCAGCGCGTAGGCGGCGACCTGGGCCGGCGGCAGGCGCCGGGCCAGCTCCTTGGTGAACAGCACGTTCGCGAGCTTCGACACCGCGTACTCGCCCATCGCCGTCACCGACGCGGTCGGCTTGCGCAGCGCGTCCCAGTCGATCCGCTTGGCCTGGTAGTGCGACGCGCTGGCGACGTTGACGATCCGCGCGCCGGGCGTGGCCTCGAGCAGGGGCAGCAGCTGCTTGGTCAGCAAGAACGGGCCGAGGTGGTTGGTGCCGAACGTCAGCTCGAAGCCGTCCTTGGTCAGGCCGCGCGGCCCGGCCAGCCCGGCGTTGTTGATCAGGCCGTGGATCGGGCCGCCGCGCGCGATCAGCTCGGCGGCGCAGGTCCGGACCGACGCCAGGTCGGCGAGGTCGAGCGCGACGAAGCTGAGGCCGTCGTTCGCGGTGGTCCGGGTCAGCTCGTCGATGACCGGCCGGGTCTTGGCCTCGGTCCGGCACGCCATCGTCACGCGCGCGCCCCGGGCCGCGAGCGCGCGCGCGGTCTCCTTGCCGATGCCGGTGTTGGCGCCGGTGATCACGTAGTGACGGTCAGCGAGATCGCGGGCGGGGGCCATGGCGCGAGCGTGAACGAACTCACAGCGTGCGACAACCGCCGACGTGGCCTAAGGGCCCGCGCGTGAACAACTCGGTCGGTCTCGCGGCCGATCCATCCCGGCTGGCTGCGTTGCCGGCTCCGGTCCTCGGGTCACGTCCAACGAGGACGCTCCCCTCCGGTCCTCGCCGTCGCCTTGCCATCCGGGCGCCTCGTCCGCGATCCTCGATCGACTTGTTCACGCGCGGGCCCTAACCGCTCGATAACCCGGGCGGCGTGAAGCTGTTGCGACCGCGGACGAGGATCGCGCGACCAACCGGTCATGAACCACTCGACTCGTCTCGCGTGCCTCGCCCTCGTGACGCTCGCCGCCTGCGGCGACGACCCGGTCCGGGTCTCGGAGCCCGTCGGCATCAACCTGAAGGCCAAGTCGTCCGACACCGTCGGCGGGGTCGTGTCCGACGAGAAGGGCATCACCACCGAGAGCGGCAACCCCTACGGCAAGTTCGTCTCCGACGCGCGCGCGGCGCTCGGCGGCAAGGATCCGTCGGAGATCGCGCTCGAGGGCCTGACCCTGACGCTCGGCGCCGGCTCGACCGGCGTCACCATGCTCGGCGAGGTCTTCACCGGCCAGGTCGACGTGGTGTTCGTCATGAACGACACCAACAACACCGTGCCGGCCGGCGGCGGCGCGATCGCCGCGACCACCGGCGGCGGACCCGCGACGCTCGCCGGGACGTTCACGTCGACCACGCTCGGCGCCGCCGACCTCGCCAAGGTGATGGGCGGGAGCTTCAAGGTCGTCATCCGCGGCCCCGCCGGCGCCGACTTCGAGACCAAGGGCGCCGACGCCGACCTCCAGCTGACGCTGACGTTCGCCGCGTACGAGTGACGCGCGGCGCGCGGCGTCCGTGCCGCGTGGCCGGTGCGGCGCGCACGACGTCGGCTGGATCCTCGCGCCCGGCGGCTCACGCGTCGGCGGCGAGGCGCGGCCAGGCCGCCAGCAGCCGGACCAGCGCGCGCGTGCGCTGCGCCAAGGTCGGCAGCTCGATGTACTCGTCGTGGGTGTGGAAGCCCTTGCCGCGCGGGCCGAGCGCGTCGATCGCCGGCACGCCGATCGCGCTGACGGTGTTGGCGTCGGAGCCGCCGCCCTGCAGCGGCGCCTCGCCGACGCCGAGGCCCTCGGCCGCGGCGCAGGCCTCGTACCGGGTCAGCAGCTCGGTCGACGACGGCGTGCGCTCGAGCGGCGCGCGCCGGATGCCGCCCTCGATCACGAACCGCGCGCCGGTGGTCTCGGCGATCGCGCGCGCGGCCCGATCGAACGCGGCCATGAGCGCGTGGCCGTCGACCGCGCGCACGTAGCGGAAGTCGATCTGGCAGCTCGCGTGCTCGGGCACGGTGTTGGCGCTGGTGCCGCCCGAGGCCAGCCCGACGTTGACGGTGACGCCGGTGTCCCAGTCGGTCAGGCCCTGGGCGGCGTCGATGAACCGGGCCAGCGCCCACAGCGCGTTGACGCCGTCCTTCAGGTTGTTGCCGGCGTGGGCGGCCTTGCCGGTGACCTTGACCGCGACCTTGCCCGTGCCCTTGCGCTGCGTGACGATCTGGTCGGTGGCGCGGCCCGACTCGAACACCAGCGCCGCGCCGGCGCCGCGGGCGACGTCCTCGAGGAACGTCCGGGAATCGGACGAGCCGGTCTCCTCGTCGGCGACCGAGCACAGCGCCAGCGGCAAGGTCGCCAGCGCGCCGACGTCGGCCAGCGCCGCGAGCGCGGTGCGGATCGTCGCCAGGCCGCCCTTCATGTCGAGCACGCCCGGGCCGCGCAGGCGATCGCCGGTCTGCTCCCAGACCTCGAACGTGCCGGGCGGGAACACGGTGTCGTGGTGACCGACCAGCACGACCCGCTGGGCCGGCGCCGCCTGAGCCCAGGCCGGCGTGGTCCAGACCAGGTGGGCGCCGCAGCCGTGGCCAGGCACCCGCCGCGCGGTCAGGCCGGGCAGGGCGAAGCCGGCGACCAGCTCGTCGGCGACCTGATCACAGCCGGCGACGTTGCCGGTGTACGAGTTGATCTCGACCCAGCGCCGCAAGAGCGGCAGGAGCTCGGGGGCTCGGGCATCGGCGGCGGCGAGCGCGCGATCGACGAGGTCGGTCATCGCGCGCGAGGGTAGCACCTCGACCGGCGCCGGCGCCGCTGGTACAACGCCGCCACCATGGCACGCAGGTTCAAGGCCGCCATCATCGGCGGCAGCGGTTACGGCGCGGGCGAGATGCTGCGCCGGCTCCTCATCCACCCCGAGGTCGAGGTCGTCCGGGTCGCGTCGATCGATCACGTCGGCAAGCCGGTCTGGCACGCCCACCCGCACCTGACCCAGCTCACGGAGCTGACGTTCGAGGACCTGGCGCCCAAGGACGCGGCCGCCGGCTGCGACGTCGCGCTCCTGGCGCTGCCGCACAAGGTCACCGCGGCCAAGGTGCCCGAGCTGATCGCGCTGGGCGTCAAGATCGTCGACATGTCCGGCGATTTTCGCCTGACCGATGCGGCGGCGTACCAGCGGTTCTACGGCAACGCCCACCCGCACCCCGAGCTGCTCGGCACGTTCGTCTACGGCCTGCCCGAGCTCAACCGCGACGCGATCAAGGCGTCGAGCCGGATCGCGTCGCCGGGCTGCTTCGCGACCACGATCGAGCTGGCGCTGCTGCCGCTGGCGCGGGCGGGCCTGCTCACCGGCGTCACCGCCCACGTCGTCGGCATCACCGGCTCGTCGGGCTCGGGCGCCGCGCCGCAGGAGGGCACGCACCACCCGGTGCGCGCGGTCAACCTGAAGACCTACAAGCCGCTGGTGCACCAGCACACGCCCGAGATCAAGGAGACCCTGGCCGCGGCCGGGGCCCCGGGCCTCGAGCTGCGGTTCACGCCGGTGTCGGCGCCGCTGTCGCGCGGCATCTTCGCGACGATCTACCTCGAGCTGCCGGCCGACGCGGTCGACGACGCGCGCCTGGCGACGTTGTTCGACGACGCCTACCGCGGCGAGCCGTTCGTGCGGCGGCCGACCAACCGCCTGCCCGAGGTCGCGGCGGTGTCGGGGTCGAACTACGCCGAGGTCGGCTTCACCGTCGGCGAGGCGGTCGCGGGCACGCGCACGGTCGTGCTGTTCTCGGCCATCGACAACCTGATCAAGGGCGGCGCCGGCCAGGCGATCCAGAACATGAACCTGGTGCTCGGCCTCGACGAGCGCCTCGGCCTGCAGGATCCCGGCGGGTGGCCGTGACCGCCACGATCGTCGTCAAGCTCGGCGGCGAGACCGTCGGTGGTCCGGTCGGCGCCGCGGTCGCGGCCGACGTCGCCGCGCTCGCGGCCGGCGGCGCGCGGGTGGTCGTGGTCCACGGCGGCGGGCCCCAGGCCACCGCGCTGCAGAAGTCGCTCGGTCTGGTGCCCAACATCGTCGGCGGTCGGCGCATCACCGACGCCGCGACGCTCGACGTGATGAAGATGGCCGTCGCCGGCAAGGTCAACGTCGATCTGTGCGGCCAGCTGATGGCGGCGGGCGCGCGCCCGGTCGGCCTGCACGGCGCGTCGAGCGCGGTCGTGCGCGCGGTCAAGCGGCCGCCGCGGGTGGTCTCGGGCGGCGGGCCCGACCCGATCGACTTCGGCCTCGTCGGCGACATCGCCGGCTTCGATCTCGCGCTGCTCGCGCTCCTCGGCGCGGCCGGCTACGTGCCGGTGCTCGCGTGCCTCGCGGCCGACGCCCACGGCCAGGCGCTCAACGTCAACGCCGACATCGTCGCCAACCAGGTCGCGGGCGCGCTCGGCGCCGCCCACCTGGTGCTGGTGACCTCGACCTCGGGCGTGCTGCGCGACGTCAAGGATCCGGCGTCGCGCCTGCGGACGCTGACCGTGGCCGAGGCCAAGGCGGCGATCGTCGACGGCACCGTCACCGGCGGCATGATCCCCAAGCTCGAGGAGTCGATGGCGGCCCTGGCCGACGGCCGGGTCGGCGCGATCCACATCGTCGGCGAGGTCGCGCCGGGCGACCTGGTGCGCGAGCTGGCCGAGGCTGGCGCGGTCGGCACCGCGCTGACCCGCTGACCTCCGGGGCCAGGTCGACAGTCTGCGCGAGGAGCGTTCGGCGACCAGCCCGCTGAACCTCAGCGCCGGTCAGCGTTTCGGTCGAGCACCGAGCTGCGCGCCGGGAGTCTCGCGTCTTGGGTGCTGACGAGGGCCTGGCGACAGGCCCTCTGGAACTCAGAGCTCGTAACTCTTTCCGGTCGAGCACCGGTCGACGCGCCGGGAGTTTCGCGTCCTGGGTGGGGGCCCTATTCTACCGACGGCAGGGATCCCCGCAGGTTAGGTGGTCGCGGCCTGGCCGTGCAGCCACTTTCGGCCACTCGACGCTGGAATCGCGCTCGATCAGCCGCTCGATCGGCCGCTCGATCGGCCGCTGGGTCTAGTCAAGACATGGGTTGCGCCGCTCATACGTTTGCAACCCGGGTTTGGCGGAGCCTGGGGAGTAGGACGAGTAGGACTCGTTCAGCATGGGGTGGCAGGGGGCGTGTCCGTATAGTTGTGTAGAAGCCGGTTTCTTGGGCTCCAAGAAAAGAAGGGGGAACCTCTTGGTTGCGACACCGAGGAGGAACCCCCATGAAGAAATCAAAACGATCCCTTCCGCTCCAGGCTACCCAGCTCGTGATCCCGACGCAAGAAGACTTCCAGCGTGACCTCGCGGCGCGCTGCCGGCTCGCGGTCCAACGGACGATCCAGGTCGCCCTCGACGAGGAGCTTGAGCGTCTGGTCGGCGCCGGGCCCTACGAGCGCAGCGACGAACGCGTCGACGTCCGCAACGGCGCCTACGGCCGCCGCGTCGTGACCACCAACGGCGAGGTCGGCGTTCGGGTCGGGCGCACCCGCGCCGGTGGGGCGGCAACCGCGCCGCTGGGGCGGTACCTCCGTCGACGTCCTGAAATCGACGACGCCATCACCGAGACGTACGTGCGTGGCGCCTCGACCCGGGACATGGCGCCGATCACGCAAGCGCTGCTCGGCAAGCGGGTCAGCCGGTCGACGGTGAGTCGCGTGACCCGCCGGCTCGGGGACGAGGTCGAGACGTTGCGCAAGGAGCCGATCACCGAGCCCGTCACGTACCTGTACATCGACGCCACGTTCATCGACGCGCGCTGGGCCCGCACCGTCGAGAACGTCTCCGCTCTCGTGGCGTACGGTGTCGGTCCCGATGGCCATCGGCGCCTCCTCGCCGTGCACGTCGGTACCCAGGAGTCTGAGGCGAGCTGGGCCGGCCTGCTCCGCGAGCTCGTCGAGCGTGGCCTCACCGGGGTTGGCCTGGTCATCGCCGACGCGCACGCCGGCCTGCTCCTCGCCGCGCGCAAGGCGTTGCCCGAGGCCCGCATGCAGCGCTGCACCGTCCACCTGATGCGCAACGTGCTCGCGCACGTGCCCACGCGCCACCAGAAGCGCCTCGGCCGCGAACTCGTGGCCGTCCTCCACGCCGTCAGCCTCGTCGACGCCAAGAAGGCGCTGCGCAGCTTCCGCGACCGCTTCGCCCGGCAGTTCGCGGAGGCCGTCACCTGCCTCGAGAGCGGCTTCGACGCCGCCACCCAGTACTTCGCCTTCCCCGAGGCGCACTGGCTGCGCGTCCGCACGAACAACGGCCTCGAGCGGCTCCACGGCGAGATCAAGCGCCGCACCCGCGCCATCGGCGCCTTCCCCGACCGCGCCAGCGCCCTCCGCCTGATCACCACCGTCGCCCAGCAGTCGGTGTCCATCTGGCGCGACCGCATCTACCTGAACATGTCGCTGCTCGACACCCACTACGCGGCGGCCGCCGCCTGACCTGCGACATGGTGACGGGTTGGGTGACAGATTGCGTGACAGGTTGGACGAGGGGGGGTACATGCTCGCTCGCGCGGGGTAACACCTTCGGCGGCCGCGGTTGGTGAGCGCGGCGCCGCATCGACGACGGCACCGCGGCTCGGGGCGCAGCCTGAGCGGTCGAGGGCGTCACGGTCCCGGCTGCCCCTTCATTGGCAGCCGCGGTCGGTCATTCGCTCACCGCCGGCGTGGGCACGGTCGCCAGCACCGTCGGTGCTCTCCGGACGACGTCGCGCAGGACCGACGAGGTGTGCTCGTGGTCAACCGCCGTGGCCATGGTCTCGAACTAGCTGCACCCTTCGCGGCTGGGCGAGCCGAGGGGCGTTGACACGCTGGGTGCCGTCGCCTAGCCTGTGGCCTTGTTGATCCGTTTGCTCGCGCTGCTCTTGACCGTGGCCATGTGGCCCGGCCTGACCGAGCTCGTGGAGCTGACGGTGCATGCGGCCGAGCATGGCGACCTCGCTCACGCCGAGGACGACGACCACGACGGCTCGCCGCTGGGCGAGGACGAGCATGGCTGCTCGGGCACGTTCCACCTGTGTCCGTGTCATCACCCGACGCCGGTCGTCGGGCCGAGCGTCGCGGCCACCGTCGAGGTCGCCGCCATGACCGGGACGAGCGCCACGCTCGCTCCGCCGTACCGAGTGGGTATGGGCGTGGCTGCGCCACCGACTCGTCCTCCGATCGTCTGACCTCCGTCGACTCGCGTTCGAGGTGCCGGCCTGCCCGGCTGGACGGATCACGACCCGCGTCGCTCGCGACGGGGGAGGTCAACGATGTCTACGTTCGCATTCGTGCGGGCGGTGATCGGCGCCGTGCTGGCGTCCGGCGTCACCGCGGCGCATGCAGATTCGATCACGATCGATCAGGCCGTCAGTCGGGCGGCGCGCCGCGTGTCGGTGGCGATCGCCGGCGCCGACGTCGAAGCGGCGCGTCAGGAGGCGGACGGGAGCCGCCGGCCGATCTACAACCCGGAGCTCGGCGTGGCGATCGGTCCACGGTTCGGGGGCGGCAAGACGTTGCTCGACGTGGAGGTCTCGCTGGCCCAGACCATCGAGCTGGGCGGCAAGCGCGGCGCACGCCGCGCCGCCGGCGACGCCCGGGTCGCGGTGGCCGAGGCCGAGCTGGCGCGCGCGACGTACGCGGCGGAGATCGACGTCTGGCGCGCATTCCAGCGCGGCGTCGTCGCGCGCGCTCGCCTCGAGGGCACGCGCGCCACCGAGGCCCTCGCCGCGCAGCTGGTCGCCGCGACCAACGATCGGCAGACGCTCGGGGCCGGGACCCAGCTGCAGATCAACCTGGCGACGCTCGAGGTCGCCCGCGCGCGGCACGACCGGTTCGATGCCGAGAACGACTACGACGCCGCGCTGGCCGAGCTGGCGACGGCGGTCGGCGCGGCGCCCGAGGAGCGACTCGAGCCGGCCGGCGACCTGCCCGAGCTGCCGGCGGCGACCTGGGACGAGGAGGCGCTGGTGCTGCGGGCGCTGGCCGACCGCCCCGATCTCGAGGCCGCGCGGGCCCAGCTCACCGCGGCACGGGCCGATGTCCGCCTCGCCGACGCCCTCGGTCGCCCAGACGTGACGGCCAGCCTCAGCTACGGCTTCGAGCAGGACGTCGACACCGACTTCCATGCCGTCCTGGCCGGGCTCTCGATCTCGTTGCCGGTGCGGAATCGCAACCAGGGCCAACGGGCGGCGACGCGGGCGCGCAGCCGGCGCGCGGAGATCGAGCTGGTTGGCCGCTTGTCGGAGGCGGAGCGCGAGCTGCGGACCGCGGTGCGGGCCTACGTGCGCGCGCGGGACGCGGTGCTGGGCTTCGACCGCGAGATCAACCAGCGGCTACAGGACAACCTCGAGCTGGCCCGGGCGTCGTTCGAGGCCGGGAAGCTCGACTACTTCGAATTCACCGTCGTCCGTCGCGAGCTAGTGGCCAACCAGCTCGCGTACCTGGACGCGGTCAACGAGGCGATCGATGCGTGGACCGCGGTGCAACGCGCCGCCGGGAAGGAAGGTGCGCGATGAGCGCGCTTCGAATCATGTCGATGATGCTGGTGGCGGCGATCGCCGTCGCCGGCTGCAAGAGCAAGGCCGGCGAGCAGGCCGAGCACGACGAGCACGGCGAGCACGGCGAGCACGGCGAGAAGGACGAGCACGGCGAGCACGGCGAGGAAGCGCCGGCCATGGTCGAGCTCACACCCGAACAGGTGACGTCGGCGCACATCGAGACCGCGCCGGTCGAGCGCCGCGCGGTCGCGACGGAGATCATCGCGACCGGCGAGCTCGTGCCACCGGACGATGGGGTTGCGCGCGTCGGCGCCAAGCTGTCGGGTCGGGTGACCCGGCTGACCAAGGGCGTGGGCGATCAAGTCACCCGCGGTCAGGCGCTGGCCATCATCGACTCACCCGATCTCGGACGGGCCAAGGCCGACTACATCACCGCCGCCAGCGCGGCCAAGGTCACGCGCGAGACCGCGGACCGCGAGAAGGCGTTGTTCGAGCGCAAGGTCGCCGCCGAGCGCGACTGGCGCAACGCCGAGGCCGAGGCCACCAAGGCCCGGGCCGAGAAGGAGGCCGCCGAGCTGCTGCTCCACACCCTCGGCCTGTCCGACGCCCAGCTCGACAACCTGCGCGCGGATCAGCACTACGCGTCGGCGGTGTCGGTGGCGTCGCCGCTCGCCGGCGTCGTGGTCGAGCGGCCGGTGGCGCTCGGCCAGATGGTCGAGCCGCAGGACACGATGTTCGTGGTCATGGACCTCCGCTCGGTCTGGGTCCAGGTTGACGTCTACGAGCGCAACCTCAACCAGATCGCGATCGGCCAGAAGGTCGCGGCCTCGGTCGAGGCGTGGACCGGCCGGACGTTCGACGGCACGATCCAGTCGATCGGGGCGGTGCTCGACCGGCGCTCGCGCACGATCAAGGTCCGGGTCGTCCTCACCAACGCGGATGGCGCGCTCAAGCCTGGCATGTTCGCCAAGGTGATCCTAGCTGGCAGCACCGGCGAGCCGCGCGAGGGCACCTACGTCCCGGCCGCCGCGGTCCAGCGCGACGGCGACGGCGCCATCGCCTTCGTGCCGGTCGGGGACACCGCGTTCCAGCTGCGCGAGCTCGAACTCGGCGCCCGCGCCGGCGACTGGATCGAGGTCACGCGCGGACTCGCACCAGGCGAGCGGGTGGTGACCACCGGCTCGTTCCTCCTCAAGTCCGAGGCTCGCCGCGAGAGCTTCGGTGGCCACGAGCACTAGAGGACACCATGATCGAACGCATCCTCGAGTGGTCGCTCAAGAACCGGGTGATGGTGATCATCGCCTCGCTCGTGCTCGTCGTCGGTGGGCTGTCGGCGATGGCGCGCCTGCCGATCGACGCTGTCCCCGACGTCACCAACGTCCAGGTCCAGATCCTGACCAGCTCGCCGGCGCTGGGGCCGGAGGAGGTGGAGAAGTTCGTCACCACGCCGGTCGAGCAGGCCATGAGCGGGTTGCCCGACGTCGTCGAGGTCCGGTCGACGTCGAAGTTCGGGCTGTCGGCGGTCACCGTGGTGTTCGAGGACGGCACCGACATCTACTTCGCGCGCCAGCAGATCGGCGAGCGCCTGGCCGCGGTCCGCGAGGCCATCCCGCCGGGCTACGGCGAGCCCGAGCTGGGGCCGGTGTCGACCGGCCTCGGCGAGATCTTCCAGTTCGAGGTCCGCGGCGAAGGGAAGACCCCGATGGAGCTGCGCACGATCCTCGAGTGGGAGATCGCGCCGCGCTTGCGCAACGTGCCCGGCGTCGTCGAGGTCAACGCCTTCGGCGGCGAGCTCAAGACCTACGAGGTCCAGATCCGGCCGGACGACCTGGCGCGGCTCGACATCGCGCTCGACCAGGTGGTCACCGCGCTCGAGCGCAACAACGCCAACGCGGGTGGCGCCTACCTCGAGCAGAACGGGGAGCAGTACCTGATCCGCGGCGAGGGGCTGATCACCTCGCGCGACGACATCGGCGACATCGTGATCGCCACCGACGATGACGGCACGCCGGTCTACCTCCGCCACGTGGCCGACGTCGAGCTCGCAGCGATGGTGCGGCAGGGCGCGGTCACCCGCGACGGCCGCGGCGAGGTCGTGACCGGCATCGTGATGATGCGCATGGGCGCCAACTCGCGCGAGGTCGTGACCGCGGCCAAGGTGGCGCTGGATGGGCTGGCGCCATCGCTGGCCAAGCTCGGCGTCCGGACCGAGCCGTTCTACGACCGGACCGATCTGGTGAAAAAGACGATCAACACCGTCGCCATGAGTCTGCTCGAGGGCGGCGTGCTGGTGATCGTCGTGCTCTTCCTGATGCTGCGCAACCTGCGCGCCGGTCTCCTGGTGTCGATGGTCATCCCGCTGTCGATGCTGGTCGCGTTCATCGGCATGTGGCGCTTCGGCGTGTCCGGCAACCTGATGTCGCTCGGCGCGATCGACTTCGGCCTGATCGTCGACGGCGCGGTGATCGTAGTCGAGAACTCGGTGCGGCTCCTGGCCGAGCGATCGCACCAGCTGGGCCGACCGGTCGACAACGAAGAACGCACGGCCATCGTGCTACAGGCGAGCCGCGACGTGCTTCGCTCGGCGACGTTCGGCGTGATCATCATCGCGATCGTCTACCTGCCGATCCTGTCGCTGATCGGCATCGAGGGGAAGATGTTCCGGCCGATGGCGATGACGGTGCTGTTCGCGCTGGCCGGCGCGCTGGTCCTGGCGATGACGTTCATCCCGGCGGTCGCGTCACTGCTGCTGCCGCGTAAGCTTTCGGAGAAGGAGAGCTTCATCGTCGCGGGTGCGCGCCGGGTGTACGAGCCGACCCTGCGCGTCGCCCTGCGGGCCCGCTGGGTGGTCGCCGCCGTCTCGCTCGCGATCCTGGCCGCCAGCGGCGTGGTGGCGACCCGCCTCGGCTCGGAGTTCGTGCCGCAACTCGACGAGGGCGCGATCGCGTTGCAGGCCATCCGACTGCCCAGCGTGTCGCTCGAGGAGTCGGTGCGGCAGACGACCGAGCTCGAGAAGGTGATCCTGCAGTTCCCCGAGGTGGCCACCGTCATCTCAAAGACCGGCCGGGCCGAGATCGCGACCGATCCGATGGGCGTGGAGATCTCGGACGTCTTCGTGATGCTCAAGCCCCACGATCAGTGGCCGGCGTCGATCAGCCGCGAGCAGCTGGTCGAGAAGCTCGACGCGGCGCTCAAGCGCAACCTGTCGGCGCAGAACTTCAGCTACTCGCAGCCGATCCAGCTCCGGGTGGCCGAGCTGATCTCCGGTGTTCGCTCCGACGTCGCGCTCAAGATCTACGGGGATGACCTCGCCGCCCTCGCGCGCATCGCGGCCGAAGTGGTGACGGTGCTCTCGAAGGTGGACGGCGCCGCCGACGTCAAGGCCGAGCAGACCGCCGGCCTGCCGGTGCTGCGGATCCGGATCGATCGCCGCGCCATCGCCCGCCACGGGATCAACGCCGGCGACGTCCTCGACGTCGTGTCCACGATCGGTGGTCGCGAGGTCGGCGTGGTGCTGGAGGGCCAGCGCCGCTTCGCCCTGACGGTGCGCTTCGCGCGGCAGGCCCGCGACTCGGTCGACGAGATCAAGGCGCTCAAGGTTCGCGCGGTGTCGGGGGCCTTGATCCCGCTCGACGAGCTGGCCGACGTCGGGATCGAGGATGGCCCGGCGCAGATCAGCCACGAGGCCGGTCGTCGCCGGATCACGGTCGAGGTCAACGTCCGCGGACGCGACCTGGGCGGCTTCGTCGCGGATGCGAAGGCGACACTGGAGAAGGCCGACGTGATCCCGGCCGGATACTTCACCGACTGGGGCGGGCAGTTCGAGAACCTGCAGGCGGCCAGCCGCCGGCTCGCGATCGTGGTGCCGCTAGCGCTGGCCTTGATCTTCGTGATGCTGTTCGCCGCCACCGGTTCGGGCAAGCTGGCCGCGCTGATCTATCTCAACGTCCCGTTCGCGGTCACCGGCGGCCTGTTCGCGCTGGCGATCCGCGGGCTGCCGCTGTCGATCTCCGCCGGCGTCGGGTTCATCGCGCTGTTCGGCGTGGCCGTGCTGAACGGTCTCGTACTGGTCGGCTACATTGAGGAGCGTCGTCGCAGCGGGATGACCGCGCGCGACGCGGCCTACGAGGGCGCGCGAGTTCGGCTGCGGCCGGTGCTGATGACCGCCCTGGTCGCGTCGCTCGGGTTCATCCCGATGGCCGTCGCACGCGGCGCAGGGGCCGAAGTGCAGCGACCGCTGGCCACCGTGGTCATCGGCGGACTGATCACGGCCACGCTGCTGACGCTGCTGGTCTTGCCTACGCTCTACGCCTGGATGATGGGGCGACGCGAGCGTCGGGTCGGCAACCTGGCTCCGCCGCCGCCGCCCCCCCCGCCGGTGGTCGACCTCACGCCGCCACACTCGCCGCCCGAGGACGTGACCAGCGTGGCTCCCGCGCCGCAGCCGCCCGAGGAGGTGACTCCATGACGACGACGCGCTTTCAGGTACCCCGCATGGACTGCGCGACCGAGAAGGAGGTCATCGGCCGGCGTCTGGCCAGCGTCGACGGGATCGAGCGGGTCGAGTTCGATCTGCTGGACCGCGTCGTGATCGTGCAGCACGCCGAGGAGTCGACCGCCGTCGCCACCCTGGCTGCGCTGCGCGACATCGACATGGCGCCGGTACGCCTCGATGGCACCGCGGTCTCGCCGGTCCCGGGCACGCCCGGCGACGATCACGATCATGATCACGGCGAGCCGGGTCACGTCCACGCGACGCTGTCTGCCCGCGCCGTGCCACCGCTGCCGGTGGCCAACCTGCGGCGCGAGTACGCCCTGCTCGCCGGGTCAGGCCTCGCCGCGCTCGCGGCCGAGATCGTCGACTGGACCACCGGCAGCGAGCAGAGCGTCGTCGTGATCGGGCTTGCTGTGCTCAGCATCGTGACCGGTGGCCCCAAGACGCTGCGCAAGGCGCTGGTCGCCGCCCGCACGCTGACGCTGAACATCAACCTGCTCATGCTGGTCGCCGTGGTCGGCGCGCTGGCCATCGGTCAGTGGCCCGAGGCGGCGATGGTCACATTCCTGTTCGCCTGCGCCGAGGTCATCGAGGCCCGCTCGGTCGATCGCGCCCGCGACGCGATCCGCAGCCTCATGGTCCTCGCACCCGATCTCACCCACGTCCGCCGCGACGGCGCCTGGGTCGAGGTCGAGACCGCGAGCATCGCCCCGGGCTCGACGATCCAGATCCGGCCCGGTGAGCGCGTCCCGCTCGACGGCAAGGTCAGCGCCGGGCGCACGTCGATCGATCAGGCACCGATCACCGGCGAGTCGATCCCGGTCGACAAGGCGGTCGGCGATCCGGTATTCGCCGGCTCGGTCAACAAGCAGGGCATGATCGAGGTGGAGGTCACCGCCGGCGCCGGTGACACCACGCTGGCGCGCATCGCCCGTACGATCCGCGAGGCCCAGTCCCAGCAAGCGCCGACCGAGCGCTTCGTCGACCGCTTCGCCCGCTGGTACACGCCGGCGGTAGTGCTGCTGGCGCTGGCCATCGCGATCGGCGGCCCGCTCTTGGCCGACGAGTCCTTCCGGCCCTGGCTGTACAAGGCGCTGGTGCTCCTCGTGATCGCGTGCCCGTGCGCCCTGGTGATCTCGACGCCCGTGAGCGTGGTGAGCGGTCTCGCCGCCGCCGCCCGCCGCGGTATCCTGGTCAAGGGCGGCGTCTACCTGGAGGAAGCGCGGCGGATCACGTTGCTGGCACTCGACAAGACCGGCACCCTCACCGAGGGCAAGCCGCGCGTCACGGACGTCGAGCCGGTCGGGCCCCTGTCCGCGGCCGAGGTGCTGGCTCGGGCGGCCAGCCTGGAGGCGTCGTCGGCTCACCCGCTGGCGCGGGCGGTGACCGAGGCCCACCCCGGCCAGTTGCTGCCGGTGGCCGGCGTCACGTCCACCGACGGGAAGGGGATCGAGGGCAACGTCGGTGGCGAGCGGATCGGCATCGGCAGCCATCGCTTCGCCGAGGAGCGCGGCGTTTGTCGCCATGAGGTCGAGGCCGCGCTCACCCGGTTCGAGGCCGACGGCAAGTCGGTGATGGTGGTCTGGCGCGGCGGCGAGGCGCTCGGGGTCATCGCCGTCGCCGACACGCTGCGCGAGACCAGCATCGTGGCGGTCACGGCGCTGCACGGGCTCGGGGTCAAGCTGGTCATGCTGACCGGCGACAACCCGACTACCGCACGCGCGGTCGCCGCCAAGGTCGGCATCGACGAGGTGCGGGCCGATCTGCTGCCCGAGGACAAGCTGGCGATGATCGAGGAGCTCGGCCGCGGGCATGGCTCGGTCGCGATGGTCGGCGACGGTGTCAACGATGCGCCGGCGCTGGCCAGGGCCTCGATCGGCTTCGCCATGGGCGCCGCCGGCTCCGACACCGCGCTCGAGACCGCCGACGTCGCGCTCATGAGCGACGACCTGCGCGGCGTCCCGACGCTCATCGCGCTGAGCCGCGCGACCGCGACCGTGCTCAAGACCAACATTGGCTTCGCGATCGCGGTCAAGGCCGTGTTCTTCGGCCTCGGCCTCGCCGGCATCGCGACCTTGTGGATGGCGGTCTTCGCCGACATGGGCGCCAGCCTGATCGTCGCCGCCAACGGCCTCCGCCTGCTGCGGTGGCGGCCGTGAGCGCGCGCGTCGCTCCCGCGCGATGGCGGCAGCGTTGGTCGGCGCTGGCCTCGCTCCGTAGAAAGCTCCGTCCGTTCGTCGAACGTGAGCTGGCCGCCTCGGCGGCGGCAAGACGGACCGATCGCGCGGGCGCGTGGACCGCGCTCGGACGCGCCCACATACTGTCGCAGCCGCCGGCATGGCTCCACACCCACGTGCACTGGCGGATGCTGACGCTCGCGATGCGCCACGTCGATCTCCGGGAGGCCATGGGGCAGGTGATCCGACTCGCGGTCGCCCGCATCGGCTCGGCCGCGGGCCGCTTTCCGGCCGGCAACACCGGCCGCGCGCGCGTCGCGCTGGTCGCCAACGGTCCGATGCCCGAGGACATCGCGGTGATCTTCGCGCAACTCGACATCGTCGTTGCCGGCACGACTGTCGCGGGTGGCCGCGCCGGCGGGCGATCGGGCAGACTCGGCTGACCATGGACGCGCTCCGCACCATCGGCCTCCTGGTTGCCACGGCGGCCTGCGAGATCGTCGGCTGCTACCTGCCGTATCTCTGGCTCCGTAAGGGACGGTTCCCGTGGCTGCTGGCGCCGGCGGCGCTCAGCCTCGCGACCTTCGCGTGGCTCCTGACGTCGCATCTGCAGGCGGCCGGACGCACGTATGCCAGCTACGGCGGTGTCCATGTGGCGGTGGCGCTGATCTGGCTCTGGCTCATCGACGGACAGCGTCCCGACCGCTGGGACCTCATCGGTGGCGTGAACAGACTGGGTGAGTCCTGACGCTTCGTTCGTCGATGAGTCCTGACGGCGAGTGCGCGCTGACGCGGTGCGGGTCTCTTCGGGTCGGTGAGTCCGAGTCCTGACGTCGAAGACGGAGCCCGCGCCTAGCGGGCTCGCAGGGGCTCTCCAGCCGGAGCGAGGCCGGGGTCAAGGCCGCGCAGCGCCGAGCGCAGCGAGGGCAGCTTGAGCTTGATCCACTCCCGTGGACACCACGCGAGAGGCGAGTACCGTGTCCAAGATGAAGACCAAGGGTGAGGGCGGACCCGGCCGGCAGGGCAAGCGCCGGCAGTTCACCGACGAGTTCAAGGAGGGGGCGGTCCGGCTGGTGCTGGACGAGGGCAAGACCGTCGCCCAGGTGGCGCGCGACCTCGACCTGACGCCGTCGGCGTTGAGCGGGTGGGTCAAGCAGGCGCGGGCCGATCGCAGCAACGGCAAGGCCGGGCTCACGACCGCGGAGCGGGCCGAGCTGGCCGCGCTGCGCAAGGAGCTGCGGCAGGTGCGGATGGAGCGCGACATCCTGGGAAAAGCCGTGGCCTTCTTCGCGAAGGAGAACGCATGAAGTTCGCGTTCATCCTCGCGGAGAAGGCCTGCTGGCCGATCGCCGTGATGTGCGCGGTGCTCAAGGTCTCGACCTCGGGCTTCTACGCGTGGGTGCGCCGGGCGCCGTCGCTGCGCGCGCGGCGGGACGTGCAGCTCCAGGTGCTGGTCGGCGCGTCGTTCGCGCGGAGCCGCCGGACGTACGGCAGTCCGCGGGTCCACGCCGACCTGGCCGGCGAGCGGATCGGTCGCAACCGCGTGATGCGGCTCATGCGCGCCGGGGGGCTCGTGGCCCGGGTCCGCCGCCGCTACCGCTCGACGACGATGAGCGAGCACGATCAACCCGTCGCCGCCAACGTCCTCGACCGGCAGTTCACCGCGACCGCGCCGAACCAGCGCTGGGTCGGGGACACGACCGAGCTGCTCACGATGAGCGGCAAGTTCTACCTGGCCGCGATCGTCGACCTGTACGCCCGCGTCGTCGTCGGGTGGGCGGTGAGCGCGGTCAACGATCGGCACCTGACGCTGGCGGCCCTTGGGCAGGCGCTCCGCCGGCGCTGTCCTGGCGCGGGCCTGCTCCACCACTCGGACCGGGGCAGCACGTACACGAGCGAGGACTACCAGCAGGTCCTCCGCGACCACGGCATCGCCTGCAGCATGAGCCGGCGCGGCAACTGCCACGACAACGCCGCGATGGAGAGCTGGTTCTCGACGTTCAAGTTCGAGCTCGGCGAGACCTTCGCCTCGATCCGCGAGGGCAAGCACCAAGCGTTCGACTACATCGAGGGCTTCTACAACCCGCACCGCCGGCACTCGGCCATCGGCTACCTGACCCCGGCCGAGTGCGAGCATCGCTTCTACGCCGCGCGCGCGCTGGCGGCGGCGTGATCGCGCCTCACGCGCGCGCGTATAACAAAACCTCCGGGCGCCGCCGAATCTCCTGGACGCCGATCTCGACCGTGCGTATAACAAAACCCGTGAACGCTGGCGGCCGACCGACCGACGATCCCAAGGGCACGCTCGTGGCCGTGCGCCTGGCGGCACGGCAGGTCCGGACCCTGGAGCAACGGGCACGCCACGAGGACACCGGCCTCTCAGAAGCGATCCGGAGGTGCGTCGATGACTGGGCGGTCGCGCACGCAGCCCGGTCGCGTGCATCAACGCGCACCAAGCAGACCCGCATCAAGCAGCCAGCGGCAGGGACCCAGACCCGACCGGCGCGCCGTCGCACGCCTCGGTCGACCACGTGACGGCGACGTAACCAACCCGTCCACGGGAGTGGATCAAGCTCAAGCCGACGGCGCGGATCATGCGAAGCCGGCTGGTGGACGACCTGTCGTTCCGCGAGGCCGGCAAGCGCTGGGGATGAGCGAGGCGAAGGCGCGCGACACGTTCCACAACGCCGTCAAGAAGGTGCGGCGACTGCACCTCGCTGACTGTTTTCGCGATTCATTCTAGGCAGCTACAAGAAATCGACGGACCGCCTTACACGAAAGTGAGGGCTGCGACCCATCTCCTCGAGCGACGTAACCCGCACGAGGAGAGACCGATGCTGCTTGAGTCCGTCAACTTCCATCTCTGGAAGCCCTGCAACTATCGCTGCAAGTTCTGCTTTGCCACGTTCGAGGACGTGCCTGGCCGGCTGACGAAGGACGCGGCGCTTCAGATCGTTGACGCGTTCGCGCCGCACTGCGACAAGGTCACGTTCGTCGGAGGCGAGCCAACGCTGTGCCCGTTTCTCGGCGAGCTGATCGAGCACGCGCACGCGCTCGGGCTGACGACCAGCATCGTGTCGAACGGCGAGCGGCTGCGGCGGATCATCGAGCGCCACGCCACGAGCCTGGACTGGGTCGGCCTTTCCGTCGACTCGATCGACGAGGCGACCAGCGCGCGCCTGGGGCGTGGCGACGGCGGTCACGTCGCACGGTCGATCGCGCTCGCGACGCTCGCGCACGAACGCGGCATCCTGGTGAAGCTCAACACGGTCGTCACCGCCTGGAACCAGCACGAGGACCTGAGCCCTCTGGTTCGGGCGATGCGGCCTCAACGCTGGAAGGTGTTCCGCGTGCTGCCGGTCGAGGGGCAGAATGACGGCTCCGTGGAGCCGCTGCTGATCAGCACGTCGGCGTTCAACGCCTACGTCGAGCGTCACGCGCACCTCGCGGCAGAGGGGTACCCGCCGATCGCCGAGGACAACGCCGACATGATGGGGTCGTACGTCATGATCGATCCGATGGGCCGCTTCTTCGACAACGTCGAGGGCCGGCTGGTCTACAGCCCGGCGATCCTCGAGGTTGGCGTCGAGGCCGCGTTCGCAAGGGTGCGGTGGGAGCGCGACCGCCTGGTCGCGCGCGGCGGCCTGTACCAGTGGCGCCGGCGGCCGACGCGATGATGGTCGGGGGCTGGCAGACGGCGTCTCCGTGCCCCACCCTGGACGCTCGTCGACCCGCTCGATCCGTGCTGCCAGTCTGCGGCCACTCCAGCCGGAACGGGGCGGCATCGAACGGCCCCGAACGGAACCCAACCGCCCAGAATCACCCGAACCAGGCGACACGCCAGGCCCCCGTAGAATAGGGGCCCTCATCGGGGCTTGCCCCCGATGGGGGAGGGTTCGGCGACGAACCCTCTGGAACTCAGACGACGTGCAGCCAGTGGTCGTGCTTGGCGTCGCTGCCCTTGACCACCTGGAAGAACGCGTCCTGGACGGTCCGGGTGATCGGCCACTCGCCGTTGCCGACCCGCCGGTGGTCGATCTCGCGCACCGGCGTGATCTCGGCGGCGGTGCCGGTCAGGAACACCTCGTCGGCGGTGTAGAGCTCGTCGCGGGCGACGTTCTCCTCGCGCACGTTGATGCCGCGCTCGCGCAGGAGCTGGATCGCCGTGTCGCGGGTGATGCCGGCCAGGATCGCGGCCGCGGTCGGCGGCGTGCGGACCACGCCGTTCTTGACCACGAAGATGTTCTCGCCGGTGCCCTCGGCCACGTAGCCCTGGGGATCGAGCATGAGGGCCTCGTCGAAGCCGCTCTTCTTGGCCATGCGCTTGGCGAGCACCGAGGTCACGTACTGACCGCAGATCTTGCCCTTGTTCATGATCGCGTTGCCGTTGGCGCGGGTGAACCCGCTGATCATGCAGCGGATGCCCTGGCGCAGGCCCTCGTCGCCCAGGTAGGCGCCCCACTCGAACGCGGCGATCATCGTGCGCACCGGCGGCTCGAGCGAGCCCAGGCCCAGCGCGCCCGAGCCCAGGTACACCAGCGGCCGGAGGTAGGCCGACGGCATCTTGTTGACCCGCACGACCTCGGCGCAGGCGGACGTGATCTGCTCACGGGTGAACGGGATGTCCATCGTGCAGATCTTCGACGAGTCGAACAGCCGCTCGATGTGCTCGCGCAGGCGGAAGATCACCGTCTTGCCGTCGGCGCGCTGGTAGGCGCGGATGCCCTCGAAGGTGCCGACGCCGTAGTGCATCGTGTGCGCCAGCATGTGGTCGGTGGCGTCGTCCCACGGGACCAGCTTGCCGTCGAGCCAGATCGAGTCGACCTTCTTGATGCCCATGCCGTTCTGCTTACCAACCCCAGTGGGGGTGATCAAGGCGCGCGACCGGTACAGTTCCGTCGAGGATCGGCCCCACATCGCGGTGCGGCGCGTCATGCGTAGCGGGCTACGCACGCGCACGCGCGGAGGCGGCGCGGCTTGACAGGCTGCGTCGCGCGCATTACGTAAGGGCCGGTTTTCGGACCCAACTCATGCGTGACCTGTACGAAGTCCTCGGGGTGTCTAAGGACGCCAGCGCAACTGAACTCAAGAAGGCGTACCACCGCCTCGCCAAGCAGCACCACCCGGACGTCAACCCGGGCAGCAAGGAGGCCGAGGACAAGTTCAAGGAGGCGGCGAACGCGTACCAGGTGCTGTCCGACGAGGAGCAGCGGGCTCGCTACGACCGGTTCGGCTTCGACGGGCTGCGCGGCAGCCCGGGCGGTCCCGGCGGCACCGGGTTCAACTCGGTCGAGGACATCTTCTCGGCTTTCGGCGACATGTTCGGCGACTTCTTCGGCGGGCGCGCCTCGGGCGGGCGCCGTCAGGCCCGCGGCGCCGACGTCCGGGTCGACCTGCAGCTGTCGTTCCCCGAGGCGGTGTGGGGGGTGACCAAGGACATCAAGGTCGCCCGGGACGTGCCGTGCGGCACGTGCAACGGTTCCGGCGCCAAGGCCGGCACCAAGCCCGAGACCTGCTCGTCGTGCAACGGCCGCGGCCAGGTGGTGCACAGCCAGGGCTTCTTCATGGTCCAGAGCGTGTGCCCCCGGTGCCGCGGCGAGGGCAAGGTCGTGCGCGAGCCCTGCGTCGACTGCAACGGCCGCCGGGTCAACAGCGAGACCTCGGTGCTGTCGGTGACGGTCCCGCCCGGCGTCGACGACGGCCAGACCCTGCGGCTCGCGGGCAAGGGCGAGGTCGCGCCCGGCGGCGGCGCGGCCGGCCACCTGTACGTGGTGCTGCACGTCGTCGGCGACGAGCGCTTCCAGCGCGACGGCGAGGACATCCTCACCGACGTCCCGGTCAGCTTCGTCAAGGCCGCGCTCGGCGGCGAGGTCGAGGTGCCCGTGCTCGACGACAACTGCGACGGCGTCGCGGTGGTCGAGATCAAGGCCGGCACCCAGCCCGGCGATCACGTGGTCCGGCGCGGCCAGGGGATCCCCCGGGTCGGCAAGACCGGCCGCGGCGATCAGGTGGTGCGCTGGAAGGTGGAGATCCCGACCAAGCTGTCGAGCAAGCAGGCCGAGCTGCTGCGCGAGCTGGCGACCGAGCTGGGCGAGGACGTCAAGGGCAAGCGCGGCGGGCTGTTCAGCCGGCTGAAGAAGTAGGGGGCGGGGTCGAGGGCCCGGCGACCGAGCTGGGCGAGTCAAGGGCAAGCGCGGCGGGCTGTTCAGCCGGCTCAAGAAGTCGCGGGCGGGGTCGAGGCCCCGGCGACCGAGCTGGGCGAGGGCGTCGAGGGCAAGCGCGGCGGGCTGTTCAGCCGGCTCAGGAAGTCGCGGGCGGGGTCGAGGCCCCGGGTTGTCGACCGCGGTCAGCGCGCGGTCCGGCTCGGGTGAACGCACGTGGCGCAGGCACGTCGCCGCCGCCGCGGCACGGCGGCTGCAATGGCGTCGGCTGCCCCCGGTCGTCGTCGACGACCCTCGTTCCTCCACCCGACCTCCACGAAAGGCTCCCTCCATGTCGAACTTCGACACCATCGATCACGCCGCGCTCACGTCGATCACCGGCGGGGTCACCGCCGAGGGCTCGCTGACCATCCCCGCCGGCAGCGGCACCCTCAAGGTCGACACCGCGACCCCAGCCAACCCTCAGGCCAGCGATCCCAACGCGTACATCCGCTGCCTCGATCTGGTCGGCAAGCAGGCCGGGATGATGGAGTCGCCGGCCAACGTCGCCAACCGCCAGCAGGCGCTGTGCAACCCGCTGCTCAAGCAGTGATCTCCGCGCGCGTCCCCGCCACCCCCCACGCTCACCGCTCCGACAAGGATCTCCCCATGTCCACGTTCACCTCGATCGATCCCGACGACCTCACCTCGGTCAACGGCGGCGTCTCCGGCGAAGGCTCGCTCACCGTCCCCGGCGGCAGCGGCACCGTCAAGGTCGACACCGCGACCCCGGCCAACCCCCAGGCCAGCGACCCCAACGCGTACATCCGCTGCCTCGACCTCGTCGGCAAGCAAGGCGGCATGTTCGAGGCGCCCAACGCCATGGCCGCGCGCCAGCAGCAGCTGTGCAGCCCGCTGCTCGGCAAGTAGGGCCGCGCAGACCACCGCCCTGTGCGCGCGCCGGCGCCGGCCTGGGCCCGGCGGGTCAGTTCATCTCGGCGCGCTCGGCCAGGACCTCGAGGACCTCGTCGACGAAGTCGTCGGGCGGGACGAACTCGTAGTGCTCGTCGGTCTCGCGGGTCGGCAGGGTGCGGAGGGCGCCGTCGCGCCACCAGTACAAGTTGGGCGAGATCGCGCCGGGGCCCTCGGCGTAGAGGCTCGCGGCCATCACGACCATCGCGTCGAGCGCGCGCAGCGCGTTCGGGTCGACGATCGGGTGCCAGACCAGGGTGTGGCGGTTGGGCACCGCCGCGATCACGCCCAGCGCCGGCTCGTCGCCGATGAAGTCGCGCAGGAGCAGCAGGTTCGACGCGACGAAGTAGCTCTCGCCGGTCATCGCCCGCACGATCGCGCCGCCGACGTCGATGTCCTCGATCACCGCGCGCTCGGCCCGGCGCTGGTTGGCCAGGGCCTGGTAGTACAGCTCTTCGGCCGGCACGTCCCAGCGCGGCAGCGTGTCCGCGGTGACCGTGACCACGTTCGAGGGTAAGTCGTAGCAGAGCACCGCCGTCAGATCGTCGGCGACCTCGTGCAGCACGAACTGCTCGGCGCCCTCGACGAAGGTGTCGCGCGCGTAGAGCCGCAGCCGCAGCACCGGCCGCGCCGCCGCGAGGTCGTGGCCGAGCTGCCCGGCCCGGGCCCGGTCGCCGCGCCCGGCGACGAGCGCGTCGAAGTGCGACGCGATCACCTCGGGGTAGCTGCCCGGGATCGACGCGTGGCACAGCTGCGCGAGGTTGGTGAGGCCGAGCGCCTCGTCCTCGTCGCCGCCCCACCGGCCCCACAGCACCGCGTCGTCGAACCGGTACGGCATCGCCCGGCGCACCAGCTCGTCGGTCAGGGCCACCGCGAACGCGTGCCACTCGCCGTCGCTCATGAAGCGGGCCCAGGTCGGCCGGGCGTCGGGGTCGAGCGCGGTCACCAGCGGCTACTCCACGAACAGGGCATGGACCTGCATCAGATCGGCGCGGGCCGAGAACGTGGGGACGCCGCGATCGAGCGCGGCGCACTGGGCGGTGTGGAACGACGGGAACGACGGCCGGCCGATCAGCAGGGCGCCGAGCGACGAGATCGACGGCTCGTGGCCGATCACCGCGATCGCGGTCCCACGGGCGGCCAGGCCATCGAGCACGTGGCGCGGGTGGTAGCCCGGCGCCAGCGCCGACTCGACCTCGATCGTGCCGAGGTAGTCGAGGCCCGCCGCCAGGAGCTCGGCGGTCTGGAGCGCGCGCGGCAGCGGCGAGCTGACCATGGCGTCGAGCTCGACGCCCTCCTCACGCAGCAGCCGGGCCAGGCCGCGCGCGGCCTCGCGGCCCCGGGCGGACAGCCAGCGCTCAGCGTCGCCGCCGGCGACGTCTTCCAGCACCGCGTCGGCGTGGCGGATCAGGTAGAGCTTCACGGCGCCCGAGCGAGCATCCCGTGGGCGCTCGGCCCTGTCAACGCGCCGGCGCGGTCACGGCGCGGGCAGGATCGCTGGCGGAATCTGGTTCGGCATGGGCGGCACGCCGCCCCCGGCTAGCCAGGTGTAGACGAAGTAGCTGCCCAGGACCCGCTTGGAGTAGTTGCGGGCCTGATCGTCGACGATCGCCTCGATGAACTCGTCGGCCGGCCAGGTGCCGCGGACCTTGAGCCACCGCTTCACCGCGCCCTCGCCGGCGTTGTAGGACGGCGGCACCAGGTGGATGAACCCGCCCCAGTGGCCGACCAGGTAGCCCAGGAACCGTGCCCCGATCGTCACGTTCTTCTCGGGGTCCTTGAGGTTCTCGCGGGTCGGCGCGATGCCGGTGCCCTTGGCGAACCGGGTCGCCGTCGAGTTGATCATCTGGGTCAGCCCGATCGCGTTGGCGTACGACTCCAGGGTCGGCGTGAACGCGCTCTCCTCGCGCACGATGCCCTGCGCGAGCGCGACCGGCGCGCCGTTGAGATCGGCGTGGCGCTTGAGCAGGTCGTAGAACGCCGGCGGGTACGCGATCCGCCACCGGGCCCGGTTGGCGCCGACCGGCCACGCCCGCTTGTACTCGAGGATGTGCCAGCGGGTCGGCCAGTGCGACGAGCCGTAGCGCCCGGCGCGGTCGTAGAGCCACGCCAGCGCCCAGAGCTGCTCGATCCGATCGGGATCGTCGATCCTCTTCTTGTCGGTCGGCGGCGCCAGGCCGATCGCGCGCAGCTCGGCCTCGGCCGGATCGCCCAGGCCGAGCCGGATGAACTCGACGGCGCGCCCGAACGCCGGCGTCGCGTAGGCCGCCCGCGGCTGGAACTGGAACGCGGGCGCGGCCGGATCGTAGCCGGCGGGGTCGCGGGTGAGCTCGGCCATGAGGGCCTCGAACCGCGGCGCGTCGAGCTCGCGGATGCGGTTGAGCGCGAGCATCGCGTAGTACGTCACCGGGTACAGGCGCACGGCCTGCGCCCACGACGCCAGCGCCTCGGCCCGGCGGCCCCGGCGCAGCTCGGCCCGCCCGATCCAGTACTGCGGTTGGCCCTCGGCCCAGTAGTTGTCGTCGATCGGCACCGCCGCGATCTGGTCCTGCCAGTAGCCGATCGCGCGCTCGTCGTCGTTGGCCCGGAAGGCGCGCCAGCCCAGCCGCCACAGCGCCTCGGCCCGCATGTCGCCGGCCGGGAACTTCTGCGGCAGCGCCTCGAGCGCGGCGGTCACCTGGGCGTCGTCGCCGAGGTCGGCGTACTCCTCGGCCGCGCGCAAGAGCGCGTCGTCGGCGTAGCTGTGGGTCGGGTCGGCGTCGCCAGCGGCGCGGTAGCGCGCGATCGCGGCGGCGTGGTCGCGGTTGTACGCGTACGAGCGTCCGGCCTGGTAGTACGCACGCACGAGCGTGTCCTTGTCGTCGGCGGCCATGCACGCGGTCACCGCCTGGTCGAAGGCCGGGGCCGCCGCCTTGCGATCGCGCGCCTTGAACAGGCTCTGGGCCCGCTGGTAGCTGGCGACGCAGGTGTCGGCGGGCGTGCGGTCGGGGGCGGCCAGCACCTCGGCGTAGGCGGCTTCGGACTCGGCGTTGCGCTGACCGTCGAACAGCGCCTTGGCCCGGGTCAGGCGCTCGGTCGCCGTCAGCGGCGGCGGCGGCGGGCCGCCGGCCTTGGTCCGCGCGTCGAGGCGCGCCGTCGCCTTGGTCGCCCACGACGACAGCGGATCGTCGATCGTGATCGCGCGGTACAGGGTCGCGGCCTCGCCGGTGGTGTCGCCGGCGCCCTCGAGCGCCTCGGCCTGGCGGAACCGCGCCTCGGCCCGGCGGATCCCCTGCGGCCGCCGCGCCAGGTAGCCGCGGTAGTGATCGGCGACGGCCTTGGCGTCGCCGGCGCCGCGCAGCAGGTCGCCGACCAGGAGCTCGGCGTCCGCGCCGACGATCGCGTCGGGGCTGACCGCCCGGGCCAGCGCCAGCGCCGTGGCGCCGTCGTGGGCGAAGAAGCGCGCGCGGGCCTCGTGGTAGCTGAGGTAGTCGGCCAGCGCCGGCACCAGCGCCCGCGCACCGGCGAAGGCGTCGGCCGCGAGGCCCCACTTGCTCTGCTCGGCCAGCGCGGTGCCGGCCAGCAAGAGCGCGCGGCCGCGCTCGTCGGGATCGGTCGCGCTGAGCGCCAGCGCCGAGAAGCCGGTGGCGGCGGCGGCCCAGTCCTCGCGCGCCAGCGCGGCGACCGCCGGCGTGCCCGCGAAGTAGGGCTGGCCCATGTCCTCGGTCAGCGCGGCCACCGGCGGCCCGGGCGGCGGCGCGTCGACGGCGACGCTGGCGTCGGCCGTGGCGTCCGCGGCCACCGGCCCGGGGATCAGGCTCGTGCGGTGGCGCTGCGCGTCGTCACCTGAACACGCCGCCCACGCGAGGATTCCGACGAGCACGACGCGCTTGGACATGGTTGGACCGTAACAACGTCGATCGACCCCGGCAAATTCCGCGTCGGGTCAGCGGTGGCCGCCCTTGCCGCCGCCCTTGCCGCCGCCCTTGCCGTCGCCCTTGCCCTTGCCGTGGTCGTCGCCCTTGTCGTGGTCCTTGTCGCCGTGGCCCTTGCCGTCGTGGCGGTCGCGCGCGTCCGCGCGGGCGTCGAGGGCCCACAGCTCGACCTGGGCCTTGCCGCCGCCCGGCAGGTTGCCGTAGCGGAACGTGACCTGGCGGACGAAGCGGGCGTCGCCGGGCAGATCGATCACGCGCGAGGTCGAGTTCGGTCCGAAGACCATGCGCAGGTTGGGCGAGAACTTCGAGCCGTCGCCGAACTCCACCTCGATGTCGAACATCTCGAGGGCCGAGTGCTCGACCACGACCGCGATCGCCCGGTAGCGATCCTTCTTCTTGCCGACCTTGATGACGTCGCGATCGACGCGGCCCTCGACCCAGCGCTCGCCGAGCTTGTCCCAGTCGCTGGCGCGATCGAACTGGCGGTCGCGCCGGTCATCGTTGTGCTCGACGACGACCGGCGGCGGCGGCGGCAGGCGCGGCGGCGGGGCCGGGGGACCGGGCGGCGGCGCCGGTGGCCGCACGACGACCACCGGGGGCCGCGGCGGCGGCGGCGGGGGCGGCTGTTGCTGCGTGACGATCGGCGGGGGCGGCTGCGGCTGCGTCACCACCGGCGGCGGGGGCGGCTGTTGCTGCGTGACGATCGGCGGGGGCGGCTGCGGCGGCTGCGCGACGACGACCGGCGGCGGCTGCTGCTGCGGCTGCGCCTGGGTCGGGCCCATCGAGCCGGGGGGCGGGTTGGTGGTCGCGAGGCAGGCGCTGGTCGCGAGGACGGCGCCGAGAGCGAGGACGAGACGGAGGCGGTGCAGCATGGGGCCGAGCTTACCCTGGCAAGCGCGCTCCGGTTGCGGTCAGACCGACCCTGGCGTACCAGCGCCAGCTCCCCGACGTGCGCATCCGGCGCGGGGCGTGCGCGCCGATCGACACGTCGCGCGTGGTGCCGCGCTCGCCGTGATCACCAGCTCGGCAGGCCGCCGAGCGCGCCGCCGGCGCCGGCGAGCGAGCCGCGGTGGTCGACGTCGACGGTCAAGTCGCCGAGCTGGGTCGAGAAGTGCAGGCGGGCGCGGAGCTGGTAGGCGCGCGCGCCCCGCGCCACCGCGCTGGCGGCGTCGACCGCGTCGCGCAGATCGATCCGCAGCGACGTCGACACCGGCGCGCTGGCCTTGGCCGGGATGGTCTGGCTGGCCTCGACCCGGCCGCTGACCGCGCGGGCGCCGCCGATCGTCAGCTCCCAGTCGATGCCGGCCAGCGGCACGCCGAAGGCGTTGGGGTTCATCACGTCGAGGGCCAGCTCGCCCTCGATCGAGGTCACCGACGCCACCGCTAGCGACGCGCCGCGCACCGTGGCCGTGGGCCTCTCCACCGGGCGGGCGAGGAAGCAGGCGGCGAGCGGGGCGACGAGGGCGAACACGGCCAGGCGAGGAGCGAGGTGCATAGGGCCCAGGAGACAGCAAGGTCCGGGCCGGCCCCGCCGGCGACCGGGTTTCGCGAGGTTCGCGCGGGCGCGTGAACCGACCTTCACGGGCCGTGCCGACCCGGCCCGGCCTGGGCCGGACCTGTCAGATCGGCCGTGTAGCTTCCGGCCCGACGTGCGCATCCTCGGGATCGATCCCGGCAGTCATGTGTGCGGCTACGGCGTCATCGACGTCGTCGCCGCGGGGCTCACCTACGTCGAGTGCGGTGTCCTGACGGCCCGCGCCGACGACCCGGCCGAGGCCCGGCTCGGCGAGATCGCCCGCGGCCTGGGCGAGGTGCTCGACGAGCTGGCCCCGACCACGGTCGCGGTCGAGGACGTGTTCGCCCGGATCAACCTGCGCTCGGCGCTGGCGCTGGCGCAGGCCCGCGGCATGGCGCTCGCGGTGGTCGGGCTGCGCGGCCTGGTGGTGGCGTCGTACCCGGCGCCGCAGGTGAAGAAGATGATCACCGGGCGCGGCCGCGCCGGCAAGGAGCAGGTCGCGCACATGGTGGCGGCGCTGGTCGGGCTGCGAGTGCCGCCGCGGGCCGACGCCGCCGACGCGCTGGCGCTGGCGATCGCTCACGCGCGCACCGTCGCCGCGGCCGCGGCGGCGCCGCGGATCGTGCCGGCCACCCGGGCCGCGGGCGGGGCGCCGTGATCGGCCAGCTGCGCGGCACGCTGGCGGCCCGGCTGCCGAACAACCACGTCATCGTCGACTGCGGCGGGGTCGGCTACGAGGTGGCGTGCTCGGGCTACACCCTGGCGGCGCTGCCCGAGGTCGACGCGTCGGTCACGCTGCGCGTGTTCACCCACGCGCAGGAGAACAAGATCGCGCTGTACGGGTTCTTCACCTCGAGCGAGCGCGAGCTGTTCGATCACCTGATCACCGTCAAGAACGTCGGGCCGTCGACGGCGATGGCGATCCTGTCGGGCGGCGCCGAGCCGCGCACGATCGCCGACCTGATCGCGCGCGAGGACAGCGCCGGCCTGACCAAGCTCAAGGGCGTCGGCAAGAAGACCGCCGAGCTGCTCGTGGTCGAGCTGCGCGAGAAGTGCGAGCTCTTGCTGCTGTCGTGGAACGCCAGCGGCCAGGTGCGGCCGGCGGCGCTGCCGGCCGGCGGTCGCCGCAGCCGCCACGCGATGCTCGACGAGGTCGCCGCGGCGCTGGTCGGCCTGGGCTGGAAGCCGATCGAGGCCGACGCCGCGGTCGCCGAGCTCGAGGTCGGGCCCGGGATCACCCTCGAGATGCTGGTGCGCGCCGCGCTGCGCAGCATGCCGCGGTAGGGTAGGCGCGGTCATGGCCCGCAAGAAGCACGTCGACGAGCCCGTGGCCGCGCCGGCCCCGGGCGACGAGCGCGAGGTCGCGCCGGTCGAGCGCGGCGGCGAGCAGGCGTGGCAGGCGACCTTGCGGCCGCGGACCTTCGACGACTACATCGGCCAGCGCGATCTGATCGACAACCTGCGGGTCAGCGTGCGCGCCGCGCGCGACAACGGCTGGCCGCTCGATCACTTCCTGTTCGCCGGGCCGCCCGGCCTGGGCAAGACCACGCTGGCGAACGTGATCGCCAACGAGCTGGGCGTCAACCTGGTCGTGACCAGCGGCCCGGCCATCGATCACAAGGGCATGCTGGCGTCGCTCCTGACGTCGCTGGGCGAGCGCGACGCGCTGTTCATCGACGAGATCCACCGGCTGTCGCCGATCGTCGAGGAGAACCTCTACCCGGCGATGGAGGACTTCCGGTTCGATCTGTTCATCGGCGACGGCCCCCACGCCAAGGCGATGACGATCCAGCTGCCGCGGTTCACGCTCCTGGGCGCGACCACGCGCATGGGGCTCCTGTCGGCGCCGCTGCTCGATCGGTTCGGCTTCCACTGGCAGCTGCGCTACTACGACCTCGCCGACATGACCGCGATCGTGCGCCGCAGCGCCCGGCTGATCGCGGTGCCGGTCGACGACGGCGGCGCGGTCGAGATCGCGCGCCGGGCCCGGGGCACGCCGCGCATCGCCAACCGCCTGCTGCGCCGGGTCCGCGACTTCGCCGCGGTCGAGGGCGACGGCACGATCAGCGCCGGCGTCGCCGCCGGGGCGCTCGATCGGCTCGCGGTCGACCACGCCGGTCTCGACACGCTCGATCGCGGCTACCTCAGCGTCGTGTGCGAGCGCTTCGACGGCGGCCCGGTCGGCATCGAGGCCATCGCCGCGTCGCTGTCCGAGGAGCGCGGCACGCTCGAGGAGGTGGTCGAGCCGTTCCTCCTGCAGGTCGGCTTCATCGCCCGCACGCCGCGCGGCCGCGTCGCCACCGCCGCCGGCTACGGCCACATCGGCCTGACCGCGCCGGCCAAGGCCCCGAGCGGCGGCACGACCCAGGGCCGGCTGTTCTAGCGCGGCGCTCCCGCGCCGGCGCTGGCGCTGGTGCTCGCTGCGGCGCTGGCGCCCGCTTCGGATCCGGCGACGGATCCCGATCCCGATGCGGATCCCGATGCGGATCCCGATGCGGATCCCGATGCGGATCCCGATCCTGATCCGATCCTGATCCGATCCTGATCTGATCCTGATCCTGATCCCGATCCTGGATCCTGATCCTGATCGATCCGGATCCTGATCCTGATCCTGATCCTGATCCGGATCCGGATCCGATCGGATCCGATCCTGATCCGGATCCTGATCCGGATCCCGATCCGGATCCCGATCCGGATCCCGATCCGGATCCCGATCCCGATCCGGATCCCGATCCCGGATCCCGATCCGGATCCGGCACCCGCCCCGGCTCCGGCTCCCCCTCCGGTCCGGGCTGCCTGGCTACGCCGTCCGGAAGCGCCGGCTGTCGGCGACGACCTGCTGGTAGCTCGCGATCTGGCGGGCGCGCTCGTCGGCCGACCAGCCCAGGCGCGCGGCCATGCGATCGGCCACGGCCGCGCACACGTCGAGGCCTTGATCGCGGCCGACCAGCAGCAGCGGCGCCCGGCGCGACAGCACGTCGTCGACGGTCCGGGCGCGATCGCTGGCGACCGCGAACTCGACCTCGGCCCAGACGTACGGCAGGTCGGCGTTCATGCGCTCGCCGAGCTGGCGATCGGCGGCGATCAGGGCGGCCAGCGCGGGGGCCCGGGCGCCGTAGACCCCGCACAGGTGGGCCGCGACCTCGCCGTCGATGCCGTGCTCGGCGATCAGCCCACGGCCGATCGCGGCCACGCCCTCGAGGTCGGCGCTGTCGAGCCCGACGGCGCCGGGCAGCGGGCGGTGCTTGGTGGCCGAGCGCTCCCGCCCGGCGGCCTCGAAGGTGTCGTCGTGGTCGCGCAGCCACTTGACCGCCGTGCGCACGCCCTGGATCGCCATGCGCCGGTAGGTCGTGAGCTTGCCGCCGGCGATGATCACGAGGCCGTCGTCGCGCACGAAGATCTCGTGCTCGCGCGACACGTCGGACTCGGCGCCACCGTCCTCGGCCCGGATCAGCGGGCGCAGCCCGGCCCAGGTCGCGATCACGTCCTCGGGGCGGACCTCGGCGTTGGGGAAGTAGCCGTTGGCGCTCGCGCACAGGTAGCGCACGTCGTCGGCGTCGGCGTAGACCGCGTCGGCGGAGCCGGTGAAGTCGGTGTCGGTGGTGCCGATGACCGTGCGCTCGCGCCACGGGATCGCGAAGAACACGCGCCCGTCGACCGGCGAGATCATCGTGATCGCGCGCGCCAGCGGCAGGCGCTCGTGCGGGAGCACCGCGTGGACGCCCTTGGTCCGGCGCAGGAGCTCGCGGCCCATCGGGATCTCGAACCGACGCACGACCTCGTCGGTCCAGGCCCCAGCCGCGATCACCACCGCCCGGCACGCGATCCGGTCCTCGGCGCCGGTCAGCAGATCGCGGACGCGCACCGCGACGACCCGGCCGGCGCCGTCGCGCTCGAGCTCGAACACCTCGGTGTAGTTGCGGCAGTCGGCGCCCAGCGCCTCGGCGTCGAGGATGTTCTCGAGCACCAGCCGGGCGTCGTCGGTGGCGCAGTCGTAGTACTCGATCACGCCGCGCAGGCCGTCGGTGCGCAGGCACGGCTCGACCGTGGTCGCGGCCTTGGCGCCGCGGATGGTCTTGTGCATGCGCGGCGCCCGGAACAGCGCCAGCGAGTCGTAGATCCACAGGCCCAGGTTCATGACCTCGAGCCCGGGCTTGGTGTCCTTGTAGATCGGCACCAGGAACGGCAGCGGCCGCACCAGGTGCGGCGCGACCCGGGTCTGGACCCGGCGCTCGCTGACGCTCTCGAAGACCAGGCCGATCTCGCCGTGCTCGAGGTAGCGCAGCCCGCCGTGGATGAGCTTGGACGACTTCGACGAGGTGCCCGAGCCGAAGTCGTTCTTCTCGAACAGCGCCACGGACATGCCGCGCAGCGCGGCGTCGCGGGCGATGCCGGCGCCCGTGATGCCGCCACCGAGGATGACGAGATCGACCGGCGCGCTGCTCATGCCGCAAGAATTGAGGCAAGCGCGTCGGCGGTCAAGGCTGAGCCGCCTTCGCCAGGGCCGCGGCCAGGGCCGCCGGGTCGAACTGGGGCAACTCGGCGCCGGTGGCGGTGGCGCCGTCCGGCGCCAAGGCCAGGCTGGGGGCCCCGGCGGCGGCGAGGTCGTCGCACAGCTCGACCAGGCCGGCGACCTCGAGGTCGTCGGGCGCGGTCTCGACCAGCTCGATCGCGGCGGCGCCCGCGAACGCGACGGCGGCCTGGACCCGGGCCCGCAGCGTCGCGCCGTCCGGCCACGGCGCCGACGCCACCACGGCGCCCGCGCCGGTCACCACGGCGATGCGTGCCGCCGCCAGATCGAGCCGGATCCGGGCGCCAGCGATCGGCGCCAGGCGCAGCCGGTGGGCCGCGATCGAGCCGCGCCACAGCGACACCTCGTCGGGGACCGCGACCGCGAACCGCGCCGGCGTCGCGCCCAGCGCGCGCACCGCGGCCAGGGCCCGCGCGGCCGGCGCCGCGGTCGGCGCGATCACGACGACGTCGTCGAGCCGGTCGGGCCCGGTCGGCGCCGGACCCAGCGCGGCCAGCGCCGGGCTGAGGTCGCCGGTGGTCGGGGTGCCGGGGTAGGGCGCGCCCGGCGCATCGACCACGAGGCCGTCGGCGCCGAGGCGGGCGATCGGCAGGCGACCGACCAGGAGCGCCTGGTCGGTGACGGTCACGTGCCGCCACGGCATGCCAGGGGCCGCGGCGCCGGGCGGGACGACCAGGCCGTTGCCGACGACGGTCCACGGCGGCAGCGGGATCACGACACCGGCGCGGGCCTGGCTCAGCGCGGTCCAGGCGCTCGGCGGCAACGCGGCCTCGGCGCCGGCGATCCGCGCGCCGATCGTCACCAGCGCCAGCCACACCGGTCCCGCGAAGCGCTCGGTGGTCGGCCCGGTGCGCATGGCGGTCGGACAGTCCTCCGCCAGCGCCTTCCATGGCCGGGTCACGCCGGGCCCGGGGGTGACGTCGCCGAGCAGCCCGCGGAACCGGCCCATCGCGCGCTTGCTGCAGCCGAGCTGACACGCGGTCAGGACCTCGTGGACCGCGGCCAGGTCGGGGTGGCCGTTGGCGGCCGGGATCAGCGGCTCGAAGCTGGTCCCGCAGACCGCGCAGCCGCGCACGATCAGCCCGGTGCGCTCCTGCGGCGGCGCCGCCGGCGCGCGCGTCAGCGCCGCGGTGCAGTCGATCAGGCCCTGGGTCGTCGGCGGCGGCGGCGGGGTGCGCGTGCGCCTGCAGGCGGTCAGCGCGAGCGCGGCGGCGACGAGCGCGGCCGCGCGCCCCGTCACGCCGTTCGGGATCCGGCGAGCGGGCCGGAGCACTAGCCGCGCTCCACGTCGAGCCCGTACTTCTTGACCAGCCGGTGGATGTAGTTGCGATCGATGCCGGCCTCGTGCGCGGCGCGGGAGATGTTGCCGCGGTGGCGCGCGAGCAGGTGCACCAGGTAGTCGCGCTCGAAGCCCTCGACCAGCGCGGCCTTGGCCTCCTTGAACGGCAGCTCGAGGATGCCGTCGTGGCTGGCGCTCGCCGCGGCGGTCCCGGCGGCGACCGGCGGCGCCGCCGGCAGATCGTCGTCGACCGCGAGCGTCCCCAGCGACAGCGCGCGCTCGACCACGTTGCGCAGCTCACGGACGTTGCCGGGCCAGTCGTGGCGGGCCAGATCGGCGAGCAGCGTCGGCGACAGCTCCCACGGCGAGCGTCCGAACGACTCGGCGAAGTAGCGCGCCAGCGTCGGCAGATCGCCCGGGCGCGCCCGCAGCGGCGGCACGTCGCACCGCACCACCGCCAGGCGGTAGAACAGGTCCTCGCGGAAGGCGCCGGCCTTGACCATCGTGCGCAGGTCGCGGTGGGTGGCCGCGAGCACGCGGATGTCGACCGCGATCGGCTTGGTCTCGCCGACCCGCCGGACCTCGCGCTTCTCGAGCGCGCGCAGGAGCTGCGGCTGCAGATCGAGCGGCAGCTCGCCGATCTCGTCGAGGAACAGCGTCCCGCCGTGGGCCGCCTCGATCAGGCCGCGCTTGTCGCTGATCGCGCCGGTGTAGCTGCCCTTGGCGTGGCCGAACAGCTCCGACGCGATCAGCTCGCGCGGGATCGACGCGCAGTCGACGACGATGAACGGCCCGGTCGCGCGCGCGCTGGCCTGGTGCAACGCCTCGGCGATGGCCTCCTTGCCGGTGCCGGTCTCGCCCTCGAGCAGCACGGTGGCGTCGGTCGGCGCGACCCGGGCCAGCAGCGCGAACAGCTTGCGCATCGGCGGCGAGCTGCCGATGACGCCGCCGAACCGATCGCCGCTCCACTCGCCGAGCGGCGCCGGGGCGTCGTCGGTCTCGATCGCCAGCTCGGTGTGCTTGCCGAGCCGGAGCCGGGCCGGGCCGGTCAGGGTGATCGCGCCGACGCGCGCGCCCTCGTGCCGGGTCCCGTTGGTCGAGTCGAGGTCCTTGATCGCGAGGCCGTCGCGGCGCACCTGCAGCTCGAGGTGGTAGCGCGACACCGTCGCGTCGGACAGGACCACGTCGTTGTCGACGTGGGTGCCGATCATCGTCGTGCCGGTCTCGATCGGCCGGCGCAGCCCCACGTCGGGCCCGGCCAGCACGACCAGCCGGAACTGGCGTTCGATCAGCTGGCCGCCAGCGTCGGTGTAGACGTTCGTGTGGGCGAGGGTCCTCATCGCGTCCGGCGGCGCGACCGGCGCCAAGCGAATACCACGAACGCCGCGGCCGTCGCCACCGGCGCGCCGTCGCCGCCGCCGCCGCTGGTGCGGCAGCAGCCGCCGGTGGCGCCGTCGCCAGGGCCGGCGTCGGGGCCGGCGCCGTCACCGCCGCCGCCGTCCGCGCCCGGCGCGGCGTCGAGCGCGGCCGGCGCGTCGATGGCGGCGTCGACCCCGGCGTCGGGGCCGGTGCCGGCCGGCAGCATCGCGATCGAGTTGAACGTCATCGCGTTGGCGGGATCCATCTGCTTGCACTGGTGGACCGGGTCGTACCCGATCTTGGTCGCGTCGACGCACACGTAGCGGATCGGGACGTTGTCGAACGTGTACGAGCTGTCGACGGCGGCGGTCGTGACGGCGCGGCCGTCGTCGAGCGTGACCCGGACGCCGCCGAGGTCGGGGCCGGTGATGATGTTGCCCTCGCGCACCACGCCGAACAGCGTCCGGGCCTGGGGCGGCCCGACCTTGATCGTGAGGTGGTTGGCGACCGCGCGCTCGCTGCCGTCCGACGGGCTCGACACGACCCCGCCCTCGCTGGCGATGAACAGCGTCGACGAGCTGCCGCCGTCGACGAGGATCGCGTCGCGGGCCCCGCGCGCCACCATCAGCGCCGCCAGCTCGGCGGCGGTCTGGCCCAGGGCCCCGGCCTGCCAGCCGTCGACCACCGCGATGATCATCGTGCGCCGATCGGCGCTGAGCCCGATCGCGGTGCGCGGCGCGCGCTGGCAGGCGATCGTGTCGGGATCGCCGCAGTCGAAGCTGGTCGGGATCTGGCCGGCGCGCACCAGCATCGGCCGGCCGCCGAGCGCGCCGGTCACGAACTCGGGCAGATCGGCCGGCGCCACCACCGACTCCGGGACGACGATCAGCGCGTCGGTGCCGGCCACGGTCTTGCCGAACCGCAGCACCGCCTCGCGATCGTCGTCGTGCGCCGAGGTCCACGCGCCGCTGGCGCCGACCGCCAGCCCGTCGGGGACGTAGCCGGCCGGCGCGAACAGGTCGCCGTTGATCGCGAGCTGGGCCCCGTGGACCGCGGCGATCTGGCTGGCGGTCTTGCCGCGATCGACCTCGTCGGTGGCGCGCAAGGTCAGGGACGCGAACGACAGGTCGACCAGCACGAAGTGGGCGCGCTGCTGGACCGCGACGTCGCTCCAGCGCACGTGGGTGACGCCCGGGTAGGGCGCGGTCGAGGTCTCGGTCGGGGCCGCGGCCGCGACCGACGCCGATGCGGCGATCAGGGCGAGCGCGAGCCGGGACATCGCGCCGATCATATCCCGGAACCGGCGCCGGGATCGATCGCGCGCGGGCCGACGGGGCCGCCGCTACGGGATCGTCGTGCTCTTGCCGGCCGTGACCTTCACGTCGATGTTGCGCTCGGTGCCGTCGGCGTCGATCACCTTGAGCGTGCGGCGGCCCTCCTCGAGGGCGGCCCGGTTGACCTTGCGGCCGCCGATCAGCAGCGCGCCGCCCGCGGGCGCCTCGACGGTGCCGAACTGGACGTCGATGGCGACGGTGTCATCGCCCACGACCGCCGTCCGCCGGACCGTGCCCCCTGGCCGGATCGCCTCGACGTCGACCTGGTACCGGCCGGCCGCGACCGGGCAGTCGAACGGCAGCGCCTTCTTCGCGCAGCCAGGGGCGCCGACGACCGTGCCCCGGGCCTCGACGTTGGCCGTCAGCGCGATCGCCGCGCCCGGCACCAGCGCCGCGGTGACCGGCACCGCGCGGGCGCCGGCCGGCGGCGTGACCGTGACCGTGATCGGCGCGTGCTTGGGCAGGCGCAGCGAGATCTGGTGCGCGCGCCCGGCCTCGACGAGGAGTTCGCGCACCGGGGTCACCTGGCCGGCCTGGCGCTGGCCGTCGAGGTAGATGTCGGCGCCCGGCGGCGTCGACGTGACCGCCAGCGACGCGAAGCTGGGATCGATCGCCAGCGCCAGGGTCAGGTGGCCCTCGGCCCCCGCCGCCGGCACCCGGATGGTGCGCTCGACCGGCGCGTAGCCGGTGTGGGTCACGACCAGCTGGGCGTCGCTACCCGGCGGCAGCGAGGTGATCGTCGTCGGCGTCACGCCGAGCTCGCGCCCGCCGACCAGGATCGTCGCGCCGCGCGGATCGGAGTCGATCTCGATCGAGGCGGTGCGCGCGACCAGGTGCAGGTCGAGGCTGGTCGGGGGCCCGTCGGCCGGCTGGAACACGGTCTCGGCCGGGCTGTGGCCGTCCTTGTGCGCGGCGACCCGGTACGCGCGGCCGACCTCGAGGCCGGTGACGACCAGGCCGCCGGCGGTGGCGACGCCGCGGACCCGACCGTCGAGCTCGACGGTGGCGCCGGCCGGATCGACCGAGATCCGCACCGAGGTCGTGGCCGGCCGCGCGAACCGCGGGTACGCGACCAGGGCGATCAGGGCGACCAGCAACACGATCGCCGCCGACAGCCCCGCGATCACGCCGCGCGGCGCCCGGGGCGCGCTGGCGCGGCGCTCGACCGGGTGGCTCGTGCCCTGGGGCAGGAGCCGCGACGGGCCCGCCGCCAGCCGCCCGGCGGCGTCGATCTTCTCGACGAAGTAGCCGAACGCCTCGAGCTCGACCTTGGGCGCCTCGAGGTCGTGGGTGACGACGCACTCGGTCGCGACCCCGGGCAGCACGTTGACCAGGAACCGGCTCGCGCTCGACGCGATGAAGTACAGGCCGAGCCCGGCGCCGCCGGTCTTGCGATCGATCTGCTGCTCGGAGTGGAGGCACTTGTGGAGGTAGCGGAGGATCGTGCCGCGCTCGAGCGCGCCGAAGCTGTCGCGCACCGACATCGCGAACGAGCGGCCGTCGCAGGCGTACTGCACGACCACCTTCTGCTCCATGCGCAGCCCGATCCGGCTCTTGGTCGGGATGTCCGCGAACACGGGCTTGCCGTGCTCGTCGACCGGCGCGTCGTAGAGCGCGTTCATCAACATCTCGTCGAGGCAGCGCTCGATGTTGTCGCGGTACTTGCGCCGCACGCCCATCAGCTCGGCGAACTCCATCAGCTGGGCGATGCACAGCGACTTCTCCTGGTAGTCGCCGACCAGGGTCGAGTAGACCCGCGTGCCCCACGGCACCAGCTTCTCGAGCCCGAAGATGTCCCCCGCCAGGATCCGCGTGGCCATCGCCGCCAGATCGCCGGGCCGCATCTCGCTCTGGACGAGCACGCCCGAGACCTTGTCCGACAGCTTCATCGCGTCGACCGCGGGCGCCAGGGCGTGCGCCGGCAGGATCGCGATCAGGCGGGCGTCGTCGCGCATGCGCAGCGCCAGATCCTCGACGCACGACATCAGCGCGCCGTCGAGGTGCACGACGATCAGGGCGGCCTGGATGTCGCCCGCGCCGAGCGCCTCGAGCGACGTGTGCAGCTCGACGACCCCGCCGGCGGCGCGGAGGGCCGTCGCGACGACCTTGCCAAAGGCCTTGTCCACCGAGAGCGCGATCACGCGCCGGGCTAGCATCGGTTCTTGAATGTACCGTAATGGAGCGTACTCCTGGAAATTCTGGTCGGGTATCGTTGGGGTTGGCGGGCCGAACGGGTGGTCGCAGCGCCCACACCAGGTTGCGGCGCCGTGTGCCTGACTGGTTGAGACACGGTCGCCGGACCGTCACGTCCGGAGGCCACGCCACCGCGAGCCTGTGTCGGCGCACTGACCGGGCGCGGCGGCAATGGGCTGGTCGGGAAACGTCACCTCGCCGCCCGGGGCGCGACGGCGCGTGAACGTGTCGGCGTCGGGCGGGGCGTCGATCGGCGCTCACGGCGCCCTGGGCGCGGCGTGTCGAGGTACCGGAAGGTCGCGCGGAACGACGCCGGCCCCAGGAACGCGTCGTCGACGAACGGCCGCGCGCCCGACGGCGCGTCGCGGTCGGCGCCCGGTACATCCCGGTCGGGGGATTACTCGTGGTACATCGCCTCGATCTCGGTCGCGAAGTTCTGGTTCACGATCTTGCGCTTGATCTTCAACGTCGGCGTCAACTCGCCGGTCTCGATCGCGAACGGGCGCTCGAGGATCGTGAACTTCTTCACCTGCTCGACCCGCGCGAGCCGCTCGTTGACGGCGTCGACCTGGCGCTGGATCGCGTCGCGCAGCGCCGCGCGCTGGTTGCGCGGCCCAGGGTCGGCGCCGAGCGCGGCGGCGACCGCGGCGTCGTCGACGGTGACCAGCACCGACAGGAACTTGCGGCGATCGCCGATGACCACCGCCTCGGCGATGAGCGGTGACTCCTTGAGCGCGGCCTCGATGTTCTTCGGCGAGATGTTCTTGCCGCCGGCGGTGATCAGGATCTCCTTCTTGCGCCCGGTGATCGTCAGGAACCCGTCGGCGTCGAACGCGCCCAGATCGCCCGACCGCAGCCAGTCGCCGTCCTTGGCGTCGCGCGTGGCCTCGGGCTCCTTGTAGTAGCCGAGGAACACGTTGCGCCCGCGCACGAGGATCTCGCCGTCGTCGGCGAGCTTGACCTCGACGCCGGGCAGCGGCTGGCCGACGGTGCCGAACTTGGTGCGGCCGGGCAGGTTGAACGACGTCGGGCCGCAGTCCTCGGACTGGCCGTAGATCTCGTAGAGCGGCAGATCGATCGACGCGAAGAAGTCGATCACGTCGGGCGCGAGCGGCGCCGCGCCGGTCACGCACAGGCGCGCGCGCCCCAGCCCCAGCGCCGGCTTGAGCTTCGACAGCACCAGCCGGTCGACCAGCCGGTACTGGAGCGCCAGGGCGCCGCCGGGCTCCTTGCCGACGTTGCGCAGGGCGCTGACCCGCCGGCACACGTCCTGGGTCCAGGTCATCAGGCGCGCCTTGACGCCGGTCGCGGTCGCCAGCTTGGCGGTGACGCCCGCGTGGAACTTCTCCCAGATCCGCGGGACGCCGAACACGACGGTCGGCTGGACCTCGCGCAGGTTGTCGGGGACCTTGTCGATCGACTCGGCGAAGTAGACGGTCGCGCCCGAGGTCGCCGGCCCGAGGATCGTCGACATCTGCTCGGCGATGTGCGACAGCGGCAGGTACGACAGCGCGCAGTCGCCGTCGCGGGATCCGCCCACGTCGATCAGCGCCTGCGCGGTCCACGCCAGGTTGTCGTGGGACAGCATCACGCCCTTGGGCGGGCCGGTCGTGCCCGAGGTGTAGATCAGCGTCGCCAGCGCGGCCTGCTCGATGCCGTCGATGCGCGCGTCGAGCTCGGCCTCGGTGATCGCGGCCGCGCGCTCGCAGAACGCCGTCCACGACATCACCAGCGGATCGTCGATCGGCGGGCAGTCGCGCATGGTCACGACCTGGCGCAGCCGCGGCAGCTGGCTGCGCTCGGTGGCGATCTTCTGCCACTGGCCGAGATCCTCGACGAGCACCGTGTGGGCCTCGGAGTGATCGACGATGTACGCGACCTCCTCCGACGAGCACGTCGTGTAGATGCCGGCGGCGGCGCCGCCCGCCATCATCGCGGCGTGATCGAAGATCACCCACTCCGGGCGGTTGAACCCGAGGATCGCGACCTTGCCGCCGACCGGGAAGCCGAGCGCCATGAGCGCCCGCGCCGCCGTGCGGATCTCGACGACGTAGTCGCGCCACGAGGTGGGGCGCCAGACGCCGCCCTGCTTGACGAAGTACGCCGGCGCCGACGGTCGGCGGGCGCGCTGGGACAACAGACGATGGACGATGGTATCAGCGGGCACGTGCCACTCCTGGAGACGCGGTGCCCGCGATGCCAGGCATCGGGGCCCGGCTCAATCTAGCAGGTGTCGGCGGCGCGCCGCGGCGCCCGAGCGGGCTACTTGCTCTTGCCGCGGCGCTTCTTGGTGCCGCCCTTGGCCGCGCCCTTGGCGGCCTTGGCCGCGCCGTCGCCCGGGAAGTAGGTCGTGGCCCGGCGCGCGCCCTTGGTGGTCACGGCGCCGCTGGCGATCAGCTTCTTCAGCGGCAGCGCCAGATCCGGCGTCCGGGTGCCGAGCACCTTGTTGATCTGCTCGATGCGCTGGCCCGGGTTCGAGCGGATGTGCGCGTGCACCTGCTCCTGGACCTTGGCGATCTCGGACTTCGGGCGCTTCTCGCCCTTGCCGCGCTTGGCCGCGCTCGCGGTCGCGGTCGCGGTCGCGGCTGGCGCCGTGGCCTTGGCCGGCTTGCTGACGCGGATGTCGCGCACGACGGTGCCGGTCGCGCCGGCCAGCGCGCGGTTGAGCGTGTCGAGGGCCGCGGTCCGCGCGAGCCGGGTGATCTCGTTTACGAAGGTGCTGACGAGGTCGTTGATGCGAGCTTCGATTTCAGTCATGGAATACACACCTGTAGTGGAGTAGTGCCATGATTGGCACGGAATCTGGAATGCGCCTAGTCCAACTGGGCTTTTTTCCAGAGGGATCCGTGGGGCGGCGGTCGGAATGCTGAATACGCACTGCCGACGATTAGCGCGGTTCGCCGCCGCGATCACCCCGCCGCGGTGGGGGTCGTCGAGTCAGGCGAGCGCGGCCGCGTGCGGACCGACCGCTCGCGCGCGGCTACGGCGCGGGCCACACCGTCGGGAGATCACGTAGGACCGCGTACACCACCGGGCCGGCGTGCTCGCTGGCGCGGTACAGGTCGGCGTGGTCGAGGATGCCATCCACGCGATTGAATTCTTCGCTGGTCCAGCTCGACGAAGGGTGAAAGCCCATCATGTAGACCTTGGGGGCGGTCAGCGCCGGTCCCGGCCAGTTCGCGCCGAAGATCTCGATCATCTCCAGGGTAGAGACGTAGTCGACCATGATGGCGTTGTCGGGCACCTCGAGGATCGGCACGTGGGGCGCCGCCGGCGACTGCTTGTCGTCGACGTTCGGGTGGTACGGCTGGCTGGTGTCGCCGATCGTCGACCAGGTCGCCATGTTCCAGTTGTAGAGCTCCGAGCCGGGGGGGCGATTCCACTCCTCGAGTCGTGCCCAGTTGAGCGCGCTGGTGTCGGCCACGTAGCCCTGCGCCGCCAGCGCCTTGAGCGTGTCGACCGAGGCCGTCCAGCCGCCGGCCCGGAACGTCACCGGCTTGCCGAGGCCGTGATCCATGAAGATCTCGTCGGCCGTGGCCAGGAGGGTCTCGAAGTCGTCCTGGCCGTAGGCCGAGACCTTGATGGTGTAGCCGCTGGCGTCGGTCTGGTAGACCGTGGACTGGTCGGTGATGCACGGGATGCCGGCGGCGGCGACGAAGTGGCACCACGGGTGGATGTGCAGCGCGATCTCGTCGTCGTACTGGTCGCGTCGGGTGGTGAGCCAGGTCGTGATCTCGGCCTTGCGGGCCTCGGTGACGACCGTGTCGGTGTACGTGTACGGGCCGACGAACTGCGTGAACCGGATGTCCGGGTGCGCGGCGCGCAGCTGGTCGTGGGCGTCGAGCGCCGCCTGGCCGGGCTCAGGAAAGTCCCAGTCGGTCGAGACGACGAAGTACATCGGGTGGGTGCGGAAGAACGGCGCGCGCGCGAACGCGGTGGTCGCGCCGTCGGCGGCGAACAGCACGTCGTACTCGCCCGGGCCGAGGGTCGCGATCGAGACGGCGCCCGTGAAGCGATGATCGCCGGCCGCGGTCAGCCGTTGGCCGGGCCCGCCCGCCACCCACACGTCGATGACGTCGGTGTCGGCCGGGGCCACGACCTCGAGCGTGAGCGTGTCCTGGCCGGGCGTGAGCGCGTCGCCGACCAGGTTCCACAGGGCGACGTCCCCGACGGCGAACGCCGGATCGTTGCCGGCCGCGGGCGGGGCCGGCGGGGCGGTGCGCGGCGGGCCGATGGCCGCGTCGTCACAGGCCGCCAGCGCGGAACACGCGATCAGCCCGCAGATCCAGAGCGAACGTGAGGGTACAGTACGGGCCAGCATGGCGGCGCTATATCATGGCCTGGTGCGGGTCAGCCCGGTTTCACTGGTGGTGGCGATGGTCGCCAGTGGCTGCGCCGCGCAGCGGGCGCAGGGCCCCCTCGACGTGCGCCTGGGACTGACGCCGAGCCAGACCGCGTCCGCGGTGCGGGCCTACGACTTCTGTCGTCAGCGCGACGCCGACGCGACCGGCGAGCCCGCACGGGAGATCTTTCCGCAGTGCGGCAGCCCGGGCCTCGCGACCGGCGACGCGTGGGTCGTCGCCCACTACCGCGACGGGCACGTGGTCCGGCTGCAGCGGTTCGAGCGCTGGCCCGACGCCGACCGCGCGAGCGCGCGGTGGAACCAGTTGCTCGAGCGCAGGGGCCGCACCGGCCCGGCGACGTCGAGCGCGCGCGACCGCGTGTTCTCCCGCCAGGGCATCCCGGAGGGGACCAAGGCCTGGGTCGCGTTCGAGCGTTCGCGCGAGCTGATCGGCCTGTACCTGCTGACCACCACCGACCCCACCGCCCCGGCGATCCTCGAGGAGATCGTCCCGCTCGATCCGTGACGCGCGCGGTCGCCGCGGGGCGTCGCCGTCAGCGGGTCACGGCCGGGGGCCGGCGTCGGCGATGACCGCGGCCGCCGGCGACGACACGTCGTACGCGCCGCCCAGCCCGACCGGCGCGCCGTTGCCCCAGTAGTTGAAGCGCAGGTCGACGGCGGTGTTGGTGCCGACCTCGGAGATGTCCTTGGCCGGGTCGTTCTCGACGAAGTTGTTGAACTGGATGACGGCGCCGTCGGTGCCGCCGATCATCATCCCGTAGACCGCGGCGCGGATGTTCGAGTGGACGATCCGCAGGGCGGTGGCGCTGTTGATGTGGAGATCGCAGTGCTCGTAGCTGCCCATCGCCTCGCCGACCTCCGCGTACTCGAGCGTCATCGCGCCGCCGTTCTGGACGATGACGTCCCCGGACGAGGTCAAGATCTTGGTGTCGCGGATGACGACGTCGCCGGCCATGATCGTGACGCCGCCGTTGCCGACGCGCGTCAGGACCCCATGATCGATCAGCGCGTCGGCCTCGGCCTGCAGCGCCTTGTTCATGTCGGTGAAGGTGACGTGGTCGAGGACGCAGGCGGTGGCGCCCGCGTGGCAGTAGAGGAGGGTGGCGACGTTGGCGCCCTGCGCGTAGGTGAGCGTGGCGGCGCCGCCGCTGTCGACCACCACGCCGGCCCAGGTCATCGCGTCCGCGGTCGGGTTCATCGTCACCGGCGCCGCGGCGGTGCCGTCGACCAGGAGCGTGCCCGCCACGCGCAGCGTCGTGCCCATCCTGGCCTGGAACACCGTGCCGGCGGCGACCGTGACGGTGACGCCGGCCTCGATCGTGGCGTCGGCCACCAGGGTCACGGTGCCGGACCACGCCTGGTCGGCGGTGATCGCGCCGCTGATCTCACCGCTGGTCGGGAGCACGTCGTCGTCGCCGGTGGTGCCGTCGCCCACGGTACAGGCGATCAGTGAGGACGCGGCGAGGGCCAAGGCGAAGGTCGAAGTGCGCATGGACCCTGGTCGTAGCAACGCCCGTGCCGTCGTCCGCCGGCGGCGACGCAACCGGGCCGTGTGGTTGCGCGCGGCCGGCTGGGAGTCCGAACCCCGGGTGGGGCCGCCTACACCCGGCGCGGGCATCGCCGCGCACCGCTCGATGTCCGGGAACTTTCGGCGCGGTCGTCCGAGTATCACGGCGTGACCATGGCTGCCGCCAGCGCCGACCCGTCCGCCGGGGTCGCCCCGATCCGGGCGCGCGAGCTCGACGACGTGACCCTGCGGCGGGCGCAGCGGCGAGATCCGGCCGCGTGGCGGCGGCTCGTCGAGGTCTACCAGGCCCCGGTGTTCGCGCTGCTCGGGCGCATGGTGGGCGGGGGCCGGCGGTCGCTGGTCGAGGATCTGGCCCAGGACACGTTCCTCGCGGTGCTCGAGCACCTGCCGACCTGGACGCCGACGGGCCCCGCGCGCCTGTCGACCTGGATCCTCACGATCGCCTCGCGCCGCGCGATCGACGCGCTGCGCCGCCACGCGCCGGTGTCGATCGCCACCGTCGAGCTCGCGATCGATCCTGCGCCGGCGGCGATCCCGCGGCGCGAGCTGGCCGCGGCGATCGAGCGTGCGGTCGGCGGCCTGCCGCCCGAGTACCGCGCGGCGTTTCTCCTGCGCGAGCTGCACGGCCTCGACTACGAGGAGATCGCGCTCGCGCTCGCGATCGAGCTGGGCACCGTACGTTCGCGGTTGGCGCGGGCGCGCCAGGCGCTGCGGCGCGCGCTGGCGGAGGTGGCCCATGGCTGAGCATCCCGATGACGAGGTCCCCGAGCTCGACGCCGCCGAGCGCGCCGCGCTCGCGCGGTGGTCCCCGGCGCCGCCGCCCGATGACTTCGTCGACCGCGTGATCGGCGTCCCGGTCGCGGCGTCGACGTCGGCGCCGAGGCGCTGGCGCCGCCTGATCGGCGCGCTGGCCCTGGCCGTCGTCGCGGCCGCCGCGACCGCGACCGCGTGGCCGCGCGCGATCCAGCCGCTGGCGATCGCGGCCGCGTCGGTCGACGCCGGGCGCGACCGGCCCACGGTCGCGATCGGCGCGCGCGCGGTGGCGGTGCTCGAGCCCGGCGCCCAGCTCTCGTTCCTGGCCTCGCCCGCGCGCGCGCGGGTCGAGCAGCGAGCCGGCTCGGTCTTCTACCGGGTCGAACCCGGCCGCCGCTTCACGGTGGTCACCCCGGCCGGCACCGTCGAGGTCACCGGCACCTGTTTTCGCGTGGAGGTTCCGAGCATGTCGAGGCGAGCGATGTTGATGGGCGGCGCGATCGGCGCGGTGGTGGCGACCGTCGCGGTCGTCACCGTGTACGAGGGCAAGGTGCGGGTGGTGTCGAGTCGGGCCGCGCCGATCGAGGTCCGGGCCGGCGAGCAGGTCGCGGTCGGCGGCGATGGCACGGCCGCGATCGCGCGCACCGGCGGGGCCAGCGCGGCGGCGCTCCCGACCGCGCCGGGGGTGGCGGCGGTGGCCGACGATCCGACGATCGCGACCTTGACGCGCGAGCAGCTGGTCGCGCGCCACCGGGCGCAGCGCGCAGATCGCCGCGCTCGGCCAGCGGGTCCACGACCTCGAGGCCCGGCGGCCCGGCGGCCGGGACGGGCGCGACGTCGATCCGGTCGATCCGACCAAGGACGAGCTCCTGGCGTGGGCCAAGGAGTGTCGGGTGGCGATCGATCTCCCGCCGGTGAGCTCGCCGCGGGCGATGGAGCTGTCGCCCGAGGTGATCAAGGACCTGGGCCTGGGGGACGCGGACGTGATCGCCGCCAACGCGGTGTTCGTCCGCCTGCGCGCCGACTGGGCGACGCGGGTGCGCGGCTGGTACATCGAGGCGACCGGCGACGCCGCCGGCGCCGACGCGCTGTCGGCCGACGCGATGGGGCGCGAGCTCCAGGACAAGGCCATCCCGGGCGAGCCCGCCGCGGTGCAGCGCCGGCTGGCCCAGGAGCGGGCCGGGCTGGTGGCGCCGCCGGCCGATCTGTCCAAGGCGTCGCCGTTCGAGCGCTACTTCCGGGCCCTGGCCGATCACGGCAACGAGGCCGAGCGCATGTTGGGCGGCGCGATCGGCCCCGAGCGCGCACACCAGGTCCGCCGCCACGACGGCGGCTGGCCGATGCGGATGACGATCGCCGGCTGTGACGACGAGGACGGGGCGCGCACGCCGTGACCGGCCTCAGGCGCGATCGCCGCGGACGATCGCGTAGCCGTGCAGGTCGCGGAACTGAGCGCCGCGCTTGACGTGCCCGCGGCGCACGCCCTCGAAGGTCATGCCGACCGCGCGCAAGAGCGCGCCGGAGCGGTCGTTGCCGTCGAGGTGCTGGGCGTGGACGCGGTGGGCCTCGAGCACGTCGAAGGCGAACGTGATCGCCGCGGCGGCGGCCTCGCGCGCGTAGCCGTGGCCCCAGTGCCGCCGACCGAGCCAGTAGCCGAGCTCGGCCCGGGCGTGGCGCGCCGTCCAGCGCAGCCACACGACGCCCATCATCGTCGGCTCGCGCCGGCGCGCGATCGCCCAGGTCGGGCTGCCGCCGCTGGGCCAGTCGTCGATCGCCTCGCGGACCCAGTCGTCCGCGGCGGCGCGCGGGTACGGGTGCGGCATGTGCAGCAGGTACTCGGACACCGCGGCGTCGCTGGCGAGCGTGACGACCGCGCTGGCATCGGCCGCGACCAGCCCGCGCAGCCGCAGCCGCGCCGTGTCCAGCTCGGGCTGGGCGCTCGGTAGACGCCGCGTCAGCGCGGCGGCCGTGCGCCTGCGAAGTCCTGCTGGCTCTGGCATCCGGTCAGCGCGCCGCAGTCGGCGGCGCCGTTGGTGCGGGCGCGGTAGATCACCGAGCCCGCGAGGTTGTCGATCGTGAGGTCCGCCGTCATCTCGGCGTCGATCGTGTACGCGCACGCCCCTTGGCTGTTCGCGCGGGTCCCGACGATCGTGAGATCGACGCCGGCGCTGTCGACCGCGCCCGTGAAGACGTGGCCGCCGACCAGCACGTCGAGCGCGGTCCCGGCCAGGCCCTGGACGTCGCCCGAGGCCGAGCTGCCGCTCTGGGTGACGACCAGCGTCACCGTGCCGGCGACCGGCCCGACGGTCCAGTTGGCGATGGCGCAGCCGTTGTCGCGGTTGGTCAGCGCGATCGTGTAGGTGCCGGCCACGTCGGCGGGGTCGGCGTCGCTGCAGGCGACGGCCAGGATGGCGCAGGCGAGGATGGACCAGCGGGCCATGGTGCCAGTGTAACCCCGCCAGCGGTCGCGCCGCCCGGAGTATGCTGCCGGAAACGTGCCCCGCTGGTCGCCTCGTGCCTACAGTCGCCGGACCGGCGCGATCGTCGTGGTGACGGCGATCGCGGCCTGTGTCATGCAGCCCCGCGAGCCAGCGATCTCCACCGTCACCCGCGGCGGCCTGACCGTGATCACCCACGTCGAGCCGGGCGCGCGGGGCGTGGTCGCCGAGGCCTGGGTCGGGGGCGGGCAGGGCGGCGCCGAGGACGCGGTCGCGCACCTCGCCGAGCACGTGGCGATCGCCCAGGCCGGCGCCGCGGTCGTCGACGGCCGGGTCACGCCCGACGCGACGATCGTCCGGGCGGTGGCCCAGGACCTCGCCGGCGCGCTGGGGCCGATCTGGCGGACCATCACCGCCACGCGGGCCGAGCCGGTGGTGCTCGCCCACGAACGGCGCGCGGTCGCGGCCGAGGCCGGGGCCGGCCGGACCCGCGAGGTGACCGCGACCGAGGTCGAGCGCCACTGGCGCCGGGCCTGGCGGGCGCAGCGCGCGACCGTCGTGGTCCACGGCCGGTTCCAGCCCGAGGAGGTGGCGGCGTGGCTCGGGCCCTGGGCTGGCCGGGCCCGGGTCCGCTCGACGACCCGCCGCGCGGTCCGCGGGCGCGCGCGGCTGGTGCTGCCGGGGCCGGCGCCGACCGATCCGGCGACCCCGGCCGCGGCCATCGCCGCCGCCGCGGTCGGCGCGACCCTGGCGTCGGGCTGCTTCCTGGTCGACGCTCGCGCGCTGCTGCGCTGGCCCGCGCCCGACGACCGCGACGCCTGGCTCGCGGCGCGGCTGGCGGCGGCGCGGCTGCCGATCGCCGGCGCCGACGGCTGGGTCGGCGCGATCGCCGCGGCGCACCACGTCGTCGGCGACGCCGGGTGGCCCCACCGCTACCGCGCCGCCGTGGCGGCCACGCCGCTCGACGAGGTGCTCGCCGCGGCCCGCGCGCTCGAGCGGCAGGTGCGCGGCGCCGGCCACGCGGCGCCCCGGCGGCAGGCGCGTCCGGCGCCGAGCGCGCCCACGCGGCGATCGATCGGCGCGACCCGGCTGGTGGTCGCGCGCCGCGACGCGCCCGCGATCGCGTTCCGCTGGCTGTGGGCCATCGACGGTGACGGCGACCGGCTCGGCGCGCTGGCGGCCGCCGCGGTCGCCCGCTGCTTCGAGGCCCACGCGATCGACGGCACCGGCGGTCGCGCCGAGGTGGTCGTCGAGCGCGATCGGATCGGCGTCCGCGCGACCTTCGCCCGGGAGGCCTGGCGCGAGGGCGTGGCCGCGATCGCGGCCTGCGTCCGCGCGCCCGACCTCGGCGCCGCTGGCCACGAGCGCGATCGGGCGCGCCTGGCGGCGCTGGCGGCCGCCGTCGCCGACAGCCCGATCCGGCGCGCCCTCACCGCGTTCGCGCGCGCGACCTACGGCGACCACGCGCTGGTCCACGACGTCAGCGCCGCCGCGCCGCGGCCGGCCGCGGCCGACGAGGTCGCCGCGTGGTGGGGCCAGCGGCGGGCCCACGCGCCGACGGCGATCGCCGCGGTCGGCCCGCTCGAGCTGGACGAGCTGGTCGCGGCCGTGGCCGGCGACGGTGGCGGCGACGGTGGCGTCGCGCCGACGCCGCGCGCGCCCGGCCGCGCGCCGAGGCCCGGCGGCGCCGAGCTGTTCATCGACGGCCGCGCCGACGACAGCGCCGTGCTGGTCGGCTTCGATGCGCTGGCCGCGGGCGATCCCGATCGCGCCGCGCTCGACGTGCTGGCGGCGCTGCTGGCGACGGGCGGGGGGCCGCTCGCGCTGCCGTCGGCGGGCGGGACCGCCCGGGTCGCCGTGGCCGACACGCTCGACGCGGGCTACCTCGCGATCGTGTTCGCGCACCCACCCGATCGCGCGGCGCTGGTGGCCGAGGTCCGCGCGGCGCTCGCGGCCTTGGCGTCGCGGCCGCCGAGCGACGCCGCGGTGGCCGCGGCCCGGGCCGTGGTCGCGGCCCGCCGGCTCCCGAGCTCGGCCCGCGACGCCGACGAGCTGGCGCTCGCCGAGCTCACCGGCGCGCCGCCGCGCGCCGCCGCGCTGGCCGCGGTCGACGCCGCGGCGGTCGCGCGCGTGATCGCGCGGGTCGTCGTGCCCGCGCGCGCGGTGGTCGTCACGGTGCGTCCGCCCGACGACGCCCCGGCGGTGCGCACGCGGCGCCAGGCGCCGACGCGGCGCGGGCGAGGAGGTCGGCGCCGATGACGCGGCGCCGCGCGCGCGTGGGCTGGGCCGGCCACGGCGAGCTGAGCACCAGCCTGGCGCTGGTGTTCCCGCTGGTGCTGGCCTATGGGATCGGGGTCGCGATGACCCTGCGCGTGAACGCGGTCGACGGCGCCAGCCGTGGGCTGTGGTGGGCGTGCGGGCACGATCGCGGCCGCTACCTGCTCGCCTACGCGGCGCTCGCGCTCGGCTACCTCTGGTGGCTGCGCCGGCACCGGCGCGCCGACGTCGTGCGCGTGGCGGTGATCGCGCCGGTGGTGGTCGAGGCGGCGATCTACGCCTGCACCCTGGCGACGGTGGTGTGGTTCGTCGTCGCCCACCTGCCTGGGCTCGGCGCCGACACCGTGATCGGCGCGATCGGCGCCGGCGTCCACGAGGAGCTGGTGTTCCGGTTGATCGGCGTGGCGGGCTGCGCCGCGCTCGCGCGCCGGGCCGGCCTGCGCCCCCAGGTCGCGCTCGCGGCCGCCGCGGTGATCTCGGCGCTCGTGTTCGCGGCCGCCCATCACCTCGGCGGTGAGCCGTGGGCGGCGCGGGCGTTCGTGTTCCGCGCGGTCGCGGGGCTCGGCTTCACCGCGGTGTTCTGGTGGCGGTCGCTGGCCCACGCGGTCTACGCCCACGTGCTCTACGATCTGTGGGTCGCGGCGTCATGATCAGCCCCGGGCTCGCGGTCGGCGTGGCGGTGGCCGGCGGGCTCGGCTCGCTCGGTCGCTACGCGGTGGCGTCGGCGCTGGCCCCGGTGTCGGGCCGGTGGCCGTGGGGGACCTTGGTCGTCAACCTCGTCGGCGCCGCGCTGATCGGGCTCGTCGTCGCGGTGTGCGCGTCACGGCCCGACGGCGGGCGCGAGCGCGTCGTCCTCGCCACCGGCTTCCTGGGCGGGTTCACGACGTTCTCGAGCCTGGCGCTCGAGACCGTCGAGCTGATCGATCGCCGCGCGTGGTTCGCCGTCACCGCCTACGTCACCGTCACCGTGGTCTGCGGCGTCGCGGCCTGCGCCGCCGGGCTCGCGCTCGGCGGCATGTGGCGTCGCTGACCCGCCGTGCACGGCGGTCGAGCCGACGACGGTGGGCTCGCCCTCGGGCGCCCGACCGGGCCCAGCGCGGGCGCCGCCCGCGGCGTGCCACCACCTGTCCCCCCATCGGCTCCCCCAACGGCTGGTGCTGGCGCGGCGACGATCGTCGCCGCACCTCCAGCGGCTCACACGTTCAGCAGCATGTTGGTCAGGTAGAAGTCGAACTTGCAGGTCTTGAGCGTGGCGCTGCCGCCCTCGGACTTCACGATCGTCATCTGCTCGGGCGCGAGGCCCTCGAAGGTGATGTGGTAGAGATCCTTGCTCGTGGTCGTGTCGAGGTAGGTCAGCGAGCCGGTGGCCTCGTAGCCGCCGGCGCCGTCGGTCTTGCTCGCCTCGGAGTTCGCGACGTTGCGGAACCAGTCGATCAGGCTGCCCGCGTGGTGCAGCGGCACGTGGATCGACAGCTTCGGCATCTTGACCTGCGTCGGCATGTACTCCGGCAGCAGGAAGCGCCCGCGCTGGACCGCCTTGGCCCCGATCGTGACCGTGAGCGCCTCGATCTTGGTGGCGTGCGTGCAGTCGAACTTGGTCCCGTTGGACTCGAGCTCGAGCCGGAACGAGTTGTTCTGCCAGACCTTCTGCGCGCGCTCGACGCCCATCGGGATGGCCTGGCCCGAGCCGACGTTGAACGAGGCCGTCTCCGGCTGGACCTTGACCTTGAGGAGCGCCAGGTCCTTGCCCGCCGCGTCGAGGGCCGGGAACGCGATCTCGGTGACGAGCGCCCGCGCGAACTCCTGCTCGAAGCGCGACTTCGAGTTGGCGTCGGCGTGGAAGATGTGGCCGCTGAGGCGCTTGTGCACCCGGTTGTTGATGACGTTCTGGACGAACTTCAGCAGCGGGTTGGCCTGGCACAGGCCGACCTCGAACGTGATCGGCTCGACGGTGCGGGTCGCCAGGTGGTTGCGGGGCTGGTTGAATGAGCCCACCTGCTCCTTGGTGGACTCGATCTTGGGCAGGCCGCCTTCCACGTTCTTCAGGTACGACGACACATCGATGGGCGAACCGCCGTCCTCTTCGAGCTGTAGCCCGAACCTGCCGACGGCGTAGCTCTTCTGATTCACTTTGCTCTGGGACATGCGGGCGGGCTCCTGCGCCGATGATATCGCGTTCCTAGTACGGACGTCGCCCGTCGATCCTCCCCTCCCCGGACTTCGCTGGCGCCGCCAGCCCTGGGGGACCGCCCCCCAGGCGGGGCGCGGATCTCGCGGCGCGCTTTCGTGATTCTGGTCAGTTACGCCTTCGATCGAGGTTGCCACCTGCCTCGGCACGAAGGTTGTAGGAGAATAGCGGCATGCCGCGTGTCGATCTCGCCCGCCTGTCCCGGGGCGCCGCCGTCGTCCTGGTCGCCGCTGCCGCCCTGCTGGGGGGCTCGGTGGCCCACGCCGAGCGCGTCCGCACGACCGACCGGGTCAAGGTCTACCGCAACACCGGGGAACAGTCGGGGGTCGTGACCAAGGTGGCGGAGGGCACGACGCTCAAGGTCCTCAAGACCGAGGGCCGCTGGCTCAAGGTCCGGGTCAACGGCCGGACCGGCTGGATCACCCGGTCCAACGTCACCTCGCTCGATGACGACGACGTGCCCCGCAACACCCGGCGGCGCCCGTTCGTCGATGGCCGCTCGACCCGGCGCGGCTGGGGCGACGGCGCGCCCGAGGATCGGGTCGGGGCCGACGCGACCGATCCCGACGACGGCGACGCCGGCGATGACCAGGGCGATCGCGGCGGCGGCACGGCGCGCGGGCGCGACGATGACAAGGGCGGCGGCGACGACGAGGACTGCGACGACTGCGACGAGCGCGATCGGGGCGACGACGACGTCGACGCGGTCGCGATGGTGGTGGTGACGGCGCCCCGGACCAAGCTCTACCCGCGCGCGTCGCGCAAGGCCAAGTCGAGCCGGACGCTGCGGCGCGGCGCCCGGCTGATCGTGCTCGAGCGCGACGCCGACTGGGTCCGGGTCGAGTTCGACGACGACGCCGGGTTCGTGCGGGCCGACGACGTCGCCGACGCCGACGCGCGGCCGCCGCGGGTGGCGCGCCAGATCTTCACCAAGGCGCGGCTGGGCTTCGCCAGCCTCGGCGGCACCTTCACGTCGGACGGCCCCGCCGCCAATCCGCTGGCGCGGTACCAGCTCGGCTCGACGGCGATCAGCGTCAACCTCGGCGTCGAGGTCGCGTACGCGTACAAGCGCGACTACTTCCTCGGCGGCGGCGTCGAGTACCTCGGGTGCGTCGCGACGCCCGGCATCCGCTACGGCAGCGAGGACATCGGCTTCAAGACCCACGACGTCGACCTGCGGGTCATCGGCGGCTACGACCTGCGCGATCGCCGGGGCACCGTCGTCTGGGGCCGGGTCGGGTACCACGTCGGCATCCTGTCGATGTCGAACCTGATGAACGCCGCCAACATCCCGTCGGAGACGTTCCGCGGCCCGGCGATCGGCGCCAGCGTGACCATGCCCCGGCTGACCCCGACGATCGGCGTCGCCGCCGCCCTCGACCTGGTGTACCCGGGCACCCGCAGCCAGACCCAGGGCAACGAGGACGGCGCCCTCGACGGCGCCATGGGCCTGATGGCGGGGCTGACCGGCGCCTACGCGTGGAAGCCGGCGTGGAACCTCGAGGCGGCCTACCGGTTCGGCTACGCCAAGACCGCCTGGACCGGGCCCTCGAACCGCGGCACCGGCTCGAACGCGGCCGAACGGGTCGACAAGAACCACGTCGTCACCGTCGGGCTCGCCCGCACGTTCTGACAGCGACCGGCCCCCGCCCGCGGCGCCGGTCCGATCGAGTAAGCTCCGCCCCGCCATGATCGACCCGGATCGCGACTACGCCGACTACCTCGACCGCTTCCACGCCGCCGTCGGCGACGTCGCGGTCGGCGCGTTCGTGAAGCACCAGGGCCACCTGATCCAGAAGCTCGACGCGGCGGCGTTCGCGGGCCGCTACCGCGAGTACCTCGACCTGGCCGGCCACTACCTCGAGGGGATCGAGCGCGGCGACACCGTCAACGATCTGGTCGTGAAGATGATCCGCGATCACGCGGCGCAGCTCGTGCTGACCGCGCCGCTGTGACCGCGCCGCTGTGACCGCGCCGCTGTGACCGCGCCGCTGTGACCGCGCCGCTGTGACCGCGCCGCTGTGACCGCGCTGGGCCCGCGCTGGGCCCGCGCCGCTGGGCCCGCGCCGCTGGGCCCGCGCTGGGCCCGCGCCGTGACGGCGATGGCCGCGGCCGCGGTGCCCCGCGGCGGTGCCCGCGCGGCGGTGCCCGCGGCCCGCTACTGGCGCGGGACCGGCAGCTGATCGAGATCGAGCTGCGCCAGCGCCAGCCGGATGAGCTGGCTCTTGTTGGCCTTGGTCCAGCCGCGGCGCTTGAGCTCGGCGACCTTGGCGTCGAGCTCCTCGATGTCGCGCGTGTACATCGAGATGCAGATGACCTTGTAGTGGGTCGGCCGCTTGGTCGCCTCGGCGCGCCGGCGGCGCGGCGGCGCGTCCGCCGGGGCGGCGCGTCCGTAGAAGTCTTCGCGCAGGATCAGCTCGGCGTCGGCCAGCGGATCGTGCGCGAGCAGCTTGTCTTCCTTCATGGGCGACCTCACGCGGCGACCGTGGCGTCGCCGGTCGTCTGGTGCTGCGTCGCCGACGAGGCCAGGAGCCAGTCGACGACGCGGTTGTAGTCGGCCGCGCCGTGCGACTGCGGCGCGTACTCGAAGATGCTCTTGCGGTGGCTGGGCGCCTCGGCGAGCTTGGTGTTCATGCGGATCGGCTCGAGGCACTTCTGCTTGAAGTGGCCCTGCAGCGTCTCGTAGACCTCGCGCGCGAGGCGGGTGCGGCCGTCGTAGAACGTCGGCAGCACCGCCGACACCCGGACGGCGTGGCCGAGGTGGCGCTCGACGTCCTTGATCGTGCGCAGCACCTGCTTGACGCCGACCAGCGCCAGGTAGTCGCAGGTCACCGGGATGACGACCTCGTCGGCGTACGACAGGGCGTTCTGGTTGAGCAGGTTGAGCGACGGGCCGCAGTCGATGAACACGTAGTCGTAGCGGCGCGACACCTGCATCAGGTTGAGGCGCTTGGTCATGATCCGCGACCGCTGCGCCGGCTCCTGGCGCGCCAGCCAGATCTCGGCCGCGGCCAGGGTCGCGTCGCTGGTGATCACGTCGAGGTGCTGGCGGACCGGCACCGCGACCTCGGTCGGATCCATGCCCTCGACCAGCACGTGGTACAGCGACTTCTCGCCGGCCACGCCCAGCGACACGCCGACGTTGCCCTGGGCGTCGGTGTCGACCAGGAGCACGCGGTGGCCGCGCTCGGCGATGCCCGCGGCGAGGTTGACCGAGGTCGTGGTCTTGCCGGTGCCACCCTTCTGGTTGAGCACCGCGACCCGACGCGCGCGCTGGGCCCGGAAGGCCTCGTCGCCGAGGCCGCCCTTGCGACAGTCGAGCGAGCAGTAGTAGCCGCGCTGACCGTCCCCGGTGACGGCGACCTGGTACACGAAGGCGGGGCGGAACGACTGTCCGCAGACGCTGCAGAGCTTCTCCATGCCCTTATGGAAGCGACGGGAAGCGTCCGCGGGCAACTTTTCGGCCGCGCACCCCGGACGAATCGCCGCGAGACAGCGCCGACCGGCTGTGGTGTGATGACCTCGTGGCCAGCGTCGCGCCTACGATCCGCCGCGCCGTCGTGCCGGCCGAGTCGGCGGCGCAGGTCGCCGCCGAGCTGCGCGCCCGGCTGGCGCCGGTCGCCGGCGAGGTGGTGCTGGTGTTCGTGACCAGCCGCCTCGATCCGGTGGCGGTCGCGGCGGCGCTGGCGCGGGCCCTGGCCCCGGCCCGGGTGGTCGGCTGCACGTCGGTGCGCGAGGTCGCGGGCGCCTCGGTCGCGGGCACCGCGATCGGGCTGGTGTTCGGCCCGCCGGCGTTCCGGATCGGCGTCGGCGTCGCCGCGCGGCTGGCCGGCGGCCCGCTCGGCGCCGGGCGCGCGGCGGTGGTGGCGGCCGCGGCCGACCTCGGCATGACGGTCGACCAGCTGACCAGCCAGCGCCACGTCGCGATCGCGCTGGTCGACGGCCACTCGACCGCGGCCGAGGGCTTCTGCCTGGGCAGCGGCGCGGCGGCGCCGCGCATCGGCATGGTCGGGGGCGTGTCGTCCGACGATCGCGCCGGCGCGCCGCACGCGGCGGTGTTCGCCGACGGGCTCAGCCTGCAGGACGCGGGCGTGGTGATCATGCTCGAGACCGATCGCCCGTTCGCGGCGCTCCTGTGCGAGCACATGGTGCCGACCCAGGAGCGGGTCGTGGTCACCGGCGCCGACCCCAGCCGGCGGCGGGTGTCCGAGCTCGACGGGTTCCCCGCGGCCCCGCGCTACCTCCAGCTCGTGCGCGGGCAGGGCGCCGACGGCCCGCTCACGGCCGCGCTGGCCGCCGAGTTCCCGTTCGCGATGTACGTCGACGGTCGGCCCTACGTCCGCTCGATCCGCGACATCGACGGCGACGAGCTGGTCATGGCCGCCGCGGTCGATCTCGGCGCGGTGCTCCGGATCATGCGGCCGAGCGATCTCGTGGCCCGCACCGCGGCCGCGCTCGCCGATGCGCACGCCCAGGTCGGGCCGCTCGAGCTGGTGCTCGCGTTCTCCTGCACCGCGCGCAACCTCGAGGCCGAGCGCAAGCGCACCCGCGACGCGCTCGATCGGGTCTACGCCGACGCGCCGGTGTTCGGCTTCGACAGCTTCGGCGAGCAGTTCGGGCCGCTCCTGGTCAACCACACGCTGGTGGCGCTGGCGATCGGCGCCGAGGCGGCGCCGTGAAGCGCCCGGGCCGCCGTCGCGCCAGCACCGGCGATCCGCCGGCGTCGCCGCCGGCCGAGCCGGCCGAGCTGGCCGAGCCCGACGTGGCGATGCTCGAGGCCGAGCTGCGCGCCGCCCGCCGCACGGTCGAGGTCCTGATCGCCCGCACCGAGCGGCGCGCGCTCGAGCCGTCCCAGGCCGAGCTGTTCGAGGTCGCGGCGCGGATGGAGCAGCAGATCGAGCGGCGCACCCGCGAGCTCGAGGAGAAGCGCGCCGAGCTCGAGGCCCTGACCGGCAACCTCGATCAGATCGTCCGGCAGCGCACGCGCGCGCTGGCCGAGTCCGAGGCCCAGCTCCTGCGCAAGAACGCCGAGCTCGAGCGCCAGAGCCAGCTCAAGGCCGAGTTCATCTCGATCGTCGCCCACGAGCTGCGCACGCCGCTGGTCAGCATCGTCGGCTACCTCGACCTCCTGGTCGAGGGCAAGTTCGGTCCGCTCGACGACGCCCAGGAGCGACCGGTCGCGTCGCTCAAGCGCAACGCCCACCGGCTCAAGCGCCTCGTCGACGAGATGCTCGACTTCTCGCGGCTCGAGGCCGGGCGCGCGCGGCTGGTCCGCGCGATGGTCAACCTCGGCGAGATCGCGTCCGACGCCACCACCGAGCTGCGGCCGCTGGCCGATCGCAAGCACCAGTCGGTGACCGCCTCGCTCGCGCCGATCCGCCCGATCTCGGCCGACCCCGACAAGATCCACCAGATCATCGTCAACCTGGTGTCCAACGCGATCCGCTACACCCCCGACGGCGGCACGATCACGGTCACCGTCGACGACGCGCCGGTCGCGGTGTTCGCCGGTGACTGGGCCCGGCTGCGCGTCCGCGACAACGGCATCGGCATCCCGGCGGCCCATCGCCACCGGATCTTCGAGCCGTTCACCGACGTCCAGCCCGCCAAGCACCACACCTCGGCCGGCCCCGACTCGGCCGGGCTGGGGCTGTTCATCGCCCGCGGCCTGGTCGAGCTGCACGGCGGGCTCATCACGGTGGACTCCGAGGAGTCGGTCTTCACCGAGTTCACCGTGCTGCTGCCGCGCGCTACCTGACGCGGCGGCCGCCCCCCCGGCGCTACTTCTTCTTGCCGGCCTTCTTGGCGGCCGGCTTCTTCGCGGGCGCCGCCTTCTTCGCGGGCGCCGCCTTCTTCGCAGGCGCCGGCTTCTTCGCGGGCGCCGCCTTCTTCGCAGGCGCAGGCTTCTTCGCGGGCGCCGGCTTCTTCGCGGGCGCCGGCTTCTTCGCGGGCGCCGGCTTCTTCGCGGGCGGCTTGGCGGGGGCCTTGGCCGCCTTGGCCGCCTTGGCTGCGGGCGCCTTCACCGCGGGCGCCTTCACCGCGGGCGCCTTCACCGTGGGCGCCGCCTTCGCGACCGGCGCCACCTTGACCGCCTTGCCCTTGACCGGCTTGGACTTCTTCTTCTCCTCGGCCAGCCGGGTCGTGACCACGCGCTGACCCTCCTCGGTCCGCGCCGCGGCGGACCCGCGGGCCTTCGTCAGCGCGCCCTCGATGTCGCTCTCGGAGCGGATGATCACGGGCCGGGCGTCGTCGTCCTTCTTCTTGGGCCGCTTCTTCTTCTTCACGTCCCGCGGCGCCGGGATCTCACTGATCCCGGGCATCTGCTGGGCCAGGTCGACGCGGTTGTGCACCAGGATGCGCGGGTCCGCCTCGTTGCGGAACACCATCGCGACCTTGTTGTCGGGCAAGAGCTCGATCACAAAGCCGATGTCGAACTTCGGGTGCGCGACCACGTCGCCGATCTCGTAGGTGTCCCGGATCGAGTACGAGCGACAGTTGCCCAGATCGGCCTCGGTCGCACGGCTGACGGCGTCCTTCCAGGAGATCCGGGGCGACGTCGAGGGCTTCCGCCCTGACGGCTCCGCGCTCCCTTCCTCCGGGGCATCGCCTCGGGGCTTGCGGTACGCGTGGACCTCGCCACAGACCACGCACTGCACGCGACGAACCTCGTCCTCGTACATGCTGATGATCGTGTGGGTCGTGTCCGCCTTGCAGCGCGGGGATGGACAATACGCCTCGATCTCGCCACCGACCTCGTCCACGTCTTCGTCGAAGATGGAGTCCATCCCAGCCTTCCTTGGCTTTGCACGTGGGGGCGAATTATCAGGACGCCGCGGCGCCGTTTGAGATTCTAAGTTACTGAAAAAACTCACCCGATGCGTTCATCCGTGCCCCACTCCGGATGGCCGCGGCGAGTCAGCTAGCGTCCTAACACACGGCGCGATTGCTAGCAACCATACCCACTTAGAAGATCGCCCCAAAAGATCCCACCCGCGCTATAACCCGCCGCCGGTGCGCCGCATCCTCGCGATCAACGCCTTGATCTTCGCGGTGTTGGCCTCGGCCTCGGCGCTGGCCTACTACGGCTACAGCTACACCGCCGAGGCGGCGTCGCGGGAGCGGGCCCTGATCGCCGACACCATGCGCGAGCTGGCCGAGGAGAAGATCATCGGCATCGAGAGCCCGATCGTCGAGGCGGACGAGAAGCTGTTCGCGACGATCGACCCGGACCGGCTGCCGGACCTCGCCCAGATCGTGCGGACGTTCGCCGCGCCGGTGGCGTCGGTGTTCGTGCTCGGGCCTGATCTCAAAGTTCTTCCAAGCGGTTACGTCTCGAGCCGGGCGGCCGAAGAGGGCCTGTCGTTCCTGGCGTTCTTCGAGGAGACGGTGGTCCCGACGCTGCCGCTGGCGACGCTGCCCGAGGGCCAGCGCGGGCACGTCCACCAGATCATCGGCGCCCGCCCGTACCTCTTCTCGTTCGTCCGGAGCCGGGCCCAGGGCAAGGTCTACTACGTGGTCGTCGAGACCGACCTGAACCACCTGGTGGCGTCGGTGTTCCCGCAGTTCTTCGGCGTCCGCTCGCCGCGCCTGTACCAGGTGGTCGACGCCGCGGGCGAGCTGGTCTACGGCGTGCCGTTCCGCGACTCGAGCGCGGTGGTCGAGCTGCCGTTCGTCGACACGGTGTCACAGTGGAGCCTGCGCGTGACCCAGCGCGACGCCCCGACCCAGGCCGCCCGCGGCCGCCGCAAGCTGATCGACTTCGTGCTGATCGGCCTGGCCCTCGCGGTCATCACGTCGGGGCTGGGCGTGCTGCTGCTGGCGATGCGGCGCGAGCGCAAGGCCAACGAGCTCAAGAGCGAGTTCATCTCGAACGTGTCGCACGAGCTCAAGACGCCGCTGTCGATCATCAGCATGTTCGGCGAGATGCTGGCGCTGGGCCGGGTGCGCGGGCCCGAGCAGGCCACCGAGTACGCCGACGTCATCTGGCGCGAGAGCGTGCGGCTGGCCCGGCTGATCGACAACGTCCTCGACTTCGCGAAGATCGAGCGCGGCGTCGACGTCTACGAGTTCGCGGACGGCGACGTCGGCGAGGTCGTGGCCCGCGCGGTCGAGCTGTCGACCCACCGCCTGGCCAACGCCCACATGACCGCCGAGCTCGAGATCGCGCCCGAGCTGCCGAGCGCGCGCATCGACGGCAACGCGCTGACGCTCGCGGTGCTGAACCTGATCGACAACGCGATCAAGTACGCCGCCGAGGGCCAGCGCATCGTGATCACGGTCGGCGGTGCCGCCGAGGTCGCGATCGCGGTGCGCGATTTCGGCCCGGGGGTCGAGGCCGACGAGCACGTCCGCATCTTCGAGCGGTTCTACCGGGCCCGGGCGGTGCGCCTGCGCCCGATCCGCGGCTCCGGCATCGGCCTGGCGCTGGTCGAGCACATCGCCCGGGCCCACGGCGGGCGGGTCGCGGTCGCCTCGACGCCGGGCGCCGGCGCCACCTTCACCATCACGATCCCGGCCGCGCCCGGATGATCGCGCGGGCGTGGTATCACTGGCCCGCGTGGTGACCGAAGCCAGCAAGCGGATCCTCATCGTCGAGGATGAGCCCGACATCGTCCGGGGCCTGCGCGACGCGCTGTCGTTCGAGGGCTTCACCGTCGAGGCCCGGGGCACCGGCGCCGACGGGCTGATCGCGGCCGCCGAGTGGCTGCCGGATCTGGTGCTGCTCGACCTGATGCTGCCCGACGACAACGGCTACCGCGTGTGCGAGGCGCTGCGCGCGCGCGACCCGGTCGTGCCGATCATCATCCTGACCGCCAAGGCCCAGGAGGCCGACAAGGTCCGCGGGCTCGACGCCGGCGCCGACGACTACGTCACCAAGCCGTTCTCGGTGGCCGAGCTGATCGCCCGGATCAACGCCATCTTCCGGCGCCAGAGCCGCCTGGCCGCCACCGACGAGTCGTTCGCGATCGGCCCGTGGACGGTCAACGCCCGCAAGCACACGCTGACCCGGGGCCGCCAGAGCAAGCGCCTGACCTTCTACGAGCTCGAGGTGCTGAAGCTCCTGCGCGAGCGCGCCGACGAGGCGGTGTCGCGCGAGGAGCTGCTCGACAAGGTCTGGGGCGTCTCGGCGGCCTCGACCAACCGCACCGTCGACAACTTCATCGTCAAGCTGCGGCGCAAGCTCGAGGAAGACCAGAAGAACCCGCGCCACATCCTCACCGTCTACGGCCTCGGCTACAAGCTGGTGCCGTGACCGACCGCCGGGTCCGGATCGCGACCTGCCGCGACAGCGCCGAGGCGGCGCTGGTGCGCGCGGTCCTGACCGCCCACGACGTCGCGGTGTACATCGGCGGCGAGCACCACGCGGCGATGGTCGGCCTGGGCGCGGCCGCGATCTCGATCGACGTCTGGGTCGATCGCGACGACGCCGACGACGCGCTCGAGCTGATCCGCGAGCTGCGCGAGGGCGGCGAGGGGGCGCTGGCCGACGACGAGATCCCGGCCGACGACACCGCGCCCCGCGCCGACGAGGTCGAGCCGGGCGGGGCGCTGGTCCGCTCGCCGGTCGACACGCTGACCCGGCTCGGGCGCAACAAGCGCGTGCTGCTGGCGGCGCTGGTCGGGCTGACGCTCCAGCACGGCACCGCGCACCTCTCGGCCCGCGCCTGGAAGCGCGGGCTGGGCCTGGCCGCGATCCAGGTGGTCGGCTGGCGCCACCTCGCGGCCGGCAACCTCAGGCTCGCGGCCGGGCTGGTGGTCGGCGCGATCGTCGCGGATCTGGTCGGCGCGTTCTGGCAGATCGTCCGCACGACCGGGGTCGGCGGCGACGCCCTGCCGGCCGCGCGCGCGCGCGGCTGACGGCCCGCGCGGGCTCAGCCCTTGCGCGCGTACAGGCGATCGTGATCGCGGTTGACGATCCAGCGGGGGTCGTCGTCGGCGATCTCCCCGGCCTTGCACCGCGCGCGCAGCTCCTTCTCGCGCGTGGACAGCGCCAGGATCTCGTTGCGGAACAGGTCCGCGCACTTCTTGTAGAGCGCCGGCCGCGGCTTCTGCGCCAGGTACTCGCTGTAGTCGATGGGCCGGCCGAAGATGGCGATCACCGGGCGCTCGCGCCGGATGTCGGCCTTGTAGTTGGTGCGGAACTCGCTGATGAAGTCGTTGTAGAGGCCGCCGATCCACACCGGGATCACGATCGGCTTGGCCTGCAGCGCGATCTGGCCGATGCCGGGCATCGCCGGCAGCATCTCGTACGGGTCGCTGCCCTTGTTGCGGGTGCCCTCGGGGTGGACCCCGACCACCGCCCCGGGGTTGGCGAGCATCTCGACCAGCTTCTCGACCGTGGCCTTGTTGGCCGCCGTGCGCTCGCGCTGGCGGAACACCGGCGGGTACATCGCGCCGGCGGCGACGCCCCAGTTGACGAGCATGCCCAGCGGCTGCTCGTAGAAGAAGTTCGAGCGCACCGGGAAGTTGATCGACCGGATCCACGGCGTGCGCGCCAGGTACAGGCCCAGCAGCAGGGAGTACTGGTCGAAGAAGCTGCGGTGGTTCGACGCGATGAGCAGGCCGCGGTCAGGCGCGAGGTTGACGATGTCGTCGATGCCCTCGAACAAGCACCGCTGGGCCATGCCCAGCCGGACCCAGGGGTAGGTGATCCCCCGCAGGAAGTGATCTTGCAGGACCTTGCCGACCGGGTGCTCGTTGGTGACGGCGGCCAGGCGCATCGCAAACTTCTCGATCCGGGTCAGGTCGGCGGGCGTGGCGTGGTCAGCCATGGCGGCCTCAGGTACCACAACCCCCGGCGGCCACGGCAGGGCCACGTATTAATAGGTGGCGCGGCGATCGCACCCGCGGCGCGGCGGGCCGACCGGGAGTGCGATCTCGTGTCGTGGCACCGACTTGGCGGGGGGGCACTCTTGACTGAGGTAGGTCAGGTCCGTATGTTCGCGCCCGCTCGAGCCCGGGCAGAGGGCAACTGGCCGATGTCACTAGAATTCTCCGCCGACGCCCACAAGAAGATCGCCGCCCTGCGCGAGCGCTACCCGACCCCCAAGCCGGTGGTCCTGGCGGCGCTACACCTCGCGCAGAAGGAACATGGCTACCTCTCCGACGACGCCCTGCAGCTGGTCGCGCGCACGCTCGACCTGCCGTACGCCCACGTCTACGGAGTGGCGACCTTCTACACCATGTTCCGGCGCGAGCCCGCCGGGAAGAACATCCTGCGCGTGTGCACGAACATCTCGTGCATGCTCCGCGGCGCCTACGACGTCCTGGCCGCCTTCGAGAAGAGGCTGGGCGTCAAGAAGGGCGGCACCGCCGGCGACTTCACGATCGTCGAGGAGGAGTGCATCGCCGCCTGCGCCAACGCGCCCGCGGTGATCTGCGGCACCCGCTACTTCCTCGACGTCGAGCCGAAGGACGTCGACGTCATCCTCGACGAGCTGCGCGCCAAGCCGCGGCCGGAAGGCGAGGTCGTATGAGCCAGTGGAACGACGTGACCAAGCTGGTCACCGCGAGGTTCGGCAACGACGACGCCAAGACCCTGGCCGGCTACGAGAAGCTCGGCGGCTACCAGGTGCTGCGCAAGGCCCTGGGCATGAAGCCCGAGGACATCGCGGCCGAGGTCAAGGCCTCGAACCTGCGCGGGCGCGGCGGCGCCGGCTTCGCCACCGGCGTCAAGTGGGGCTTCGTGCCCAAGGACGCTCAGGCGGTGCACCTCGTGTGCAACTGCGACGAGTCCGAGCCCGGCACCTGCAAGGACCGCGAGCTGGTGTACTGGGATCCGCACCTGCTCATCGAGGGCATGGTCATCTCGGCCTACGCGCTCAAGGCCACGCACAACTACATCTACATCCGCGGCGAGATGATGCGCGAGTACGCGGTGCTCGCCAAGGCGGTCGAGGAGGCCTACGCCCGCGGCTACCTCGGCGACAACATCCTCGGCTCGGGCTTCGCGTGCCACCTGACGGTGCACCGCGGCGCCGGCGCGTACATCTGCGGCGAGGAGACGGCGCTGCTCAACTCGCTCGAGGGCAAGCGCGGCCAGCCCCGGCTCAAGCCGCCGTTCCCGGCGATCAAGGGCCTGTTCGACGAGCCGACCATCGTCAACAACGTCGAGACGCTGATGAACGTGCCGTTCATCGTGGACAAGGGCGGCGCCTGGTTCGCGGCGCTCGGCCCGGGCCGCTCGGGCGGCACCCGGATCGTGTGCGTGTCGGGCCACGTCGAGAAGCCCGGCGTCTACGAGCTGCCGATGACGATCACGATGCGGCAGATCATCGACGAGGTCTGCGGCGGGGTGTGGAAGGGCCGCAAGGTCAAGGCCGTCATCCCCGGCGGCAGCTCGATGCCGCCGATGAGCGACGACGAGCTCGACGTGCCGTGCGAGTTCGACGCGCTCATGACCGACGAGCGGATCAGGCCGGTCGAGGTCGCCCCTGGCCGGCAGTTCGATCTGGGCGGCGGTCGCGCGCTGCGGACGATGGCCGGCTCGGGCGGCATCGTCGTCATGGACGACGCCACCGACATCCCGATGGCGGTGTGGCGGATCATGAAGTTCTACGCCCACGAGTCGTGCGGCCAGTGCACGCCGTGCCGCGAGGGCACCGGCTGGCTCGAGAAGGTCGCGCGCCGGGTGGCGTTCGGCCAGGGCAAGCCCGGCGACCTCGACCTGCTGGCGTCGATCGCCCACGGCATCGCCGGCAACACGATCTGCGCGCTCGGCGACGCCGCGGCCTGGCCGATGCTCGGCTTCCTCACCAAGTTCCGCGCCGACTTCGAGGCGAAGCTCGCGCGCACCGGAGCGGCAGCATGAGCCCGCGTAGCTCGTCCGTGTTCGCGGCGCTGGCGCGGCCGCTGGTGGCGCTGGCCGGGGTCGTCCTGGTCGCGCTGATGCTGTTCGTCGGGCCGGCCTACGGCCAGGGCGCGCCGGCGCCGGTCGACGCGCAGACCACGCCCGCGCCCGACTTCACGCCGCCGCGCGCGGCCACGACCGCGGGCAAGACCGTCTCGAAGCGCGACAGCGTCCAGTCGCCGCCGGCGGGCGCGCCGACCAACGTCGCCGGCAAGCGCACGCGCGCCGGCATGGCGTTCGCGTTCTGGGGCTTCGCGGCCCTGACCGTGCTCGGCTCGCTGTTCGTGATCACCCGCCGCAACATGGTCACCGCGGTGATGGGCATGGTCGGCACGTTCTTCGCCCTCGCGGCGCTGTACATGCTGCTCTACGCCCACTTCCTGGCGATCATCCAGATGCTGGTCTACGCCGGCGCGATCATGGTGCTGTTCGTGTTCGTGATCATGATCTTGAACAAGCCCGAGGCCGAGCCCATGCCGGCCACCGGGCGGGCCGGCAAGGCCCTGGCCGGCCTGGCCATGGTCTACCTGGTCGCCCGGATCGGGTCGGTGCTGGTCGACGTGCCGTCCCGGGTGACCGCGGTCCAGAACGCGGCGCCGGCCAAGACCGCGTTCGGCGACGACTGGGGCTCGACCGCCGCGGTCGGCTGGAACCTGTTCAACGACTACCTGTTCCCGTTCGAGGCGGTGTCGATCCTGCTGCTGATCGCCGTGGTCGGCGCGATCGCGATCGCGCGACCGTTCAAGGACGACGAGCCCGCCGCCGACGCGCCCGCCGCGGGCGCAGGAGGCCACTGATGCCGGACCTGTCGCAGGTGCTGTCCGAGGTCGGCTACGGGCACTTCCTCGTGCTCGGGGCCGTGCTGTTCGCCATCGGCGTCGGCGGGGTGCTGTTCCGCCGCAACGTGCTCATCATCATGATGAGCATCGAGCTGATGCTCAACGCCGCCAACCTCACCATCCTGACCTTCGCGCGCATGCACGGCGACATGGGTGGGCACTCGTTCGCGATGATCGTGATCGCCGTGGCCGCCGCCGAGGTGGCGGTCGGGCTGGCCATCGTCGTCGCGATCTTCCGCGGCCGGCGTCACATCGACGTCGAACGCATGAACATCCTCAAGCACTAGGCCGCCCAGACCATGGATACCGTCAAGTTCCTCTGGGTCGTCCCGTTCCTGCCGCTGGCGGGCGCGTTCCTCAACCTGGTCCTCGGCAAGCGCCTGTCGCGCCAGACCGTCCACTTCATCGCCGTGGCCTCGGTCGCGGCCTCGTTCTTCACCGCGCTGTACCTGGTCGCCGGCCCGCTGCGCGAGGCCTACGGCGTCTGGGCCCACGACGGCAAGCGCGGCGTGTTCGAGCTGCACGAGCACCTCTGGACCTGGATCCAGGCCGGCGACCTCCGGGTCGACCTGGCGTTCCGGCTCGACGCGCTCGCGAGCGTGATGATCCTGATCGTCACGTTCTGCTCGACGCTCATCCACATCTACTCGACCGGCTACATGGAGCACGAGCCGCGCTACGCGGCGTACTTCGGCTACCTGAACCTGTTCACCGGCGCGATGCTGATCCTGGTCCTGGGCGCGAACATGCCGGTCATGTTCATCGGCTGGGAGGGCGTCGGGCTGTGCTCGTTCCTGCTGATCGGCTTCTGGTTCGAGAACGAGGCGTTCGCGACCGCCGGCCGCAAGGCCTTCGTCGTCAACCGCATCGGCGACTTCGCGTTCCTGCTGGGCATGTTCCTCCTGTGGTGGGCGACCCACAAGGTCGACGGCGGCGCCAGCCTCGACTTCAAGATGCTGCGCGAGGTCGCGACCGCGCACCCCGAGATCTACGAGCAGAAGTTCTGGTTCGACGAGCGCCTCGCCGCCGCCGCCGGGATCCTGCTGTTCATCGGCGCCGCCGGCAAGAGCGCGCAGCTGCCGCTGTACGTGTGGCTGCCCGACGCCATGGCCGGCCCGACGCCGGTGTCGGCGCTCATCCACGCCGCGACGATGGTCACCGCCGGCGTCTACATGGTCGCGCGGATGTCGTTCCTGTTCGCGTCGTCGACCACCGCGATGGCGGTCGTGGCCACGGTCGGCATGCTGACCGCGCTCGCGGCCGCGTTCATGGCCTTCGCCCAGACCGATCTGAAGAAGGTGCTGGCGTACTCGACGGTCAGCCAGCTCGGCTTCATGTTCGTCGGCGTCGGCACCGGCAACTGGAGCGCCGGCATCTTCCACCTGATGACCCACGCGTTCTTCAAGGCCGGCCTGTTCCTGGGCGCGGGCTCGGTCATGCACGGCATGGACGGCTCGGGCGACATCCGCATCATGGGCGGGCTCAAGAAGTACATGCCGATCACCCGGTGGACGTTCCTGATCTACTGCCTGGCGATCGCCGGCGTGCCGCTGACCTCGGGCTTCTTCTCGAAGGACGAGATCCTGGCTGGGGCCTGGGCCTCGCACCACGACGGCTGGCCGGTGTTCTACGGCAAGATGCTCTGGGGCGGCCTGACCGTGGCCGCGCTCGGCACGGCGTTCTACATGTGGCGCCTGTACTTCCTCGTGTTCGAGGGCGAGTACCGCGGCAAGGCGCAGGTCGCGCACCCGCACGAGTCGCCGCTGGCGATGACCGGCCCGCTGATGGTGCTGGCCGCGCTGGCGCTGATCTCGGGCTTCATCGGCATCCCGCACATCATCCACGTCGGCGGCACCGCCGGGGACGTCCTGCACTTCCTGCCCAACTGGGTCGGGCTGTCGACGCGGCCGATGGAGCTGCACCTGGCCAAGGGCACGACGATCGCGCTGCTGATCACGGCGAGCGCGGTCGGGCTGGCCGGCATCGGCCTGGCCTACGCGCTCTACGGCAAGGGCCCGTCGAAGGCGGTCGAGCGGTTCACGGCTGGCGCCGGCAAGGGCCTGTACGAGGCGTCCAAGCACAAGCTCTGGGTCGACGAGCTCTACGACCTGGCGCTGGTCAAGCCGTTCCGGGCGCTGGCCCGGGGCACGTTCGAGATCGTCGATCGCTTCATGATCGACACCGTCCTGGTCAACGGCGTGGGCCTGGCGATGTCGACGTTCTCGCGCATCGCGCGCTGGATCCAGAACGGCCAGGTCCAGCGCTACCTGGTCGGCATCGTGTTCGGCGCCGCGGCGATCTTCTTTCTGACCTCGCGCGGTGACCACCCGAGCTTCAGCTACCGGGAGGTCCCGGGCGGCATCGAGTTCCGGGCCGAGCCCGGCCACGGCCTGCGCACCGGCGCCGCGGTGCAGTGGGACTTCGACGGCGACGGTCAGCCCGATCCGGGCGAGACCGCGCCGGTGGTGGTCAAGCTGCCCGGCGACGTCGGCAGCCGCGTGACCTTGTTCGTCGTCGACCCGGTGTGGGGCGACAAGGCCAAGGACGGCACGCCCAAGAACCTGGCGCGCGTGACCCGGAAGGTGACGCTGCGCGCGCCCACGACACCGGCCACGGCTCCGGCCGGAGGTGTCCAATGACCAGCGCTGGGAGTTTCGTGCTGCCCCTGATCCTGGCGCTGCCGCTGCTCGGCGCGCTGTTCGTGATGTTGACCCCGCGCGGCGAGGGCGCGATCGCTCGCGGCGTCGGCCTCGTGGTCTCGACCGTCACGTTCCTGCTGTCGCTCCTGGTGCTGCGCTACTTCGACGACAAGGCCAGCGGCTACCAGATGGTGACCGACGCGACCTGGGTGTCGAGCCTCGGCATCCACTTCAAGACCGGCATCGACGGCATCTCGCTGTGGCTGGTGCTGCTGACCACGTTCCTGACGCCGGTGACGCTCCTGGCGGCGACCAAGTCGATCGGCAAGCACGTGCGCGAGTTCGTGGCCGCGTTCCTGGTGCTCGAGACCGGCATGCTGGGCGCGTTCGTGTCGCTCGACCTGTTCGTGTTCTACGTGTTCTGGGAGCTGATGCTGATCCCGATGTACCTGATGATCGGCATCTGGGGCGGGCAGCGCCGGCTCTACGCGTCGATCAAGTTCGTCATCTACACGATGGTCGGCTCGCTCTTGATGCTGGTCGCGATCTTCTACCTGTACGTCCAGCACGGCCAGGTCACCGGCATCTACACCACCGAGCTGGTCCACATCACCGCGACCGGCCAGAAGCTCGGCCTGGGGCAGCTGGTCCTGCCGCACGACGCGCAGGTCTGGTGCTTCGCCGCGTTCGCGCTGGCGTTCGCGATCAAGATCCCGCTGTTCCCGCTGCACACCTGGTTGCCCGACGCCCACGTCGAGGCGCCGACGCCCGGCTCGGTGATCCTGGCCGGCGTGCTGCTCAAGCTCGGCATCTACGGGTTCATCCGCCTGGCCATGCCGCTGTTCCCGCACGGGGCCGCGGTGCTGGCGCCGTACATCGCGATCCTGGCGGTGATCGGCATCATCTACGGCGCGGTGGTCGCGTTCGCGCAGGACGACGTCAAGAAGCTGGTCGCGTACTCGTCGGTGTCGCACCTCGGGTTCTGCGCGCTGGGCCTGTTCTCGCTGACGGTGTCCGGCATCGAGGGCTCGATCTACGCGATGCTCTCGCACGGCCTCACCACCGGCGGCCTGTTCCTCGGCATCGGCATGTTGTACGAGCGCCGCCACACCCGGCGGCTGTCGGAGTACGGCGGCATCTGGAAGCAGATGCCGTTGTTCAGCGGCCTGTACCTGCTGATCGTCATGGGCTCGGCCGGCCTGCCGGGCCTGTCGGGGTTCGTCGGCGAGTTCCTGTCGCTGTTCGGGACGTTCAACGCCGCCGACACCTTCCCGAGCAACTGGCCGCACTACCTGCCGGCGCCGCGGCTGCTGGCGGCGATCGCCACGACCGGCGTGATCCTCGGCGCGATCTACCTCCTGTTCATGTTCCAGAAGGTGTTCTTCGGCCCGCTCGACAAGGCCAAGAACGGGGACCTCCCCGATCTCGACCGGCGCGAGAAGATCGTGTTGATCCCGCTGTGCGTGCTGATCGTCGTGCTCGGGTTCTTCCCGAGGCCGTTCCTCGCCAAGATGGAGCCGTCGGTGAAGGCGTTCCTGTCCGAGTACCACGCCAAGCTGGCGCTGCCGAACGGGCCCGCCCGGATGGTCGGCGCCGACCTGTCGCCGACCGAGCTCAAGGCGCAGCTCGACGGCGCCGCGGACCGGCTCGATGACGTCGCCCGGCGCCTGGGCGCTCAGGCCGCGCCCCAGCAGAAGGTCGGAGGTCAGCCGTGAACTTCGCGACGGGGGATACCCTCTACATCGCGCCTCTCCTGATCCTGGTGCTGACCGGCCTGCTGCTGGTCCTGGCCGAGGCGTTCTACACCGGGCGTGATCGGACCGCCCTGGCCGCGATGGCGGTCGCCGGCGGCGTGGCCGCGGCGGTCGCGTCGGTCGTGCTGTACCGGCACCTCGAGCCGGGCCAGCACCGCTACCTGTACGGCGAGATGCTGGTCGCCGATCGCCTGGGCTACGTGCTGTCGGCGCTGCTGTCGGTGACGATCGCGCTGGCGGCCCTGGTCGCGCCGGCCCACATGCGCGCCCACGACTGGGCCATCGGCGAGTACTTCGGCATCCTGCTCCTGGCCGGCAGCGGCATGATCATGCTGGCGCACGCGTCCCACCTGGCGACGGTGTTCATCGGCATCGAGACCATGTCGGTCGGCGTCTACGTGATGACGGCGTTGCGCCGGCGCTCGCGCCGCGGCAACGAGGCCGCGATGAAGTACTTCCTGATGGGCGCGTTCGCGACCGGGTTCCTGGTCTACGGCATGGCGCTGGTCTATGGCGCGACCGGCTCGACCAGCCTGGTGGCGGTGCGCGAGCACCTGGTGTCGGGCAACCTGGCGCTGCTCACCGTCGGCATGTTCCTGATGGTGGTCGCGTTCGCGTTCAAGGTGGCGGCGGTGCCGTTCCACATGTGGGCGCCGGACGCGTACGAGGGCGCGCCGACGCCGGTGACCGCGTTCATGGCCGCGGCCGTGAAGGTGGCGGCGGTGGCCGCGATGATCCGGGTGTTCGGCCAGTTCATGGGCGGCGACAAGCTGCCGTACGGCGCGGTCGGCTGGGCGTCCCCGCTGATCGTCATCGCGGGCATCACGATCACCGTCGGGAACATCGCCGCGATCCGCCAGGACAACATCAAGCGGATGCTGGCGTACTCGTCGATCTCGCACGGCGGCGTGCTGCTGGTCGGGCTGTGCGCGATGGGCCTGGGCTCGAGCAGCGGCCAGAGCGCGCTGGTCTACTACCTGATCGCGTACTCGCTGACGACCATGGGCGCGTTCGCGGTCGTGAGCTACGTCGGCAACAAGACCAACGAGCGGCTCAGCATCGACGACTGGGCGGGGCTCGCGTCGAAGCACCCGGCCGCGGCGCTGGCCATGACGGTGTGCCTCTTGTCCCTGGGCGGCATGCCGCCCACCGGTGGGTTCTTCGCCAAGTGGTACGTGTTCAAGAGCGCGATGGACGCCCAGGACCAGCAGCTCCTGTGGGTCACGATCGTCGGCGTCGTCAACTCGGCGGTCAGCATCTACTACTACCTGCGCATCGTGACCGCGATGTACTTCAAGGACGCGCCCGGCGAGATCGCGCCGACCAGGTCGGCCGGCCTGACGTTCACGATGGCGCTGTGCGCGGTGACGGTCCTGGTGATGGGCCTGTTCCCGAGCAGCTGGATGTTCTGACTCGATCGTTGATCCCTGCACCCGGTGCGTGACGCGCGGGTGCGGTGGTCTCGACCGGGCGGGGTGGCGTGGCGCGGGAGGCGGCGCGGTGTTGATCTCTGCACCCGGTGCGGGGCGCGCGGGTGCGGTGGTCGCGACCGGGCGGGGTGGCGTGGCGCGGGAGGCGCGGTGTTGATCTCTGCACCCGGTGCGTGGCGCGCGGGTGCGGTGGTCGCGACCGGGCGGGGTGGCGTGGCGCGGGAGGCGGCGCGGAGTTGATCTCTGCACCCGGTGCGTGGCGCGCGGGTGCGGTGGTCGCGACCGGGCGGGGTGGCGTGGCGCGGGAGCGGAGTTGATCTCTGCACCCGGTGCGTGACGCGCGGGTGCGGTGGTCGCGACCGGGCGGGGTGACGTGGCGCGGGCGCGGAGTTGATCCCTGCACCCGGTGCGTGACGCGCGGGTGCGGTGGTCGCGACCGGGCGGGGTGGCGTGGCGCGGGCGCGGGTTGATCCCGCACCCGGTGCGTGACGCCGGTGGTGGTCGCACCGGGCGGGTGGCGGCGCGGGTCCCGTGCGTGCCTGGTCCCCGCGGCCGCCGGATCTGGCTCCGGCTCCGGCTCCGGCTCCGGCTCCGGTTCCGGCTCCGGTTCCGGTTCCGGTTCCGGCTCCGGCTCCGGCTCCGGCTCCGGCTCCGGCTCCGGTTCCGGTTCCGGTCGCGGTCGTGGCGCCGGCGCTGGCTCCGGTTCCGTGGGGCGCGTCGCGGGGGCTGCCGTCGGATTTGATAAGCTGGCGCGAGATGTCCTGCTCGTCGTCGTCTGAGGTTGTCCGATCGGAGCGCGCGTGACCCCGCTGGCGGCGCTGGCCGCGGCGGTGGGGGTCGACACGGCCTACGTCGGTTGGCGCGGGGCGCCGGTGTCGGCGAGCCCCGAGGCGCTGGCGGCGGTGCTCGCCGCGCTGGGGCACGACGTCCGGAATCCGGACGAGACCCGGCGCGCGGTCGAGCGGGCGCGGTGGGGCGAGGTGGTGCCGCCGGTGCTGGTGGCGTGGGACGGCGTGGCCGTGGTGGTGCCGGCGCGGGTGCCGGCCGAGGTCGATGCGGCGTGGCGCCTCGAGCTGACCACCGAGGGCGGCGCCGACGCGTCGGCCGACGGGCACCTGTTCGCGGCGCCGGCGCGCGACCACGCGTGGCCGGCGGTGATGGGCGGCCGCGTCCACTGCGTCCGCGAGCTGCGCCTCGCGATCCCGGACGGCGCGTGCGGCTACCACCGGTTGCGCTGGCAGATCGGCCAGGCCTCGGGCGAGGCCCTGGTGATCGCCGCGCCGATGGCGGCGTGGGGCGCGCCGGGCACGGTGCCGCCGCGCTGGGGGGTCTTCGCGCCGCTGCACGCGGTCCGGACCGCGACCTCGGGGCAGACCGGGGACCTCGCGGTGCTGCGCCAGCTCGTGGCCGCGGTCGCCGCGCGCGGCGGGCACTACGTCGCGACCTTGCCGTTGCTGGCGGCGTTCCTCGACGAGCCGTGCCAGGAGAGCCCGTACTCCCCGGCCAGCCGGCTGTACTGGAACGAGCTCTACGCCGACGTCGGCGCGGCCTTGCCCGCGGCCACGCCCGGCGCGCTGGTCGATTACCGCGCGCAGTACGCCGCCAAGCGTGCGCAGCTGGCGACGGTGGCGGCGGCCGCGTGGGCCGATCCGGTCCAGCGGGTGGAGCTCGAGGGCGCGGCCCACGGCGCGCTGCTCGACTACGCGCTGTTCCGGGCGCTCGGCGAGCGGGCCCGGGCGCCGTGGTCGCGCTGGGCGCCCGAGCTGCAAGCGCTCGCGGCGCCGACCGCGCTGACCGACGTCGCGCCCGATCTGCTGGACGGCGTGCGGTTCCACGTCTGGGCCCAGCGTCACATGAGCCACCAGCTGCTCCAGATCAAGAAGGTGGCGGGCGGCGGCGGTCTGTACCTCGACCTGCCGGTCGGCGTGAACGGCGACGCCTACGAGGTCTGGCGCCACCGCGATCGGTTCGTGCAGGAGCTCGCCGCGGGCGCGCCGCCCGACGCGCTGTTCCTGGGCGGCCAGGACTGGGGGCTGCCGCCGCTGCACCCCGCCCACGATCGCGCCGCTGGCTACGGCTACCTGCGCGCGTGCGTGGCGACCCACATGCGCCACGCGTCGATGCTGCGCATCGATCACGTCATGGGCCTGTACCGGCTGTACTGCGTGCCGCGCGGGTTCGCCGCCACCGACGGCGCCTACCTGCGCTACCGCGCCGACGAGCTCTACGCGATCTTCACGCTCGAGTCGCACCGCCACCAGTGCGCGCTCGCCGGCGAGGACCTGGGCATCGTGCCGCCCGAGGTGCGCCCGGCGCTGCGCCGCCACGGGATCGCCCGGCTTTACGTCGGCCAGTTCGCGATGCCGGGGAAGGTCGGCCAGGCCATGGCCACGCCCGCGGACGACCAGGTCGCCTCGCTCAACACTCACGACACGCCGACCTTCGCCGGCTGGTGGCGCGGCGGCGATCTCGACGATCAGCGCGACCTCGGGCTGATCGACGACGCGGCCCGGGCCCGGGGGCTGGCCGAGCGCGCGGCCACCCGGGCGGCGCTGCTCGGCGGCGTCGACGACCCGTCCGACGTCGGCGCCGCGGCCGCGATGACCGCGTGCACGCGGGCGCTGGCGGCCAGCCCCGCGCACCTGGTGCTGGTCACCGTCGAGGATCTCTGGCTCGAGCGCGCCAACCAGAACGTGCCGGGCACCAGCACCGAGCGCCCCAACTGGCGGCGGCCGTGGGCGCGGGCGCTCGAGGACGTGCTGGCCGATCCCGCGGTCAACGCGGCGCTCGACGCCGTGGCCGCGGCGCGGCCCGGGCCCGACGCGGCTCCGCGGCAGCGCTGAGGCGACTCAGGCGGTCGGGAACGGCAGGCCGAGGCCGGCCATCGGATTGGCCGTCGGCGCCGGCCGCGGTCGCTGACCGGCGCCCTGGAGCGCGCCCATCAGGCCGGCGAGCTTCTGCTCGACGCCGCTGGGCTGCGGCGACGGCACCTCGGGCGCCTGGCGGCGGGTGCGGATCGTCGACGACAGGCCGCCGGTGACGGCGGCGAGGTCGGCGCGGTCGATGCCGACGAACGGGGAGGTCAGGGCGCCAGTGGCGCGGGATGCGTGACGTGCGGAGGGGGGCATGGGGACGATCCTGGGTGAAGGGGAGACCCGTCGCTGTTGCGACCCCCATGCCAGTCGATAACCGTCCGGAATCGCGCGCGAGGCCCGACGCGCGGCTGTCGCCCGCGGGCAGCAACCGCCGCGGCGATCGCCCCCGGAACCGGAGCCGGAACCGGAGCCGGAGTCGGGAGCCGGAGCCGGATCCGGAGTCGGAACCGGGAGCCCGGAGTCGGAGCCGGAGCGGGAGCCGGAGCCGGGAGCCGGCCTTCGTATCCCCCACCCATCCCGCCGTCACAGATCAAGCGATCAGTCGTCGTCGGGCTCGCCGGCCTCGGCGGTCTTCTCGGCCCGCTTGCGGAAGTTGTGATCGAGGATCGACTTGCGCAGGCGGATGTTGCTGGGCGTGACCTCGACCAGCTCGTCGTCGTTGATGAACTCGAGCGCGCTCTCGAGCGTGACCTGCCGCGGCGGCGCCAGGATCAACTTCTCGTCGGCGCCGGCCGACCGGATGTTGGTGAGCTTCTTGGCCTTGTTGGGGTTGACCACGAGGTCGTTGTCGCGGGCGTGGATGCCGACGATCATGCCGCCGTAGACCGAGACCTGGGTGCCGACGAACAGCTGGCCACGATCCTGGAGCGTGTACAGCGCGTAGGCGTTGGTCTCGCCGATCTCGTTGGCGATCAGCACGCCGTTGACCCGGCTGCGCAGGCCGCCGGCCCAGACGTCGTAGTCGTCGAGCTGGGTGTAGAGCACGCCGGTGCCGCGGGTGTCGGTCATGAACTGCGAGCGGTAGCCGATCAGGCCGCGCGACGGGATCCGGTACTCGAGCCGGATCCGGCCGGTGCCGCTCGGGCGCATCTCCTTCATCTGGCCCAGCCGGCGGCCGAGCTCCTCGATCACCGGGCCGGTGTAGCGCTCGTCGAGATCGATCACCGCGTGCTCGTACGGCTCGAGCAGCTCGCCCTTGGGGCCGACCTTCGAGATGACCTGGGGCTGCGACACGCACAGCTCGTAGCCCTCGCGGCGCATCGTCTCGATCAGCACCGACAGGTGCAGCTCGCCGCGGCCCGACACCTTGAAGACGCTGGCCTCCTTGGTGTCCTCGACCCGGAGCGCGACGTTGCTCTTGGTCTCGCGGTGCAGGCGCTCGCGGATGTTGCGGCTGGTGACGAACTTGCCCTCCTTGCCGGCGAACGGGCCGTCGTTGACCCGGAAGTTCATCGAGATCGTCGGCGCGTCGATCTTGAGCAGCGGCAGGACCGTCGGGCTCTGGATCGACGTGATCGTCTCGCCGACGTTGAGCTCGCTCATGCCGGTGACCGCGCACACGTCGCCGGCCGAGGCCACCGCCAGCTCGAACCGCTTGAGGCCCTGGAAGCCCAGCACCTTCTGGATCCGGAACTCCTCCTTGGAGCCGTCGCGGTGGGCCAGCAACACGCGGTCGCCGACCTTGGCCGAGCCGGCGCGCATCCGGCCGATCGCCATGTAGCCGAGGAAGTCGTCGTAGTCGAGCGTGGCCACCTGCATGCACAGCGGCCCGTCGGGGTCGCCCTCGGGCGGCGGCACCTTCTCGATGATCATGTCGAGCAAGGGCGCCAGGTCCTTGCGCTCGTCGTTGATGTCGCGGATGGCGAAGCCCTCGCGGCCCGACGCGTAGATCACCGGGAAGTCGAGCTGGTGCTCGGTCGCGCCCAGCGACACGAACAGGTCGAAGACCGGGTCCATGACCTTCTCGGGCTCGACGCCGGCGCGATCGATCTTGTTGATCACGACCAGGGTCGACAGGCCCATCTCGAACGCCTTCTGGGTCACGAACCGCGTCTGCGGCATCGGGCCCTCGTAGGCGTCGACCACCAGCAGCACCGCGTCGACCATGCCGAGCACGCGCTCGACCTCGCCGCCGAAGTCGGCGTGGCCGGGGGTGTCGACGAGGTTGATCCGCGTCCCCTTCCAGGTGACCGAGGTGCACTTCGAGAGGATCGTGATGCCGCGCTCCCGCTCGATGTCGTTGGAGTCCATGGCGCGCTCGGCGACGACCTCGCCGGTGCGGAACGTGCCGGCGCATCGGAGCAGCCCGTCGACCAGCGTGGTCTTGCCGTGGTCGACGTGGGCGATGATGGCGACGTTGCGGATGTTCATCTGAGCGGTCATGGCTACTTCGCAGGCGAGGGGGTCGTGGCGGCCAGGCGAGCGCACGCCACGATGGCGCGGCCCCCGATGGGCAAGACGGGCGGGGCCGCCAGCGCGGCGGCGAGGGTGAGATCGGTGGTGCCGGTGACGCGCGCGGTGGCGCGGCCGGTGGCGTCGAGCCAGCGCAGCTCGCGCTCGG